>NZ_CP121124.1:0-2500 GCF_038070535.1 Thalassospira sp. SN3W
TGTTTTGAAGGCCCGGCGGTGACCTACTCTCCCGTGCCTTAAGACAAAGTACCATCGGCGCAGGCAGGTTTCACTTCTGAGTTCGGGATGGGATCAGGTGGTTCCCGGCCGCTATGGCCACCGGGCCGTCGAAACACAGCGAAGAGATCGGATTGTGATTTAGGTGCGATATTGGTTGATTGCGTATTTGCGGGTTTTACCGCTGCGCAAGAAGTCAGAATAGTCAATTAGCAAGAGGGATCAATCAAGCCGATCGATCAATTAGTACTGGTTAGCTTCACGTGTTGCCACGCTTCCACACCCAGCCTATCAACCTGGTGGTCTTCCAGGGATCTGATAGGGATACCTAGTCTTGAAGGGGGCTTCCCGCTTAGATGCTTTCAGCGGTTATCCCTTCCGCACTTAGCTACCCGGCGATGCTCCTGGCGGAACAACCGGTACACCAGAGGTGCGTCCATCCCGGTCCTCTCGTACTAGGGACAGCTCTTCTCAAGTATCCTGCGCCCACGGCAGATAGGGACCGAACTGTCTCACGACGTTCTAAACCCAGCTCACGTACCACTTTAATTGGCGAACAGCCAAACCCTTGGGACCTGCTCCAGCCCCAGGATGTGATGAGCCGACATCGAGGTGCCAAACACTCCCGTCGATGTGGACTCTTGGGGAGTATCAGCCTGTTATCCCCGGCGTACCTTTTATCCGTTGAGCGATGGCCCTTCCACGCGGGACCACCGGATCACTATGACCGACTTTCGTCTCTGCTCGACTTGTCAGTCTCGCAGTCAGGCAGGCTTTTGCCATTGCACTCTTAAGCTGATGTCCGACCAGCCTGAGCCTACCATCGCGCGCCTCCGTTACTCTTTGGGAGGCGACCGCCCCAGTCAAACTACCCGCCATGCAGGGTCCCGGATCCGGATAACGGACCTCGGTTAGATATCAGGAAGCAAAAGGGCGGTATCTCAAAGGTGGCTCCACCGAAGCTGGCGCTTCGGGTTCATAGCCTCCCGCCTATTCTGCACATTCACATCCTGATACCACTGCAAAGCTGTAGTAAAGGTGCACGGGGTCTTTCCGTCTGACCGCGGGTACTCCGCATCTTCACGGAGAATTCAATTTCGCTGAGTCGATGTTGGAGACAGTGGGGAAGTCGTTACGCCATTCGTGCAGGTCGGAACTTACCCGACAAGGAATTTCGCTACCTTAGGACCGTTATAGTTACGGCCGCCGTTTACCGGGGCTTCAATTCAATGCTTGCACATCTCCTCTTAACCTTCCGGCACCGGGCAGGCGTCAGACCCTATACGTCGTCTTGCGACTTCGCAGAGCCCTGTGTTTTTAGTAAACAGTCGCCACCCCCTGGTCTGTGCCCCCACCGTAAAGTTGCCTTCACGGTGGGCCCCCTTCTCCCGAAGTTACGGGGGCAATTTGCCGAGTTCCTTCAACATCGTTCTCTCAAGCGCCTTGGTATATTCAACCTGCCCACCTGTGTCGGTTTCGGGTACGGTCCATATGTGAGAGTTATTTCCTGGACCTCCTTGGCAGCTTCTCCAATCCAATAAGGAAAAACTACTTCCAGAGGCCGTCACTTCTCACGGGTACAGGAATATTAACCTGTTTCCCATCGACTACGCGTTTCCGCCTCGTCTTAGGGGCCGACTCACCCTGCGCGGATTGGCCTTGCGCAGGAACCCTTGGGCTTTCGGCGAGGGAGGTTCTCACTCCCTTTGTCGCTACTCATGTCAGCATTCTCGCTTCCGATACCTCCAGCATACCTTACGGTACACCTTCACAGGCTTACGGAACGCTCCGCTACCACTTGTTCAATAAAGAACAAATCCGCAGTTTCGGTGTGTGGCTTGAGCCCCGGTACATCTTCGGCGCGGGACAGCTTATTTAGACCAGTGAGCTGTTACGCTTTCTTTAAACGATGGCTGCTTCTAAGCCAACGTCCTGGTTGTCTTGGCCGTCCTACATCCTTTCCCACTTAGCCACAACTTTGGGACCTTAACTGGCGGTCTGGGCTGTTTCCCTCTCGACCACGGACCTTAGCACCCGTAGTCTGTCTGCCAGATAGTACTCATCGGTATTCGGAGTTTGATTAGGTTTGGTAAGCCGGTAAGGCCCCCTAGCCCATTCAGTGCTCTACCCCCGATGGTATTCGTCTGACGCTCTACCTAAATAGATTTCGCGGAGAACCAGCTATCTCCAGGTTTGATTGGCCTTTCACCCCTAACCACAAGTCATCCCCGTCTTTTTCAACAGACGTGGGTTCGGTCCTCCAGTGACTGTTACATCACCTTCAACCTGCTCATGGCTAGATCACCTGGTTTCGGGTCTAATCCCACAAACTCAATCGCCCTATTCAGACTCGCTTTCGCTGCGCCTACACCTAACGGCTTAAGCTCGCTTGTAAGACTAACTCGCTGACCCATTATGCAAGAGGTACGCTGTCACCCCATATAGAGGCTCCAACTGCTTGTAGGCATCCGGTTTCAGGAAC
>NZ_CP121124.1:7500-312500 GCF_038070535.1 Thalassospira sp. SN3W
TCACGCCGCTACGGTATCAGGAGCTTGAGAACAGAAACCGGCCCCGATCAAACGCCTATTTCACGATAAATCCATGCGCGTAAGGATCACGGTCATCAATGAAAATCGTGTTGTAACCATGCTTGCGTGCCCAGCCCTCGATCCCGGGCACGACCGCGTCATAGTCGCCGACCTTTGTCTGTTCGACGACGGAGACACGGAACTGCGATCCGATAATGCTTTCATGAACCAGCTCATGCGCTGGGTCCCACTGCCCCTTGCCAACCAATTGTGCCAGACGCGCAGAAGAGCCCGTCCCGCAGGGAGATCGATCAATCCCCTTATCACCGTAAAACACTGCATTGCGATGGGTGCTGTCAGGCTGGGTCGGTTTTCCAGTCCACTGGATATGTGACAGGCCCTTGATATCCGGGTGAAGTGGGTGAATGAACTCGCCAACCTCGTTCAGGCGACGACGAAGTTCCGGACTGATGCGCTGAAAATCGCCAACCGCGTATTCGGCCATGTCAAGGAAGTTTTCCTGTGGCTCGACAATCGCATAGAAATTGCCGCCATAAGCAACATCAACCTTGATCGGGCCAAGATCGGGACAATCGACCTCGATATCCGTTTTATACAGGAAGGACGGTACATTGGTCAGCTTGACCGATTCCACGTAATCGCCAACCTGTTTGTATTCGGCAATCACCAGCCCGGCAGGCGTTTCAAGACGCAGTACTCCCGGGGTTTTCGGCTTTACCAGACCTTCCTCGATTGCCATGGTGACCGTCCCAATTGTGCCGTGACCGCACATCGGTAGGCAGCCAGACGTCTCGATAAACAGGATGGCTACATCGCAATCATCGCGGGTCGGTTCATAAAGGATCGAGCCCGACATGATGTCATGGCCACGCGGCTCGAACATCAGTCCGGTTCGTATCCAGTCATATTCCGCCAGAAAATGCGCACGCTTTTCAAGCATATTTGCACCTTCAAGCTTTGGTCCGCCACCGGCAACCACACGCACCGGATTACCGCAGGTATGTCCATCAATACAGAAGAAGCTGTGTTTTGCCATTTGGGGCGGCCTTATCCTTGGAAACGATCAATACGATACGGGGTCATGTTAATAGGCGGAGTCGCTTCACTCATCAGGTCGGCGATCAGCCGTCCGGTGGTGGCCGCCATGGTCAGGCCAAGATGGCCGTGACCGAATGCGAAGAAGACATTTTCATGTTTGGGGCTTGCCGAAATCACAGGCTTGGAATCCGGCATTGAGGGGCGGAATCCCATCCATTCTGTACCCCCTTCTGCACTGAGTTTCGGAAGAACTTCCTTGCCTTTGGCAAACAGGGCCTTGGCGCGATCATAATTGGGGGCAGCAACCAGACCGCCAAGCTCAACCGCCCCGCCCACACGAATACCCATTTCCATCGGCGTCAGAACAAAGCTGTCATCGGCACAAATAATCATGCGTGATAGTTTCACACCATTATAAGGGACTGTTGTGTTATACCCCCGTTCGGTATCAAGAGGCACCGATGAACCAAGTCGCGTGGCCAGCGTTTTTGACCATGCACCGCATGCAACAACAACCTTGTCGAAGGTAATCTGTTCACCTTGTGCCGTCATCGCGGCACGCGGTTTGCCATCGCGGTAAACGAAATCGATAACCTCGGCATTCTGAAACTTCCCACCGCGTTCCAGAAAATGCTTGTAAAGGCCGTTAACAATTCTGAACGGATCCAGAACCCGGCCCCAATCCTCCTCCATCACACCACACGTGAAGATCGGGGCCAGATCGGGCTCAATATCCCTGACCTCATCCTTGGTCAGATCACGAATTTTGACCCCGTTACGACGGCGAAGATCAATTCCGTATTCGGCATCCCGGCGTGTTTTCTCGCTGCGATAAACACCCATAGCGCCTTCTTTTTTAAACACCGCACCGGAAAGGCCTGCTTCTGCGATCACCGGATCGTAATCTTCCCAAGCGCGGTTGAGGATGGCTGCTAATTCGGTTGCAATCTGCTCTACCCGGCTTTTCGAACTGGCGGCCAGGAAACGGATCAGCCACGGCATCATTTTGGGCAAATAGGACCAGCGCACCGAAAGCGGCCCCAGCGGATCCATCAGCCAGCCTGGCACATTTGTCCAGACCCCCGGCATGGCAATAGGCGCGCATTCCGTGACGGCAATTCCCCCAGCATTACCAAAGGATGCCCCCATCCCCGGTTCTCCGCGATCCAGAAGGGTGACGTCATAGCCCTTCTTCAAAAGAGCCAAACCGACATTGACCCCGACTATCCCGGAGCCGACAACGACGGCATGCTGTTTTGACTGTGAGGGGGACTTTGAAGCGGAAGAAGGTTTTGGCATGTTCCGGGCCCTGACTGCTTTGGTGTGCGCGTTTTATCTTGATCTCTCGTCTCGTGCCAGATGGCAGCAAACTCCCCTGCGAAAATCACAGGAGAGCTCACACTTGCCATCAAATCATACGCAAATGCAATCACGCCTTACGGAGCTGATGCGATGAATGCGTTGATTGCAAAGCGAATTAAAGTTTCGGGCGTGTGTCGATGGCTTTCTGGATGGTTGCGCGGATGCGTTCCATCTCCTCGCCAACCAGCGGAAGACGCGGAGCACGGACATGGGCCTTACCCACGCCGGTCATCTCCTGTGCCAGTTTGATATACTGAACAAGCTTGGCATGAACATCCATATGCAGGACCGGGGTAAACCAGCGATAGATTTCAAGCGCTTCCTTGTATTTCCCCTCAGACAGCAGCTTCCAAAGTGCGACCGATTCCTGCGGGAAAGCATCGGTAAAGCCCGAAATCCAGCCAACCGCACCCAGAACCTGGGTTTCCATGACAAGGTCATCCATGCCGCAGAACAGAACGAAACGATCACCACAGGCATTATAGATGTCGGTAATACGGCGCGGGTCGCCGGAGCTTTCCTTGATCGCAACCAGGTTCTTCACATCGGCAAGCTGGTTGAATTCTTCAGGCTTGATATCGATGCGATAGGCACCGGGGTTGTTATAGATCATGATCGGTAGCTTGGTCTTGGCAGCAACCGACCGGAAATGCTCGATATTTTCGCGCGGATCGGCGGTATAGATCATGCCCGGCAGAAGCATCAGGCCATCAGCGCCAAGTTCTTCGCATTTCTGCACGTAGCGAATGGCAGCCTGGGTCGAGTTTTCGGCAACGCCCGACAGAACCGGTATGCGACCGTTGGTAACTTCGACAGCAAGCTTGAGAACCGCGATTTTTTCTTCCGGCTCAAGGGCTGCGTTCTCGCCGACCGAGCCCAGCATGACAAGGCCGTCAACACCGGCCTTGATCAGGGCTTCGATCTGATGAGCGGTCATATCGAAATCGATTGAACCATCTTCATTCATCTGGGTGGCAACGGCGGGGAATACGCCAGTCCAGTTCACCTGCATGGAAAGTAACCTCCTGATTTGGTCGCGCGCCCATTAGTGGGTTAGACCGCTTAATCGTTAAAACCCGGATATTTTCGAGCCTAAATTACTTATATGTATATTGTATACAAATTTTAGAATTCGATAGCAACAACAAATTTGAAGCGAAGCCCAAAGGCACCTAACCAGTTTAAGACACCACTTCAACAGTATCGACCTGCACATACTGATATGATTTAATTCCTGTTCCATATTTCATCCATAACGTGCATCAAGGACGATATCATGACGGATATGCGGGCATTATTAAGGTTTCCCGGTGAAAGACGGCTTGCCGTGGCCAATTGCCCCGTTCCCGCCCTATTGCCCGGTACCATTCTGGTCCGCACAGAGATATCTGTCATCAGCAATGGCACGGAAAGACAGCAATCTAGCGAAACCAAAGCGTCCCTTATTAGAAAGGCATGGCAGCGGCCGGATCTGGTAGCGTTGACAATTGAAAAGTTTCGGCGCGACGGCGCGCAGGCAACCCTCACTGCCGTTAAAGGACGCCTTGGCAGACCAATGGCGACCGGATACGCCAATTGCGGAACTGTCGAGGCAATGGCCCCGGATGTCACCGACTTTGATATTGGTCAGCGCGTTGCCTGTGCGGGTATGGAGCATGCCAATCATGCAGAATATAACATTGTCCCACGCAATCTGGCTTGCCCCGTCCCCAACACTGTATCAGACGAGATGGCAGCCTTTGCCACCCTTTACGCCATCGGACTTCATGCCGCCCACCAAGGAGAACTTGAGATCGGGCAGAAGGTCGCCGTGATTGGATGCGGCCTAATCGGTCAAATAGTCACTCAAATCACAATCGCAGCCGGTGCGATTGTGACCGTGATTGAACCGTTTTCAGAGCGCAGAAAAAAAGCAGAAGAAAGCGGGGTAAAGTATGCTTATGCAGATATCAGCACCGCCCCTGTTGATCAGTTCGATGCTGTGCTTGTTTGCAGTAACAATAACAAAGAAGCACGCACCGTGATTGAATCGGCCGCAAAGCTTTGCCGTGACCGTGGCATCATTGTCTGCGTTGGAGACGTTGCTGTAAACGCACCGCGCAATATCCTGTATCGCAAGGAAATTACCATCCGGCAGGTGCGGTCCTATGGACCGGGCCGTTATGACACGAACTACGAGCAACTGGGACAGGACTACCCGATCGGCCATGCCCGATGGACGGTAAAACGGAACATGGCGGCAGCACTATCCCTGATGGAAAGTGGAAAGCTCGACCCGGCCTCGCTTATCTCCCATCGGGTTAACCTGCACGAAGCTTCTGATTTTCTATCAGGAGGTGATGACCCGACCATAATGGCGACGGTCATTAAATATCATCGAACCGATAGCAAACCGCAACCACCAGCCCCAGTCAAAAAGATCAGCAAGCCTAATGTCATGCCGGTCCGGATCGGATTGATAGGCGCGGGAAATTACATGAACAGCGTTTTGCTCCCTCGATTAAAGCTGCGCAAAAAGGTCGCATTGAATGCGGCCGTCTCGGGCAAAGGTCTTTCGGCACTGGCCATCTGCCGGCATATGCCGGATATAACTACCGCGTCCGATCCGGATGAAATTCTGTCAAATCACGATATCAATACGGTGTTTATTGCCACCCGGCACGATAGCCATGCGGACCTCGCCAGTAAGGCCTTGGGCGCAGGGAAACATGTCTGGCTGGAGAAGCCGCTTTGCATCCATCCGAAACAGATCGGCGCACTCAAACAGGCCGTAGGATTGAGTCAAACACAGGTATTCATGGTTGGACATAATCGTCGCTTTGCGCCGATGACAGCCCGCCTGAAACAGCATCTAGTCAAAGGCAAAAAGCAATTCCGCTATCAGGTACGTCCCAATCCACTCCCTTCCGATCACTGGCTGTACCGTCCTGATCAAGGTGGCAGAACAATCGGAGAAATCAGTCATTTCATTGATCTGATTGGCTATCTGACAGGAGCTGAAATGATCAGCCTTTCATGTGACTGGATTGATCGCAAGGCCGGTGACAGCGTTTGGTACATGCACTTTGCCGACGGATCACGAGGCGAAGTTTCTTACATGCATGCCGCCCGACGCAATATGCCAAAGGAAACTCTTGAGGTCCTTGCACCGGGATTTTCTGCCACGATCCAAGATTGGCGGAAGCTTGTGATCAATGGCAACACTGTCATGCGAAAAGGCATTTTTAAAAGCCCTGACAAAGGGCATGACAACGCCATTGATTGCTTCATTGATGCCCTAAGCTCAGGCATCCACGACCATCGAATGCAAGGGATCGCAGCAGAAATAAGCTTGATGGACCAAATTCTGTCCGCGGCCGAAGGCAGCCGTCATGATGCCCCGGCATAAAGCACAATAAGCGGCAAAGTGATCACACTGATCAGCGTCGTGATCAGAATGGTCGTGGAAGACCGATCGATACAAACACTGTAGCTACCAGCAATGATTGCCACATTCGCCCCCGCAGGAAGAGCTGCAATCAGAACCACGATGGTCAACCACAGCGGTTGCAAGTCAAAAATAAAATGAGCGATCAGGAACACAAGAACCGGCTGCACAAACATTTTCGCAACAGTGCACAGCATGCTTGCGGACATATTGCCACGAACGGACTGCCCATAAAGCCCAGCCCCGACCAGAAGCAACGCGATTGTGGGCCCTGCCGTCCGAAACCGTTCGAGTGTTCCATCAATCATTTCGGGCAATCGAAGATCAATCAGGGACGCCAGTACACCAAGGATAATCGCAATGATAATCGGATTGCGCAAAACCCGAATGACACTGCGAACGACATTGGGCAACCAATGCCCGCCGCCAGAACGCGAACCTTCCACGATCATCACCGTAAGCCCCAACAAGGTCAGCGGATGGATCGACAGGATAATCAGAAGCGGTACCAGACCTTCTTCACCGTATACCGCCTGAACCAGAGGAATACCGAGCAGCACAATATTGGAGAAAACCCCGCCCATGGCGGTTACAGCCGCCTCGTCCGTTCTCGCCTTAAGCCACGCCCGTGCCACCATAAACACCAGTAAAAAGTTCAGAAGTGCGCCCGCATAGTAGCTACCCCACAAGCGCAAATCGAAATGCGCACTGATGTCGGATTGCGACAGGGTTTGAAACAACATAGCCGGAATAAAGGCATTCATCGCAAGGCGGGCAAGGAACGGAATGCCTTCGCGGCTGATAACGCGGAAACGGGTTAAAAGATAACCACACAGGATCGTCAAAAAAACAGGTCCAACTTTTCCAACGATCAGATCAAGCATCTTCCCCCCTGGCCGCCCGGTGACGGCCCCCAAACGGTCGCACCCTGTATCCAATAGCAGCAGTTCTATGAAAATACGGACGAATATCCGCAAAAAGAAAGGACGGTACCACGTGGTACCGTCCCGATCTTACAAAGCAATTTATGCGATGACCAGTCTGTAAAGCCATCGGACAACAGCGAAACTATTCAGCCCTGCTCTGTCATGGTTCGCTTGACCGCACTCTTCCAGCCGCCCAAAAGATGTTTCCGGCGACCAGCTTCAAGTTCTGGTTTGAATTCAGCATCCATATGCCAGTTTTCGGCGATATGATGGAGGTCGCGGTAAACCCCCGCCTGCAACCCCGCAAGATAGGCGGCACCAAGTGCAGTTGTTTCCGTCACAACCGGGCGCTGAACCGGAATATCGAGAATATCTGAAAGGTTCTGACACAACCAGTCATTGGCAACCATACCACCGTCAACCCGAACGGCCTTGGGCGAAACACCGTCTGCCGCCATCGCTTCGAATAGATCAAAGGTCTGATAACAAACGCTTTCAAGTGCGGCACGAACGAATTCACGTGGCCCCGTGTCACGGGTCAATCCGAAAATGGCACCGCGCGCATCCGGGTCCCAATAAGGCGCACCAAGTCCGGTAAAGGCCGGAACAAGATAAACGCCGTGATTATCGTCAAGCGATTTGGCCAAACCTTCGCTTTCGGCGGCCGATTTGATGATGCCAAGACCATCCCGCAGCCACTGCACCGCCGCTCCGGCAACAAAAATCGCCCCTTCAATGGCATAGCTGGTTTTGCCATTCAAACGATAACCGATCGTGGTCAGCAAACGATGTTGCGATGTCACAGCATCATCCCCGGTATTGAGAATCACAAAACAACCGGTGCCATAGGTGCTTTTGATGTCGCCTGGCTCAAAGCAGCACTGACCGAATGCGGCTGCTTGCTGGTCGCCTGCCATACCCAGGACAGGAATTTCACGCCCAAAGATATCGGCATCCACCATTCCGAAATCGGCAGCACAATCCTTGACTTCCGGCAACATGCGCTTGGGAACACGGAAGATTTCGCACAACCTGTCATCCCAGACATTGTCGCGAATATTGAAAAGATTGGTGCGTGCGGCATTTGTGGCATCCGTCGCGTGCGATTTTCCGCCGGTCAAACGCCACAGCAGGAATGAGTCGACCGTACCAAACGCTAGGTCACCCTGTTCGGCCAGCGCCCGTGCACCGGTGACATGATCGAGTATCCACGCAGCCTTGGTTGCCGAGAAATACGGATCGATCAAAAGCCCGCTTCGATTATTGACATCAGTTTCAAGGTCCGGATCACGCTTTTTCAAATCATGGCACAAAGCCGCAGTCCGACGATCCTGCCAAACGATGGCATTATAAACGGCTTTGCCCGTCTTGCGGTCCCAAACCACGGTGGTTTCACGCTGGTTGGTGATGCCTATTGCCACAACGTTGGCAATATCGATCCGCGACAATGCTTCGCGACAAACCGCAACAACCGTTTCCCAAAGGTCTTCAGGATCATGTTCCACCCAGCCACTATTGGGAAAATGTTGGGGAAATTCCTGTTGCGCGACCGCCACGGATCGGCCGGTGGCATCGAAAACGATGGCGCGTGAGCTGGTCGTACCCTGATCAATTGCCAGAATGTAACGTGTATCGGTCATTTCTGTTTCCTCCCGAGCCGACAGTTGGTCTGCCGTACCGTTCCGGTCCTTTGCGGCGGCTGATTTTTACCGTGCATCCGACTGGTTCAACTGATTTTCTGTTTCTATTTAGAAAAGAATCATACCAAAAAACAATTCGTTTTCGAAAATTTTATCACATTTATTGACAAACCACCTATCCCGTTTGGCAGCTGATCAGCCAAAATGATATAAAAGACAACACGTTATCATACGCTCATCCAGCTTGAGCATTCATCAGGAAAAACGCCGCAATGATCATCGATCTGGTCTATGGCACCCGCCCCAACCTGATCAAGGCTGCCGCCCTCTATCTGACGTGGTGGGAAAGGCGCGATGATTTACCTTTTACCCTTCGTCTGATCGATACCGGCCAACACTGGGACCCGGCCCTTTCCGAAGGTTTGCGTTTTTCGCTTGGCATACCTGCTCCTGAAATCCGACTTGGAATCGGGCAACCGGGAAATAACCGGAGCACACTCGTTCAGAATGCAGACGATGCCTATTGCCGGGTGCTAGACCAATCACTGCCGCAGGCAACGATCGTCATCGGTGATGTTAACGGCTCTTTGGGTGTCGCGCGCGCGGCAAGAAGACATTCGATTTTTCTGATCCACCTCGAAGCCGGCTTGCGAGGCGGGTTTGATGCCGTCGCCGAAGAAGCCAACCGGACTGAAATTGACATCCTTTGCGACATGCATTGGGCCCCGGATGAAACTGCGGCCAACAACCTGCGCAAAGAAGGCATCGACGCAAAGGGAATCCAAAATGTCGGTAATATCATAATTGATGCGATGCTCCGCTTTGGTGGAACGAGCATACCAATTGATCCTTCTTCGCCCGGTACCGGGCCTGTATTACTGACACTACATCGGGCTGAAAATATTGATAACCTTGTTCGACTATCATCAATCGTGAATGCGATTGTTGACCTTGCCCGGGAAACTCAAATCGTCTGGCCGCTTCACCACCGCGCACAAGAATCCCTTGTAAAAAGCGGTCTTTGGCGCCGTATTCGGGATGCCGAAAACATCAAGGTCACATCCCCCATGCTCTATCCCGATTTCCTGTCAGTTCTTTTTCACGCCCGCTATGTGATAACGGATTCTGGCGGTATGATTGATGAATGCTCCTGGCTTGGAAAAGCTGGATGTATTTTGCGACCGACAACAGAACGTCCGACTGCATTGAGTGCTTCCGCACTGGAAATTTGTGAACCGGAAGACCTGGTCAAAAAAGCCGCCAGCCTGTTCGAGGTAAAAATGCCCCCGTCCCCTTTCCGGCCTGCCGGCTGGGATGGCAAGGCAGCCGGGCGAATGCTTGATACGCTAATTCCGTTTGTTCGGTGAAGCTTACCGATAAATCGCGGCACGGGATTTGCAACCTTAAGTCCCATGACAGGATTTTACCGGCATTATTTTCCCATGGAGGATCGGGATGGCAATATATGACACCCTGATGAGCATCACCAACACGGCGTCCAACGTCAAAAGCACCTATGCGGCGGCAAAAACCATTGCGTCGAACAGTCGACCGCTGCCCGAAGAGAACAAGGAAAAAAATGCCGATATCGCGTATATCAAGGAACACGGCTTCACGACTTATGTGAAGGAGCTTGAAGAACGCAAGATCGAAGAGATGCGCCGCAAGATCCTTCAATCGATGGGCCTTGATGAGGAAAGTCTGGCCAAGATGGGCGCAACCGAACGTCAAGCCATCGAAAAAGCGATTGCTGATGCGATCGAGGAAAAGCTGAACGGCGCGTCACTCGCCAACAAGCAAAACAACGACGATGAAACACCGTCAGAACGACGTGATCGCATGCAGGCTGAAATTGCATTCAACCCGAATATGTTCGACGTTTTCACAGCACTTCAGTCTGAACTTTCGGATGGCTCGGTCCAGTCGATCACATCCGATAACAAGAAAAAGAACGAGAACGCAGCATAACATTGTGATTGCGTGTAAAAACCAAAGGCGCTGTCATTTCGACAGCGCCTTTTTCGTTTCGGAAGTCCGAAAATGCCTTAATCGTCAATGCCTGCCATGCAGACATATTTGACTTCAAGGTAATCCTCTACCCCGTATTTTGAACCTTCGCGGCCGACACCGGATTGCTTGTAGCCGCCAAACGGGGCAACTTCGGTTGCGATCACACCAGCATTGACACCGACCAGACCGGTTTCAAGGCCCTCGGCCAGCTTCCAAATGCGGCTAATGTCGCGTGAATAGAAGTAAGAGGCCAGACCGAACTCTGAATCATTGGCCATTTCCAGCACTTCATCATCACTGTGGAAGCGGATCAGCGGTGCCATCGGACCGAAAGTTTCCTCGCGGAAGACCAGCATATCCCGGTTGGCATCGGCAATCACGGTTGGCTCAAAGAAGCTGCCGCCTTTTGCGTGGCGCTTGCCACCGGTCAGAACCCGGCCACCTTTGGAAACGGCGTCGGCAATCTGGTTTTCAACCTTCTCGACAGCCTTTTCCGTGATCAGCGGGCCAAGGACAACACCTTCTTCGGTGCCATCGCCAACTTTCATCGCCGATGCCTTTGCGGCATATTTTTCGGCAAATTCGTCATAGACAGCATCATGAACAAAGATACGGTTTGCGCAAACACAGGTCTGGCCACTGTTGCGGTATTTCGAGGCAATCGCCCCTTCGACTGCGGCATCAATATCGGCATCTTCACAGACAATGAACGGAGCATTACCACCGAGCTCGAGGCTGATTTTTTTGACCGTGTCGGCACATTGACGCATCAGCAAACGTCCAACTGCGGTTGAACCGGTAAAAGTCAATTTGCGAACCGTCGGGTTTTCGGTCATTTCGGCACCGATGGTTTTGGCATCACCGGTCACAATAGATAGAAGCCCCTTTGGCAAACCGGCGCGTTCGGCCAGAACTGCCATGGCCAGAGCCGAATATGGAGTTTCTATTGCCGGTTTGACGACCATCGCACAGCCCACTGCCAAAGCCGGTGCCGCCTTGCGCGTGATCATCGCGGTGGGGAAGTTCCACGGCGTGATTGCCGCACAAACGCCAACCGGCTCTTTCAGAACAACAACCCGGCGCCCCTGTGCAAAAGTCGGAATAACATCGCCATAGATGCGTTTGCCTTCCTCGGCAAACCATTGGAGGAAAGACGACGCATAGGCTATTTCACCGCGCGCCTCTGCAAGCGGCTTGCCCTGTTCGGCCGTCATCAGGCGTGCCAGGTCTTCCTGATTTTCCATCATTAGGTCGTACCATTTCATCAAAATGGTCGAGCGTTCCTTGGCAGTCCGTTTCTTCCACTGCTTTTGCGCCTTTTCGGCGACTTCAATCGCGTGGGCAACGACATCGCGGCCCAAAACAGGCACAGTGCCAAGCACTTCGCCATTCGCGGGATTGGTGACCTGTTCGGTTTTGCCGTCTGGGGCGTCGACCCATTCACCGCCAATATAGGCTTGCTGGGTGAACAAGGACGGGTCTTTTAAAGAAATCATAGGAATGCCTCCGGAGTTTTGCTTTGGGATCGAAGCATGAAAGTCATGAACATCATCTAGTTCGATCCGTGGTGGTTGCCACATCTTCGCAAGTTAAAAGACCATTTGGCAATCGCAAACACCTCGACCGCCGCGCTTTGCAACAAGATTGCGTTGCCCATCAGCCATGGCTGGCATTTTCGCATAGTGGGCTGGCAAAACCGTAAGCTTCCGCGCCCGGGGGCAAATTGCACCGGGGTGACGTTGCAATCTTATGCAATTAGGGAACAGGTGATCTGTTTTATTTTTTTCGGATTCAAACGATTCTGATCAACTTTCCAGATCAAACCGGATCATCCCGTCATCGAACGGAAAGCCGAAACAAATCGTGCAGAATCGAAGATCTCAATTATAACAATACACTACAACCCCACATTCTTATTTCGTTATCGAAAATTAAAATTCTTCATAATTTTCGCTTGCAATTATTTTGGGTGGTTCGTAACGTTTTTGACATAACAGAATGACAGTTGAGAACATCTGTCACAAATCAGGGCAATCAGGGAGGAAGCGGTTGCTCACTTCAGAAACATACGACATTGCCATTATCGGCGGTGGCATCAACGGTGCAGGCATTGCGCGCGATGCGTCCGGCCGCGGCCTTAAAGTCTTTCTTTGCGAGAAGAACGACCTTGCAAGTGCGACTTCATCGGCCAGCACAAAGCTGATCCATGGCGGGTTGCGTTATCTGGAACATTACGAATTCCGTCTGGTGCGAGAGGCCCTGATCGAGCGCGAAGTGCTTTTGAACGCTGCCCCGCACATCATCTGGCCGCTTCGCTTTGTTCTCCCCCACGTTAAAGGATTACGTCCGGCCTGGATGATTCGACTGGGCCTGTTCCTGTATGATCATCTGGGGGGGCGCGAAAAACTTCCTGGCTCCGAAGGCATCCACCTTGATCATCATGTCGCCGGTGCCCCACTGGTAACTGGCATGAAAAAGGCGTTCATCTATTCCGATTGCTGGGTGCAGGATGCGCGCCTTGTTGTGCTTAATGCCATGGATGCCCGAAATCGCGGCGCAGTTATCCGTGTCGGCACCGAATGCGTATCGGCACGTCGCGAGGGCCATCTTTGGTCTGTTGCGGTTCGCGACAGTGCGGGTGAACACACGATCAAGGCCCGCTCGCTGGTCAATGCTGCCGGTCCATGGTGTGCCGAAATCCTTGAAAAACGCGTCGAAGCGAAAAAGAAGCAAGGTATCCGCATGGTGCAGGGCAGTCACATCGTGGTGCCAAAACTGTTTGACCATGATTACTGCTATATCTTCCAGAATCCCGATGGCCGCATCGTATTTGCCATCCCCTATGAACAGGATTTTACTCTGATCGGCACTACGGACCGCGATTACGAAGGCGACCCGTCCAAAGTCGCGATCAGCAGCGATGAAATCAGCTATCTGTGCGAATTGGCCAACACCTATTTCGCTCACAAGATCGCACCGGCCGATGTCGTCTGGTCCTATTCCGGTGTTCGCCCGCTTTATGGCGATGGCTCCGAAGACGCATCCCAGGTCACGCGCGACTACGTTCTTGAAATCGATAATGGTGACAAAGGTGCGCCACTTCTGAACATTTACGGCGGCAAAATCACCACCTATCGCAAACTGGCCGAATCAGCGATGAGCAAACTTTCGCCCTATTTCGGGTTTGCGGATGATCGCTGGACCGATAACGCTCCCCTTCCAGAGGGCGACATGCCTAATGGCGATTTCGAAAGCTATCTTGCTGCAACGCAAAAGAAATTTCCGTGGATTCCGGCGGCTCAACTCTACCGCTATGTGCGAAACTACGGCACACTGACCCACACCATCATTGGCGATGCATCCGACCTTTCGGGGCTGGGCACGCATCTTGGCGATGATATTTACGAATGCGAACTGCGCTATCTGGCGGCTCAGGAATGGGCGCGTACTGCCGATGACGTTCTGTGGCGCCGATCCAAACTCGGCCTGCATCTGTCAAAGGACACCCAGACCGCCATTGCGCAATGGTTTGCGACTGAAACCAAATCGAATAACGCCGTGAAAACGGGCGAAGGAACAAATGTGAAATGACCCTTACGCTTGAAAACATAACCAAGACCGTGGAAGGGGAAACCCACGTCGACGATGTGTCGATGTCGCTGGAGCCGGGATCATTTAACGTCCTGCTCGGGCGGACACTGGCTGGCAAAACGACGCTTATGCGCATTATGGCCGGTCTTGAACCACCAACCGGCGGACGCATTCTGGTCAATGGCAAGGATGTCACCGGCATGCCGGTTCAGAAACGCAACGTCGCCATGGTCTATCAGCAGTTCATCAACTACCCGTCGATGAGCGTCTATGACAATATCGCATCACCGCTTAAATTGCAGGGCGTTGATGCTGCTGAAATTGAACGCCGTGTGAAATCCACCGCCGAACTGATGCATATCGAACATCTGCTAGATCGACTGCCACAGGAACTGTCGGGTGGTCAGCAGCAGCGCACCGCCATGGCGCGCGCCATGGTCAAGGATTGCACTCTGCTGCTGCTTGATGAACCACTGGTCAACCTTGACTATAAACTGCGCGAAGAACTGCGCGAAGAAATCCCGAACCTTCTGGCGAAACGCGACACAATTGTCGTTTACGCCACCACCGAGCCGATGGAGGCCCTTTTGCTGGGCGGCAAATGCGCGGTGATGCATGAAGGTCGCGTAACCCAGTTCGGCCCGACGACGCAGGTCTATCACAACCCGGCATTTGTCGAGACGGGTCTGATCTTTTCCGATCCGCCGATCAATCTGGTCAAGGCCGAAGTCAGCGATGGCGCACTTTATCTGGCAAGCGGCCATCAGGTCCCGCTGACCGGCCATCTTTCGGTACTCGCGAATGGCCAATACACCATCGGGGTTCGTGCCAATCATTTGTCGGTCGATCAGACCAGTACGGAATGCGTTGCGATGCAGGGCCAGGTTGAACTTGCTGAAATCACTGGCTCCGAGACTTTTGTCCATGTCCATTTCAATGATGTTTCCTGGGTGATCCAGGAAGAAGGTGTGCACAACCCGCGGCTTGGCGAGGCAGCCACCTTCTATGTCGATCCCAAACGTCTGTTTGCCTATGACGCCAATGATCGCCTTGTGGCGGCACCGCCCGTTGAAATTCAAAACGGCAAGGCCGCCTGAGGTTGGAGAATTAAAATGGCACGTATCGATCTTAAAAGCCTTGCGCACTCTTATTTCCCAGACCCGAAAGGGGACGAGGACTACGCCCTTCGCCGCATGGAACATGTTTGGGAAGATGGCGGGGCCTATGCCCTTCTTGGCCCGTCGGGCTGTGGCAAGACCACTTTGCTTAACATCATTTCCGGTCTTCTAACCCCGTCCGAGGGACAGGTCCTTTTTGATGGCAAGGACGTCACCAGACTGGCCCCGGAAGAACGCAATATTGCGCAGGTTTTCCAGTTCCCGGTAATTTACGACACCATGACCGTTTACGAAAACCTTGCCTTCCCGCTGCGCAATCGTGGCGTTGATTCAAAACGGGTTGACGAACGTGTTCGCGAAATTGCCGGAATGCTCGACCTGACCGGCAAGCTAAAGCAAAAAGCACGCGGTCTGGGTGCGGACGAAAAACAGACGATTTCGCTTGGCCGCGGACTGGTTCGCGACGATGTTTCGGCGATCCTGTTTGACGAACCGCTAACCGTGATTGACCCGCATCTGAAATGGGTCCTGCGTCGCAAGCTTAAGGAAATTCACAACAAACTGCGCCCCACCATGGTCTATGTGACCCATGACCAGGTCGAAGCCCTGACTTTCGCCGACAAAGTCGTTGTCATGTATGGCGGCAAGGTCGTGCAGCTTGGAACCCCGCAGGAACTGTTTGAAAATCCGGCCCATACCTTTGTCGGTTACTTCATCGGAAGCCCCGGCATGAACATCATGCCCTGCAATATCGATGCAGGTGCGGCATGGATTGATGGCAAACGCATCGCGCTTTCGGATCGCCACATCGAAGCCGTTGCCAAGGCATCAGGCCCGATTGAACTTGGCATCCGTCCCGAATTCCTGCGCATCGAAACCGGAAACGGTTCCGAAGGCGACAACGGGATCGAGGTCAATATCGTCAAGGTCGAAGACCTTGGCCAATACAAGATCGCAACCACCCGTTTCGGATCATCCGAAATGAAGGTCAAGGTTAGCGAAGATCAGCAGATCACAGGCCAAAGTGGCATCCTCCGGTTTGCACCGGAATGGACCAAGCTTTACGCCGACAGTCAGCTGGTCGCGTGAGGGGGATGGGGAAATGAACAAGATTACCAACAATAAGGCATGGTTCCTCGTCCTGCCGGTCTTCTTTATCGTCGCCATCAGCGCGATCATTCCTTTGATGACGGTCGTGAACTATTCGGTTCAGGATATTTTTGATCCGCAAACCCGTTTCTTTGTCGGTGCCGACTGGTTCCGTCAGGTCCTTGAAGACAGCCGTCTGCATGATGCCCTGATCCGCCAGATCATTTATACCGGCAGCGTGCTGTTCATCGAAATTCCGCTGGGTATCGGCATTGCGTTAACCCTGCCACGCAAAGGCTGGGGTGTTTCGGCCTGCATGGTTCTTCTGGCTTTGCCATTGCTTATTCCATGGAACGTGGTTGGCACCATCTGGCAGATTTTTGGCCGTGCCGATATCGGTCTTGGTGGTTATGCGCTTAACATGATTGGCATGGACTACAACTACAGCCAGAACCCGATGGATGCGTGGGTGACCGTCCTTGTGATGGATATCTGGCACTGGACCAGCCTGATTGTTCTGCTGTGCTATGCCGGTCTTCGGTCGATCCCGGATGCCTATTATCAGGCCGCCAAGATTGACGGTGCTTCGAACTGGGCCGTGTTCCGGTTTATCCAGCTTCCGAAAATGCAGTCGGTCCTCGTGATCGGTGTCCTGCTGCGCTTCATGGACAGTTTCATGATCTATACCGAACCCTTCGTGCTTACGGGCGGCGGGCCCGGTACGGCCACCACATTCCTCAGCCAGTTTCTGGTCACGATTGCAGTGGGTCAGTTCGACCTTGGTCCGGCTGCGGCATTCTCGCTGATCTACTTCCTGATCATTCTGCTGGTTTGCTGGGTTTTCTATACCGTCGTAATGAACGCCGGAAAGCGGGAGGAACAATAAAATGCGGTTCCAGAAACGTCATATCGCACTTCTTCTTTATATCGTGTTCCTGTTGCTGCCGATTTATTGGCTGTTCAACATGTCGATCAAGACCAATTCGGAAATCCTGGGCGCAATGACCCTGTTCCCGGATAATCCGACGCTGGCGAACTATGCGACCATCCTGACCGATCCGGCATGGTATTCTGGCTATATCAACTCGATGATCTATGTCGGGATCAACGTCGTGATCTCGCTTCTGGTTGCTCTGCCTGCGGCATATGCTTTTTCCCGCTATAACTTTACCGGTGACAAGCATCTGTTCTTCTGGCTCCTAACCAACCGCATGGCACCGCCTGCCGTGTTCCTGCTGCCGTTCTTCCAACTTTATTCAAGTGTTGGCCTGTTTGACACACACATTGCTGTGGCACTTGCACACTGCCTGTTCAACGTGCCGCTGGCCGTCTGGATACTCGAAGGTTTCATGTCGGGCATTCCAAAGGAAATCGACGAAACCGCCTATATCGACGGTTATTCCTTCCCGCGCTTCTTCACCACGATCTTCATTCCGCTGATCCGTTCGGGTATCGGTGTGACGGCCTTCTTCTGCTTCATGTTCAGCTGGGTTGAATTGTTGCTGGCCCGCACCCTGACGTCGGTCGATGCCAAACCGATCGTGGCCACCATGACCCGTACCGTTTCGGCATCGGGGCTTGATTGGGGGGTTCTGGCGGCGGCGGGTGTTTTGACAATCGTGCCGGGCGCTTTGGTGATCTGGTTCGTTCGCAACTACATCGCCAAGGGCTTCGCGATGGGCCGCGTGTAATCGGAAAACAGGAAGGAATAAAACAATGACTTGGATGGCCTGGACCCCGATTACCGCCGTGTTCTTTTCCTGCATCATTTTGATGCTGATCGGAATGGGAATATGGCAGGCGGTTTCACCAACCGTTCCGCGCCGTGGCTTCCTGCCACTCGAAACAACCCGCGGGGATCGCCTTTTCATCAGTTTGCTTGGTGCAGCCTACATCCATCTCGGCTTTATGGCATTTAGCGATGCCGCCATCTGGATCGCATCAATCGTTGCCCTTTTCTGGCTCATCATCGTGATGCGATGGGGCTGAACAATCCGGAACGGGTACTGTTTCCTGCAACGGTGCCGTTCCTGTCGTCATTCATCGCGGCGGGTACTGTCTTCCCCCGTCACGGGTGAACCGGATTTTTCCGGAAGTGCAATGGAAGACAACCAGGGAGGAACGACATGATCGTCAAAGCCAAAGGCTCCTCTGCCATTCTTAAAGGCAGTGCAGTTGCGGTCGCACTCGGTCTTGCGGTATTTGCCAATCCGGCAGCAGCAGACCAGTACACCGACGCGGCAAAAAAATGGATCGATAGCGAATTCCAGCCGTCGAGCCTTGATAAAGATGCCCAGATGGCCGAACTTGAATGGTTCATCAAAGCAGCCGAGCCGTTCCGCGGCATGGAAATCAACGTGGTATCCGAAACCATCACCACGCACGAATATGAATCAAAGGTTCTGGCCAAAGCCTTCTCGGAAATCACCGGGATCAAGCTGACCCATGACCTGATCGGTGAAGGCGACGTGATCGAAAAACTGCAGACCCAAATGCAGTCCGGTCGTAACATTTATGACGCCTACATCAATGACTCCGACCTGATCGGTACGCATTCGCGTTACGATGCGGTCGTTCCGCTGACCGACTTCATGGCAGGCGAAGGCAAGGACGTTACCTCGCCGACGCTCGACCTTGAAGACTTCATCGGCCTGTCCTTCACCACCGGTCCGGATGGCAAACTTTACCAGCTTCCCGACCAGCAGTTCGCGAACCTTTACTGGTTCCGCTATGACTGGTTCCAGCGCGAAGACCTGCAAAAGCAGTTCAAGGACAAATACGGCTATGACCTGGGTGTTCCGGTCAACTGGTCGGCATACGAAGACATCGCCGAATTCTTCACCAACGACGTGAAGGAAATCGACGGTAAAAAAGTCTATGGTCACATGGACTACGGCAAAAAAGACCCGTCTCTGGGTTGGCGCTTCACCGACGCATGGCTTTCGATGGCTGGCGCTGGTGACAAGGGCATCCCGAACGGTCTTCCGGTTGATGAATGGGGTATCCGCGTTGAAGGCTGCGCACCTGCAGGCTCCAGCGTCACCCGTGGTGGTGCGGCCAACGGCCCGGCGGCTGTTTACGCTCTGACCAAATACATCGACTGGCTTAAAGCCTATGCTCCGGCAGAAGCCGCTGGCATGACCTTTGGCGAAGCCGGTCCGGTTCCGGCACAGGGCCAGATCGCCCAGCAGATATTCTGGTACACCGCCTTCACCGCCGATATGGCGAAAAAAGGCACCCCGGTAGTGAACGAAGATGGCACGCCGAAATGGCGTATGGCACCTTCGCCGCACGGCCCGTACTGGGAAGAAGGCATGAAGCTTGGTTATCAGGATGTGGGTTCCTGGACCTTGATGAAGTCCACCCCGCCTGAGCGTCGTAAAGCTGCATGGCTTTATGCGCAGTTCGTCACGGCGAAAACCACCTCGCTCAAAAAGACCCTTACCGGTCTGACTCCGATCCGTCAGTCTGACCTTGATACCCAGGCGATGACCGACATCGCACCGAACTGGGGTGGTCTGGTTGAATTCTATCGTTCCCCGGCTCGCGTCCAGTGGTCGCCGACCGGCACCAACGTTCCGGATTACCCGAAACTGGCTCAGCTCTGGTGGCAGAACGTTGCCGAAGCTGTAACCGGCGAACGCACCCCGCAGGAAGCAATGGATAACCTTGCAACCGCGATGGACCGTGTTTTGGAACGTCTGGAACGTGCAGGTATCGGTGGCGAATGCGCACCGAAACTGAACGAGGAACAGGATGCCCAGTACTGGTTCGACCAGCCCGGTGCTCCGAAACCGAAACTTGATAACGAAAAACCGCAGGGTGAGACCGTCAAATACGACGATCTGATCGCGGAATGGAGTGCGGCCCAGAAATAATCCAGGCCTCACAACTGGGGGTGCCGGGGGTGATTTATCATCCCCGGCCGTCCCAACAATTTCTCTAACAACTTATTTGTTCGTACCGATTTCAAAACACGATCCGGCTTTTATGGATCGATAAAAACCGAAGACATCCGGCAAACCGGATGCAAGGTCCCATACAGGGAATGTCTGGCTCATGGCGGGCACGACAGGGAGGAAACAGTGAATACCGCGATTAAAAAACGTCGCGCTGGCCTTGGTATTCAAGGTCGGCTCATGGCTTCTTTTGCCCTGATTCTGGTGCTGGCCGGTATTTCATCGGTGGTTTCCTGGATCTCGTTTGGCAACAGTCGGGCGCTTGTCGCCGACATAACTAATGATAGCCTACCCTCGATCATCCGGCAGATGGAACTTGCCATGGATGGTGTCGGACTGGCGGCTCAGGCACCGGCACTGGCAACATCGCGCAATGCCGATGAACTGGCTGAAACCGAGGCACGCCTTGATGCCCTGATAGGCGATGCCCGCACCCGGCTTGGCGAAATTGCCGCGACCAATCCGGAACCTTTGATGTTGCCGGTTGCCCCGACCAATTCCGAAACGAACGCAAATGCGGGTGACGCCGAAACACCGGATCAGGTACCGGACCAGACCGTGGAACCGGAACAAACCGTTGCTGTCGACGCAATTGAAACCCT
Source organism: Thalassospira sp. SN3W (assembly GCF_038070535.1). Lineage (NCBI taxonomy): Bacteria > Pseudomonadati > Pseudomonadota > Alphaproteobacteria > Rhodospirillales > Thalassospiraceae > Thalassospira > Thalassospira sp. SN3W. The sequence goes on from NZ_CP121124.1 coordinate 28,284, forward strand.
GACCGCACAGCTTGACGATATTGTTGCACGCCGCAACACACTGCATGAATTGACCATGCAGCGGCTTGAACTTGAAAAGCAGCGCGGTGATCTGACCCTTGATATGGTCTTTGCCTATAGCGATCTTTCAGAATTCATCAATCCGCTGGTCGAGGTTGTTGATATCGATGTCTCGCGCGGTATATCGCGTGTTGTAGATGGCAATAGCGATACGGTGGCTGAGCTGGAAGAAGCCATCAGATTTTCCCAACTGATTTCCGAAATCCGCGCCAACATGAATCTTGCATTTGGCATGTTGACCGCCGCCATCGCCGTGCCAGAAGGCGATGCCATGGACGAGGTCCGCAATCAATGGAGTTGGGCGGAACTTCGCATTTCAGACGCGCTGGAAAAATTGCCCAATAACAACGATGGCACCCAGATAAAAAAACTGGCCGAGGCATTGCTGGTTTATGGCGCAGGTAAAGACAGCGTTTTTGATCTTCGCGAAACCGAATGGGACAATCAGTACAAGACAGAACAAACTCTTGATGCGACCCTGACCAGCGCCGAAGCACTGAGTACATCCATCACACAACTCGTTGACACCAAACGTCTTGAGGTTGACGACAGTGCAGCCAATGCGCTGACACAGGTGGTCCGTGATCAGCAGCTAATTGCCCTGATTGGTGTTACGGTGCTGGTGATCTCGCTTCTGATCCTGATTTTCTATGTCCGTGGTAACCTTATCAAACGCCTGCTGCATGTGATTGACGGTATGCGTCGTGTTGCAAACGGCGATCTTTCGACAGAAGTTCGCGATACTGGCCGCGATGAAATCGGTCGCATGGCCGAAATTCTAGGACAGTTCCGCGAGACCAGCCTTGCCGCCCAGCGGGCCGAGGAAAATGTCGCCCGCGAACGCGAGACTGCCGAAACCGAACGCCGCCGCGCCATGCTGGAACTGGCCGACGCGTTCGAAGCATCGGTAATGCAGGTTGCAAAGGATGTCTCACGCGAGGCCGAAAACATCCAGATAACCTCCAATCAGGTGCGCGAGCAGGCCGAAGTCGCATCCAGTAACGCCACAGGCGTTGCCGGTGCGTCCGAGGAAATATCGATCAATATGGCATCTGTTTCCGATGCGGCAAAGTCGCTGTCTGAGCGAGTCCGTGATACAGGCCTTCGCGCCCAGCAATCCGTGAATGCCGCCACCAACGCGGTCGATGCCGCCCGCCAGACCAGCGAAACCATACACGAACTAGAAACCGGTGCGCAGGAAATCGGCGAAATCCTTAACCTTATTCAGGATATCGCCGCCCAGACCAACCTTCTGGCTCTGAATGCAACAATCGAAGCCGCCCGTGCAGGCGACGCAGGCAAAGGCTTTGCAGTTGTCGCGCAAGAAGTCAAAAACCTTGCCAATCAGACCGGCACGGCAACCGACCGGATTGCCCAGCGCATCACCGGGATCCAGACAACAACCGGTATCGCGGTACAAGCCATTGCCACCATCCGCGACAGCATCACCGGCATTCACGAAACGGTCGGCGAAATGTCGGCAGCAGTTGACGAACAACAGGAATTCGTCGCCGAAATCGCCAGCAACGTCGAACAATCCGCCATCGCCGCCAACGAAATGAACACAACAATTGCACAGGTCAGCACAGCAGCAGATGACAATCTAAAGGCCGTCGATGGCCTGCGACAGGCAACAGATCGTCTGCGCCATCAATCCGACGATCTCGGAAAGCGCGTGCGTGATTTCCTTGCCTCCATCCGGTCCGAGCAAGCAACGACAACCCGCCAGCAAAACAACAAAACCATAGATGAAGCCTCCCTCCCGTGAGAGCACTTGTCTGGGGCCCGATGAGGATGCCCTTCCCCCGAACGTCACAGTCGGGTCCCGGATTTTTCACCCGGTTTCGTTGGTTGGCAAAAAGCGATACACAGGAAACAGCATGAAAAATCCAATCGCACATATCCTGAAATCCTCGACCGTGACGGCAGGCATCACGCTTTGCCTGATGGCGACGGCAACCGCCGCATCCCCGCTTGATGAAGGGATAAATTCGTATCGTCACGGCAATTTCGAAGCCTCGGCCAAAACATTTGCGCCGCTTGCCGAACAGGGCAACGCCACCGCGCAGTACCTTCTGGCCTGTCAGATGATTAACGGGTTTGGCGTCAATGCCGATGAAAAACGTGGCTGGGAGTTGATGAAAGCATCAGCCGACAATCACAATCCGGATGCCAGCATGGTCATCGCCCGAAGACTGGAAGTAACCGGTGCGAAAACCGACAATATCAGACCGCTTTATCGACAGGCTGCAGATCAGAACCAGACACAGGCAATGCTGTGGCTTGCCCTTGATGCCATGGATCAGGGCAAGCCTAATCAGGCAAAACAGCATCTGGGCACTGCATGGGAAGCTGGCGATCCGCGGGCGGCAACCTTGCTTGCCAATCGATTTGCAGACAGTGACACCGCCCGTTATCAATATCTGCGTCAAGCCGCCGAACGTGGTGAAATGCGTGCAGCTGCCTATCTTGCTGAAGAAGCCCGCACCCTTGGTGACCCCGTCGAAGCTATTGGTTGGTGCGCCATCGCGACAGGCCTTCCAGGCCATGATCAGCATGCGGACTGGAAATCGATTGGCGATGCCGTAGAAAAAAACTGCAGTCAGTATGACAAGGATCTCTCCTCAGCTGACCGCGCCACAAACCGCGAAAAGGTCGATCAGTTCCTTGCAAGATTCTTTGACGGCTACAAACCCTGGAAGCCATGGCGACCCTGCGCCGTGAACTAGCCAAATGAAAAAATCCCCGATCTTGCTGATAGGGGATTTTAACTTGCAGGCCACATTAATTAATCTGGATCGTCGGCTTTGACCGCCTCGACAAGAAGCGTACTTCCTTCAATCCCGCAGACACGGACTTTCTGACCTTCAACAAGTTCCTCATCCGACTTCAGGACCCAGCTTGATCCATAGACGTTTTGACGAACGCGGCCATTGGTCGTCTTTTCAGTCAGAACAGTCGTTTTTCCGAGCAGCGATGACCGCGTGCTGCTGACATCTTCCTCTTGCGCCCCCGAACGCGCGGGGCGAAAGAACCGCCGCCCGATTACAAATGACAGCACACTGAACACGCCAAATGCGATCAGTTGTAGTTCCACCGAGACATCGGGAACCAACAGAACAACAAAACCCGCTGCTGCTGCCGCAACTGACAACCACAGGAAAATGATCCCCGGCAGCAACATTTCAAGCACCAGCATAAGGCAGGCCAGAATCCACCAATGCCAGAACTCGATGCCCAGTTCAGAAAATAAATTCATTTTGGCAATCCCGAGATCGTTTTAGCTTTTGTCTGTCTGAGAAATCGTTTTGATCAATTCGGTTACACCGCCAATCGATCCAACAATACCAGACGCATCCAGCGGCATGAAGACAAGTTTGCTGTTAGGGCTTGATGCGATCTGGCCAAGCGATTCAACATATTTCTGGGCAACAAAGTAGTTGATTGCCTGAACATCGCCTTCGCGGATGGCCTTGGAAACCGTTTCGGTTGCTTTGGCTTCTGCCTCGGCGGTGCGTTCGCGTGCCCGCGCATCAAGCTCGGCAGCGGCCATGCGTCCTTCGGCAGCCAGGATCGCCGCAGATTTTTCACCTTCGGCGCGCTTGATGTTGGCTTCTCTTTCGCCATCGGCCTCAAGGATCAGCGCGCGCTTCTCGCGCTCGGCCTTCATCTGACGGTTCATCGCTTCCGTAAGATCCTCGGGCGGCTGTACATCCTTGATTTCAACCCGGGTGATCTTAACCCCCCAATCACTGGTCGCTTCATCAAGAACAGCCAGAAGCAGCAGGCTGATTTTCTCCCGATTTGACAGCATTTCATCAAGTTCCATGGAACCAAGAACACTGCGCAAATTGGTCATGGCCAAATTCTGTACGGCATAATCAAGGCGCTCGACCTTATAGGCGGCATCTTTGGTATTGGTTACCCGGATAAAGACCACACCGTCGACCACAACGGATGCGTTATCGCGCGAAATCACTTCCTGGCTGGGGATATCAAGCACACGTTCCATGAGGCTCATGCGCTGTCCGACACGATCAAAAACCGGGATCAGGATATGCATTCCAGGATCAAGTGTCCGCAAATACCGACCAAGCCGTTCGACGGTAATTTCGTAACCCTGCGGCACGATCTTGACGCTCAAAAACGTCAGAACAACAGCCAGAAAGACAAAAGCGACAGAAAATATTGCAAAGGTCGAATGCATGATAAGCCCTAATTATTTAAGCTGGACGCCGAATAAACGGCATCAACAAGGTACGTTTTATTCAAAACCTCAGCGAAGCGATACGTTTAAAACAAAACAGATTTAATCATAGGGATAATATGCATTTGCTATGCAAGAAAATTGTGTGAATGCCTTATCGTAAAACCACCAGATACTTGCAGTACACGTCGAAACTCAAAGACGCTTTTCATCGATATATCCCGACAGCATTTCATCAAGCGCACTGAGATCTTCGGGCGCGTTGACATTGACAAACGGAACCATGTCGCCAGACCGCACCGGAAACGCCACATTCGCGGCCGCCATCGCACGCAGGGCCCCGCCAACGCGACGGTCTTCATCACGAAGTTGGTTGCCAATGATACCAGCCCCGGCGCGATGCCAGATAGCAGACAGGTAGTGATCCCGTCCGGCATGGCTGGCAAAGGCTGCTTTTTTACCGCCCTCTGTCGCCGCCTTAAGCAATTGGACGACCATATCATCGGGTACAATCGGGCAATCGACGGGAAAGGAAACCAGCCAGTCGACACCATCGGGCAAGCTCAATAGTCCGCCCAGAATCCCGCCCAACGGCCCCAGCCCCGATTGGGGACTGTCTGGAACGACCGGCAGATTGAATTCAGCAAAAAATGCCCCGCCTTCGTTGCTGGAAATCAACAGGTGATTGCATTGCGCGGATGCCGCGCTGATCACATGCGCAATCAAGGGTTTGCCTGCCAGTTCACGAAACGGCTTGTTTCCACCCATACGTCGCCCCTCGCCCCCGGCAAGAATCAATCCGGCGACTTTGGGATGATCGGACAGGCTGTTTGCATTGGCTGACATCGGCAGGATAACGTCCGTTTATTTTGATCAGGATGGCATGGCAGCATTGCTGGGCAGGCATTTGCCAGTGGGGCATTTTGCCCCTATATCAAGGTAGAAGGCAATGACAGCGTGCTGTCACGTGATCGGACGACCGAATACGCTTGATGATGACGACCGGGGACGGCCCCTTTGAACAAGGAGGCCGTTATGGCTTGGGTTGCATTACTTTTGGCCGGAATTCTGGAAGTTTGCTGGGCTGCGGGCCTTAAATATTCCAACGGTTTTACCAATCCTCTTCCGACAATTTTCACCGTGACGACCATGACCGGAAGTTTCTGGCTGTTGACCTTTGCCATGCGCAGCATCCCGCTTGGTACCGCCTATGCGATCTGGACCGGTATCGGTGCGGTTGGTGCGGTGATATTTGGCGTGGTGGCACTTGGTGAAATGCTGAGTGTCGCAAGGATATTGTCCATTTCCCTGATCCTTGCCGGAATTGTCGGACTTAAGCTTTTCAGTCCGGCATGATCACTATCAAATGGAAACGGGCGATCCCAAAACACCCGTTTCCCTGATTTTATTTGAATGAGGATAAATCACACCCCGGCAGGAATACCGCTGCGCTCTACTTTACGCGGAGACGTCAGCTCTTTCCATTTCGAAAGCGCCTTGTTCACTGCTGGATAAGCATCCCGCCGCACGAATTCACCATCGCCGCATTTGCCAATCACGACGCCTTCTTCAGCGGCAATCCGACCGCGGCTGATGGTGTAGCGTGGCAATCCGGTGACTTCATGGCCTTCGAACACGTTGTAATCAATTGCCGATTGCTGATGTTCGGCGGTGATGGTTTTCGATGCCTTCGGGTCCCAGACCACAAGGTCCGCATCCGCACCGACAAGAACCGCGCCCTTGCGGGGATAGACGTTCAGGATTTTGGCGATATTGGTCGAGGTCACGGCAACGAATTCGTTCATCGTCAAACGACCGGTATTGACCCCATAGGTCCACAGCAGCGGCATGCGGTCTTCAAGACCGCCGGTGCCGTTCGGGATTTTGGTAAAATCACCAACTCCCATGCGTTTCTGCTTTGTCGTGAAAGCACAATGGTCGGTCGCAACAACCTGCAAGCTGCCCGATGCCAGACCATTCCAAAGACCGTCCTGATGCAGTTTGCTGCGGAAAGGCGGCGACATGACGCGATGGGCCGCGTGATCCCAGTCCGCGTTGGCATATTCACTTTCATCCAGAATCAGATGCTGAATCAGCGGCTCACCAAACACGCGTTTGCCATTGGCACGCGCACGGCGGATGGCTTCGTGCGCCGGTTCGCAGGACACATGCACGATATAAAGCGGCACATTGGCCATATCTGCAATCATGATCGCACGGTTACACGCCTCGCCCTCGACATCGACAGGCCGGGAATAGGCATGTGCTTCGGGCCCGTTATTACCAGCATCAAGCAAACGTTGCTGAAGTGTCGCGACCACATCGCCGTTTTCGGCATGAACCAGCGGCATCGCGCCGAGTTCCGAACAGCGAGAGAAGGATGCAAACATTTCATCATCATCGACCATCAACGCGCCCTTATAGGCCATGAAATGCTTGAAGGTGTTGATGCCCTTTTCCTCGACAACGATTTTCATCTCGTCAAAGACCTGCTCGCCCCACCATGTGATCGCCATGTGGAAAGAATAATCGCAAACCGCCTTGGTCGATTTGTTGTCCCACGCCTGAAGCGCTTCAAGCAGCGACTGATTGGGGGCAGGCAGGCAGAAATCGACAACCATCGTTGTGCCACCTGCAACGGCGGCCTTGGTGCCGCTTTCAAAATCGTCTTCGGAATAGGTGCCCATAAAAGGCATTTCAAGATGGGTGTGCGGGTCAATCCCACCGGGCATGACATAGCAGCCGTCGGCATCAACAACCTTGTCCCCGGTCAGGTTCTGACCGATCGCGGCAATCTTGCCATCTTCAATCAGGATATCGGATTTATATGTCAGATCGGCGGTAACGATTGTTCCGCCACGAATAACCATGGACATGGGTGGCTCCTTGTCTGTCAGTCTATCGTAAGGCCCGGAAAGTTGCGGGAAAGCCCCGGCATCCCTGCCCGTTTTCAGTTTCGTAAGATGGCTTGTCACCCGGCAGGTCAGTTACACCTGTCGGGTGACAGGATCGGATCGTTACATCGACGCCTTGTCGGTAACGGCGTGGCTCCACGCACCCTCCGGCTTTTTGGTGATAACCGGGTCGGAACCGCCCGACAGAAGGCTATCAACGGTGCGCTGATAGGCCGCTTCGTCAAGCTTTCCGTCGTCATCCAGCAGCTTGGCAATTTCCTGCATCATGCGTATCTGATGCTTTTCTGTCTGGGCACCGGTTGCGTCGTTATCCAGAACGATCATTGCGGCGTCTTCCGGGTTTTCCTTTGCCCACTGCCAGCCTTTCATGCTCGCAGCAACGAAGCGGCCCATCTTCTCGACAAATGCCTCGTCCTTCAGATTGTCTTCAAGAACATAAAGGCCGTCTTCAAGCGTCGCGACACCCTGATCTTCGTATTTGAAGACGTTCAACTGATCTTCGGTGATACCGGCATCAATGACCTGCCAGTATTCGTTATAGGTCATTGTTGAAATGCAATCGGCCTGCTTTTGCAACAGCGGATCAACGTTAAAGCCCTGTTTCAGAACCGTAACACCCTTTTCGCTGCCATCGGTCGGAATGCCAAGCTTCGACATCCAGCTCAGGAACGGATATTCGTTGCCAAAGAACCAGACGCCAAGCGTACGACCCGGGAAATCATCCGGGCTTTCAACACCGGTCTCCTTAAGGCAGGTCAGCATCATGCCTGACTTGGCAAAGGGCTGCGCAATGTTGACCAATGCAACACCCTTTTCTCGCGACGCCAGTGCGGATGGCATCCAGTCGACGATCACATCGGCACCACCACCGGCAATAACCTGTGGCGGGGCAATGTCCGGGCCGCCCGGATTGATCGTGACGTCAAGACCGGCTTCTTCATAGAACCCCTTGTCCTGCGCCACATAGTAACCGGCGAACTGTGCCTGGGTTACCCATTTAAGCTGCAGGGTGACTTCGTCCGCTGCCATCGCCGAAAACGATGCCATACCGACACTTAACCCTAACGCAGTCGCAAATATTTTCTTCATTCGTCGATGTCTCCTCAGGTTATTGTCAAGTCCTCCCGACGGGCCGTCTTTTGATGCCTTTAATGGCGACGTACCCGAAATGACGGATGCCATGACGTCGCCTTTCTTTCGACGTAGGCCACAGCTCCGTAAAAGGCGGTCCCCGCCAGGGCCGCCAATGCAATTTCCGCCCAGACCATATCGACATTCATCCGCCCGACTTCTGTCGATATCCGGAATCCCATGCCTACAATCGGGGTGCCGAAAAATTCGGCAACGATGGCGCCAATCAGCGCCAGCGTGGAGTTGATTTTAAGTGCATTAAAGACAAACGGCATTGCGGCCGGTAGCCGCAACCGAAACAGGGTCGACCAGTAACCCGACGCATAAGTCGCCATCAGGTCCTTCTCAAGCGCGCCTGCAGCATTCAACCCGGTCACGGTATTCACCAGCATCGGGAAAAACGTCATGATCACGATCACTGCCGCCTTGGATTGCCAGTCAAACCCGAACCACATCACCATGATCGGTGCCACACCGATGATCGGCAGGGCAGACACCATATTGCCCAGCGGCAAAAGCCCCCGTTTCAGAAACGGTACCCGATCCACCGCAATCGCCACGATAAAGGCACTGCCGCAACCGATCACATAGCCGCTGATCACGGCCTTGATGAAGGTCTGATGGAAATCGGCAGCCAGAATGTCGGTCGAATTGACAAAGCGAACGCCAATGGCACTTGGCGCAGGCAGCAAAACCTGCGGCACGCCAAAACCGGCCACGATCACTTCCCAAAGGAACAGCAACCAGACACCAAACGCGATTGGCACCAGAATATTCGCCGATTGCTGTTTGGCAGTTTCAAGGCTGCGATAGCGCGCAACAACATCAATCCCCCGCCAGACAAACGCCCAAAGCGACAGGATAAACAACCAGAACCCGGTTCCAGCATGACCGGCAATACCATAATCATAAAGTGCTTCAATCGCCTGCCAGCAGCCAAACACCGCCACCGCAAGAATGATCGCCGCATACTGAATGTGCCCCACACCAAGCCACGTAAATGCAGCACCGGCAATCACGCATAGTGCCATCGCCACCGCAATACCGGAAATGTCGCTGACAAAGGCGATCTGTTTGCCGCTTTCCGGATCAACCCCGCTCAGCGGAAAGATCAAAGCCAGCAAAGCCGCGATTGCCGCAACCAGACAGAATTTATCAAGTTTCACGTCGGTCATCCGCGTACTCCCATCCGGGCAAGAACGCGACGTTCACACCAGCCGACCAACACCACCATAATCGCGGCAACAAAGGCCGCCGTCAGTAATGCCGACCAGATCTGGATCGTCTGCCCGTAGTAGGACCCGGCCAAAAGGCGTGCGCCCAGCCCTGCCTGTGCCCCCGTCGGCAATTCACCGACAATTGCCCCCACCAGACTGATCGCAATCGCGACCTTCAGGCTGGCAAACAGATAGGGCATCGCCGATGGCAATCGCAACGCCCAGAAGGTCTGCCATTTCGAGGCATTATAGGTACGCATCAGATCAAGCTGGATCACCTGAGGCGACCGCAGTCCCTTGACCATGCTGATCGTCACCGGGAAGAAACACAGATAGGTCGAAATAATCGCCTTTGGCACCAGTCCCTTAAGGCCAATCGCACCCAGCACAACCACAATCATCGGTGCGATGGCAAGGATCGGAATGGTCTGGGATGAAATCACCCACGGCATCAGACTTTTTTCAAGTGTGATCACATGAACAATTCCGACCGCCAGCAGAATGCCAAGTGCGGTTCCGATCACAAACCCCAGCAGAGTCGATGAAAGCGTCACCCAGGTATGGTAAACCAGCGACCGTTTCGACGTGATCGCAGTCGCAAAAATGGTTTTATACATTTCCTGCGCGACCTGATGCGGGGCCGGAAGGATCGGTCGTTCCTGCGCCAGTGTATCTTCGATCAAACGCGTCGTTGTCCAGGTTTCCCCGGCACGGTTATAGCGGTCAATCTGGGTCGGCGCGTTCATGAACACCGCCCCGATATACCAGATGACAAACAGCGCAATCAGCACCACTGTCACCGGACCAGCCTGCCCGGACATCAAACGCGACCACAGCGATTCTCCGCCAATCGCGCCATTCATCGTTGCGGCATTACTCGTCATAGCTATGCCCCGCCCGCAGCCCTTCGCGCACACGATGGGCGACTTCCAAGAATTCTGGCGTTTCGCGGATGTCAAGGCCTCGATCCTTCGGGAAATCGGTTTTGATCACATCAATGATCCGGCCCGGCCTTGGCGACATCACAACGATCTTGGTCGACAGGTAAACCGCCTCGGGGATCGAATGGGTGACAAAGGCCACCGTCTTGTTGGTCCGCGCCCACAATTTCAGAAGCTGTTCGTTCAGATGATCGCGCACAATCTCATCCAGCGCCCCGAACGGCTCATCCATCAGAAGCAGATCGGCATCGAAGCTCAGCGCACGCGCAATTGATGCACGTTGCTGCATCCCGCCCGAAAGTTGCCACGGGAATTTCTTTTCAAACCCGTTCAGTTCGACAAGTTTAAGTGCCTCGTGCCCCCGCTTGATGCGTTCTTCGCGGGGAATTTCCATAATTTCCAGCGGCAGGGTCACATTGCGTTCAATCGAGCGCCACGGCAGCAATGCCGGTGCCTGAAACACATAGCCATAGGCACGATTTTCACGCGCTTCCTGCGGGGAAACGCCATTGATCGAAATATCGCCACCCGTGGCCTTTTCCAGATCGGCAATCACACGTAACAGCGTGGTCTTGCCGCAGCCCGACGGGCCGATAAAGGAAACGAACTCGCCGCGTTCGATTTTCAGATCAACATCAGACAGGGCATAGACCGGCCCGTCAGCGGTTTGAAAAGTCAACGACAGTTTTTGAATATCAACAACTGCGTCGGCGGATGCGGGCATTTGCGCCACATTATTGACGACTGCTTTTAACGTCATGGGGTATCCCCTGATCGAATGTCTCTCTAAAGCCTCCCTCAGGGTCGTTGCCCTGAACCTTGCCGACTTGTCTTTTGCCCGGTCATTTGGCGCCGGAATATAAAATGTCGGTCAAAGCAAAACGGCGAGCGGATTAAGTGCTCCGTTAGCCGTTAAATCTCAGTTGCCGTCGGTCAGGCGGGTATAGGTCGAAGGCCGACGGTCGCGGAAAAACTGCCATGTGTTCCGCACTTCACGTACCATGGACATATCCATGTCATGCACGATCAGTTCGTCCTGATCGCGCGATGCTTCCTTTTCAATCACGCCACGCGGATTGACAAAATAGCTCTGGCCGTAAAACTCGCCAATGTTCCACGGCATTTCCCGGCCAACCCGGTTGATCGCCCCGATATAACATCCGTTGGCAACTGCCGATGCGGGTTGTTCCAGCTTCCACAGATGTTCCGAAAGCCCGGCCACCGTTGCCGACGGATTGACGATATATTCCGCACCATTTAACGCCAGCGCACGCCAACCTTCCGGGAAGTGTCGGTCATAGCAGATATAAACGCCAAGCTTGCAATATTGGGTATCAAAAACCGGCCAGTCCGAAACGCCGGGCTTGAAGAAAAACTTCTCCCAGAAACCGGCAACCTGCGGGATATGGGTTTTGCGATATTTGCCAAGATAGGTCCCGTCGGCATCAATCACGGCGGCGGTGTTGTAATATACACCGGTAATTTCCTGCTCGTAGATCGGAACGACGATGACCATTTTATGCTTTTTGGCCAGTTCGCACATCAACTGCGTGGTCGGGCCATTCGGGATTTCTTCGGCCGCGGCGTACCATTTCGCATCCTGGCTCGGACAGAAATAGGGTTGTGTGAAAACTTCCTGAAAACACAAAACCTGCACGCCCTTTCGCCCTGCCTCTTCGATATAGGGCAGATGCGCGTCGATCATGGCCTGACGAATTTCGTCTGGCGACTGTTCGGTTGAACCCTTAAGGCTCATCTGAATCAGTCCGCCTCTCAGCATAGACATCCGAGATACCTCCTTGATCTGATATGTGCCATATGCCGGCTTTTGCCGATCTTGTGGCTTAGTCCGGTTTGCGTCCCCAATTCCCATGATGGGACGCAAACCGGCAAATAGTGAAACGTAACGTCTCCCTCGGGCTTTCGCACACCCTGCCCGCAGCGGGACAGGGAAAAAAATCCCTAGTCGATTTCTTTCAGCACATCGCGCAGCGTGCCAAACAGCTGATCGATATGTGATTTTTCAATGATCAGCGGCGGCGAAAGCGCAATGATATCGCCCGTCGTGCGGATCAGAATGCCCTTCTCGAACGCCTTCAGGAACGCGCTGAAGGCGCGCTTGGTCGGGAAGCCTTCGATCCCTTCAAGCTCGATCGCGCCGATCAGGCCAAGGTTACGGATATCCTTGACCTTCGGCAGATCAATCAGGCTGTGAACCGCATCTTCCCAATATTGACCAAGTTCCTGCCCTCTGGTGTAAAGGCCGTCCTCTTCATAGGTCTCAAGCGTCGCAAGGCCCGCCGCACAGGCAACCGGATTGCCCGAATAGGTGTAACCATGGAACAGCTCGATCATGTTTTCCGGGCCGGACATAAAGGTATCATGGATGTCGTCGGTCGCGAAAACAGCCCCCATCGGGATTGTCCCGTTGGTAAGCCCCTTTGCCGTTGTCACCAGATCCGGCTGAACACCGAAATAATCAACGGCAAACGGCGCGCCAAGACGACCAAAACCGGTAATGACTTCATCAAAGATAAGAAGAATACCATGCTTGGTGCAAATCTCGCGCAGGCGTTCCAGATAGCCTTTTGGCGGGATCAGAACACCGGTCGACCCAGCAACCGGTTCGACAATCACAGCCGCGATGGTCGACGGATCATGAAGCGCGCAAATACGTTCCAGATCATCGGCCAGAAACGCACCATGTTCCGGCTGGCCACGGGTAACACCATTTTCATCAGGCAGATAGGTATGACGGATATGATCAACCCCGCCCAGCATCTGGCCAAAGGTCTTGCGGTTGCCCGAAATACCACCAACCGAAATACCGCCAAAGTTAACACCGTGATAGCCGCGTTCACGACCGATCAAACGGGTCCGCTGCCCATCCCCGCGTGCCCGGTGATAGGCAATCGCGATCTTAAGCGCGGTTTCAACCGATTCAGAACCGGAATTGGTATAAAAAACATGGTTCAAATCGCCCGGCATAAGCTGCGCCAGACGGCTGGCAAGCTCGAACGCCTTGGGATGGCCCATCTGGAATGCCGGGGCATAGTCCAGCTCGTCCATCTGTGCCTTGACCGCCTCGACGATCTTGCGACGCTTGTGACCTGCGTTGCAGCACCAAAGCCCGGCAGTACCGTCCAGAATCTGGCGGTTGTCATCGGTCTGGTAATACATGCCTTCAGCACTGACAAGCATGCGTGGGGCCTGCTTGAACTGACGGTTTGCCGTAAACGGCATCCAGAATGCCGAAAGATCGTTCGGCCGGCTGATTTTCGTGGTGGCTGTCATAAAAAGGTCTCCCGTACCTTTCTTGTGCTTCCCTGACATCGTTCTGACGGACAGAATCCGTGACCAAACCAATGTCCGACTTTATTTAATATCCCTCACACCCCGGATGCGTGATATGTCGCACACAGGATGATCAGAACTGCACCGCATGGCGGCACAGGAAAAAATCGTTAGCACGGGAATCTCCCATGCACTAGCGCTTTAAAGTCACCGGGAACTGGTTTCGAATTTTCGACTGCCAAATGCCATTTCAGCGACCCTGATTTTTGTTTACGGCACCGAATTTCTGTTTATCTTTCACCGGAGTTGTTCAAAATTCTGGACACCTCTGGTTGGCTCGGCGCGTATTTTAGACTTGCTTTTTAGTATCTAAAGTAGAGATTATTTTAACCTGACCAAACGGTCAAGATAAATGACGCAATTTCGGGGAACGTCGATGAGTGCAGTCAAATCCGGGCAAAACGGCGCACATAAAGCCGCCATTCGCCAGGAAAACGAAGAGCAAATTCTTGCCGCTGCCGAGCTGGTTTTTGCCGATTACGGCTTCAAGGGCGCAACCACCGCGCGGATTGCCGAAATTGCCAAAGTGCCCAAGGCCAATGTGCATTACTATTTCAGCACCAAGGAAGCCCTTTATCGCAGGATCATGGAAGACATTTGCGATCATTGGCTTGAAGCGGCAATGACATTTGAAAACAGTTCCGACCCGGCCGAAATTCTGCGCGGCTATATCGAAGCCAAGATGGATCTGTCGCGTGCCCGCCCGCACGGTTCGCGCGTCTGGGCGCACGAAATCATCCGTGGTGCAAAGTTCTCGTCCGACTACATTTCAACCACAGTCAAAAACTGGCTTGATAGCCGCGTGGTGGTAATCAATCGCTGGATCACAGAAGGCAAGATGGACAAGGTCGAACCCTACTCGCTAATGTATATGATCTTTGCCACAACCCAGCATTACGCCGACTTTGCCCGTCAGATCGAAATCTTCAATAACGATCACCCGTTATCGGATACCCAATTCGCCGAGGCCAAGGAAAATGTCGTGCGCATCATCCTGAAAGGCGTCGGGCTGTCTTAAAGACAACCACCGCAACAAAGCTGCCTGCCCCACACTAACGAATAGTTGAAAAAGATACCCATCCCCCAAATTTGAAATCGACAAACACTGATCTATTTTCAACGGGGGCCAGCATGCATTTTCAACGCGTATTCATGTACGCGATCGGATTTGGCATCATGCCTATGCTTATTCTGACGTGCCTGGTCCTGTCCGCAATCACTAATCATGCCCATGCCGCATCTGATACCTGCAAACAGATTGTCGTTGGTGGTGCGGCAGGATGGGAACCGATTTCTTACTTCGACAACAATGGCCATGCACAAGGCATTTCGATTGATATCCTGCGTCGATACACGCAGGAAAACAATATCAGTCTGAAAGTACATTTTGAAATCCCGTGGAACCGGTCGATCCAGATGCTAGAAGCCGGTGAAATCGATGTGATGGCAGGCGCCTATTCCACGGCCGAACGGGCGATGACTTTCATCTATTCCCTTCCGTATGCATCCGATGATGTCATGGTCTTTCAGCATGTTGACCGACAATTTTCCGTGCAAAACATAGAAAGCCTGATCGGTCACAGCGGTGCCCGTCCCCAAGGCGGAAGCTATGGCGATTTCATTGACCGGTATGCCAATGATCGGCTCGACATGATTTATTCACCAACCGGCAACCGCATATTCGATATCCTGATGAACGGGCGGGTCGAATATGTGTTGCTCGGGCGGTATGACGGCATGGCCAATGTCGCGATTGATGGTATCGAGCAACAGGTGATTGCCATTGAACCACCACTGGCAGTGAATGAAGTTCAATTCATGTTTTCGCGCAGCAGCCCGTGCGTTCCACACATCGCCCGGATCAACGACTTGATCACGGAACTGGACAGAAACGGGCAACTTTCCGAATGGGTCGCCCTTCACCTGCCCAAATCCAACAGCAACTGACAAAAAAAGACCGGCACAAAGGCCGGTCCAGTCTGGAGTATTCAGGGGAGGTTCTCGATATCGCTTAAACCGACTGTGTCATGACCGTTTCATCGGCTTTGGCCAGAACGGCATGCAGCAAAACCTGCCCGCCTGCATCCGACCAGTGCTTATGAACTTCTTCAATCTCGTTATGTGAAATGCCATCAACACACGGGATAAAGATCATCGCCGTCGGAGTCACTTGCGCCAGGTAGCACGCATCATGACCGGCACCCGACACAATCTCGCGCGCGGAATATCCGCCGATTTCGACCGCATTGCGGACCGCATCGACACAGGTTTTGTCAAACGGGACCGGGGCGTAATAGAAAATCTGTTCCAACTCGGTTTTCAGGCCGATGTCGGATGCGATTTTCTCCACCCCTTCGCGAAGCGCCTTATCCATATCGGCCAGGACCGCGTCGTCAGGATGGCGAAAATCGACAGTAAAGAACACCTCGCCCGGGATCACGTTGCGTGAATTGGGGTGAATCTGCATCATCCCAACCGTCGCACAGGCAAGCGGCGAACGATCCAGACCGATCCTGTTGACCAGATCAACCACCCGTGCTGCCCCCAGCAACGCATCCTTGCGGGTTTTCATCGGTGTCGGTCCGGCATGGGCCTCAACACCGGTGAACTTGATTTCATACCAGCGCTGCCCCTGTGCATCGGTGACTATACCGATATCCTTGCCTTCATCCTCAAGGATCGGGCCCTGTTCGATATGTGCCTCGAAATACGCGCCCATCGGATGGGCATCAATTGTTGCCTCGTCATCGCCAAGATAGCCGATGCGTTTCAATTCCTCGCCCATCGTCTTGCCATCGACATCAGCACGCGAATGGCCGTAATCAAGATCGAACACCTTGGCAAAAACGCCTGATGCAACCATCGCCGGGGCAAAGCGCGATCCTTCTTCGTTGGTCCAGCAAACGACTTCAAGCGGTGCTTCGGTTTCATATTTGGCTTCATTGAGCGTCCGGATCACTTCAAGGCCCGAAAGCACACCATAAACGCCATCATATTTTCCACCCGTCGGCTGACTATCAAGGTGGCTTCCCATAACGACAGGGGGCAGTTCAGGATTACGACCTTCACGGCGAGCAAAGATATTGCCCATCTTGTCGATACGGATAGTGCATCCCTCGGCCTTGCACCATTTGATGAACAAATCGCGGCTTTCACGATCCAGATCGGTCAGCGCCAATCGGCAAACGCCATCCTTGGCAGTTTTGCCAATCTTTGCCATCTCCATCAGGCTGCCCCAAAGCCGGTCGCCATTGATCGACAGATTACGCACACTTGGTTGAACGGTCATGTAGATATCCTTTTGTCTGTCTTTCGGCTTTGGCGTTATTCGGCTGCCTGTCGCATCGGGTTTAACGGATGTTCCGGCCAGGTCATGTAAGGCTTGTCGGTTTTGACCGGCTCCATGGTGATGCAATCAGGGACCGGACAAATATGATAGCAAAGGTTGCAACCAACACATTCCTCGTCGATGACAACAAACTCACGGTGCCCGTCTTCCTTGACATTCATCGCAATCGCCTGGTGCGATGTATCCTCGCATGCAATATGGCAGCGACCACATTCGATACAATTGTCGGGGTTGATCACCGCCTTGGTATCGAAATTCATGTTAAGCTCGTTCCAATTCGCGACCTGCGGCACGGCCGCACGCGTGAACTGTTCGACACTGGTGTAACCCTTGTCATCCATCCACTGGCTCATGCCGTCGATCAGATCATCAACAACCCGGAAACCATAGATCATCGCGGCCGTGCAGACCTGCACCGCATTTGATCCCAGCGCCATGAATTCAACGGCGTCTTTCCATGTGGTAATGCCACCGATGCCGGAAATATGCAGATCGCGGGTTTCCGGCGTACGGGCAATTTCGGCGACCATGTTAAGGGCAATCGGCTTGACGGCCGACCCGCAGTAACCGCCATGCGTCCCCTTGCCATCAACCATCGGCTCGGGAACCATACTGTCCAGATCGACCGAAATGATCGAGTTAACAGTGTTAATCAGCGACACGGCATCCGCCCCGCCTTTTAACGCGGCCTCCGCCGACCACAGGATGTTGGTGATGTTTGGCGTCAGTTTGGTAAAGACCGGAATATCAACCGCATCCTTGACCCAGCGCGTGACCTGTTCGACCATTTCAGGAACCTGCCCGATGGCCGATCCCATGCCGCGTTCGCACATGCCGTGCGGGCAGCCAAGGTTAAGCTCGATCCCGTGCACACCGCTTTCGGCGATCTGCTGAGCCAAATCCTTCCATGCCCGTTCTTCAATCGGGGCCATCATCGATCCGATAATCACATGATCGGGATATTCTTTACGGCATTCACGGATTTCCTGAAGGTTGACCGAAAGCGGCCTGTCGGAAATCAGTTCGATATTGTTGATACCAAGCAAACGGCGGTTCTGGTCATGATGCGCGCCATAGCGCGACGATACGTTAACCACCGGCGGGTCAATCCCCAGTGTCTTCCAGACAACGCCGCCCCATCCGGCTTCGAATGCGCGAACAACGTTGTATTTCTTGTCGGTCGGCGGTGCGGAGGCCAGCCAGAACGGGTTCAGTGAATCGATCCCGGCAATTTTGCAGCTTAGATCAGCCATTTTCTCTCTCCCTTTCTGGCTTATGCGGTTTTAAGGAACGCGTCGATGGCAATCGCGGCCTGCTTGCCGTCTTCGACCGACTGAACTGTCAGGTCCTCGCCACTTTTGATGCAATCCCCACCAGCAAAGATGCCAGATGCGGTTGTCTGGTAATTTTCATCGACCACGATCTTGCCACCGGCGATCTCCATTCCGGCAAGATCATCTGTTTTAATTTTCTGCCCGATGGCCTTCAGGATCTGGTCGGCGCGAATTTCAAATTTCTCACCGGTGCCGACAAGCTTGCCGTCATGAAGTTCCGTTTTCTCGAACTCCATGCCGATCAACTTGCCATTGGCCTTGATCGCGACCGGCTTGGCCCAGTGGCGCACGACAACGCCATTGATCTTGGCCAGTTCCTGTTCATATTCTGTGGCCGACATATGTTCAGCCCCGCGACGATAGACCAATGTGACTTCGTCCGCGCCAAGGCGTTTGGCCTGGATCGCGGCATCAACTGCAGTGTTGCCACCGCCGATCACGATCACATTATTGCCAACCGGCATGTCGGATTTCGGTTCGGTCTGGCGAAGTTGCTCGATAAAGGCAATCGCGTCATCGACACCATCAAATGCCTCTCCCGGCAGGCCAAGTTCGTTGGTCGCGCCAAGCCCGACCCCAACAAACACCGCATCATATCCGTCACGCAAAGCCCCAAGACTGATGTCACGGCCAAGCGCCTTGCCATACTCGATCCGGATGCCGCCAATGCCCAAAAGGAATTCAACCTCGCGCTGGGCGAAATCATTGGTCATTTTGTACGCCGCAAGACCATATTCATTAAGCCCGCCCGGCTTTGCCTTGGCCTCAAACACCGTCACATCATGGCCCAGCATCGCCGCGCGATGCGCGCATGAAAGCCCCGCCGGACCGGCACCGACCACCGCAATCTGTTTACCGGTCAGGGGGGCCCGTTTGAACGGATGGGGCAATTCATCGCGCGCCATCAGGTGATCAACCGCAAAACGCTGCAGACTGCCGATTTCAACCGCGACATCTTCGGACACATTGCGCACACAGGCTTGTTCGCACAGCACTTCTGTCGGACAGGCGCGCGCACAGGTGCCCCCCATGATATTGGCCGACAGGATGGTTTTGGCTGCCCCATCAGGGTTGCCGGTGCTGATTTTGCGGATGAAGCCCGGAATATCGATTGATGTCGGGCATGCCGTAACGCATGGCGCGTCATAGCAATACAGGCAGCGATTGCTTTCGGCCATGGCCTGCAAGGTGGAATAGGCCGGATGCAGATCGGAAAATCCGTCATCGGGATCATTATGGCCGATATGTCCCGAGCCGTGGATAGCACCTGATTTCGAAACTTGCTTGCCCTGCAAGATGGTCATGTTTTGTCTCCCTGCCAAAAAGGCGTCCTCTCCTGGCGTCAGCGAGAGACAAAACAAGAATGGCATTCTCAAAAAACCAGCCGCCCTTGGAAGCCTAAAAAAGCTCCGGATGGATTTATGGCGTATGCGGACGGGCGGGCCCGACCAACTCTGGGTCTTCAGTCAATGACATTCTTGGCGTATCCGTCCGGCTTATTGCCGGACTGTTTCCCAGTATTCGATCTGTCGCGCCTTTTTTTGAATTTCGGGTTATTCCCGGTTGATAGCGCGTACAGATGCCTCTCTCTGACCCATACAGCATGTCCAATCCTGATCATTTGGTCAAGATTAAAATTCAACACAGGATTGCAAGATGTGTAAGACATTAAAATCGCGCCTTGCTATGCATCCATGCGCGCAGGCTTCCTTTCTGTAGTGACCGTTTCCGCGACCGAAATCACCAGTACACAAATCGACATCAAAACAACTGAAATCGCCGATGCAGCAGGCAAATCACTGCCCGTTTCCGCAATTTTGGAGTAGAGCACCAGAGGCAGGATATTTACTTGTGTCCCAACCAGAGCCAACGCCGTACCGTACGCACCAAACGCCACCGCCGATGTAAGACAGAATGCCGAGACAAAACCCGGTACAAGTTGGGGCACCAAAACATCAACATGCGCCCGAAAACCCGACGCCCCCATAGTCTTTGCAGCCTGGATCTGGCTTCGGTCAAAATTTATAAGTGGTGGCAACAAGATCATCACTACCCGCGGTATCAGATAGTATGAGTAGGCAAATCCCAAGCCGATTGGCGAGAAAATAAATCCGCCAACAACAGAAGGCTCAGCCCCGACTTCCGCCAAAAGCATTGTAACAAATCCCGCCCTGCCAAAGGTCAGAATAAATCCATAAGCAATAATCAGCCCGGAAAACGTCAGCGGCAGCGAGATCAGAAACATCAAAGCTGAGCGAAACCGTTCTGATTTTTGCGACAGATGCAAAGAGACGAAATAGCCCACGATCAAAGAAAAGAGCGGTGCCGCCAATCCGATCACCAGACTGCCACGTAACCCGGCCCAGAAAACGGGATCGGAGGCGACCCTGCCATAGGCAGAGCCACCATCCGAGAGCGAGTCAGCAACAACGAAAACCAGCGGCAAAATGAAGAACGCACCGAGAAACACCGTTGCCGGTAATGCAAGCCAGAGCAAAGTGCTCTTGTGACGTCCAACCATTATCTTCATTCTCCGCTTTTCAGGTCTTTTTATTGCGTTAAAAACTCAGTCAATCACCAAGAACGGCCTTGGACCAACCGGTATCAATATCCGCCTTCAGCGCAGTCGCCTTGACGATATCAATCGGGCGAATCTGAGGGGCGTCTGGCATTTTATCAGCCACTTCCGGAGACAGCTTGACACCTGGAACCGACGGACGGACATATCCTTCGGCAAAGGTGGCCTGGCCCTCATCTGTCATGATGTAGTTGAGCCAAAGCTTTGCAGACGAAGGGTTCGGACCGTTTTTAACCATGCTGATCGCATAAGGCGCAGCCGCCGATGCTTCTTTCGGGATGACGACATCTATGTCATCCCCCATGCCGTCCTTGTATTTCGCTTTCAAGCCATCATTTTCATATCCAATCCAGATCGGAATTTCGCCTTTGAGGAACTGCGCATAGGGCGTCGTCCCGACGGTGCGCAGGACATTGCCGCTGTTATGCAGACGCGCAAGGTAATCGATACCCGGCTGAATGTTATCCATATCGCCGCCGTTGCCAAATGCTGCACCAAAAACAACAACCTGCCCCTGACCAGTCGAGCGCGGATCAAGATAGACAATCGAATTCTTGTATTCGGATTTCAGAAGATCAGCCCAGCTTTCCGGCGTTTCTTTGACCAGCTTTTTGTTTACCAGAAATGCAATATTGAGCTTGTGAACGGTAAACCATTTTCCGTCTTTCTCACGAAGCTCATCCGGCAGCTTGTCAAAATTGACAGGCTCAAACGGCGCAACAACATCCTTGGCAACCGCATCAAGTGCAGAACCGGCAAAGTAATAGGCAGTATCGGCTTGAGGACGATTGCGCGACTTGTCCAGCGCAACAACAGTCGCAGCCGAGCCTAGATCGTTATAGACCATTTCAACCCCCGGATAGCGGGCCTTGAAATTCTTGAATTGTGATGACCAGTTTGCCCAGGTCGGCCCGGTATCAAATGATACAATAAGACCTTCTTCCTGCGCTTTTTCATAAAGGGCCTGTTCACCATCATAAAGCTCAGGGCCGTCAAAGGCGCTGGCGGTAAACGGCGCAAGAGATAGAGCAGCAACCAGCGCCGCCTTGAACTTGAAATTCATCGAATGTCTCCTTGAGGGGGGGATATAGGAATGGACTATGAGCGAAGAATCCGAACCTGGTCCGGAGCAATCGAGACACCCGCAACAGTGCCACGATATCCTGTTTCACCAGTTATGATCTGGTCTCCAAGGGCAATGTCGTATCGACGTACTGCGCCAAGGAACCTGTCCTGAACAAGATCACCTTGGAAATAATTTACGCTATGATCCGTCCCACCCTCTGCGGCGGAGGGCGCACCGATCACCGGCATAACGGCTTCGGGGCGAACAAGCAGCGTCACGGATGCGCCGACTTGCCAATCCTCTGCGTTACAGACGACTTCGCCAAGCTCGGTCAACACCCGGTTGGGGCACAGCACTTTCCCCGGCCACAGATTGGCCTTGCCGACAAAGGCGGCGACTGTTTTATCAACTGGATTGTCGTAAAGATCACGCGGCGCGGCAAGCTGAAGCAAACTGCCTTCATGAATGACGGCGACCCTGTCTGCCATGGACAAGGCTTCTTCCTGATCATGGGTAACAAGGATCGCGGCGATGTTGGCCGTGCGCTGGATATGGGTAATCAGATCACGCATCTCGCCACGCAAAGAAGCATCAAGCGCTGACAACGGTTCATCAAGCAAAAGCGCCTTTGGCTGATAGACAAGCGCACGTGCAAGCGCAACACGCTGCTGCTGCCCTCCAGAAAGGGTCGCGGGCAGGCGATCAACGGCATGAGCCAGACCGACCTCCTGCAAGGCTTTGCGTGCGCGCTCAATTCGTTCATCGCGTGCAACACGGCGAAGCTGAAGCGGGTAGGCTATGTTTTCAAGCACCGTCATATGCGGGAACAGGGCGTAGGACTGAAACACAATACCAAGATCACGATGCCGTGCAGCAACACCTTTCATATCGCGACCGCTGATCTCGATGCGTCCCTGCTGCGGGTCCATAAATCCGGCGAGAAGCTTCAAAAGCGTACTCTTCCCGGAACCGGAGGGACCGATCACCGCCAGCAGTTCTCCGGTTTTGACATCAAAATTGATATCAGTAAGACCGCCTTTGCCATCCGCATAACGATAGGTGACATTTTCAAAACGGATGGTCATGGGCGTGCCTTTTGACGAAAATGTGAGAAATGCGCCCCGGCAGCACTGGCACATGCCGCCATCAAGGCAAGAAAGATCAAAACCACCGTGGCCGCACAAGCCAACCCGGTCGCACCATAAAATGCCTGCAACAGGACAACCGGATAGGTTCGCGAAAGAAAGCCCGCCACAAGGTTGGAAATCTGGAATTCACCAATGGAAATCGCTGTAACCATCATCAGACCGGACAAGAGGCTGTAGCGGAGCGAGGGGATAACGATATCGCGAAAACGCTGCCAGAAACCTGCACCAAGCGTTTCGGCGACCCTTTCCATTCCAGCAATACCAAGCCGATCCATATCCCCAAGGAGTGTTCCCACCAGATATGGCAGCGTCAACACCACATGCGCACAGACCAGAAGCCAGGTCGTACCGAGCCAAGGGGTATAATTGCTTGAAAATACGATAATAAATCCAAAGCCCAAGACAAGCTCAGGTACAGCAACGGGCAATAAGGTGAAAATACGCGCGGCCAGTCGAATGCCACGGTTAGCTGCCGAAAACACAGCGTAAGCAAACGGCACCCCAAGCAGAACGTTGATAACACATGTAGCAACAACGACCTGCAAACTGGTCAGAAAGGCTCGCTGAAAACTGGAATCCCCGGCGACCTCAAGGTACCAATCGAATGTCATACCGCTGGGCAGCAGGCTGTTGGTCCAGCTCGTGCCAAATGACCCTACCACCAACAGAAGAATCGGTGTCACCAGATACAAACAATATAAAAAAGTCACCAGACCCATAAAAAAAATTCCAGAGTGGCAAGATTAGAAGGGAAACGATATCGCGGCCAAAAAAATGGCCCACCGAACATCGTCCGAGGGCCAAGCTATGCGAGTCTGAAAATTTACACAAATGTAAGTTTAATGACATTTGCGAACACAAAAATCGCCGCGCCTATCAATTCACACCCAGCCCCAAAAATGCACTGGCGATCTTTGACAAAACAGCATCGACATCCTCGCAACGCACGACGCCGGGCACAACAGGCGCACTGGGCAGAGCGAAAACAGGACGATCATAATGCAGTCCATAAGCCATTTCCGTGATCGTGCCATATCCACCGCCCACAGCAATCAAAAGCCGTGCGGACCTTGCAATAACGGAATTACGCGTCGGACCAATACCGGTTGCCAACGGGATTGTGACATATGGATTTGCCGTCTCGAACTCATCACCGGGCAACAGACCAAGGACCAGCCCCCCCGCCTCATAAGCCCCGCGTGACGCGGCTTCCATAACACCAGTGCGCCCGCCAGTCAGCAGGGTATAGCCAATTTCAGCCAACCCCTTCCCAAGCGCTTCGGCATCCGCGCACTCAGCGTCACTAGCAATCTTTGCGCCAATGACCGCAACCGGAACCTGACGCACTTTTTGATTCTGAAACAACCAGCGCACAGCCTCTTGTGGGGTAACCGCCTGTAAGTTCACCTCGGATATCGCAACCAAACCGGCGACCTCATAGTCCCGAGCTTTCCAGCAAAGTGTCCAAGGATCAAATACTTTGCCCGCACAGCGCAGGACAGAGTTTCCCGTATCAATATGCAATTGCATGTTGCAATATCCTTTTTCCATCGCAATAAACTGGCCCGTTATGTAAACTAATTTACAATTCGAAACCAGAAAAGATTACAAGGCAGAAGAATGACATCGCCGACGACGCACGATATTCCAGTCGATCTGAGCCCCAGACAAAATGAAATCCTTCACATCATCCGTGATCAGGGATTTGCAACTCTTGAAGCTTTGGCCGACATTTTTGACGTGTCGACACAAACCATTCGTCGCGATGTCATCGATCTCAGCAAACAGGGATTTTTGCAACGTTTTCATGGCGGCGCAGGCCTGCCCAACAGCATGGTCCGTCTGGGGCATGAACAGAAAAACCGCCTTTCGCCAGAAGCCAAACAACGTATCGGAGAGTGCGCAGCACGCATGATCCCGAACGGGGCATCTGTATTTCTTGATGTCGGCACCACGGTCGAAGCCCTTGCTCGTGCCCTTGGTAAACATCGTAACCTGCGACTGGTGACCAACAGCTTGCTGTGCGCTTCAATCGCCTCGGCGCAATCGCATCAGGAGATTCACGTTATCGGTGGCCTTATATATGGCAGCGACGGATCCTTGGTCAGCAACGACGCCCCCGCAGCCATTCGACGCTTTGCCTTTGATTACTGCGTGATCGGGTGTTCGGGTTTTGATAAAAATGGCACCCCGCTCGATCATGACAGGCAAAAAGTCGCGATCAAGAATGCAGCGATCCGCTCGTCACGGCACAGCATCCTGATTGCGGATCAATCGAAATTCCAAGCCCATCCCTTCATGCGAATTGCCGAAACCACGGATTTCAGTGATTTCGTTACCGACATGATCCCACCGCCCCACATCAATGATGCCTTTGAACAGGCAGGGGTCTGCATCACCGTCGCCTGATAGAGAGTGACAGCAACACTGCGTAATGCAAGGACATGGCTGTTGCGCAGCAATGCTCCTATGCAACATAGCGCAAATATGCGATTTTAATCGGCACAAGCAGCAGGCTGTGATAGAAGCCGCAGCACAAGATTTCCCGCAGACGACAAAATAGAAAAGACCCGCAAGTGATGAGTAATCAATCGCGCCGTTCCGAATTGCTGATGCCCGCTGGCTCGCTCGAAAAACTGAAAGTCGCCGTCCTTTATGGGGCTGACGCGGTTTACATGGGCACGCCGGACCTCTCACTTCGGGTCAAAAGCCAGATGTCGCTTGATGATGTGGTCGAAGGGATCGACTTCGCCCATGAACATGGCGTTCGCGTTTACCTGACGCTGAACCTGTTCTCGCACAACAAGGATATCGACAAGCTGCCGGAATATGTCGACACCGTGCGCAAGGTCCGCCCCGACGGGCTGATCGTTGCCGATCCCGGTGTTTTCATGTTTGTCCGTGAACATGCACCGGAACTTGATCTGCATGTTTCGACCCAGGCCAATGTCTGTTCTTGGCAATCGGTCAAATTCTGGCAAAGCATCGGTGCCAAACTGGTCGTTCTAGGCCGCGAGGTTTCCTACGAGGAACTGACCGAAATCCGCGCCAAATGCCAGGACATCAAGATCGAGGCCTTCGTGCATGGCTCGATGTGCATGACCTATTCCGGGCGTTGCCTGTTGTCGAACTTCATGGCCGAACGCGGCGCAAATCAGGGTGCATGTGCCAATTCGTGCCGCTGGAAATACAAAGTCCACATGAAGCTCAAGGACGGAACGGTCAAGGAACTCAAACTGACCGAAGAAAACCTCGAAATGTTTGACTTCTTCCTTGAAGAAGACATGCGTCCGGGCGAACTGATGGAAATTCAGGAAGACGAACGTGGTTCTTATATCCTGAATTCGCGCGATCTTTGCATCATGCCGAAACTTGAAGATTACCTGAAAATCGGTGTCGATAGCCTCAAGGTAGAAGGCCGCGGCAAAAGCCCCTATTACGCTGGCCTCGTTGCACGTGCCTATCGCATGGCGATTGATGACTGGTACAAAGATCCTGAAAACTGGTCTGCCGAAGACTATATGAAGGAACTGGCGACCATCCCGAACCGCGGCTATACGCTTGCATTCCATGACGGCCGCCTGACCAATTATGCACATGGCTATGACAGCAACACCAATGTGTCCGATTGGGAATTTGCCGGGATGATCGAGGAAGTCGAAGACGACGCCTTCATCATGTCGGTCAAAAACCGCATGCTGCCCGGCGATGTGATCGAAATCGTACCACCGCGCTCGCGCCAGACCATTTTCATCCGCATGTATGAATTCATTGATGCTGCCACCGGTAAGGTCGGCGAAGCAGTTCATGCCAACATCCATCCACGCATCCGCCTGCCGTTCTCCCTGTTTGAACAGGAAGACCCGGAATTCCTGAAGCGCGAAATCCTGCCGATGACCATCGTGCGCAAGGAAAAGGCCCTGTCCGAAGACGAATGGCAACGCCTGAAACTTGATCAGGAAGGCCACAAGATCGAAATGGGCAAAGGCAATGAAGAACGCTATGACGCCAAACGCGAAGCGCTTCAGACCGCCCTTGATGACCGCCAGAAAGAACGCTCTTTCAGAACACCGCGCGTCGGCACCAAGGGATGCTGCGGCCGTGGCTGCAACGGTTGCCTGATCTTCTGGCACGATGAAAGCTACGCCAAGGCGCGTGAAATTCTTGCCAAACGCAAACAGGGCGAAATGCTGGAAAAAGACGGCAAGACGATTGCGGCTGAATAAGCCATCGCGCCCAAACCGTCTTTCCCGCGAAGGCGGGAATCCATGGCGCCACACTCGGTCAAAGATTGCGGGTCCGCGCTTCGCTCCGCCCGGAATGATTAGTACAGAAACGGCAGCGTTCCATTTGGAAGTTGCCGTTTTCTTTTGGCTATTCGGTGGCTTTCAGCGCCCGTTCTTCAAGCTTGTCTATCCGTTTGAGCCCGAACCAGCCAAGCACGACAAACACCAGCAACAAGACCGGACCAAACAGCATCAGGTTATGTTCCAGAAGTTCGGACATGCTTGCACCAAGCGTATAGCCAAGCACAAAATAAACACCGACCCAAAGCAACAGCGACAGGATACTCAGCGGCAAGAACCGCACCAAGGACATCGAACTCATGCCCACCGGCAGCATGCCGATCATGCGCACCGTATTGGGATAGCGGCACAACAGGATATAGGCGACGCCATAATGCTCGAACAGGCGCATGGTCTTGCCCAGCCAGCCCGCGAAGGATTTTGGCATTTTGGTCACGATGGCATCACCATATCGCCGACCCAGCCCGAACCGGATCATATCCCCGACAAACCCGCCAGCAATCATCGCAGTCAGGGACGGCACCAGCAGCAAACTTTCCGATGCCACCAGCATCCCGGCAAATACCGGCAGGATGCTGGATTTGCTGACGCAATAGGAAAAGATCAGGACATAGACCAGTTGCTGATGATCCTGAATCCATAGATTAATCGTCTCAAACACGGCAAAACCCGACTGCACTATTCGATGATGGCATGCCTTCTAGGCCAAACCGCACATAGGTGAAAGTGTGCCCGATCACAGAGGTAAGCTATCCTAGTTGTCGATTTCGCGCCTTCCTGGAAAATCGATCCCGAGCGAGGTCACTATTTCCATTACTTGAATGGAGGTTTCTGCGACGTCTTTTTGTATTTCCCGGAGGTCATTGGCATCCACTGGCATTGCGAAAACCCGGACTTCCCTGTCAACATAGCGAGGAAGAGATTTCCCTTTTTCATCAGGAACCTGCCACGAGCCGTGACAAAGGGCATTTCGATACTTCGAATGTGCCTTAATCCTACTGACAAGCTCGGAGACTTTTTGCTTATCCAAGCCATAGTAGGCCTTCGCTTCCTTTTGAAGCATGTCGGAGAGCTTCACAAGAGTCCCAGTTAGCGCACCTTCCAACTTCGAGCGCAGTTTTTGGTTCGAAAGATCCAGTTTTTCAACGGTACGGTCCTTGCTATCCGGAACCGCCAGCGCAAAAATGGCCCTACCGATAACGTCCTCAAGAAATCCATATGAAGCAACGACCCTTCCGAGGCACTCCCAAAACTCGTCACTATGACGGTGCGTTGGAAATGATTTCGGCAATTTGTCCATGTCAAAGTATCGTGGCTTAGGATTATCTTTCGCGCTCACCTATTTCTCCCTTTTACGCTAACTCGAACTTAATCGGTTGCGCACCTTCCCACAGGGTCATCTTGCCGAGCTTATCAAGGTCCTCAAGATTGCTGGTGACCGTGATGAAATGGTTTCCGGCAAGCTGGCCGACCTTGGATGCGAAATGCACACCGCCATAGGCCAGCAGGATTTCGGTTTCGCTGATCCCGCCGGGATAGAGCATGATCTGGCCCGGAGCCGGAAAACTGGTATGGTTTTCGTAACCGACACCAAACTGATAATCGCCAAGCGGCATCCACACACCCTCGCCGCTCCATCGGACATGGACGGCTTTGCTCTCAAACGGCATGCGATCCATGAACGCCTTGCAGGTTTGCGGCGCCTTGTCGATTTCAAGCACCCCGTCAAAGGTAAAAGGGCCAGCGGTGATTTTAATCTCGGTCATGATAAATCCATTCAAACAAATAGCATGATCCAGCCCCACGCAAACGCAAGGCTGATCAGGGTAACCGGGATGCCGATGCGGGCATAATCGCCAAAGCCGATGGTAATACCGGCGGCACGGGCCTGTTCGACCGCAATGATATTGGCAACCGAACCGACAATTAAAAAGTTGCCCGACAATGTGCTGAAAACCGCAAGCCCATGCAACAGCTCCGGCGTCCAGTCCGGGCCAAGCGACAGCAACATCATGACCAACGGCACATTGCCAATCGTGTTACTGCCCGCAAGCGAAAGGGGTGCCAGCACCGCCGGATTATCAATCCGAAGCCCGGATAAAGCATCACGGAAAAACGCGGCAATCGCATCATCCCCGGCCATTGCCCCGGTAACGATGAACAGTCCGCAAAACAGGGCCAGCAAATGCCAGTCGACTCTGCCCAGCACTTGATCAGTGCCAAGCCTTCGGCTGAGCAACAGCACGGCCACAATCAGCAGTGACCAAAGGGCGCGGTCCTCGACAAAGATAAAAATCGCAATTACCGCAAGGGTCGCCGCCACCGCCTTGATCAGCATCGGCCGGTCAAGGATGATCGCTGTGCCTTCGTCCAGCGCCGAGCCGTTTGGCACCGGATCAAACGCGGCCCGTGTCATCGGCCCGAAGCCAATCACGCCATAGACAATTAAAAGCCCGATCAGGGCAGGCACTCCGCACGCCAAAAGGAAGGCGGTAAAATCAAGCTGCCCGAATTCGGCAATCATCAGGTTCTGCGGATTGCCGATCAATGTCGCGGCCGATCCGGCATTGGCCGCACACGCCACCGCAATCACATAAGGACGCGGATCAAGCCTGCGTGCCATCACCGCCTGTATCAGGATCGGCGTCACCGCCCAGACGACAACATCGTTGGTCATCACCGCTGACAACCCGCCGCAGATCGCAATCACCCCGGCCAGAAGCCCGCGCGGGGTCAGGTCAAGATGGGTAATCCGGTTGCCGATCCAGTCAAAGAAACCGCTTGCAGCGTATTGAGATGACAACACCATCAATGTCAGCAAAACCGAAAGTGTCGCGAAATCGACCGATGCGAGTGCCGCATCCCCATCAACCGCGCCGCTTAACAAAAGCACCAGCGCCCCGATCAGCGCAATCCCCGTGCGATTGATCGCAAGCCCCGGCCAACGCCCCAGCGCCATGCCGATGTAGACTCCGCCAAATACGGCAACAACCAGCCAGTCCAATCCGTTCCATCCTGTTTAAATTCGGCGCGCAATAGCAGCCTGTTATTTACCGCTACTCTGGTAATCGGACGCGGTCAATCACATCTCGGGCAGGCTGCGGGATATGCACAAATTGCAATGCCCTATGTTGAAATCCGATAAATCACCTTCCTTGCCAATCCAAAAACCGGCCTTTCGCGCCATTTTGTGCGAAGCAACATGCTTTGTTCGACGTTTCTGCGGTTGTTCCATGACAAAACGCCATAAAATTTCACTTGCACGTGGGGGTTAACAGGCGTACATCGCGACTTGCCCAAAGTCGCACGTGCCTGTGGTGGTCCTGCTTATAGAACCCTGTAGGACTTACTTAAAGCAACGACGGTGTAGGGCTTTTTTGGTCTCAGGTGGTTGTCCAAATACCACCGACACTGAAGAGGCACACCATCATTGCCCTACGTGCGGACGGGAAACTCCCATCCATAGCGAGGCAAAAAGTTTCGCAAGTTCCGGTAGGCACCGGAGCTTATCAGCCTGTCGGTAGTCCGCGTTACTGCGCCTCCACCGCGCCTAAACGCATCAGGTACCGCAAGCTGCCATATCGTGGAATGGGAGAACGCCCCAATGGCAACGCAGCGTATTATCGATTTTCTCGCCCAGAACCGACCGGAAGGTCCGTGCCTGGTCGTCGACCTTGACGTGGTTCAGCGTAACTACGAAACCTTCACCCGTGCCCTGCCGGATTCCCGCATTTTCTATGCGGTCAAGGCAAACCCGGCACCGGAAGTTCTCAGCCTGCTTGCTGATCTAGGTAGCAACTTCGACACTGCATCCGTGCCCGAAATCGAAATGGCGATGGCCGCAGGTGCGAGCCCAGAGCGTATTTCGTTTGGCAACACCATCAAGAAAGAACGCGACATTGCGCGTGCCTACGAAATGGGTGTTCGTCTGTTCGCCGTTGATTGCGTGGAAGAAGTCGAAAAGATTGCCCGTGTT
The DNA here is from genome assembly GCF_038070535.1 of Thalassospira sp. SN3W. Lineage (NCBI taxonomy): Bacteria > Pseudomonadati > Pseudomonadota > Alphaproteobacteria > Rhodospirillales > Thalassospiraceae > Thalassospira > Thalassospira sp. SN3W. Next base: position 59,867 of record NZ_CP121124.1, read on the forward strand.
GCGCCGGCTTCGCGTGTGTTCTGCCGTATCCTGACCGACGGCGAAGGTGCCGAATGGCCGCTGTCGCGCAAATTCGGTTGCGCGCCGAGCATGGCGCTTGAAGTACTCGAACATGCCCATCACATGGGTCTGGACGCCTATGGCGTTTCCTTCCATGTCGGATCGCAGCAGTGCAATCTTGATGCTTGGAACATCGCCCTTGCAGAAGCTTCTTCGATTTTCCGCAACCTGGCCGAAAAGGGCATCGTCCTTCGCATGGTCAATATGGGCGGCGGTTTCCCGACCCGTTATCTGCGCGACGTTCCGGCAACCGAAGCCTATGGCTCGGCGATCATTGATGCGCTTCACAACCATTTCGGCAATCACATGCCTGAAACCATCATCGAACCGGGCCGTGGCATGGTTGGCGATGCAGGCGTGATCAAAGCTGAAGTCGTTCTGATTTCGCGCAAACATGCCGATGACGATGTACGTTGGGTTTACCTTGATATCGGTAAATTCGGCGGCCTTGCCGAAACCATGGACGAGGCAATCCGTTATCCGATCACCACGATCCATGACGGCGGCGATGTTGCACCGTGCGTTCTTGCCGGTCCGACCTGTGATTCGGCCGACGTACTCTACGAAAAGAAACCCTACGACCTGCCGGTTGCACTGACAATCGGTGACGAGGTTCTGATCGAAGCAACCGGTGCTTATACCACCACTTATGCCTCGGTGGCGTTCAACGGTTTCGCACCGCTGACCGCCTATGTGATCTAGGGATCGCATCAATGATCGTGATTGATCGCGAAAACAGCCTTTCGCACGTTGAACGTGAAAAGCTGCTTGATCGCGTCATGGGTCCGGCGCGCTTTCAGAAATCGTCTGAATTGCTGCGTCGTGGCCGCCTTCCGGCTGACGGTCTGGCGTTTGTCGCCTTTGATGGCAAACACATGATCGGAACTGTCCGGTTGTGGAATGTCAAAGCCGGTGACAGCGGATCTTCGCTGTTGCTGGGGCCGCTTGCGGTTGAAAAGGCCTATAACGGCTCGGGCGTTGGTGCGGGTTTGATGTATGCGGCGCTCAATGCTGCACAGTCAGCCGGGCACCAGTCAGTTCTGCTGGTCGGCGACCCGGATTATTACGCGCGCTTCGGCTTCAATGCGGCCCCTGCCAACGGGCTTCTGATGCCCGGACATTTTGATCGCCACCGGTTCCTTGGCATCAATCTTGGCAATGGCGATGCCCTTTCAGGTTCCACGGGCATCCTTCGGGCCACTGGCCAGATGACACATTAAGATGGCACATTGATAAAACCGACCTTAATCTGATAAAAAAGCCCCGCAGCCGATGCTGCGGGGCTTTTCTGTTACGGGCTTTTCGATCATCAACTAGTGCAGTTGTTGCGCGACAGCCAGCCGATAAAGATACCGTTATGTTCAAGCCGCTGATGGCTGAAACATTCGCCGCCGGGATAGGCCCCGCTTGCCGGAGTAAAGCGCACGGTTCCCTCGCCTGGCAGACGGTTGGTATTGGCCTCGACCAGTTCGGTATGAACCTCGCCAAGTCCATCTGTTGGCGCAAGACAGTCATAGCGCCCGCCATTATTATTGATCGTGCGAACGCCGACCATGCCATGGTTCAACGGCCAGGCTTTCAGAACCGATGTCAGATCACCGCTTGATACGGCAAGGCAGGAATTGATTGCTGGCATCAGTTCGTTGATCAAGCGTGTCCATTCCAGATTGTCGGGCTTTTCAAGTTCCTCGATATCGACGACCGGGAAATCGCCGGGGGCAAGTGCAAGCCCGGTAATTTCGGCCGAAACCGCACATTTGGTCGAACCACTCGGCCCGGTCCAGATCGCTTCCTGCCCTTTGCCACGAATTGAATATATCTCGTTGGCATATTCGTATCCCGACCCGGTCCGCTTGATGTTCAGAATCAGGGGTTCCCGGCCAAGGAATTCCACGACCGCCTCGTCCTTGCGGCCTTCAAATGTTGCATAGAACCGGCTTTTATCCTCGCAGACAAAGGTCTGGCGTCCGGTAACCGGGGCCATTGCCGCCTCGCCCAGGGCGGCTTCGATCCGGCTTAATGCAACCTTGCTTTGTGCCATCGCACCGCTGACTTCATGTTCATCCGGGGTACCCGGTGTGCCATCGACGGTTTTTGATCCACCGGCAAACCGTCCCATCGCAAAATCAAGATTCAGGGTAAAGTTCAATGTCTCGCCATCGCTGCTGCCGCCAAAATTGATACGCTTGGCATCTTCGGTGAAGCGCAGCAATGTGCCATTACGGTAATAGAATTTGATATCCGAACTGCCATAATCGCCAAGGTCACGATGTTCCTCGACATAGACCGGCTCACCGTCTGTCGTGACATAGGCCTTGAATGTCGTCTTGCTGTCCCCAGCACTATAACTGCCCGGGATCACGCGCAGGTCGGGCAATTGCGCCTTGATGGCCGCTACATCGCGATCAACATCGGAGCTGCCGCCATTCCGTGCGGCGGCGGCGGATTCCGGTCCGGCCCGCTTGACCAGAACCGCGACATCATCGGGCGCATCATTGGTCAGCACGGGATATGCCTGATCATTGCGAAACAGAAGATCGCCATTCTTGGTCTCGATCTTTGCCTCGATCACATAACGATGGCGTGGATCAATCTGTTTGGCGTCATAGGGCAGGATAAATACCATCGGCGGATTGGTCGCCGGATGGGTGATGGATGCAATTTCCATCGACGGCGCATCGGCTTTTGATACATCAAGAAGTCGCACGACAAGGTTCGCACTGTTTGGTGCCAGCGCAATCCTTTCGCGGAAAACGACGGTGCCGGTAACCCGGTCCTGATTGGATTGTAGTCCGGTACAGCCCGTGACCAGGGCCAAAAGCCCGATCATCAATACCGCCTGCAACCTTCCCCAAATCCATGAAGAGAGTTTCATTATGGCCTCAGTTTGCTCGTGTTTTTATCGGGTGTAGTCCCCCACCCCTAATCGTGAACGCAAACAACAAGAAAACCAAGGCCAAAAAGCGGCAAAATTACTGATTAAAGTTATGTTATTTCATCACGGCACTCAGGCGGCAAAACCGCCTGACACCATGGAACCCAGTACCTGCCTAACCGGCAAAGCGGGTGCAAACCTGCCCCGCCACATCGGTTTCAATCGACAACAAAGCACCTTCAAGATCGTTGCCATTGCCGTCCAGCCCGACGGATGCTGACGTGATATAAAGCGTCTTGAGATCCGGGCCACCAAAAACACAACTGGTCGGCTGGGTCACCGGCAATTCGACTATACGATCCACCGATCCATCGGGTGCAAACCGGATCAGGCAACTTCCCCCCCAACGCGCGTTCCAGATATAGCCATCCGCATCCATTGCCGATCCATCCATATTCCCGCGCGCGTGCGGACCAAAGAACAGTTTCGGGTTTGAAGGCACACCGGTCGCCATATCGAAATCATAGACATCAAGCGTGTTCCTGATCGTGTCGCCAAAGAACATCTTTGTGCCATCGGCCGACCACAGCAACGTATTGGAAATCCCGATATCGGCAACAAAGCGTTTGATATCGCCATTCGGCTCGACCCGGTTCAAAGTTCCCGTCGATACCGTCACGGGCAGGTCTTCGCCATTCGGGCCAATATTGTTTTGCATGCTCCCGTGCCAGAACCGCCCTGCCGGATCGACACGCGCCTCGTTCGACCGATTGCCGGGGTGATCTGCATCTGGGGCAACAAACGGCGTGGTCTGTCCACTTTCGGCATCCAGAAACGCCAAACCGTCGGCCAAGGCCACCAACAGCCCGCCAATCGTGCGTGGTACGATGGCCGATACTGGCTGATTGAAAGTCCAGCTGCGCGATCCGCCATCGCTCGGGCGCAAGGCGAATGCGGTTTTACCGACAATGTCGACCCAATAAAGGACACCATCCTCGACATCCCAATGCGGTCCTTCGCCCAGCGTACAGCGCAGATTTGGCAGAACCGTTTTAACTTTGGACATAATATCTCCCTGATATTCTGGCGGGTTTTCCCCGTTTTAACCTGTCCCCTTAATGCAAACCAGTCGGCCATCAAGCCACGATCCGGCGCAGGGAAATCATTATGTCTATTGCTATCGCGAAAGGGAGAAACTGAAAAGTCATTTTGTATGATGATTGACTTAAACCATGGATCTCAATCGCAACTCGGTTGCATTTTCATTTGGTTATTGATAGGCATTCTCATATTCAGTTGCCTGCGTTGCCGGATATAATCCGTCATTTCGCATCGGCACCGACTTCTTGCGAGTTTCCGCCCAATGTTCGATCTGAAAAATGTCTCCTTCCAAAGCGAAGGCAAGAACCCGAAAACGCTGCTTGGCGATATATCGGTGTGCTTCCCGACAGGCGAATTCAGCGCGATTGTCGGACATAACGGATCGGGCAAAAGCACGCTTTTGAAATTGCTCGCCCGCAAAAACAAACCGGCATCCGGCCAGATTACGCTAGATACGCAAATCCTTGATAGCCACAGCACACGCGATTTCGCCCGCAAGGTCGCCTATCTGCCGCAAAGCCCGATTGTCCCAGCCCATCTCAGTGTCCGTGAACTGGTTGCCTTTGGCCGATATCCGTGGCGCGGCGCCTTTGGCCGATATCGCGCGGAAGATCACGAAAAAATCGACCGTGCCATGGAAATGACCCACGTCACCGAATTTGCCGACCGCTTTGTCGCAAGTCTTTCGGGTGGGGAACGCCAACGTGTCTGGCTCGCCATGCTGCTTGCCCAGGATGCCCCGGTTCTGTTGCTTGATGAACCGACATCCGCCCTTGATGTCGGTCATCAACGCGACATCCTGCAACTTGTCGCCAATCTTAAATCCGAAATCGGCCTTACCGTGATTGCCGTTCTGCACGATATCGACATGGTCGGGCGGTTTGCCGATCATATCCTCGCCCTTCGCGGCGGCCGAACGTGCTGGCAGGGCACAGCAGCCGACTTCATGCAGGCCGATACGCTTCGCGATATTTTCCAAACCGAAATAGGTGTGATCCGCTTGCCGGAATCCACTCATTATGTCAGTTACATAGCCTAGGACCCTGACCATGCGAAACCGTCTGATCGCTTCAATTGCCTGTTCCTGCATGATTGCAACCGGCATCCTTGCACCGACCATCGCCCCGACAATCGCATTGGCTGAAACCTATCGCCATGAAATGGGAACGGTAAATTTCGCAACACCCCCGACCCGGATTGCCGTATCGAACTGGTCACTGACGGAAACGGTTCTGGCCCTTGGTCTTGATCCGGTCGCCATCCCGGAGGCCGACGGATATCGCGCATGGGTCGTCGAACCTGCCCTACCCGCTGAATTTGCCGATCTTGGCGAACGCAGATCCCCTAACCTCGAAGTTCTGCGCGATAGTCGCCCCGACGTCATCCTGATCAGTAACGAAGTCGCCATGGCCTATGACAAGCTATCGGCTCTTGCCCCAACCATGGTCTATTCGATCTATAACAGCGATCAGTCCGCCCTTGAAAAGGCCGAGGAGCTCACGCGCAATATCGGTAAACTGACCGGGCGCAGCGACAAGGCCGAGGAAATCATCGCGTCGGCCAATCAACGGATCGCCGCCGCCGCCGACCGCATCCGCAAGGCCGTTGGTGATGATGCCAAATTCTCGGTCGTACGCATCCTTGATGGTGCCCATTTCCGCATTCACGGCACTACATCGCTTTTCGGATCGACACTGGCGCGGATGGGATTTGCCAATGCATGGACCGGCCCGCTTAATGGCTGGGGCTTCAGCAATGGCGAAATTGGCGATCTTGCCAAACTCGGCCCGGCTCATGTCGCCTATATCGAACCCACCCCCGATCCGGTAAAGGCCAAACTTTTTGCCTCTCCGGTCTGGAAGGCGCTGCCGTTCAACCGGCAAAACACCGTCTATGAAGTCCCTGCAAGCTGGACATTTGGCGGGCTTTTGTCGGCAGCACGTTTTGCAGAACAGCTTGCTGATGCCGTGACCAATACCACCGCACAGGGATCGTAGACCGATATGATCAGACACCTGTTTCTTCGCCTGTTCGTGATCGCCGGTTTAACCGCACCACTTACGCCCCAAATGGCCCACGCCGATCCGATAACCATTGAACATGAGCGCGGCACCCTAAAGCTTGATGCCCCGGCTAAACGCATTGCCGTGACCAATTGGGCGACAACCGAAACCGTCATTGCACTGGGGTTGGCCCCGGTCGCAATTGCCGATCCCGACGATTACCTTGACTGGGTTGCCAAGCCGGACCTTCCCGAGAACTTCACCGATATTGGCCAGCGCGCCGCCCCCAATATGGAAGCCCTGCGCGCGGCCAAGCCCGACCTGATCGTGATCAGCAAGAACCTTGAAATGGCATATGACAGTTTCAATGCCATCGCCCCAACCATCGTATTATCGGTCTATAACAACAATCGCGATGCCCTGCCCGAGGCGCAAAAACTTCTCGAAACCCTCGCCAAGGCCACCGATCGTCAAGCCGAAGCCAAAGCATGGCTTGACGATGCCGATGTCAAATTCGCTGAATATGGCGATCGTGTCCGGGCCGCCATGCCGCCGGGTCGCGCCCTTGCCATTACCCAGTTCGTCTCCGAAAGTCATATCGGACTTTATGGCAAATCATCTCTGCCCGGCACGGTACTTGCAAAAATGGACCTGCCGCTGGCCTATCAGGGGCCTGTCAATAATTGGGGCTTTGCCAAGGGTGGCGTCGAGATTCTTGGCCCCCGCGCGCAGGATACACTGGTGTATCTGAACCCGGTGCCCGACGTGATCCGTGAAAAAGTCTGGGCATCCCCGGTCTGGAAAATCCTTGATTTCGTTAAGAATGACCGGGTCTATGAATTGCCCGTCGTATGGGCCTATGGCGGCATGCCATCGGCCTTGCGCTTTGCCCGGCTTCTTGCCGAAAGTATGGAAAGCGGCCCGGTTAAATGAGCGGCCAAAAGTCCTGTGAAGCGAACCCTGCAATGACACGCGCCATCAATAGTGACATGAACCGCTTTTTCCATCGCGGCCCGGCGATCCTGTGCCTTGTCCTTGCGATCTGTTCCGTTGCCATCCTGATCAACGACCTTTGGCCGTTCCTGCAAAACGGCGCCGGGATGAATGTGCTGTTTCATCCCGACGAAACCGATTTCGACCAAATCCTGTTTCATTTCAGCACCCTGCCCCGTATCGCGATGGCCTTTATCTGCGGGGCCGGTCTGGCCTTGGCTGGGGCGGCGATCCAGACGGTATTGCGCAACCCCTTGGCATCGCCGACCACCCTTGGGGTTGGTGCCGGTGTTGAATTTGCCCTGACGGTTTTCCTGCTTCTGGCCCCTGCGGCCTCGGCCCCGTTCAAGGAAGCCGCTGCCCTTGCAGGTGGCATGATCGCCCTTGGCGCGGTTTATCTGATTGCATCGCGGCGCGCCAATGCGACACTGTGGCTGATCCTGGCCGGGATGATCATCAATCTGATGCTGCAATCGGGCACGCAGATTTTCCTGCTGTTTAACGAACAATATCTGCAATCGGTCTTCATGTGGGGGGCAGGAGATCTCGCGCAAAATGGCTGGGACTCAACGCAGTTTGTTTTGCCCCGCCTGCTGGTTGGTGTTGCGGTTGTGCTGTTGCTGTCACGCCCGCTTGATCTTCTTGCCCTTGGTGACGACACCGCAAGCTCGCTTGGTGCGCGTGTAACCATCCTGCGACTGCTGATTCTGGGCTTTGCCGTCTTCATTACCGCATCGGTCATTTCGGCCGCCGGATTGATCGGTTTTATCGGTCTGGCGGTTCCAGCCGCCCTGCGCATTGCCGGTCTGACGCGTTCGCGCGATCTGATGATCTATTCGCTGTTGACCGGGGGCTTTGCATTGCTGTGCATCGACTTCCTTGTCCGGCAGATGAATGGGCTTGGCGGTGACATCGTTCCGACAGGTGCGGCCACCGCATTGATCGGTGCCCCCTTCATCATTCTGATCCTGCGCAAGGCACGGATCATGCCCGGCCAGCAAAGCGAGGACCACCACCCCGATCAGCAGATTGTCTCGAAAAATGTGCTGAGCCTGGTACTGGTATTAGGGTTGGTTACAGGCCTCGGCTTATCTTTGTTTGTATCGTTTAACGGCCATGATTTTGTGCTTCTGACCGGCGGTGAAAGCTTCCATGACATCCTCCTCCAGCGTTCCGAACGCACCTTTGCCGCGATCATTTGTGGTGCGGCACTGGCGGTTTCAGGCACGTTAATTCAACGCGTTGGTCGCAATCCTTTGGCTAGCCCTGAAATTACGGGCGTCAGTTCTGCTACCGCACTTGCCATGATCATCGCCCTTGTCTTCTTTGGCTTCGGGCAACGCGCCGATCTGATGTTTGTCGGGGCGGTCGGCGGGATCATTTCGCTGATCATTTTATTACTTCTATGCCGAAAATTCACCCACGCCCCGCATTACCTATTACTCAACGGCCTTGCTTTAACCGCCATTTTGGGTGCCATTGTACGGATTGCTTTGACCCGCAGCGGCACACAGACCTCAATGCTGATTTCATGGCTGGCTGGCACCACATATTTTACCAGCATGGACGAAGTCCTCATCGTCGCGGGGGTTACAGTAGCCTTGCTGATTGTGGTGATTGCGGTCCGTCGTCCGCTTGAACTGGCATCATTTGGCAATGATCAGGCCACCTCGCTAGGCCTTGGCATTTCAGGCTTTCAGTTCTTCATCATGCTGCTTGCTGCCATCCTTGCCGCCAGTGCCACCCTGCTTGTCGGGCCGCTTAGTTTTGTCGGACTGATGGCACCGCATTTGGCGCGTATTGCCGGGTATCGGCTTGCAGGCGCCCATTTGCTTGGTGCGGTTCTGATCGGGGCGAATGTAATGATGGTGGCCGAATGGATGGCCAGAAACCTGCTTTATCCGCAACAACTGCCAACCGGCCTGATCGCGGCACTGATCGGAACGGCCTATTTCCTGTTTCTGGCAATCCGAAAAAGTTAGCGCTTTGGCCAGTTCTCAGCCATCGCATAAGCCTTTTCAAGGCTATCAGCATGTTTAATCGGAAATGGCAGCATCTTTGCAAAGTTGCTGCTCTCCAATTCTTCTGTATGACCTTCGTGGTCGTGGTCATCGACCCGGATCACGCCATACAGAAACGCCGATAACCTGTCACGATTTTGCTTAAACCAAAGGGCGGCCTGTTTGCGGGTTTCGTGATCCTGATCAGTATGGCCCTGAACCGTCATGATCAGAAGCACCGGTTGTGTTCGGACCGAAAGCGCATGAAGGGCGGTGATATAGGCAGCCCCGTCCGCTTCGCTTTGGGCATCTTTCATTTCAAACATGACAATCCCGTGACGCGGTTCCGAACTTGTAAACATTCCGTCTCCTGAACACCGAAACACCCGGCGGGACGACCCGCCGGGTTGCTATGCTGCTATGCCGCCAGATCAGAATTCTCGACGGAATCCGATCAGAATCGTCCGGCCAAGTCCGGCAATGGAATATCCGCGAAGGGCGGTTGCTGCCGGGTTTTCATAGCTGGTATCCAGAATATTCTCGATGCCAAGCCGCGCCGTTCCGCCCATCACCGGGTAATTGGCCGACAGGTTGAAAACCAGACTTGGTTTGATTGTCTCGTCTTTGATACGGTTACGTTGGGCGGTATATGTGCCATCAAACCGAACATTCAGATCATCCCAGACATAACTGTCGACATAGCCCGTGAACCGGAAGGGCGATGGAATGCGGTTGTTGGGCAGCCAGCTTTCCAGATCGCCGTCTTTATCTTTGTCATATTTTCCTTCAACATAAGACGCCAAAGCCCCGACATAGGTATTTTCGGTCAGATCATATTCTGCACTCAGCTCCGCACCGATGATGCGTTCTTTTTCCTGACTGAGCGCATTGGTCGCAGGGTCAAAATTGTTACCGTGTTCGTTGGTACTCATATATACCGCCCCAGACGTCCGGAAATTACGCGTGTCATAACTTGCGGCAAGTTCATATGTCTTGACCTTGGATGCTTCGACATCGATCTGCGAGAAATTCAGTGGTACCCCTTGGGTCCCGGCACGACGGGTGTAGGCACCAACATCGGGAACGGCAAAACCTTCGCTATAGCTCAGTGATGTATCAAACTGATCGGTCCAGTGAACCACCGCAGATGCGTTATAGGTAACGGCATCATAGGTCGTGCTGCCGCCGGTAAATTGCGCTGCAGGGAAATAGGCACTCGCGACGCCACCGACATAGCGCATATAGTTAGGCCGCAGGAAATCATCGACCGTCAGATCATATGTCTCATAACGAACGCCGCCAGAAACATCGACAAAACGCGTGATCGGCGCACTTAATTGGGCAAAAACCGCCTTGCCGTCCTGATCCATTGGTGCGCCGATGTCGCGTCCACTAACGGTGCGATACTTGATCTCATCAAATGTCAGATCCCCACCCCAGCTAAGTGTCAGTCCGTCATACAAATCGTCAATTCCGGTATCGGTTGAAAGTTTGACCCCATATTTCTGCGCATCAATAACCGACTGTCCCAGCGGATCCTCAACAGCGGGGCTGCCCGGTAATGCGACCAGTGCAAAATTATAGGTCGCATCATACTGTGCCCGCGACGCCTGCTTGTAGGTGTCATTGTAAAAAAGTTTAAGATCGCCACGGCCCAAAGCCCCCAGATCAAACTCGTATCCAGCAGTCAAATATTCGCTTTCTTCCTCAAGCGGCTGCCCGTCATATGGGGCCAAAAAATTCACTGCCGCAGGATTGGCCCGCACGTCGGGATAGTAATCCGGCTTCTGACTGAACCGGACGATTTCGGTCGAAAGCGAAACCCGGTGTCCTTCAAGAAAACCATAGCCGAGCTTGCCAAACAGGTTCAGATTCTCGGCATTGTCAAAACTACCCTGCCCCATCATCGGGTCGGACGGCATTTGTTTCCCATAGCCGCTATACTGGTTTTCGGATGTTGATCCGGTAACACTTGCAGCATAGTCGAATTTCCCCACGCCACCGCTGCCGGAAAGCGTAAGCGACGGCGCAAGGCTGTCACCGATATCCTGAGTGAATGCTTTTACATGGGTATCGACAACAAAGATGTTCCCCCCCGGTGTCCCGGTCTTGGTTACGATATTGACCGTCGCCCCGGTTGCACCCTCTCCGTTCAGGGCGCTTGAACCCGGAATAACTTCGATGCTTTCGATCAGTTCCGGATCAATCATTGACAGAATGCGGCTGGAATTACGTAGCGGCGTATTGCGACCAATCCCGTCAACAAGCACCTGTATGTCGCGCCCTCGGAAAGTTTCCGTGCTGCTGGTCAGGGTTTGCGCATCGAACATAAAGCCGGGAACAGCATCCCGCAAAAGGGTCGAAAGACTGTTGGACTTTGCGAGCTGCGCCTCAATCTGGTCGCGGCCAATTACCACCACTGACGGAGACATGCTTTTTATTGAGCGTTTCGAACGACTTGCCGAAACCACAATATCCTGCAGGATGATCTCGCCACTATCCGACTTTGCCGCCGGAATGATTTTTACGCTGTCAGCCCCGATAAACTCAAAATCATATCCGCTACCTGCCAGCAGGGTTCGCAATGCTTCCGTCGCGGTTACATCCCCTGCAAACGGCGTTGCAACCACCCCTGCAAGATCGCCCTGTACAATCAACTGCAAACCAAACTCGGTCGCCAGTTGATCAAGTGCCGCGCGAAGATCTTGCGTTTCAATGCGGATTGTATGGACCGTATTAGCGTCCTGTGCCTGCACCATTCCGGTACTGCAGATCATCAGGACAGACACAAGTGCGCTTGTTCCAAGCAGGCGCATCATCGCGCTTCGTTCGTGTTTCAAGATCATTCCCCCCATATCTGAAAGATAATAATGCAAATCACTATTACCCTCATGACGAATGGCTCGCGGGAATGAGGAGGTCATTTTGTTTATTTTTTTGAAATCAGATGAAAACCACCCGGATAGGCTTTATTTTCAAGGTCATAGGTTGCCATCAGAGCATTCATCGCACTGTGGGGTTTTGCCAGATCGAAATTTCCGGTAACGAAAATATCGCCCATACGCGGATCAAGGATAAAGTTCTGCCCCGGCAAAAGCGGCGAAATCCGTGCGATCAATTCCTCAAGCGACATCTCGTTAACCATCCAGCGACCAGTCCGCCATCTGGCAATGCGATCCACATCGCGCGTTCCATAACGCATGTCACCCGTTGGCACCTGCCACGCGGCACGCCCGGCGGAAAGCTTTGCCAAACGTATGTTGCCGTCACTCTGGCGCAGATCGACCAAACCTTCGCTGACTTCCACCCGGGCGAGCCCCCCCCATTTCGAAGCCACAAAGGCGGTGCCGACGGCCTGGGCGGTAATATCATTCAGACGAACCCGTAAAGGCCGGGATTTGTCAGGAGCAACTTCAATATAAATGCCACCTTCAAGAACCGTAATATCGCGCCCGGTATCATCATATTTGACCGCAAGCCGTGTTCCCGGTTCCATCCAGACCCGTGAACCATCTGTCAGTTCGTGAATTTCGCGGACCGCACTGGCATCGTTGGCCGCGATCAGATCCGGATCGCGACGAAGCCCACCCAGCACAAACAGACCGACGAGGACCAATCCGATAGCTGCCGCCAGCTTCGGCCGAAACCGGCGTTTGCCGGATTGCATTCCCGGCAATCGCCCCTGCCTGCCTTCAAGTGCGCCAAGACGTTCAAGATCGGCGCGGATGCCGTCAAGATCGACGGGTTGTCTTTCAGTATTTTCCTGCGCTACTCGCGGACTATCCGTTACGGCCATTTCCATGCTGCGCCATGTCTGGCGTGCCCGCATCAAAAGCCGCACATTGCCTGAATTTTCAGCCTGCCAGTTCTCAAAAGCCGTCTGCTCACATCGATCCAGATCCCCCTGGTCAAGGCGGATTGCCCAAAAATCGGCAATGTCTTCATTGCTTTGGCAGTCGTCGGGATAGCGAAACTCTGTCATGGCAATGGCGGGATCCGGCAATTGATCGAATAGCTTGATATGTAAAAGACGAATGGCAATGCACAAAGAGGATATTCAGTTTTCATATCGCGCCAGCACCGTTCGACAATGTTTAAGAGCATGACGCAAGTGTTTTTCGACCATATTGCGACTGATGCCAAGGGTTTCTGCGGCCTCCGCCGGGCTGAGATGGTCGCGCTTGCACAGCAGGAAAGCATCCCGGCAGCGCGGCGGCAATCCATCAATCGCCCGACCGACAATAGCGATACGTTGCCGGTCTGCACTTATTTGTTCTGGTGTCACACTATCCCCGATTGCATCGGGTATATCGGCAAGGTCGGCGGGATCGGTAAAATCAAGCGGATTTCGATTGCGACGGCGCAGCGTATCAATCGCCAGATTGGTTGCCATTCGCATCAGATAGGCAGGCGGATTGTCAACTTCGCGCGGGTCGACGGCACGTTTGCGAAGTTGGATATAAAGGTCTTGCAACACATCATGGCTTTCCTCGCCAGCGGGCAGATATTTCTGCACCTGACGCAACAGGCGCCCGTGGTATTGTTGATATATCCCATCCCAGAAACGGTCCCTGACCGTCATGTCTCTCACCGGCTTAGTCAGCAATGATAACGGTTATCATTTTCATCAATGCTTATACAGCGCACGGTTTCAGGGTCAATCCCAAAAGCAAAAGGCCCGCTTGCGCAGACCTTTGACTTTAAAGTGAGCAGTGATTTGATCAGTCTTCAAAGTGACCTTTGGCAGCAAAACCACCGCCCTGATAGATCACAGCCGGGTCGTGACGGTCTTCGACCGGGAGGGCTGCCTCGATTTCTGCGCGGAAGATCTCGGAACTATCCTGCGGCTGCCAGCCGATCAGTTCGGCATGATCGTTGCTCCACCATTTGGTGCGGTTGTTCGAAACCCCATACATCACCAGATGGCCGGTCATCGGTGCATCAAACACTGCCTTCATCAGGGAAATGAAGTCACGCGGGCTCATCCAGGTCGACAACATCCGGCGATCACGTGGCTTTTCAAAACATGACCCGATACGAAGCGAGACGGTTTCAACATCGAACTTGTCGAAATAGTAACTCGCCAAGGCCTCGCCGTAGCATTTGGTGACGCCATACAGACTGTCAGGGCGCAGTTCGGATTTGTCATCAAGCTTGGTCGTGCGCTTGTGGAACCCGATGGCGTGGTTCGAACTGGCAAACAGGATGCGTGGCTTGCCGTTTTTGCGGGCACCTTCATACAGGTTATAGGTGCCAAGGAAATTGGCCTGCAGCAGGTCATCAAATGCGGCTTCCACCGAAATCCCGCCCAGATGAATGATCCCGTCGCAATCCTTGGTCAATTCATGGACAGCCGAACGATCCGAAAGATCGCACGGCACAACTTCCTCGCCCGGACCAGCCGGCTCCATCGGGGCGATATCCGAAAGGCGCAGCACATCGGCATAGCCTTTAAGCCCCTCGCGCAGGATTTTCCCAAGGTTGCCAGCAGCACCGGTAATCAGCAAACGTTTCATTGTCTTCCTCTTTGAAGTCATCTTGACCCGCGATCAGCCACCACCAAACACAAGGTTCGGCAACGTCAGCGAAATCGCAGGCACATAGGTTGTCAGCATAAGCGCCGTCAGGATCGCCAGATAAAACGGCCAGATCGTCATGACGGCCTTTTCAATCTTCACCCCGCCAATCGCACAACCGACAAACAGGCAGGAACCCACCGGCGGCGTACAAAGGCCAAGGCCCAAATTCATCATCAAAACCATGCCAAACTGGATCGGATCCATGCCAAATTGGGTCGCCAGCGGCAGGAAGATCGGCGTACAGATCAGGATCAATGCCGCCATATCCATGATCATGCCCGCCACCAGCAACATAAGATTGATCAGCAACAGAACCATGATCGGATTATCGGTGATCGATGTAATCGCATGGGCCAGTGCATCGGGCACCTGATAGAAGGCCAGCATATAGCCATAGGCCGATGCACACCCGACCAGCAACATGACAAGAGCCGTCGTTTTAGCCGATTGCTTGACCGCAGCAACAAAGCCCGCCCAATTGAGTTCACGATAAACAATCCCGGTAATGATCAACGCATAAGCCACGCCAATCGCACCGGATTCTGTCACGGTAAAGATACCGCTCAGAACGCCGCCGACGATAATGACCGCCGTGAAAAATCCGGGGATGGCACGAATGGCCGTAACCCCGACAACGCGCCATCCCGGAAACGGAACCGACGGGTAACCGTGTTTTATCGCTACCAGCCACGTGGCAAGCCCAAGCAACAGACACATGATGATACCCGGCACCAGACCGGCCATGAACAGCTTGGAAATCGAAATCCCGCCACCGGCCGCGACAGCATACAGGATCATGTTATGGCTAGGCGGGATCATGATACCCGCAATCGAAGAGGTCACCGTGACGTTGACCGCATAATCCGCACGGTAGCCTTCCTTTTTCATCACCGGAATAAGGATCGAGCCAAGCGCGGAGGTATCGGCAACAGCAGACCCGGAAATGCCGCCAAACAGCATCGATGAAAATACGTTTACAATGCCAAGTCCGCCACGGCGGCTGCCGACAAGGGCGGTTGCGAACTGCACCAGCCGGTTGGCGATCCCGCCATGCAGCATCAGTTCACCGGCAAAGATAAAGAACGGAATGGCCAGAAGCGAAAAGGCACTGATCCCCGAACCGATGCGCTGAAATGCGATCAGGGTTGGCAGACCTTCGAAGAAGAAAGTCGCAAGGGCAGCAACGCCAAGTGCAAGGGCAACGGGCATACCAATGACAATGCCAATGGCAAACAGGCCCAAAAGAATGGTCATGCCCATTTATTCGGTGTCCTTATCAAGCAATTCGTCACTGTAAAAACGGCTTTGTGCGATGGTGTTCCAGCCACTGAGGATTTTAAGGATATGGACAACGCTGTAAAAAGCGATGCCTGCCCCGCAAACCATCATCGGGATCGACCGCATGCCATCGGGGATGTGAATGATCGGCATTTTCTTGGCCCAGTTAAATACAACAAGATCATACCCGCCGATAAACATGTAATAACCAAACACTACCATTGCGGCATAGCTGATCAGTGCCATGACCGCCGCCGCCTTGGGCGGCAATGCATCGCGGAAAAACGATACCGAAAGATGGCTGTTGTCGCGAATACAGGCAGCCGCAACCGGAAAGGTTATCAGAACGATCAGGATAAGAGAAAGCTGCTCGACCCAGGTCGGGGTTTCATTGAGCACATAGCGCCCGAAAACCAGCCAGGCAAAAGCGGGAATAAGCGCTACCAGCGCAATTCCGCCGATCAGATTAAGGATTTTGGCAAGTCTGCCACCCAAACGGTCAAGCATCCCGGTGAGTTGAGAAAACATTCGCACGCCGCCAGAAATGGATTAACAAAAAAGACTGGATACAAGCGTAAAGAAGGGCGGCGAGAATGTCGCCGCCCTTCCATGGCTTGATCATTTATTTCTGGGCGTCCTGGATCGCCTTGACCAGACCGGCCAGATCCGGGTTGGCTTTGATGAAGTTGTCATAGACAGGCTTCATCGCATCCTGGAACGCGGCCTTGTCAGCGATTTCGTTCACTTCGATACCGGCAGCAACAACTTTCTCTTTGGACTGTTCTGCACGTTCTGCCCAGGCAGCGCGCTGAACCTTGACCGACTCATCGGCTGCTTCCTGAAGGATTTTCTTTTCGTCATCCGACAGACCGTCATACAGCGCCTTGTTGACGCACAGGCATTCCGGAAGGATCAGGTGCTGGGTCACGGAATAGTATTTCGCCGCTTCGAAATGGCCCGAGCTGTCATAAGACGGATAGTTATTTTCCGCACCGTCGATCACACCGGTTTTCAGCGACTGGTAAACTTCGCCATACGGCATCGGGGTTGCGTTACCGCCTAGGGCACCAACCATCTGCACATACAGATCGTTGCTCATCACGCGAAATTTAAGCCCCTTGAGGTCCTCTGGCGTGTTGATCGGGTGCTTGGTGTTATAGAAGGAACGCGCACCTGAATCGTACCAGCCAAGTGCCTGAAGGCCCGCATTTGCAAGGCCGTCTGCGATCTGCTGACCTGCCGGACCATCCATGACGTCATGCATGGCATCGACGTTTTTAAAGATGAAAGGCAGCGAGACAACGTTGGCCTCGGGTGCGACTTCACCCAACGGACCAAGGTTGAAAACAGCCCAGTCCAGACCGCCAAGGCGAACCTGCTGGATGGCATCGGGCTGATCGCCCAGAACGCCGCCGTGATAAACCTTGGCTTCAAGGTTTCCACCGGATTTTTCATTGATCAGGCGGGCGAATTCTTCCATCCCGGTCGAAACAGGATAGTCTGCCGGATGGATATTCCAGCCGCGCCATTCACGTGCTTGCGCACCGGCAACAAAAGCAACCGACATTGCCGCTGCGGCAAGTGTCAGCGTCGTGGTTTTCATAAACTTGTTCATTGATATTCCTCCCGTGACTTTATGTCGTTTAACGTTAAAGTCTTGTTTTCCCTGATGGGACCAGTTGTTGTCAGAAAACCTTACATCTTGTTACTTGTAACAACAAGTAATGGTTTTTCTGACAACCGAATTTTGCGCGCTATTTGCTTTTGCAGCGTCGCAGAGGTAGTCCCGGCAGAAGCCACCTGCCGGTTCGTACAGCTTAGGCGACCTTCAATACGTCCTCGCCGAACGCCTTGCAGATAACTTCAGCCAGCATGTCATGTTCTTCTGCACTCAGATCAGTAAGCGGGCTGCGCACCGGGCCGGTATCGCGCCCGATAACCCGCATGCCGGCCTTGACGATTGATACGGCATAACCTGTGCCGCGATCACGGACCGCCAGATACGGATAGAAGAATTCGGTCAGGATGCGGTTCATCGTTGCATCGTCGTCATTCGTCAACGCGTCATAGAATTCCAGCGCCTGCTTGGGCAGAAAGTTGAATATTGCCGACGAATAGGTGGTCACACCCGCCGCCTTATAAGCCTTGGCAAAAACTTCGGCCGTCGGCATGCCACCGATATAGGAAAGACGATCGCCCATCGTAACACAAACGCGCGTGACCAGTTCGATATCGCCGTGACCATCCTTGAAACCGACAAGGTTCGGGCATTCATCACACAATTTAGAAAGCGTTTCGGCAGACAGGATCGCATTGTCGCGGTTGTAAACAATCACACCAATCTTGACCGCATTGCAGACCGCCTTGACGCGTTCATACATACCTTCCTGCTTGGCACCGATCAGATATTGCGGCAGCAAAAGCAGGCCATCGGCACCGGCTTTTTCGCATTCACGGGCCAGTTCGACGGCCATGGCGGTGCCATAACCGCAACCAGCAATGATCGGGGTATCACCAGCAACTTCTTTCGCGACACGGACGGTTTCAACAACTTCCGCCGGGGTCAGCGAGAAAAATTCACCCGTACCACCAGCCGCAAACAGTGCCGCTGCCGGATACTGGGCCAGCCAGGCAACATGCGTACGGTAGGTATTCATATCCAGAGAACCATCCGCCCTGAACGGAGTGACCGGGAAAGACAGAAGACCGGCACCAATTGCCGTTTTCAGATCCTGATAATGCATAAAACGTCCTTCAATTCACAAGTCAGCGACATAATCTATGATGATTCTATAAATTCATCATATCATTGTGTCAATCATATTACTTATCGACTTTAGTCTGGGTGTAAAACCGCCACTTTCCGGGATTATTCACCGTTATCGCCTTTATCGAAAATCATCATACAAACGCGGCCTACATCAAAAAGAGACGACTCCCGGAAATTGATATGATGACTTCATCCAAATGCTCCGCTAGGCTGCTGAGAACGCCACGAAAAACATTCCAAAAACAGAAGGATAGGCACAGGGAATGACCGACATCACCAAGGCAAGCCGAATTCTGGCCGATGCTTTCACCCAAAACATCCTGATCGATCCCCTGCCCGACGGTGCCAACCCGACCGACTTCGAAACGGCGTACAAGGTTCAGCAGGCAACCCTTGCCCTGACAGGTGCGAAACAAACCGGCTGGAAGCTCTCGGTGGCAACACGTGCCGCACAGGCGGGGCTTGGGCTTGACGGGCCGTTGATCGGGCCACTGCTTGATGGCCGGATCATTGCCGACGGAGCCACCATCACCACAAATGATGTCCATTTCCCGAATATCGAGGCCGAGATTGCCGTGGTCATGGCGAGCACTCCTGGTGCCAATGCTACCGCCAAAGCGATCCTTGATCACATCAAAAGCGTGCATCTGGCGATAGAGATCGCAGATCGCCGGTTTACCAAAAAACAGGGACCGGTCTCGACATTGGCCGATTTGAATTCCACCGGCTATCTGGTACTTGGCCCGGAAATTGCCGATTGGCGCGATATGGCGTTTCTGAATGGCCCGGTAGAAACACGGTCCGATGACAAGGTTCTGGCGCAAAACAGCGACCCCGCCGCATGGCCTGATCCGTTTGGCGGATTGGCCTATCTGGTGCGGTTCCTCACCAAACGCGGTCAGCACTTAAAAGCAGGCGATGTCATCACCACCGGGGCCTGCGCCCCGCCGACCTTGACCAAACATGGCCGTATCGAAGCGATTTTTGAAGGTGTCGGCACCGTGCGCACCGAAATCAAAACCGCCTGAAAACGTACAGAAAATGGCAAAGGGGCCTTGCGCTGCAAACCGCACGGCCCTTTTGTTTTCAGTATCTATACATCTTCGCGGAACCGGTTGACCGGCACCCCCGCGACATCGACACGCAGCATGACAAGTTTGCCCGCATCGGGGAATTCGGCGCGGTTATCAGCCGGGTAATTTTCCATGTGACTGGTGACATAAAGCGTTTTCATATCCACCCCGCCAAAGCACGGCATGGTCGGATTTGGCATCGGCATATCAATTGATAGCAACAAGGTACCATCAGGGGCAAAACGGTTCAGTTTGCCCGCCGAAACGCCTGCACTCCAATAACAGCCTTCCATATCAACCGCCGCACCATCCGGGCGTCCGACCGTGTCGTTAAGGTCAAGGAAAAGCTCGCAATTACTGATCGCGCCGGTCTTGGCATCAAAATCCCAGCGATTGACCCAAGGCCCACGAGAATCCGAATGATACATAATGCGACCATCGGGCGACCATGCCAGACCGTTGGAAATCTTGATCCCGCCGACCTTGTGTTCGACTTCCCCCGATCCGGTCACGCGATAAAGCGATGCCACAGGCTGCTTGTCGGCATTCTGATCCATGGTGCCGACCCAGAATGCCCCGTCCGGGCCGATTTTGCCGTCGTTAGTGCGGCTCATGTCATTATCGCCTTCGACCGCGGCAAGCTTTTCGCGCACCCCGGTTTTCGGATCAAACAGGATAATGTCACTTTTCAGCGCCACGACCAGACGCCCCTGATCGGTCAGACCGAAACAGCCGACTTCGCTTTCAAATGACCAGCTATGGCGCTGCCCGGTTTCGATATCAAGCGCATGGATTTTCTGACCGATGATATCGGCCCAGTAAAGGCGGTTATTGTCGCCGTCCCAGTTCGGGCATTCGCCCAGTTCAAACCGTTCCTCCAGCAGAATGCGGGGCTGCTGTGCGGCTGAAATATCACCTGACATGATCCGTTCCTGTATTCTTTCCGACGCAATTCGTCATATGACTTGTGTGCAGGCGCACAGGGGCACTTGTCAACAAATTTGCGTGGAAACTTTACAGGATGTTCTGTGCGTGGAAGTGGCGACGTTACATATCACGCGCATGGTCGGTTACCCGCTGGCGGGCTTGATGCAGGTGATAGCGCATCAGCAATTCCGCGCTTTCGCCGTCCTGTCCACGGATCGCGTCATAAATCTGACGATGTTCCAAAAGAACCTTTTTTACCCTTTCGGCCGATCCGGTGCGCGTGATGTTCAAGGCGACATTCATGGTTTTGGCAATCACGCCATGTAGGGACGTCAGCATGGTGACAAAGATATCATTGCCGCTGGCGCGTGCGATTGACATGTGGAATTCAAAATCCGCCTGATCGGCTATATCACCGGCTGCAATACCTTCTTCAAGCATCTTAAGCGCACGTTCGATGTCGCGATGATGACGCAGTGTGGCGCGTTCGGCGGCCATGCGCGCGGTTGCCCCCTCGATCGCAATGCGGGCTTCAAAACAGCGCAGTAACCCGGCCACATCATTGATCCCGCCAAACTCGATCAACCCTTGTGGTGGTCGTTTCTTGACGAATGATCCAACGCCCTGTCGGGCATAGACCAACCCGTCAGACTGCAATTTGCGCAGGGCTTCGCGCACCACGGGTCGCGACACACCAAAGGATGCACATATTTCATTTTCAGAGGGCAGCTTGGCCCCTTCGGACAGATTGCCCGATACAATCTGCTCAAGTATCTGCCCGTAAAGCTGATCCGCAAGCTTTTCACGCTTCTGGATTTTAAGTTGCAAGCCGGTCATTTCCCCAATCCCCGTCAACTTGTCATCTTGTCATTCTTACTTGTAAGTTTTATCGGCAAATACTTGCAGGGTAAAGGGGAAGCAATCAGTCGACGAGTGAATAATCGCGCCTGCCAATCTGCTCTTCATCCTGATCGACAAGACCATGACCCGATCCGGTCAAAAGGCTTGGCGTCAGCGTCATGACACCCGAAAGCGTATCGTTATAGCCAAGCACCCTGACATCGCCGAATTCCTTGAATTCCGGACGGTTATGAACGTTTGGTACATGCGACACCGGCTCGACACAGAATGTCTGACCGTTTTCCGGGATATAGAATTGCAGATTCGACAAAGTGTCACTGGTTTCCAGAAGCAGGCTTAACTGCCGGTCTGCCCAGACCATTTCCGCCTGTTTGTTCCAGCCGATATAATGAACATCAAGCCCCTTGTGATGGCGGATCATCTTGCCATCGGCAAAGTCACGCCCAAGATCAATCACCGTTCGCGTGGTCGGCAATTTTCCCTCATCCGTGCTAAAACAGTCGGTCGCAACAAACTGCACCCATGCGTTTTCGCCGCCGGGGAACCATGGATGCAACCCGATCCCGTATGGCATCGGGTCCTTGCCAAGATGGCGCACACCGATTTCGATTGAAATGGTATCGTTTGCGACCTTGATCTGCTGCCAGGCGACATAACAAAAACCGGTCTGCGGATCATCATGTTTGTGATTGAACCGGATGGTATCAACCGTTGGACGTTCGATCTCCCAGATACTTGAAATACCAAATCCGTGAATGGCATGCGGATCCGGTGCACGGTTGGCTGGGACATTGATGGTTTTGCCATCGAATTCGAACTGGGCATAACCCAGCCGGTTGGCAAAGGGTACCATCGGAAAACATCCAAGATGCGAAGGATTGCCAGATGTCAGGGAATACTCGTCAACCGGACGCAACAGGTTGATCACCCCGTTACCATCGGGACGCACCCAGTCGATGCGCGAAATGGCCCCGCCGCGGGGCACAATTCCGACCCTGAACGGGCCACTGTTCCAGCGATATTCCGGTTCGGCCGATTTGGCCATTTTCCTTGCCTCATCACTATATCAAAATCATATGATGACTTTCCGTCACCAACATCGTAGGACTATTTCAGGATGTTAGATTCATCACTATTAACATCCGGTTCCGATCATAGCGGATTTGCAGAGCAAGAAAATGAGCAACAACTCCGCGCAGAACGCGCCACGAAAAGTTTCGCTAACCGAAAAGGTCATTGCAAGCCTGCGTCACGAAATTGAAAGCGGCATGCGCACGCCCGGCAGCAAACTTCCGACCGAGCCGGTTTTGACCGAACAGTTCGGCGTCAGCCGCACGGTGGTCCGCGAAGCCATTGCAGCCCTTAAGGCCGATGGCCTGCTCGAACCGCGCCAAGGAGCAGGCGTGTTTGTGCTGGCTCCCAGTCCGCGCAAACTAGGCAGTACGATCTTTGCCGTCGATTCCGCGCAGATTTCCGATGTCCTGGAAATTCTTGAACTGCGCATGGCCGTCGAGATCGAGGCCGCCGGTCTTGCCTGTGCACGAAGCTCTGCCGCCCAGCAGGCCAAAATATACGAAGCCCTGCAGGAAATGACCGACTGCTTTGAACGCGGCAATCCGACCGAAAAGGCCGATTTCGAATTCCATCGCGCGATTGCCGATGCGACCAATAACCGGCGTTATGTCGAGTTTCTCGAACATCTGGGCGATAAAACCATCCCGCGCGCGCAATTGCGCCGCCGCCCTCCCGAGGTCGAAGACCAGAAAAACTATATGCAGAAAATTCTGGCCGAACACCATCGCATCTTTGATGCGATTGCATCGCGTGATGCCGAAACGGCCCGTACCGCAATGCGCGAACATCTCAGCCAAAGTCAGGCCCGCTATCAAAGCCTGCTGCGGCAGCGCTAGGCAGACTCTAGCTCTGCTCGATCAGGGTGACGATATCACGCATGTCATCGAAAACAATATCGGCCCCGGCGTCATAAAGCCGGGTCGATGCATCTTCACGCTGCCCGGCATAATGCCCGCCCCCGATATAACCGATGCAGGTCATGCCTGCTGCCACGGCGGCCTTCACCCCGGCAATCGAATCCTCGATCACGATTGCCTGATCCGGACGAAACCCCATTTTATCAGCGGCATATAAAAACAGATCCGGTGCCGGTTTACCCTTCAGGACGAAATCGGCGCTGTAAATATCGCTTCCGAACCAATGGCCCAGTCCCGTCACCTTCATTGTCCGTTCAAGCCGCTGCACCGAACTGCTAGATGAAATGCAAAACGCGATCTTGCGTTTTTTAAGCGCGGCAAGGACCGTATCGATTGCGTCTGTTTTACGAAGTTCAACGTCATAGCGGGCAAACAGGCGCTCATAAAAGAACGACTTGAATTCGAGGGCGATGTCGCGTCCGGTTTCAAGGCGGATATGTTCGATCGGGGCGGCACTTGATCGCCCGGTAAAGCGTGCTGCAACTTCTGCCAGACTTAGCGGTGCACCGTAATGATCAAGCACATCGACAAGTGTCGCCAAGGAGATCGGTTCGCTGTCGACCAGGACACCGTCACAATCAAAAAGAACGACACCCTTACCGGTCATGATCGGTGCCAGTGTCTGGGTACGGGCGTTATCTTGGACATTTCCGGGGGCCATGTTGAACCTGGCTTCATTGGGTTTGATGACAAAAGCCTATACAAATGCGAATATCACCGTCAACCAAAATGAGCATTTGACCAAACGATGCACTTTTGCTCAATTACGCATCATGTAAATTTATTGCGGACAAAAAGATACGCGGAAATCGCTTGAAATCAGGGTCGGATTTGCGCTCAAAACGCATCACACTACCAATCGGCCCCGCGGGAGGAAGATCAAATGAGCCCTAAA
This sequence comes from Thalassospira sp. SN3W, assembly GCF_038070535.1. Classification (NCBI taxonomy): domain Bacteria; kingdom Pseudomonadati; phylum Pseudomonadota; class Alphaproteobacteria; order Rhodospirillales; family Thalassospiraceae; genus Thalassospira; species Thalassospira sp. SN3W. The sequence continues at coordinate 84,273 of NZ_CP121124.1, forward strand.
GATAAGTTCATCATCGGTGTGGATGTTGGCACCGGAAGCGCACGCGCTGGCGTGTTTAGCGTCGATGGAAAGTTGCTTGGCAGCGCCGCCCATGCCATCGCCATGAACAAGCCAAAACCTGATTTTGTCGAACAGGACTCGGAAAATATCTGGCAATCGGTTTGCCAGTCGGTTCGCGATGCGCTGGCAAAATCAAATATTGCCGCCGATCAGGTCGCAGCCATCGGATTTGATGCCACCTGTTCGCTCGTGATCCGCGATACCGATAACCGTCCGCTTGGCGTAACACCGGGTGGTGCGGATAACTGGGATGTTATTGTCTGGATGGATCACCGTGCCATCCGCGAAGCCGAAGAATGCACCAAAACCGGCGCCAAGGTGCTAGAATATATCGGCGGCACCATGTCCCCCGAAATGGAATTGCCCAAACTGATGTGGCTGAAACGCCATCATCGTCAGAACTGGGATAAAATGGGCGCGGCATATGACCTTGCCGATTTCCTGTCTTTCCGCGCAACCGGCAGCAACGACCGGTCCTGCTGCACGATCACCTGTAAATGGACTTATCTGGCTCACCAGAAATATCCTTGGGATCGCGCGTTTCTTGATCAGATCGGCCTGGAAGATTTCCCTGCCAAGGCCGGAATTGACCGCAAGGCATTGGGTGTTGGTGATCTGATCGGCAATCTGTCAGATCGGGGGGCCGCCGAACTTGGCCTGACCACCGATTGCGTCGTGGGGGCAGGCTTGATTGATGCTCATGCAGGTGCCCTTGGTACGCTTGGCGAATATCTGGATGGCAATCTTGATGAACGCTTTGCCATGATTGCCGGAACATCCACTTGCCATATGGCTCTATCCTCCGAACCGCGTTTCATTAAAGGTGTCTGGGGGCCCTATTTCGGGGCGATTGCGCCGGGTCTTTGGCTCAACGAAGGCGGTCAGTCTGCAACCGGTGCGCTGCTTGATCATATCGTGGCCATGCATCCGTTTTCGCATGACATGGGCCGTGATGCGCACAAACTTGCAGGGGAAAAACTTTTGCCCCGGATGATGGAAACACCCGATCTTGCGCCCCGACTGCATGTTCTGCCCGATTTTCATGGCAATCGGTCGCCACTTGCCGACTCAGAAGCACTCGGCGTGATTTCAGGTCTCAGCCTTGATCAAAGCGAGGAAAGCTTCCTTGACCTTTACTGGGCAACTGCCTGCGCGATTGCCTATGGCACACGCCATATCATCGATGCGCTGAACGCGACGGGTTATGACATCAAACACATCCATCTCAGCGGCGGACACACCGCAAGCCCGCTTCTGGTCAAGCTTTATGCCGATGTTACCGGATGCAATGTCGTGATGTCCGATTGCACCGAACCGGTCCTACTGGGTTCCGCCATGCTTGGTGCTGCGGCCCTTGATCCCGAAGGCGGTCTTGCCCTTGCATCGCGCCGGATGGCTGGCAAGGAAACCATCCTCGCCCCGGACCAAACCGCAAAGGACGCCCATGATCGGCGCTATGCCATTTTTCACAAGCTTCATGCCCACCGGCAGGAACTTGATGCCATGGCCGTAGGCTGATTCATCAAAAAAGCCCCGCAACATACACTGCGGGGCTTTTCATTTTGTTCACAAGCCTCATCAGGCCTGAACGGTTTTCTGACGCTGGCTTCCCAGCCCTTCGACGCCTAGTTGCATGACATCTGCGGGTTTCAGGAAGCGTTGCGGCGTCATGCCCATGCCAACACCGGGCGGGGTGCCGGTCGTGATGATGTCGCCCGGTTGCAGGGTCATGAATTTCGACAGATAGCTGATCAGATGGGCAACGCCGTAAACCATGGTTGCCGTGCTGCCATTCTGAACGCGTTCGCCGTTCAGCTCCAGCCAAAGGCGAAGGTTCTGCGGATCAGCAACCTCGTCACGTGTCACCAGCCACGGGCCAATCGGACCAAAGGTATCGTGGCTTTTGCCCTTTACCCATTGACCTGCATGTTCAAGCTGAAACGCACGTTCGGACACATCATTGACCACGCAATAACCGGCAACATGGCCAAGCGCCTCCGCCTCGGTCACGTATTTGGCTTGCTTGCCGATCACGATGCCCAGCTCAACCTCCCAGTCAGATTTTTCCGACCCACGCGGGATTTCGACATCATCATTCGGGCCGCAAATCGCCGATGTTGCCTTGAAAAAGATGATCGGCTCGGGCGGCACCTGCATGCCCGCCTCGGCGGCATGATCGGAATAGTTCAAACCGATGCAAATGAACTTGCCCGGTTTGGCAACACAGGCACCAATTCGCGGATTGCCAGAAACTGCCGGAAGGTTTTTGGGATCAAGGGCTGCGATTTTAGCAAAGGTCGCATCGGAAATGGTATCGGGATTGAAATCCTCGATCACAGCTGAAAGATCGCGGATTACACCATCCGGATCAAGAAGCCCGGGCTTTTCCACACCGGCAGCTCCAAAACGCAGAAGTTTCATTTGGTTATTCCTCCCATGAATGGTTTATTTGTATGAGGAATACAAATAAACCATTCCTTGGTCCAGCAACGATCATTGATCTTGTAAATTAAAAGGACCGCAGATTTGCGGCCCTCGTTGGGATCACGTTGTGGCGATCACACAAGATTGGCTTGGAAAAACTCGGCCGTCCGCGCATTGGCGGTTTCTGCATCCTTCTCGTCGTAATGCGCCCCGCCCTTGCGCGCAAACGCATGATCGCGACCGGGATAGAAATGAAGCTCGGTCAACGGATGGTCATCAAGCGCGTCCTTGATAACGGCCTGTGCATCGGCGGGGATATATTCATCATTCCCGGCTAGGTGAACGATCACCGGCTGTTTTATCTTCCCGGCTTCGCCGACATAATTGTTCATGCCGCCGCCGTAATAGACTGCAAAGGCATCGCCATCAGTGCGCGCCGCCGACAGGAAGGTCAAAAGCCCGCCAAGGCAGAAACCGACAACACCGGCCTTGCCATTTGCACCATCAATCTTGCGTGCTGCCGTCAGGGTTGCCGCAATATCCTCGACACCCTTATCGACATTGAATGCCTGATAATAGCCAAATGCCTGTTTCCATTCTTCTTCGGTCTTGTCGGTGATTTCGATCCCCGGCTCGATCCGCCAGAACAGATCAGGACAAACCGCGATATAGCCCTGTTTGGCATAATCATCGGCAATGCCGCGCATGACGGCATTCACACCAAAGATTTCCTGAATAACCACCACCACCGGTGCCGGTAATTTGGCCGGCATGGCGACATAGGCATCGAAATTTCCGTCCGGCGTCTGCACGGTCAGCTTGCTGGTCATGATGGTCCTCCTTGTCGATATCAGATTTTCCGGCGACGCCGGTTCTTTCCCTGATGAGGTATTGGATCATACTGATTTCGCAAGGGCGTGGCAGAAATCCCTACCCCTCAGATCAGCTTCGCCACGGATTGACCGCACGACGATCCACCACACCGGGGACAATCCCGCGTGCCGCGTTCGATACATGATCCATCACGTTGCTGGCTGCGATATCGTATTGACGTGCGATCATGCGTTTTTGCCGTTCAGCAAATAACGACGCACGATCCGCCAGATCAATCGGGCTTCCGGCCGTTTCCGTCCCTGCAAGGAACGCATCGCGATCCAGCCAGTCCAGTGTATTTTTTGTCAGATCAAGACGCAGCACATCCCCGTCGCGCAGATGACCGATGCCGCCACCCACGAATGCCTCGGGCACCATATGGCCGATACACGCGCCCTTGGTCACGCCGGAATAACGGCCATCAGTGATCAGCATGCTTGACGCTTCAAGGATGCGATGGTGGCGCAGGTTCTGGGACGGTGAAAACATTTCCGGCATGCCATAGGCTTCCGGCCCCTGCCCGCCAATCACAAAGGCAAAGGACAAATGCCCCTGTGCCAGCATATCCTTGGGGGCGTCCATATCAACCCGGTTGCCACCATTGCGCCGCACCACGGCAGCAATCAGTTCTTCGTCCACGCCATCGGTTTCAATCAGGCGCGTCACCAGATCGGGCGAGGCAAAATCAGCGTTACAGACATGCTCATTTTCATAATATCGCACGATGAAAACGTGATTGTCGAAATGTTCGATCAGATGGTCGCTCATGCCCGATGTCTTGACCGCACAATTTTCAAAGAAGCTGCCGGTCAGAACATCCACGCCGGACCGCTTGCGTACAGGAGTCGCCCGGATAACCGATTTATCCCCCAGCGACAAATCAACGGGGTTTTCAAGATTGGCAATCCGTTCGCCCCATGTTTTGCCAAGAACCGTCGGCGCATCCAGATCCATCGCCACACCAAGATCGGCAAGAACGCGATAGATACTTTCCATCCCACGGTTTTTGCCTTCGGCCATTTGCTGCGCCAGAACAAAGGTATCGCGGTTTTCGGTCAGGCTATGAGCAAAGATTTCCGGCACCGGCGTTTTAAGACGCACATCCTGATAATCATCAATCGTCACATCAAACCCGGCATAGCGCATCATGAAGGGCAGATGCAGCAGCATGTTGCTGCTTGACCCCGTGGCATTATGAATGCGCACGAAATTGGCAAAGTTGCGTTTCAACAGATTGCTGATCGCGTATTCAGGTTTGTTGAAGACCCCAAACAGCGCATCAATCCCGGCCGCCACCGCAGCATAGGGCGGCACATCCGTCAGCAATTCCAGTTCGGGCGGTGTCAGGCCAAAGGCTGCCAGCATGGTCCGCGATGAATTGCCCGTGCCGTTAAAGGCGCAAATTCCCCCCTTGGAATCACAGGTCGCCCCGGCAAGCTCATCAAGAACCCGGCGTTCCATCTTGCAATCGATAATGCCCAATAACCGCGCCCGGTCCAGCAACCCGGCAAAGGCTTCGTCAGACGTGCATTGCAGGATATAGCGCATGTTTTCTCGAATATCCGAACCAAGGTCATCATGCCCCGCCCGGTCCGCATCATCGGCAATTTTATCCAGCAACCGGCGGGTTCCATCTGGGATTTCTCCGCCCTTCAGGACATGGGATGGCGCAAACACCGCCCAGACCGGGGCCTGATCACCGCGATATTTGCGCGCCAGATCGGCGGCCGCCAAACCGGCCACCACCGCGGCGGGGGACTTGTCACACCCGGCAATGACGTAGGCCGCATGATAGCTGTGGCCTTCAAAGGTAATATTGACCGCCGCCGCCGTATGGTTCCGCGATGCCAGGGAATAGCTTTGGCCGATATTATTCTGCGCGGTGCCATCACAAATCACTGGCACATGAAACAGAAACGGCACCCCGCCCATTTCCCAGATACGGATCGCCGCCATCAAGGCCTGTGGCCGATCCAGCAAATGTGCCGGATGATCCGGGGCCCCGCCAATAATCGCAATGCGTGGCCGGTTTTCCACCAAACGCCCGACTACATCGCGGATTTCGGGCACATTGAATTTCCGGTCGCTGGCAACAACCGGGTTTTCATTCACCGCATCACGCAATAGTCGCACAACAGTAATCGGCTGATTGGCCAGCCCCTGAATGCAGTCGCGATAGGGATTGGCTTTTTCGTCAATGGTGATGGCATTGGGAAGGGATCGGGATTGGGGCATAATGGACTCTGGCTGCGGGATGGCGAAACGGAATGATGGACGTTACGGCGTTTGTTTATTCGATTGGTGACAGACTATCAGACAAGTCCACCATCGACGATAAAGCTTTGTGACGAACATGCCGATGATACGTCAGATGCTAGGAAAAGTACCATCTGCGCAACATCATCCCCGACAAGACGGCGTTTGACGCATTGCTGTTCCTGAATGCGTTCCTCGTCCGCGGGGCTGATCCAAAGATCAAGCTGGCGCTGGGTAATAATACAGCCCGGAATCACGGTATTGACCCGAATGCCATCCGCACCCCAGTCACGTGCCAAGGCGCGTGTCATGCCGACAATGCCAGCCTTGGCGGTTTCATAACCGACCAGATCGGGCAACCCCATCAAGTAACTTACCGAACTGAAATTAATGATGCTGCCACGGCCCTTTTCGGCCATGCCCTTTGCCACGGCACGCGAACAGAAAAACTGATGTGACAGATTGACATCAAGCTTCTCACGCCATTCATCCGGCCCGGTTTCTTCTGGACTGTGGCGGTCATCGCGGGCGGCATTATTGACCAGCACATCAATCACACCGATTTTCGATGCCATTTCGGTAACGGCCTTGGGAATCCGAACCTGATCACGCAGATCAAGCGACATATAATGCGGGCGCACGCCCAGATCGTTTTCGATTTCGGCACACAGTTTTTCCGCGGCAGCATCATCGATATCAAAAAAGCCGACCCGCGCACCCTGCGCACAAAAGGCCCGGACGATAGACGCCCCAATGCCCGACGCGCCACCGGTCACCAGAACCGATTTGCCCTCTATGTCGTGATAACTCGCTGTCATGACGTTCCCTGACTTGTTTTCATCTTTTATTTTTCACTATCAAATTAAATGCTGCGCCGCACCAACTCAAATCCGCCTGAAATCAACCAATGATGCGGATCAACGGCGGACTTGAGCGTAAGAAGCGAGATTTTTAATTTATTCATTAAAAAAAATTTGACAGGACGGATCGAAGGCGTCAACATTTTTTCGACAACAAAAATAAATGTCACTGCAAGACACATATCATTCAGGGAAGAAACAGATGAAAAAACTCCTCTCCTCGGTCGCACTGGCCGGTGCCGTGCTGTTTTCCGCTAACGCCTTTGCCGACGATCTGATCGTTGGTGTCAGCTGGTCGAACTTCCAGGAAGAACGCTGGAAAACCGACGAAGCCGCCATTGTGAAGGCGCTTGAAGCAGCTGGCGCACAATATATCAGCGCCGACGCCCAAAGCTCGCCCTCCAAACAGCTTTCCGATATCGAAAGCCTGATTTCGCGTGGTGCAGATGCCTTGATCGTTCTGGCACAGGATTCCTCATCCATTGGTGCTGCAGTCACGCAGGCAATCAATGAAGGCATTCCGGTGGTTGGCTACGACCGCCTGATCGAAGACCCGAACGCCTATTACATTACGTTCAACAACAAGGAAGTCGGCCGTCTTCAGGCCGAAGCCGTGTTTGCCCAGCAGCCGAAAGGCAATTACGTCTTCATCAAAGGCGCACCGACCGACCCGAACGCCAATATCCTGCATGAAGGCCAGCTTGAAATCCTTCAGGCAGCAATCGATAGCGGCGATATCAAGGTTGTCGGCGAAGCCTATACCGATAGCTGGCAGCCAGCCATCGCCCAGCGCAACATGGAACAGTTCCTGACTGCTGCCGATAACAAGGTTGACGCCGTTGTCGCCTCGAATGACGGCACGGCGGGTGGCGTTGTGGCCGCCCTTTCCGCACAGGGCATGCAAGGCATTCCGGTTTCCGGTCAGGATGGCGATCACGCCGCCCTTAACCGTGTTGCGCTTGGCACCCAGACGGTTTCGGTCTGGAAAGATGCCCGCCTTCTGGGACAGCGCGCGGCCGAAATCGCGGTTGAACTGGCAAAAGGCACCAAACTGGGTGACGTCGAAGGAACCCAGGATTGGAACAGCCCGAACGGTGTCACCATGAAGTCCTACTTCCTTGATCCGGTCGCGATCACCCAGAACAAGCTTGATCTTGTGATCGACGCGGGCTGGGTATCCAAGGACGTCGTCTGCAAAGGGGTTGAAAGCGGCAAGGTCGCTGCCTGTAACTAGGCAGGTTTCCTCCCTCCGACCTTGTTAAACCCCGGGGCCGGCCGCATCTGATCGACCGGCCCCGCTGCCTGACGAGCATTTTACATGACAAGACTACTTGCCAAGATGGAAGTCGACCGCCGCCTTGTGGGGCTCGCCGTTGTGCTTCTGGTTATCTGGATCGGCTTTGACATCGCATCCGGCGGACGCTTCATCACCCCGCGCAATATCTTTAACCTGTCGGTTCAGACGGCATCCGTTGCCGTGATGGCGTGCGGGATGGTGCTGATTATCGTCACCCGCCATATCGACCTTTCGGTCGGTGCGATACTGGGTGTTCTTGCGATGATCATGGGTGTCGTGCAATCCGACATCCTGCCGCAATTCCTTGAATACAACCACCCGATGACATGGATCATCACCCTTCTTGTCGGGTTGGTGATCGGGGCGACAATTGGTGGCATACAGGGGCTTGCCGTTGGTTATCTTGGCGTTCCGGCCTTTATCGTGACCCTGGGCGGGCTTCTGGTCTGGCGCGGGGCGGCATGGTGGGTCACGCAAGGGCGTACTGTTGCCCCGCTTGATCACAATTTCATGCTGCTGGGCGGCGGGATCGAAGGCACGATTGGCGCAACCTGGAGCTGGATTGTCGCAGCCATCTCCATTGTCGCCATCATCTATGCCGCCATCATGGAACGTCGCCGCAGGCTTTCCTTCCAGTTCCCGGTCAAACCGATCTGGGCGGAATATACCAATACACTGATCAAGGCCGGGCTGGTTCTGGTGGCGATCATCACATTGAACGCCTATCATCTACCCGAACGTGCAGCCGAACGCATTCTTGAAGATCGCGGTATTCCGGTGACGCCGGAAAACCTTATGATTTCGCACGGCATTCCGATTCCGCTTCTGATTGTTGCCCTTGTGGCGATTGTTCTGACCATCGTTGCCAAACGCACCCGGTTCGGGCGCTACGTTTTCGCCATGGGCGGCAACCCACAGGCCGCCGAACTGGCAGGCATTAACGTCAAACGCATGACGGTTGCGGTTTTTGCCCTGATGGGAGTTCTGTGCGCGATCAGTGCGGCGATTTCATCGGCACGCCTGCAATCGGCGGGCAATGACCTTGGCACGCTTGACGAATTGCGCGTGATTGCCGCGGTTGTGATCGGCGGAACGTCGCTGGCCGGCGGTGTCGGCACCATCTATGGCGCACTGATCGGTGCCCTTGTGATGCAAAGCCTGCAAAGCGGCATGGCGCTTCTGGGTGTTGATACATCACTGCAAAGCATCGTCATCGGCCTTGTGCTTGTCCTTGCCGTGTTCAGCGACAAATATTTCCATCGTCGTTATAGCGACCCGACCAGTTAGGAGTATGGGGAAATGAACGATATCAAAACCGGTCAAAGCCCGCTGGTCGAAATGCGCGACATCCATATCAGCTTTGGCGGGGTCAAGGCGGTCGATGGGGTTTCCATTGATCTTTATCCCGGCGAAGTCGTCGGCGTTCTGGGTCATAATGGCGCTGGCAAATCAACCCTGATCAAGGTGCTTTCGGGTGCATATAAGGCCGACACCGGCCAGATCATTGTTGATGGCCGCGAAGCCAAGATTGAAAACGCCCGCGATGCGCGCGACAACAATATCGAAACCATCTATCAGAACCTTGCCCTTGCCGATAATCTTGATGCCGCGCAGAACCTGTTTCTCGGCCGTGAAATCGTTGATAAATTTGGCTTTCTTGACGATGCCGCGATGGAACACAAGGCGCGTGAAGTGCTTCATCGCCTGAACCCGAATTTCCATAAATTCACATCCCCCGTTTCTGCACTTTCGGGCGGGCAACGGCAATCGGTGGCAATTGCGCGTGCCCTTTTGTTCGAAGCCCGCGTTCTGATCATGGATGAGCCCTGTGCCGCCCTTGGCGTGCATGAAACCCGCATGGTCGGTGAACTGATTGATCAGCTAAAACGTGACGGTCTCGGTATTTTGTTGATCAGTCACGATCTTCATGATGTGTTTGATTTGTCTGATCGTTTGCATGTTATGAAGAACGGCAAGCTGGTCGGCACCGTCCCGACCAAAGATGTTACCCATGATGACGTTCTTGGAATGATCATTCTGGGCAAAATGCCCGATCATCTTTTGCATCTTGCCGGACCGGGTGCCACCAACGCCCCGAACAAAGAGGCCCTTCAATGACTATCGACTTCACAAATACCGCAAGCGACATCCTGCCCGACGATCATGGCAATGCCATTCTGGTTGGTCGCGTCTGGGACCCGCGCGTTTCCGGCCCAACCCCGGTTGTTGTCGATCAGGGCAACCTTCGCGATATCAGCAAACTGGCCCCAACCATAAGTCAGCTTCTTGAACGCGACGACCTGGTATCGCAGCTTCGCAATCCGTCCGGTTTCCCGCTGGTGGGTACTTTGGATGACATTGTTGCCGCATCAAAACCCGGTGCAGGATCGCAAACCCTTCATCTGCTCAGCCCCAATGACCTTCAGGCGATCAAAGCCAGTGGCGTGACATTTGTCGCAAGCCTTCTGGAACGTGTGATCGAAGAACAGGCGCGTGGGGACGCCAGCAAGGCCGATCTGATTCGCACCGAAATCACCGGCATCATCGGCGATGACCTGTCGCAAATCGAACCGGGATCGAAAAAGGCCGCCGACATCAAGGAAGTCCTGATCGCCAAAGGCGCATGGTCGCAATATCTTGAAGTCGGGATTGGCCCGGATGCGGAAATCTTTACCAAATCCCCGCCGATGTCCGCCGTCGGTCATGGCGCGCATGTCGGCCTGCATCCGATTTCAAACTGGAACAACCCGGAACCCGAAGTGGTTCTGGCTGTCAGCTCAAAGGGCAAAATCGTCGGCGCCACCCTTGGCAATGATGTCAATCTGCGCGACGTCGAAGGCCGCTCCGCCCTGCTTCTGGGCAAGGCAAAGGACAATAACGGCTCCTGCGCCATCGGGCCGTTCATCCGCATTTTTGATGGTAATTTCACGCTTGAAACCGTCAAGCAGGCCGATCTTAAAATGGCGGTCGACGGGCAGGATGGCTATCACCTTGATGCTGGATCCTCCATGAGCCAGATCAGCCGTTCACCCGAAAGCCTCGCCGCACAGGCATGCGGCAAACATCATCAATATCCGGATGGCTTCATGCTGTTTCTGGGCACCATGTTTGCGCCCACCGATGATCGTGGTGGTGCTGGCAAGGGCTTCACCCACGAAATGGGCGATCTCGTTACCATTTCGACCCCCTGCCTCGGCAAGCTTTGCAATCAGGTCGAGCGGTCCGATACCATTGCGCCATGGACCTTTGGCATTACGGCACTGATGACCAATCTGGCCGCACGTGGATTGCTTTAACCCGCCGCATCACCAGCTTGCCAAAACGATAAAAAACATGCCCTTATCCGGAACCGGGTTTGCCCCCGGTTCCGATCCCGCCTTGCAGAATAACAGGCCCCGCCGATGAGCCGTCGAACCGATCACGATACCCCACGCCAGCCATCCCAGATTGCCATTCTGCGTTTTCTGCGTATTCATGGCCCTGCCGCCCGTATCGATATCGGCAACGCCACCGGATTAAGCCCGGCGACAGTAACATCGCTGACCGCCGATCTGATTGCCCAGGGGCTGGTAAAGGAAACACAAGGCGCACCAAACGGCACAAATGGCAATAACGGCCAAAGCGCTACACGCGGCCGCCCCAAGGTTCTACTTGATCTTGTGCCCGGCGCGGCCTGTGTGGTTGGCGTTAAACTAACGATCAATCTGGTTGAAATCGCACTGGGCAATTTCAAGGGCGAGATTGAACGCAGCATCCAGCACAGCATCAACACACGTGATCTTGATGAAACATCGCTGGTGACAACACTTTGCGATCTGATTGATCAGTTCATTTCCGATAACCGCGACATTGCACCAAACCCGCCCATCGGGATCGGTATCGCCATTCAGGGCGTTGCCGACAGCAACAGCGGCGAAATCATCTGGTCACCGGCCCTTCGCAATCGACATATCGCAATCACCAAACCGTTGCGCGAACGCTTTGGCGGCATTGTACAGATGTCAAACGATGCTAACTGCATTGCAACTGCCATCACCCAGAATAACGATCTTGGCGGCAATGGTGATTTTGCCGTCATCATGCTAGGCTACGGCGTCGGCATGGGGCTTGTCCTGAACGGGGCGGTGTATAATGGCCATTTTGGCGCTGCCGCCGAATTCGGTCACATGAAATATCAACCCGATGGCCCGCTTTGCAATTGCGGACGACGCGGTTGTATCGAAGCCTATATCGGGGATTACGCCATTCTGCGCGATGCCAGTGGCCTGATTGATATGCCCGATGCCAACAACCTGCATCCCAGCGAAAAACAGATGATGGATCTGGTCAAACGGGCACGTGACGGCCACGAAGATCTTGCCGATCTGTTCCGCCACGCCGGAAAGGTACTCGGATATGGCATTGCCAATCTGATCGCCCTTCTGGGACCGGAACGCATCCTGATCACCGGTTCCGGCGCACGGGCCTACGATCTGATGGAACCCGAAATCGAACGTGGCCTTCGCGAGGCACAGGTGCCGGAACTGCGTAACGGGCCCAAGATCATCCACCTGCCGTGGGACAAGGATCTGGCATTGCAGGGTGCAATCGGCCAAAGCCTTTTGCGCCATGACGAAAGCATGTTCGCCAATCCACCGGCAAACTGACCGGATCACTTGGCTAGACCCGAAATGCAAAAAGCCGCCCGAGACGGGGCGGCTTTACGCGATATTCAGCAAAGCATAACGGGATCAGCGACCCGTTTTTTTGCGCCATGCCTCATAATTGGCTTTGGTTTCGTCCTTGGTCGCCGGATAAAGGCCGATGATCGGCTTGCCGGCCAGAACTTCTTGCAGAACGAAGTCCTCGAAGCTCTCCATGCCTGCGCATTCTTCGGCCAGTTCGTCGGCAAGATGGGCCGGAATGACAACAACGCCATCCTTATCCCCGACCAGAACATCCCCCGGGAAAACCGGCGCATCGCCACACCCGATCGGCACGTTAAGGTCATAGGCCTCGTGCAGGGTCAGGTTGGTCGGGGCCGACGGACGGTTGTGATAGGCGTGAATATCAAGTTTGCCAATACCCTCCGCATCGCGGAAACCACCATCGGTAACGATACCGACAACGCCGCGCTTCACCAGACGGGTTACAAGGATCGAGCCCGCCGATGCCGCCCGGGCATCCTTGCGGCTATCCATCACCAGAACATGACCAGCCGGGCATTGCTCAACCGCTACACGTTGCGGATGGTTAGGATCGCGGAAAACCTCGATCGGGTTGCGGTCTTCACGTGCCGGGATATAGCGCAGGGTATAGGCCTGCCCGACCATGTTCTCGCCTTTTGGCGCAACCGGGCCAACCTCCTGAATAAACTGGTTCCGAAGGCCGCGTTTAAAAAGGGCGGTGCAAAGCGATGCCGTGCTGACCCGTTTAAGCTTCTCGCGCGTTGCGTCACCAAGGACATAATCGCTCATTATCTGAACTCCGTAGGTACGCCGGGGTGCAATCACCCCGGCAAATCAATGAAAGGCGATCAGGCCAAATCAGTCGGCAGGACATCCGCCGGGATGTTCTGATAGCAGACCGGACGCAGGAAACGACGGATCGACATCGTGCCGACCGACGTCGCCCCGAAATTGGTCGATGCCGGGTATGGCCCGCCATGCACCATGGTGTCGCAAACCTCAACCCCGGTCGGGAAACCATTGGCCAGAATACGACCCGCCTTGCGTTCCAGGATCGGCAACAGCGAACGCGCATCTGCCGCATCCCCGCCATCCATATGGATCGTACAGGTCAGCTGACCTTCAAGCGCCCTGGCAATCGCCTGCATTTCGGCAATGTCCTTCACCCGGACAACAAGCCCAAGCGGCCCAAACACTTCCTCGCCCAGCACATGATTGGCCAGCCAGTTTTCACCGGTGGTCTCAAACAGATACGGCGTCGCATTGCGAAGATCACATGACGTGGTCAGGACTTCCTTGACGCCCGACGTCGCAGCAATACGTTTCGCCCCACTGCGATACGCATCAGCCATGCCATCGGTCAGCATGGTCTGTGCCGCCACATCGCCAAGGCCCGCCTTGGCGGTTGCGACAAACGCATCGGCATCCGGACCATCAAGGACAACCGCAATCCCCGGATTGGTACAGAACTGCCCTGCCCCCATGGTCAGCGACCCGACCCAGCCCCTGGCGAGTTCTTCGGTGCGCGCGCTCATGGCCTTCGGCAGCAGGAACATCGGGTTGACCGAGCCCAACTCGCCAAAGAACGGGATTGGCTCCGGACGCTGCGCGCACAGATCGAACAACGCACGACCACCGCCCAACGACCCGGTAAAGCCGACCGCCTTGATCAGCGGATGCTGCACAAGGCTCTGGCCAACATCACGTTTGCCACCCTGGATCAGGCTGAACACGCCCGGATGAATGCCGCATGCCTTGACCGCAACATCAATCGCCTGGGCCACAATCTCCCCCGTGCCCGGATGGGCCGAATGGCCCTTGACCACGACCGGGCAACCGGCTGCAAGGGCGGCCGCGGTATCACCACCGGCGACCGAGAAGGCCAGCGGGAAGTTCGACGCACCAAACACCGCCACCGGGCCAATCGGGCGCTGCATCAGACGCAGGTCCGGACGCGGCAGGGGTGCACGATCCGGAAGCGCTTCGTCATGACGGCGATCAAGATAATCACCGGCAAGGATATGGCTGGCAAACAGGCGAAGCTGGCCAACGGTACGGCCACGTTCCCCATTCAGGCGCGCTTCCGGCAGGCCGGTTTCCTGGGTACCGATTTCGGTGATTTCCGCACCACGGACGTCGATTTCATCGGCGATCCTATTCAGGAACTTCGCCCGTTCTTCGCGGGTGGAATAGCCATAGGACCAGAATGCGTCTTCGGCAGCCTTGGCAGCCTGATCGACCATGGCCGGGGTGCCGACCGGGAAGGTATTGGCCGGGCCATGGGCCGGTTCGGACTGGAAGGTCTGCTCGCCCGCCACCCATTGGCCGGCAATCAGATGTTTTCCTGTCAGGTTATAGGACATTGGTGCCTCCTTTACGCGGGGATATCCCGGCGCTTATTTCACGAGTTTGTTTTCGCGCATGAATACGACAAGCTTGTCATGCTGCGCAGGCGTCAGGGGCCAAGCTGATGGCGGGCGCGTCGGTCCGCAATCGTTGCCCAGAACCTGCAACGCGGATTTAACTCCGGTCACGTTGGTACCGTTCATTTCTTCGGCTCGGACATCTTCAAATGCCCGCATTTCCGAAATCAGTTTGCGTGCGGTTTCGTAATCGCCGCCTTCAAGGGCCGCATGGATCGCCATCGAACGTTCCGGCCACACATTGATCAGACCCGACGTAAAGCCGCGCGCGCCCACCGCATAGAAGGTCGGCGCCCAGACTTCGGCAAGCCCGCCAACCCAGACGATATCAGGATCGCAGGCTGAAATCGCCTCGGCCAGCTTCATCGGATTTGGCGTCGCCCATTTGACACCGGCAACACCTTCAACTGCACATAGGTCGGCAATCGCCTTGGTGCCAATCGTATCGTTGCGAAGATACAGCATCATCGGCAAACCATCCGACGCATCGGCAATGCGTTTAAGATAGTCGACAACACCTCGTGGTGCGACAAAGGGATCTGGCGGCTGATGGATCATAAGCGCCTCGGCACCGGCGTCCGCCGATGCCTTTGCCAATGCAACCGCATCGCGAATGCCACGCCCGACACCTGCCAGCATCGGCACGCGACCATCAAGCATTTCGGCAACCGATCTGGCCATGGTGATGGCCTCGTCCGTGGTCAGCGCATAAAATTCGCCGGTATTGCCGTTTACCACCGGAAAATGGACACCCGCGGCCAGCGCACGATCAATGATCGGGGAGAGTTTTTTCGGCGCGACATCGCCGTTTTCATCATAAGGCGTAACAAGAATGCCGGAAATCCCGGACAGCACGCCACGCAAATCGGCTTTGGAAAGTGCCATTGGTCAAAGTCCCTGAATTCTGTTGGTGGTGGCGCGATGGGTGCGCCACCAGTTTGTCATCGATCATTGCCGGATCAACCAACCGGCTAATCAGAAGATATCCGGCTCACCGGCGGTTTTGCCGAAGTCGGGCGACAGGAAGTCGAAATCACAGCCTTCATTGGCCTGGGTGACATGCTTGCCAAACATCCAGCCATAACCGCGCTGATAGCGATCCTCGGGCTTTTTCCAAGCCGCGCGACGCCGTTCGAGTTCATCTTCATCCACCAGCATGTCCAGACGACGGTTATCAAGATCAAGCTTCACGATATCGCCGGTTTTCAAAAGGGCGAGCGGCCCGCCGATATAGCTTTCCGGCGCAACATGAAGCACACACGCCCCATAAGACGTGCCCGACATACGCGCATCCGAAATGCGCAACATGTCACGATGCCCCTGCTTGATCAGCGCTTTCGGGATCGGCAGCATCCCCCATTCCGGGAATCCCGGCCCGCCAAGCGGCCCGGCATTGCGTAGAACCATCACATGATCGGGCGTGATATCAAGATTTTCGTCATCAACCGCCTTTTTCATTTCCGGGTAGCTGTCAAATACAAGTGCAGGCCCCTGATGATTGCGGAACCGTTCATCACAGGCGGCCGGCTTGATCACCGCCCCGTCCGGGCACAGATTGCCGCGCAGCACGGCAAGCGATCCTTCGTGATAGACCGGGTTGGACAGCGGACGAATGACATCGTCGTTATAAACCGTCGCGCCCTCAAGGGTTTCTCCAAGCGTCTTGCCGGTCACCGTCGTAACGCTTGTATCAAGCTTGTCGCCAAGTTCCGCCATCAGAGCGCGCAGACCACCGGCATAGAAGAAATCTTCCATCAGGTAATCCCCCTTGCCCGACGGCCGGATATTGGCAATCAGCGGCGTGGTACGGCCAAGAGCGTCAAGATCATCAAGATCAAGCTTGATGCTGGCCCGGCGCGCCATCGCCAGAAGATGCACCACCGCATTGGTCGAACAACCGGTCGCCATCGCAACAACGGCAGAGTTTCTTACCGACGCCGGGGTGACGATTTTTTCAGGCGTCAGATCTTCCCAGACCATATCAACGATGCGACGACCACACTGGGTCGACATACGGATATGACCGGCATCCGGTGCCGGGATCGACGACGCGCCAGGAAGGCAAAGCCCCATGGCTTCGGCAATCGCGGTCATGGTCGATGCCGTGCCCATGGTCATGCAGTGACCATAAGAACGTGCGATGCCGCCTTCGACCCCCACCCATTCCTCGTCACTGATGTTACCCGCACGGCGTTCATCCCAGTATTTCCATGCATCCGACCCAGAGCCAAGGATTTTACCGGCATAATTCCCGCGCAGCATCGGGCCAGCCGGAAGATAGATCATCGGCACACCCGCCGAAATCGCACCCATGACAAGACCCGGCGTGGTTTTGTCGCAACCGCCCATCAAAACCACACCATCGAGCGGATGCGAACGGATCAGCTCTTCTGCCTCCATCGCCAGCAGATTGCGATACAGCATCGAGGTCGGCTTGGTGAAAGATTCATCAACCGAAATCGCCGGAAGTTCGACCGGGAAACCACCCGCCTGATGCACGCCTTTTTTGACATCACCGGAACGTTCGCGGAAATGAGCGTGGCACGGGTTCAATTCCGACCAGGTATTCAGAATTCCGATGACCGGGCGACCTGTCCAGTCTTCCGGATCAAGCCCCATCTGCATCAGACGCGAACGGTGACCAAACGAACGCAGATCGTCGGGCGCAAACCAGCGCGCGCTTCTAAGGTCTTCGGCAGATTTTTTTTGTTTTTCGGACATTGCGTTCCTCCCGTGTATCTGCCCTGCCGGGTGACTATGCACATGCAAACCCGACAGAACAATGCAATTTCATTTATGATGCCATGTATGCGCATACACATCAATGTTGTCAAGTTATCTTACATGTATTTTCCCGTGTGAAGCTTATACAAAAAGACCAAATATTCCGGGATTGACAGAAGTTAAATCGACTTGTATGAATTTATGTATGCGCTTTCATTACGCTTGGAATTTTACAGGCAACAATAACAAGAACAAGCAAAGCGCAGGCCTATCGGGAACCACCCCGGCCGGGCATCTCGGGCAAGGAGCCCTTATTCAGGATCGCGTCATTCGGGAGGAAACAATGACCGGACTTTTCAAAACCCTCGCCACTGCCGTCGGGCTTGCAGCCATACTCGCAGCACCGTCTCTTGCCAACGCAGCCGACCTGCCAAGCAACGTTCGACTGGTCATCGGTTCGAAGTCAACCGGTGGCGACACCTATCAGAACAGCGCAATCATCGCCGAAGCACTTTCGAAAAAACTCGATATCAACGTCAAGGTTGATGCCGTTGGTGTGAGCGAAGCCTTCAAGGCACTTGATCGCGATTCACGTGGCACGACGCTTATGATGTTCCATGACGGTGCCTATATGGGCAACCTTTATGGCGTTCGCGGTTACGACAATATTTTTGAAAAATACAATGTCGGTGCCACCGTCTCGATCAATCCGGGCAACGCATACCTTGTTGCAAAAGACTCTCCGTTCAAATCAATGGAAGACGTCTTTGCCGCTGCGGCTGCCGGACAGCGCATTCGCGTCGCCATTCAGGCTGGTGGCGTTTCGGAAATCGGTCTTTCTGCTATGAAAAACGCAGCAAAAATCATGTATCCGGGCGCTGAAGAAAACATCGTCGCCGTCAATACCGGTTCGCAGGCAGATAAAAACCAGCTTCTGTTTGATCGTCAGGCCGATGTGATCAACGGCTCCGTACAGGCAAACGAACAGTTCACCCAGCTTCCGCAGGACGACCAGAAAGCGATGCGTTTCATCTGGGTAACAGCCCGTGAAAAAACCATCAAACAGGCAAATCCGGAAGGCATGGGCAACACGACCAGCGAAGAATTGCTCGGCTACACCACACCGAATGTAAGCGTCACGATGGACGGCACGAACGACTTCACCTTTGATAAAGAGTTCTTCTTCCTCTTCAACAAAGACATGGATCCGGCAATCGTCGAAACCATCGACAATGCCCTTGCCGAAATCTATGCCGAAGGCAAAATTCAGGAAACCCAGAAGAATTCCTTCTTCATTCCGAACTTCCTGCCATCGAAAGAAGCCTCTGCCTATCTTGAAGGTAAAAGCGAAACCATCCGGAAAATCATCTCTTCGATTTCGACGAACTAGCCATTCCCTGTTGGCCCGGCCATCTGCCGGGCCAACAGGAACATCGACAGATGAAGACTATCCCGACAACCGTGCCCGCCGCTAAAACCGACACGTTTTCAGCACATTGGGCAGCGCGGGATAAGAAGGAGATACTTCATGTCACTGGAATCGCTTTTATCAGTGTCCATTGATTTCGATACATCGCACACGGTATTTCCAACCATCGTTGCCATTGTGCTTGGCATTTTACTGGTTGCGATACTGGCAACGCGCAGTCGCGCGATTTTGGCAACGGTTGGCTCTGTCCCCTGGTGGCCGGCCAAAATTGACCATATGCGTTTTTTCGGAACCCTCGCCGGTACCGTTCTTTATTTCATCGCCATGCCATGGGTGGGCGACTTTTATCCGAATACCGGCCTCGGGTTTTATATCTGTTCGATCCCCTACCTGTTTGCCATGAGCGTGCTTTACCTGCAGCAGCGCGATAAGCGGCATCTGCTGATCGCGGGCCTGAATGCCCTGATAGCACCAAGCGTTGTCTGGTACCTGCTGTCGGAACTTTTCAACATATCGCTTCCTTAAGCCAAGAACGACACGAGAGATTTGATATGGATTTTCTTTCCATTTTAACGCCGTTCTTCTTTACCCTGGTTGCATCCGGCACGGTGATCGGCATCATTTTTGGTGCGATCCCCGGAATGACGGCAACCATGGCGGTCGCGGTGTGTTTACCCCTGACCTATTCCCTTGGTCTGGAAAACGGTCTGGCCCTTTTGCTGGGTCTTTATGTTGGCGGCATTTCGGGCGGACTTGTTCCGGCTATTCTTTTGAATATCCCGGGAACGCCATCCTCAATCGCCACCACATTTGACGGCTACCCCATGACCCAAAAGGGCGACGGTGAAAGCGCCCTTCGGATCGCAGTCATTTCATCTTTTGTCGGCGGCATCATCAGTCTGGCGGCACTCTTCTTCTTTGCCCCCGCACTTGCCGACTTTGCGATCAAATTTTCATATGTTGAAAAATTCCTGATCATCTTCTTTGCGCTGACCGTTATGGCAGCACTTAGCAGCAACATGCTCGTTGGCGTTTTCAGTGGCGTGCTTGGTATCTTCCTTAGCCTGATCGGTGCCTACGATATTTCGCGCGGCGGCAACGGCGAATTGCGTCTGGTACCTGAATTTCTGGAATATTACCTTGAAGGTGGCTTCTCGCTGCTGCCGGTACTGATCGGCATCTTTGGCCTGTCGACCATCCTGATCGAAGCCGAAAGTGGCATGAAGGACGAAAAAGGTCTTTCATCGGTCAAGATCGGCAAAGGCAAACGTTTCGATTTTTCCGTCTTCAAAGGTCAGTTCGTCAACCTGATACGATCTTCAGGGATTGGTACTTTTGTGGGAATTTTGCCCGGTGTCGGCGGCAGTGCCGCATCGATCCTGGCCTATAGCCAGCAAAAAAACTTTTCAAAAAATCCGGAACGCTTTGGCAAAGGCGAACCTTCCGGCGTCATGGCATCGGAAAGTGCGAATAACGGCCTGACCGGCGGCGCGCTGGTACCGTTGCTTTCGCTTGGCATTCCCGGTGATTCCACAACCGCCATCCTGATCGGTGCCTTCACCTTGCAGGGCATTCAGGTCGGCCCCCTGTTTATCGGCAACAATCCGGTAACCTGGGATGCGATGATTGTTGCCATGCTTGCAGCAAACATCGTGATGCTGATTGTCATGATCTTTGCCATCCGGCACATCGCCAAGGTGGTGATGATCCCGAAAAACATCCTGTTTCCGATCATCTTGATGATGTGCGTTGTTGGCGCATACACCATCAATTACGGCGTGATGTTTGATGTCTGGACGTTGTTGATATTCGGTTTGTTTGGCTACTTTGCCCATAAAATCGGCTTGGAAATCGCCCCCTTCATCATCGGTTTTATCCTTGGTCCGTCGGCGGAAATCTATTTCGTCAAAAGCATTGAATCGTTTGGCACGCTCTCGATCTTCTTCACCAAAAGCTGGATCGCGGTTCTGTTGTGGATACTGATTGCACTTTCCGTCTGGTTCTCGGTTGCAATTTCTCGCAAAAAGAAACGGGACCTGACGACATCTGGCAATTAAGATAAAACGCGATTGCCATCCAGTGATGCCAATGTGAAGGTGCCCTCGGATCAAGCCGATGCCAAGGGCGCCTTCACAAAATGACTTCAACAGAGAAACCGTTTTGCCGAAAAACGAAACACCGCACACAATGTCTCAGAACAAAGAACACCATTCGGGCACCGTAACGATGGAATCTGTGGGGCGACTTGCCGGTGTGTCGCAGGTGACGGTTTCGCGTGCCCTTAACGATCCGTCCAAAGTCTCCGCAAAGACACTTCAACGCATCAAAGATGCAATCGAACTGACCGGCTATGTACCAAACATGGTCGCCGGGGCCCTGGCATCCAAGCGAAGTCACCTGATTGTTGCCCTGATCCCGTCCATCACCAACTTCGCCTATTCCGAATTCATCAAGCATTTCATTCAGGTGATGCGCGGGCATGGCTATCATGTTCTGACTGCTGAAACCGGCCTTTCGATGGAAGAAGAAGAATCGGTCCTCGCAACCATGCTAAGCCGCCGTCCCGATGGCATCATGATGACCGGGATCAATCATTCGGCAAAATGCAAACGGATGCTTCTGGGCTCCGGAATTCCGGTGGTTGAAATCTGGGACATGACGGAATCCCCGATTGATACCTGTGTTGGCTTTTCACATGCAAAATCGGGCGAGGAAACCGCGAAGTTCGCGCATAAAAAGGGCTATCGCAATGCGCTGGCCATTTCGGCCGCCGACGAACGTGCGCTGCGACGTAAGGATGCTTTCTCCGAAACCTTTCGCAAGCTAGGCAACAATCCCGTCAAAGAGATATGCCTAGATAGTCCCGCCAGTCTGGAACTGGGACGAAAGTCACTTGCACAGGCTATTGATGAGGGCTTCAAGAACGGCGTTGTCATGTGCAGCTCCGACCTGCTGGCGCATGGGGTCATCATCGAAGCACAGACACGCAATCTGCGCATCCCCGAAGACATTGCAGTGATCGGCTTTGGGAACCAGAATTTTGCCGCTTTCACAGTACCAAGTTTGACATCGCTTCACGTTGACCGGGCTTATCTGGGCTCTCAGGCGGCGACAGCCTTAATGGCACGCATAGACAAAAAGCCGCTGCAAAAGAACTGCATCGATATCGGATTTGAAATTGTCGAACGGGATTCCGCCTGATTTGGCTTAGGCAAAACGCCGGAACAACCCGCGCCGTTCGCGGCAGATCATTGTCAATCCCGCCTGTCGCGCCAGATTGACCGCGGTTAATGTCGGCCCCGAAAGGGTTACAAGTCCGCCCACCCCGCATTGCACGGTTTTGGTGACGATTTCATATGAACAGCGGCTGGTCATAAGGATGAAACCACCGGCTTTATCAACCCCCTGTCGCACCACCGCACCAAGAACCTTGTCGAGCGCATTATGACGCCCGATATCCTCGCGCACGATACGGATGGCGCCGGTCGCATCGACAAACGCACTGGCATGCAAAAGCCCACCGCCTTGGCGGTTACGTGTCTGATGTTCAGGAAGGGCATCAATCGCCCGCAAAACAACATCCTGCGGCATATTCGCCGGCACAACGGTGCCGATCCTGTCCATCGCAACCGCCTCAAGCGATTGCACACCGCAAAGCCCGCAGCCCGAACGCCCTTCAAGGGTACGTTGGCGTACTTCAAGCCGGTCAAGAATATCTTCGTCCAGATCCGCCTCGATCACATAACCCTGCAAGGTTTTCCGCACATCACGCAAATTGATCTGCCCGGCATGATCGGCAATGCCTTCGGACAGGGCAAACCCGATCATGAAATCTTCAAGATCGTGCGGCGACACCATCATTACCGCGTGGGACGTGCCATTGAACGTCAGTGCCGCCGGGATTTCCGGCTGCAGGATCATCGGTGCATCACCAGTGCCATCGCCGCGCGTCACGGCACGCGCCGGATCATGGTCACGGCCATCAATGATGCGATTTGCCGATGTCATTTTTGCTGTCACGCCGGTTGTTTGACCTTGCGGATCAATGGGGCGGCTTCGATCACCAGCGGATGGAAACCGCCATTGCCTCTTTCGATCATGTCAAAAAGCTGCTTGCGCATGCGCGGTTCCCAGAAATCGCTGATATGCCCGGCCACCCCCTCGACCCCTTCGGCGTGGGGTTTTGATGTGAAAAAGGTCGCGATCTGATTGGCCATGTAGACGAGTTTGTCAGGTTCCATTAACGTTTAATCTCCCGCCGGAATTCTTGATTTTACGGACGAAAACACCCGGTTTCATGACACGATCCTATCATGAAACCGGGCAACATTTCGCGCCTATTCGGCCGCATCGACACGTGGAAGGATCCGGCGTGACTGTTCAGCCTGCTTGTCATACTCCACCTGCCATTCGGTCGGTCCGTTACTCGGCGTGACCTGAACCGCGGTAACCTTGTATTCCGGGCAGTTGGTCGCCCAGTCGGTATAATCGGTGGTGATCACGTTGGCCTGTGTGCCCGGATGGTGGAAGGTCGTGTAAACCACCCCCGGTGCAACCCGGTCGGTAATCGTTGCTCGCAACGACGTTTCACCCGACCGTGAGGCCAGACGGATCCAGTCCCCTTCGCGAATGCCACGCTGTTCGGCATCATGGGGATGGATTTCAAGCAGGTCTTCCTTGTGCCATGCAGTGTTTTGCGTACGACGGGTCTGTGCCCCAACGTTATATTGGCTAAGGATGCGCCCCGTCGTCAGCAACAGCGGGAAGCGCGGTCCGGTACGCTCGTCGGTTGCAACATATTCGGTCACAACAAACTTGCCCTTGCCGCGCACAAAGCCGTCGATATGCATCACCGGCGTCCCCAGCGGCGCCTTTTCATTGCATGGCCACTGGATCGATCCTTCGCGTTCCAGAAGGTCATAATTGACCCCGGCAAAGCTTGGCGTGGTGCGGGCAATTTCATCCATGATCTGTGATGGATGGTTATAGCTCCAATCAAGCCCCATCGCACGCGCCAGATTCTGGGTCACTTCCCAATCGGCAAAGCCGTTTTTCGGGCTCATCACCTTGCGAACACGGTTGATACGACGTTCCGCATTGGTAAATGTCCCATCTTTCTCAAGGAAGGTCGAACCGGGCAGGAACACATGCGCATGATTTGCTGTTTCGTTCAAAAACAGGTCATGAACCACAACGCATTCCATCGCCGCAAGACCGGCGGCGACATGCTTGGTATCCGGGTCCGATTGCAGGATGTCTTCACCCTGAATATAGATGCCCTTGAACGTGCCTTCGACCGCGGCATCAAGCATGTTGGGAATGCGAAGACCCGGTTCGCCATCGAGTTTGACGCCCCAGATTTTTTCAAACACGTCGCGCGTCGCATCATCGCTAATATGGCGATAACCCGGTAATTCATGCGGGAACGATCCCATATCACACGAACCCTGCACGTTGTTCTGCCCACGAAGCGGGTTCACACCCACACCCGGACGCCCGATATTACCCGTCGCCATCGCAAGGTTGGCAATCGCCATTACCGTGGTTGATCCCTGGCTGTGTTCGGTCACGCCAAGCCCGTAATAGATCGCGCCATTGCCACCGCGCGCAAAAATACGCGCCGCCTTGCGCACGGTTTCCGCCGGAACCCCCGACAGGCGTTCGACCTCTTCCGGGCTGTTTTGCGGATCGGACACAAACGCCGCCCAATCCTGGAATTCATCCCAGTCGCACCGTTCGCGAATGAATGCCTCGTCAAACAGGCCTTCGGTCACAATCACATGCGCAAGCGACGTCAGAACCGCAACATTGGTACCCGGACGCAATGCCAGATGGGCGGCGGCCTTGATATGCGGTGACTGCACCAGATCAATGCGACGCGGATCAATCACGATCAGCTCCGCCCCCTGACGCAACCGCTTTTTAAGGCGCGATGCAAAAACAGGATGCCCGTCCGTCGGATTGGCCCCGATCAGGATCACCACATCGGTATGTTCGACACTGTCAAAATCCTGCGTCCCGGCCGATGTCCCGAATGTGGTTTTAAGGCCATAACCGGTCGGCGAATGACAGACACGCGCGCACGTATCAACGTTGTTATTGCCAAACCCGGCCCGGATCAGCTTCTGCACAAGGAAGGTTTCCTCGTTCGTGCAACGCGATGACGTAATCCCGCCAATCGCGGCCTTGCCGTATTTTGCCTGAATCGAACGGAACTTGTCCGCCGTGTATCTAAGGGCTTCTTCCCAACTGACTTCGCGCCACGGATCAGACGTGTTTTCGCGGATCATCGGGTTCAGGATACGGTCCTTATGGCTGGCATAGCCATAAGCAAACCGCCCCTTAACGCACGAATGCCCGCGGTTGGCTTTGCCATCCTTGTAAGGCACCATGCGCACCAACTCATCGCCGCGCATTTCCGCCTTGAACGAACAGCCGACCCCGCAATAGGCACAGGTGGTAACGACCGAATGTTCCGGCTGACCGATTTCGATCACCGATTTTTCCTGAAGCGTTGCCGTCGGGCAGGCCTGAACACAGGCACCACACGACACGCATTCTGAATCCAGGAAGTTTTCATGCATGCCCGGCGACACCCGGCTTTCAAACCCGCGCCCCTCAATGGTCAGGGCAAAAGTCCCCTGCACTTCCTCGCACGCCCGCACACACCGCGAACAGACGATACATTTCGACGGGTCATAGGTGAAATACGGGTTGCTCTCGTCCTTGGCCATATAGCGCGGGTTTTCCTCGCCATTCTGGCGGGTCTTGACGTGGTTGCCCCCATCATAACCATAACGCACATCGCGCAGGCCAACCGCACCGGCCATATCCTGCAATTCGCAGTCACCATTCGCCGCACAGGTCAGGCAATCCAGCGGGTGATCGGAAATATAAAGTTCCATCACGCCTTTGCGGATTTTCTTCAATCTTTCGGTCTGGGTATGAACCACCATGCCATCCGCGACCGGGGTCGTGCAGGATGACGGGGTGCCATTCCGGCCTTCGATTTCCACCAGACACAGGCGGCATGAACCGAACGCATCGACCATGTCGGTCGCGCATAGTTTCGGCACCTGAATGCCCGCCTCCATTGAGGCCCGCATGATCGACGTGCCTTCGGGCACGGTCACATCAAATCCGTCGACATTAATTGTCACGGTCTTTTCGGATTTCACGGCGGGGGTTCCGTAGTCGACTTCTTGTATCAAGGACATCGTTCTCACTCCGCAGCTATGTCAAGCGCATGGGGCTTGAAATCATCAGGGAAATGGGTCAGCGCGCTCATCACCGGATAGGGCGTAAACCCGCCCAGCGCACATAGCGACCCGAACTTCATCGTTTCACACAGATCGGCCAGAAGTTCCTTTTGCATTTCGGGATCTTCGCCGCGCGCGATTTTATCCACAACTTCGGTGCCGCGTGTTGATCCGATGCGGCATGGCGTGCATTTGCCACAGGATTCAATCGCACAGAATTCCATGGCAAAGCGGGCCTGTTTCATCATGTCGACACTGTCGTCAAACACGACGACACCGGCATGACCGATCAAACCGTCTGCCTTGGCGAATGCCTCGTAATCAAACGGCGTGTCAAACAATTCGCGCGGGAAATATGCGCCCAGCGGGCCACCAACCTGAACCGCCTTGACCGGGCGACCACTTGCAGTACCCCCACCGATCTGATCAACGATTTCACCCAGTGTCAGGCCAAAGGCCGTTTCATAAAGGCCGCCATGTTTGACATTGCCAGCGATCTGGATCGGGATGGTCCCGCGCGAACGGCCCATGCCGAAATCGCGGTAATATTCCGCACCCTTTTCAAGGATTACCGGCACCGAACACAACGAGATAACGTTGTTAACAACCGTCGGCCGTGCCATGAAGCCCTCAAGTGCTGGAAGCGGCGGCTTGGCGCGAACAACGCCCCGTTTGCCTTCCATGCTGTTCAAAAGCGAGGTTTCCTCGCCACAGACATAGGCACCCGCCCCCATGCGGACTTCCATGTCGAACGCGTAATCCGATCCCAGAACCTTAGGCCCCAGCAGCTTGTTTGCCCGTGCGACTTCTATTGCTTCGTTCATGATGCGGATCGCATCAGGATATTCCGACCTTGTATAGACATATCCCTTGGTCGCCCCGGTCGCCAGACCGGCAATGATCATGCCTTCGATCAGGACGAATGGCTCGCCCTCCATGATCATGCGGTCGGCAAATGTACCACTGTCGCCTTCGTCGGCGTTACAGACGATGTATTTCTGATCACCCGGCGCCTGCCGGACCGTATTCCATTTTATACCCGTCGGGAAACCGGCACCACCGCGCCCGCGAAGACCTGAATCCGTCACTGCCTTGACGATATCCTCGGACGTCATCTTAAGGGCATTTTCAAGCCCCTTGAGCCCGTCATTGGCACGGTAATCGTCAAGCGACACCGGATCGATAATCCCGCACCGCTGGAAGGTCAGGCGCGTCTGCGCCTTCAGGAACGGGATATCCTGCGTATGGCCAAGGTAACGTTTATGATCACTACCGTTCAGGAAACCGGCATCAAACAGGCTATCGACATCTTCGACCGCGACCGGGCCATAGGCCAGACGACCGCGCGATGTTTCGACCTCGACCATCGGCTCCAGCCAGTACATGCCAAACGAACCGTTACGCACGATCTGAACATCTTCGCCGCGTTTCGCCGCCGTCGCGGCAATGGCAGTTGCGACTTCGTCCGCACCAAGGGCAACGGAACCTGAGTCAAGCGGGACGTAAATCTTGACTGTCATGATTCCACCTCGCTCAGGATGCGATCAAGGCGATCCTTGCTGACCCGTCCGATGACCTTGCCATCCACCATGGCGGCCGGCGCACAGGCACAAAGCCCAAGACAGAAAACCGGTTCAAGCGTCACATTCTGGTCGCTGGTCGTTTCCGACCAGTCGACTTTCAGTTTGCGCTTCGCATGATCGCTCAGATCATCCGCGCCCATCGACTGGCACGCCTCGGCGCGGCAGATCTTGATCACGTGTCTGCCCGGCTTTTCTTCACGGAAATCATGATAAAAACTGGCAACCCCGTGGACTTCCGCCCGGCTGAGATTGAGCTTCTTGGCAATGGTCTGAAGGGCACCTTCGGGAATAAAGCCAAATTCTTCCTGCACTTCATGCAGAATCGGCAAAAGCGGTCCTTCAAGTCCGGCCAGACCATCACAAATGGTACCAACCCGGACGGATATTTCCTCGGTCGTCTCTGTTGCAGACATGCAAGCCTCTCTCACTTAGCAGTCTATTGAATTCTTTGTTATTCTTCACAGTGTCGGTGATTGCCAACGCCTGTTCAATAAAGCCATCCCGTTACGCGATAGCGAAAACCTATCAAGCCCTCTCAGGCGGGCTCCAGTTCAGAAATATTCTTTGCCTCTTTCAGCAACGCCGACACAACCGGTGTTGCCGGTTCGCGCTTTGCCGCGATCATACCCACCAGATGAGACGCATCAGGATCAACAATCGGGATCGATTTGACCCGGTCGCGCATACTGAATTCCTTGACCATCTTGACCGGCATGATGCTGGCCCAGTTACCGGTATGCACATGGGTAAAAAGCGCAATCATCGAATCACTTTCCAGCGTCGGGCTGATACGCGCGCCCGCCTCGTTCAGATGCTGATTGATAATCCGCCGGTTCTGCATATCGGGTGTCAGCAAACATAACGGAAATTCTGCCGCCTCACGCCACGTGATGCTTTCGCGGTCACCGATATCATCGAAATTCGATGTCACAAGATGATAGCGCTCATAATAAAGCGGGATCGATGTCACACGGCCAAGCGGCTCATTATCCAGATAGGTAATCCCGACATCGATTTGAAGATTATCAAGCAGCGCCTGAATTTCTGTCGAAGTCCGCGACAGTACCGCAAAGGTCACATCCGGATGCTTTTCGCGAAACGGCGTGGTCAATTCATGCACCATCGAAAGTGCTGTCGGAATAACCGCAATCTGCACCTGCCCGGTCAGACCGAACCGCATCGCGCGCATTTCATCACGCATCGAACGCGAACTTCCGACAATATGGCGCGCCCATTCCAGAACCCGCTCGCCTTCTGGCGTCAGCCCCTGATAGCGCGAACCACGACGCACCAGAACCACACCAAGATGGTCTTCAAGCTGGCGAAGGGCACTGGAAAGGGTCGGCTGCGTCACACCGCATTCCTCGGCGGCGTGACCAAAATGCTGCTCTCTGGCAAGCACGATAAACATTTCGAGTTTGTCGATCATGGCGTATCCGGCGCCTTTCGGGGAAACCCCGTCTGGTGGCGCACTTTATGTGATTGATGGACACCATTTGCGGGGCGGGTGTCCTGATTGCAGGATAACCCGAATGGCCATAAAAGCCGAAGGGTTAATCCTGCAACAGGACCGGACATGACATTGATGCACTATCATGTCCAGGCGGGTCCGGGGACAGACGAACATACCCGGGCCCAGTGGTACCGGTCAGGGCCAAAGCCGACCGGCACCGGGGTTCGGCTTTACGCCTCAGACGTTGCCTCGCGGCCGGTCGGGGTCGGTTTGGCCGGGTCCGCTGCGGTTTCCATGTAATGCTTGTCATGGATCGGCTTGACCAGCGCGTTGGCAATCAGGCCAATCACCAGCAGGGCCGCCATGGCATACATGGTGGTGTTATAAAGGCTTGGCGTCGGATCAACCGTCCCGGCCGGGGCGATTTCCATCAGACGGCCAATCGTCACGGTTTTGGCCGCAATCAGCTGATCAAGCTGTTCCATACCCGCACCGAACTTTGCCTGAAACGCTGCCGGATCGATCTTGGCAGCCAGTTCCTTGATCGAATTGCCGACCGATGTCTGACGCAGCTGGGTGATGGCAAGCGGGCCAAGCACGCCCGCGACACTCCATGCGGTCAGAAGACGACCATGGATGCCACCGACATATTTGGTTCCGAAAACATCTGCCAGGTAGGCCGGAATGGTCGCAAAACCGCCACCATACATCGTGAAGATGATCATGGTTGCGCCATAGAACATCACAAGCCATGTCACCACCGGGTTCACACTGACCTGCCCCGCAGCATACGGGATCGACAGATACAGGATGATGCCAAGGATGAAGAAGCAGTAGTAGGTGTTCTTGCGTCCGATATAGTCCGAAATCGACGCCCAGAAGAACCGGCCACACATGTTAAAGACCGAAATCATGAACACATAAGTCGCGGCAAAGCCGGAATTGACCACCAGCGGCAGGGTGCTGCCGAAAATCTCGCTCATCATGGTTTTGGCAACGCCAATCACCCCGATGCCTGCCGTCACGTTAAAGCACAGCACGATCCAAAGCATATAGAATTGCGGGGTTTTCAGGGCCTGATCGATATGAACGTTGTTCTGGGTGATCATGCGCTTGGATGCAGTATCTGCGGTCGGCGGTGTCCAGCCAGCCGGGAGCCATCCTTCGCGCGGTACACGATACGAAAACGCCGCAATGACCATGACGATGAAATAGGCAATGCCAAGCGTAAAGAAGGTCGCCGCCGCACCGGTATTGCCCGTGCCAGCAACATATACGCCCTGCTCGATCGTCACCGGCGCCGACGCAACCTGTGCCGCACCGGCCACAACAACCTCGACCATCTGGCCACCGACTTCGGCCATACGCTTGCCGCCTTCGGTGACAAGGTTCACGGCACTTTCCGGGCCAAGATATTCCGGCACCTTATAGAAGAATGAAAGCAGGCTTTCCTTGATCGGCGTTGCGATCATCGCACCACCGCCAAAGCCCATGATCGCCATACCGGTTGCCATGCCGCGACGGTCCGGGAACCAGCGGATCAGGGTTGATACCGGCGATACATAGCCAAGCCCAAGGCCACAACCGCCAAGCGCGCCATAACCCAGATAAACCAGCCAAAGCTGATGGGTCGCAATGCCCATGCCACCGATGATGAAACCACCGCCCCAGCAAAATGCGGCAACAACACCCACCATACGAGGGCCGACTTCTTCAAGCCATTTGCCGCCGAATGCCGCGGCCAGCCCCAGAAATACAATCGCGACCGAGAAAATCCAGACAACAGATTGCAGGCCCCAGTCACCAGAGCTTGACGCAACCACGCCGAATTCCTTGATCAGTGGCGGGTTGAAAATCGACCAAGCATAGACAGAGCCGATGCAAAGATGAATGGCGATGGATGCTGGCGGAACTTTCCAGCGATTGAAATCGTCCCCTGCGACGATATGTTCTTTTTTAAGGCGATCAAACATTTGTGTTTTTCCTCCCGGTATTATGTTCATCCGGCGGCCCCATCCCCCCAAATCGGCTGAATGCTGCAAGGCCATATCGGTAAGACCCGGAAAACACACTTTCGCAATCGCTATGCCATTCAGCCTGTTGCCTGATTTTCTGGAAGTTTTTGAAAGACAATCATCATATTGCAGCGCACGCGGGTGGACAAAATGTCCAACAAATTTTTACTGTGCAATGCACCATCCGGACAAAATGTCCAACCTAATGGCAGAACAATCAATCCGCTTCAGGCAACCAGATGGTGAATAACGTGCCCTTGCCCGGCTCGCTCTCAACCGCCATGGCCCCGCCCTGCCGGTCAATCAGGGTTTTGCTGATCGATAAGCCCAACCCCGTGCCTTCGCGGCGCTTGGTCGTATAGAAAGGATCGAAAATACGCCCCAGTATGTCGGACGACATCCCCGTTCCCGTATCGCGGATCGAAATGCGAATGCCAGGTTTTCCGTTTCGATCAAAATCCTCGTCAATCAGGGTCAGGGTGCCACTTCCGAGCATGGCATGCAGGGCATTGACCATCAGATTGACCACCACCTGCTGCAATTCCGTCCGGTTCATCAGAATAAGCCGTCTGGCCCGGCTCTCGCGCGCAACCTCGATATCGGCCTTGTTCAACAGATGCTGCACCAGCGGCAGGCAGTCACCAATCACCTCGCCTGGCGAATGGCGTTCGACAAATCCGGCATATTCTTCGGGTTTGGCAAATTGCAGAAGCTTGGTGACAATCAGGTTGATACGGCTGACCTGTTCGTCAATCAGGCGGAATTCGGTTTCGGCAATTCGCACATTTTCGCCCAGTAAATCACGCACCACATCAAGGTTCCCCTGAAGCACCGCCACCGGATTGTTGATTTCATGGGCCACACCGGCGGTAATTTCACCGATGGCTGCCAGTTTCTCGGACATGATCAATTGCTTGGTCGTCGCTTCAAGCTGGCGGTTGGCTTCGCGCAGTTCGCTGGTGCGCGCATCCACCCGCGCGTTCAGTTCCTCGTTCCAGGCGCGCAAACGTTTGTCACGTTCCTGCACCTGATCAAGCAGATCATCAAGATGTTCCGCCACCAGCGATATTTCATCCTGCACCTGATCAATATGGGTTCGCGCGCCAAAGTCTCCGCTCTCGACCCGTGCAATCGTCTGGGTCATACGTTCAAGCGGCTTGAAAATACCGCGCGCCCATCGCAGGAAGATTGGAACGCTCAGCGTCGCGACAAACAGAAACGCCGCAATGATGATCAGCAGGCTTTCATATTTCGTCTGGGCAAACGGCGCCTCAAGGAACCCGACATACAGCATCCCGACACGGTCGCCAAAGCTGTCCACAATCGGCTCATAGGCTGAAATGTACCAGTCATTGACGACAAACGCGCTATCAAGCCACACCTTGCCGTCTTCCAGAACATTCTGGCGCACCGCACTCGAAACACGGGTGCCCAGCGCACGTCGCCCTTCAAACAGACGCACATTGGTGCTGATTCGCACATCATCAAGAAAAAGCGTCGCCGTCCCCTGACTGCCTTCCGGAAGGCTGCTTTCGCGGTAAACCAGATCATTGATCGTATCAATGAACACAAGGTTCTGGTTTAACAATATGCCCCCGACCAGCGCGCCATCAATGTCCTCCGGCCCCACCATCGGCAGGGAAACATGACTTGCCGAATGCACAACCATGCCGCGCGTTTCGGCATCGCGCGTGGTTGGCACTGCATTGGGTGTCGGCACCAGATCAAGCCGCGCGCGTGCCGCCAGATCGGGCGAAATCGCCGCCAGATCGGCATTGTCAAAGATGTCCACCCCGGTCAAGGACGCCCCCGAAAGGGCTGTTGCAATCACCGGCCAGTCGGCATCAAGGCGCGGGGTGGCCTGCCGGGGGGACGCCCCTGAAACAATCCCCTGCCGATTGGCGATATACAGGAAATCAAGACCAAGCTTGGCCCGCTTTGCCGCCAACAGATCATCGATCCGCGCCCGGTCCCCCGATGTCAGAACATCACGAAACGTCACTGATTGGCCAAGGGCTTCGATCTGTTCGCCGGTGGTTTCAAGGATATGAGTAAAATACTGATGGGCAATCGTCAGGTCGCCATTGACCTTTGATGTCAAAAGCGCGTCAAACTTGCTGTTCCAACGTACCATCATCACGCCCAGCAAAAGCGGCAGGATGACCAGTGTTGGCAATAACGCAATTGCCAGCAATTTGAACCGCACAGACCGGGTGCGTTTGGTGCGGCGGCCCGGCCACTGCATCAGTCGGCCCAATCGGCAAATTTGCGGTCAATTGTCTTGCGCGAAATGCCCAGACGCCGTGCGGCTTCATTACGATTGCCGTCGGTCTTGTGCACCATCGCCATAATGTGACGGCGCTCCATTTCCTCCAACGTTTCGTCATGGTCGGCATGTCCTTCGGCACCGGCCTGTTCATCACGAAACTCGGCCGGGAACCGCCCAAGGATCAGGGTGCGCTCGACAAGGTTGCGCAATTCGCGCACATTCCCAGGCCAGTCATATCGCGTCAATCCGGCCCGCACCGCCCCATCCATCGCCACTTGCGGCACGCCAAGCTGCTTGGAAAGTTTGCTCATGAACAGGCTGGCCAGTTCCAGCACATCATCCCCGCGCTCCCGCAACGGCGGCATGGCGATATGCATGACATTGATCCGGTAAAACAGATCGGCACGGAACCGGCCCGCTTCGACCTCTGCCTCCAGATCGGCATTGGTGGCAAAGACAAACCGCAAGTCGACCGGTGCCTCGCGCTCCGACCCTACCGGGCGGATACGGCGACTTTCAATCGCGCGCAAAAGCTTGCTTTGCGTCGCCAGCGACAATTCCCCGACCTCATCCAGAAACAATGTGCCACCCTGCGCATGCATGAAAAGCCCGTCGCGCGTTGTTTGCGCCCCGGTAAAGGCCCCTTTCAGATGCCCGAACAATTCCGCTTCGATCATCTCGGATGGAATGGCCGCACAATTGATTGGCACAAACGGCTTTTCGGCCCGGTCGGACAACGCGTGTAACGAGCGCGCGGTCACTTCCTTGCCCGTGCCGCTTTCCCCGGAAATCAGGATCGATGTCGGAAGGGGTGCTACCCTTGCAATGGTTTCACGGATTTCCTGGATTTGCGCCGAATAACCAATCAGCTTGTCGCGCAACAACACATGATCGGATGTCGCGCGCAATTCATGGCGTAAAACATGGTTTTCGCGCCGCAACCGCATCCGGTCAAGGCAGCGCGCCACCGCATTCAAAATCTGGTTGGACCGAAACGGTTTCAGGACAAAATCAACCGCCCCGGCCCGCAATGCCTTGATCGCGGTATCCAGATCGGCATAGGCCGTCATCAGGATCGCATCGGAAAAGAAACCGATTTCGCGCTGCTCGGTCAGCCACTCGACCCCGGACTTGCCCGGCATGATGTTATCAAGGATCACGACATCAAAATGATGCTGATCGAGAAGCTTTGTCGCTTCCTCGCAATCAGCGGCTTCCTCGACCCGTTTGGCGCGCGGTCCCAATGTGCGCACAAGGAAATTGCGCATCCCCGGTTCGTCATCGACGATCAGGATCGATGCTTTCTCCAGCCACGGCCCGAATTCCGGCCCCGGCTTGCCATCCGGTTGCGCTGCGGGTGATGGTGCCGCCAACTCCGGCGCACCCATTGCCGTCGATCTCATTGATATTCCTCCGCCGATCTTCCCGGTCATTTTGTTTTTATTTTTTCGAAGATTAGATCAGCAGCACATGAAAAGCAAAACCGTTGGTCGCATTCCTCAAAGTTCTTCGCGCAAGCACAATAAAAACCGGGCGGGAAACCAATGTTCCCCGCCCTATGAATTCTGAAATATTTTGGGCACTACGCCCCAGATAAAACGACGTTCTAGAACTCGTAACGCGCTGCCACCCCGAAAGTCAAAGGTGCGCCAACATCGACGACTGTATCGCTCTGATTGGCTGTAACGTAACGCTCGTTAAACAGGTTTTTGACATAGCCGGTAAATGTCATGCTGCCAACGGCATATTCCGCATTCAGATTCACCAGCGTCACCGGATCGCTACGCCGTTCACCGACGACAGTCGAACCGCTAGTGATAAAGTTGGAAATGCTGTCATCCTGATAGACAACATTGGTTCCGATCATAAGACCGTTATCAAAGGTGTAATTGGCCCCGACGGATGCCTGATATTTCGGCGCAAACATGAATTCGTGGCCGCTATAATCAACACCGTCCGATACAAAAGAATTGTACTTGGTATCACTGTAAGACGCACCGGCATGCACAGAAAGTTGCGATGTGACCAGATATTGCGCCGAAAGTTCCGCTCCGGCCATCCGGCTATCAGCCGCATTGGCCACCTGGCGGTTGCCACTACTATCACGGAACGTAACCTGCTGATCGGTCCAGTCGGTGTAATAAATGTTGGCATTGGTCCGCAAACGACGGTTCAGCCAATTGCCACGCCAAGCCAGTTCATAAGTATCGGTAAATTCAGGATCATAAGGTGTATGAAGGGCAAGTGATCGAAGATTCACCCCCCCACTGCGATAGCCGCGCTGCCACGTAACCCCGACAAGATGGTTCTCCGTCACGTCATAACTCAGGCCCAGTTTCGGCAGCAAAACACTGGAAGTGATATTTTCGTTTGCAGAAGGGTCCGTCGCCAAATTAAGCGTATCAACCGTGTAGTCAATCCGGGTGTGGTTTTCCTCATGGTCCCAGCGAAGACCAGTAATCAGGGTCCAGTCATTAACGAACTCCCAGTTTGCCTCGCCAAACAGAGCATAACTGTCAATTTCAACCTTGCCCTTTTCATTCATGACGGTTGTCCCGCTTACGGCAAGCTTGTCGTCAATATCACTGGTCGTCCGGCCAAGATAGGCACCAAAGAACCCGGTAAGATTTTCATAATCATAACCAAGCCGAACTTCCTGACTGGCAAGGGTCTGTTCATGCTCGCGAAGAGCCGCCTGCGACGTTGTTGGCGTCCTGTCGAAATCAAGGGCAGCACTATAATCAACAAGTGTCGCCGAACTGATGCTGGTCAATGTCCATTCACCATCCAGATACCAGTCGAGCTTGCCCGTTACCGCATTCTGATCAAACTTGTGATAGGTTTCGGTATTCTCGTATACATTGAAGTAATCTGGCACACCGTCATTTGCATCAACCGCATTAAGTCCGGCACGCTGATCATTATGCGAAAAAGTCAGCAGCACATCGACATCATCCGACGGCAGGAACAATAGCTTCCCGCGCACATTGGCCGACCGCAAAGGATTGGCATCATCGCCCAATGTCGGGTTATTGATGTATCCATCCTCGGTTTGATAATCGACGGCCAACCGTCCCGCCAACCTGTCTTCAATCAGTGCACCATTGGCAAGTGCCGATGAACCCTTTTCACCATAGCGGCCAAGATTTCCCTGTACGGCGAATTCGGGGGTAAATGTCGGGTCTTTGGTTTTCATCACCACCGCACCGGCAAGCGAGTTACGCCCTTGTGTGGTCGATTGCGCTCCGCGATAAACTTCAACCTGCTCAACATCCCAGACCGAGAGCGGATTGGCCGTCAGCAGACGGTTACTTTGGATCGCATCGTCAACATAAACCGAAATCGCACCGTTAAGGGCGGCTGCCCCCTGTTCGTCAAACCCTTGGATCGGAACACCGCGAATACCCCAGTTTTCGTTGCCGGACTGAGTATAGACGCCGGGCGTACCACTCAGCACATCCTGAAGGGTCTTCGCTCCTTCTTTGCGGATATCTTCGCTGGTGCTGACCGCAACACTCGAAAGTGTCCTGTCCTGACTGCGCTGGATTTTTTCTCCTGTGACGATAACTTCTTCTAGCTGAATAACTTCCTGCGGCACTTCCTCGTCCGCAAATACCGGCGTGATACCCAGCGCGCTGGAAGCCACCGCCAGCGCCAAAGAGTTTTTACTGAAAACTTGCATTACCTTGCTTCCCATTCAGAACCACATTTTTTCAAGCGTTGCGGTAAAGAAGTCAGAAGGTTCACACTGTCCGTTTCCCGCCTTCCCCCGCTCCCTGAAACATCTGTTGCGAATGATTAAGCACGATCAATTGCAAATGACAATAGTTATTATTCGCTATAATAAGCACGTATTTTCAGTGAATTAGTTTTTTTGAGGAGAAGCACACAGAAGATGCAGATACATACCACCCAGACCGAGCCGATAAGTCGCACCTCAATTCAGCCATGCTCATGGTAAATGGACCGCAGATAGCTCTCCTGTTCGGCCAACGGCTGCCTGTGCAATCGCGGACATGCTTCGCATAAAACCTCCGGCTTTCCGACAACCGGCGTATGAAGCAGATAATGCAGACAGCAATGCTTCCTTAACGGGATGCTTGAACAAATATCCGGGACAGGCGAAGCAACAATACGTTGCAAGCTTCTAATCTTTAACCGGCCATCGGCAACAACCGGCGTCTCCATCCATTGATGGGCCTTGGAAAAGGTTTCGGGGTCCAGCGCATCGCGCAATCTGTCAAACGCCCCGTCCCAGACCGCGATAACGTTTCCCCACAGCACTTTGGTCGATACACCACCCCACGCGGAAATCGTCGCAAACAACGGGTCCAGATGGTCGTTTAACACGCGCTCCCAATAGCCTGCGATCTGGTCGGATGAAAATGACGGAAGCCGTTCCATGACCTTTAATGCCACAGGGCGGGCGTCATCATGCAAAAGTTCGACATCCCCCTCCCAAACCCGAATTTCCAAATTTCGGGCCAATATTCCCGCCAATACCGCCGGGAACAGAACACTAAGGTAATTCATTGACCACTGGGACGCGATGGGTGGTCGCTTTGCTGCCGAATAGACCAAGGCGAACCGATCAAGCATCGGAAACAGAACGTCTTCCCGTGGAAGCTGCTGCAGCCTGACGGAAGAAAACCCGCAATGATCTGTCCGGATGACTTGACGGATGGGGGGCCATGTTTGGCAAAGCCAGTCTGGTAATTCCATAGCAAGCCCCTGCTAAAAAATGAGAACGCCAATCAGTATTATTAGCATTGCGACCATAACGAGCTGCCTCTATAAACTCAATCTGATTTATCCCGATCAGTTGAGGCATCATGAATACTTTGCAGGGCTTCTGGCGACTTGCGCGCCCTTTCTGGACATCGTCTGAAAAAATCCCTGCCCTGTTGTTACTGGCTGCGACCATCCTCATGAATCTCGGGCTTGTCGGGGTCAACATCCTGAACAATTTCTGGAATCTGAACTTTTATAACGCCTTGCAGGCTCTGGATTACGATGCTTTCCTGATCAGTGGCGGCCAGTTCATCCTGTTACAAGTCGCCCTCACGACCTTCACTGTCGCAGCTTTTCACTTTCAACAAAAACTGACGATCCGGTGGCTGCGCTGGTCAATCACAAACACGCTTCAGGATTGGCTGAAAGATCAACGATACCTTCTCTTGCAACTGGACTCTCCGGAAACAGACAACCCGGATCAACGGGTTGCCGATGACATCGACATGTTCATCGTCATCTCGCTCAAACTCGGTCTTGGGCTGATGACTGCTTTGGTGTCGCTCTTCTCTTTCCTGAATATTCTTTGGAACGCATCAGGCCTTGTGACAATTCCATTCGGAACCGAAAGTCTGGTAATCCCCGGACTACTGGTCTGGGTTGCATTGCTTTACTCGATTGCCGGGACGGGTGGTGCATTCTGGCTGGGGCGTGCCCTTCCCGGGCTTAATTTCTTGCAGCAACGCCGCGAAGCTGATTTCCGGTTTTCCCTGATGCGCCTTCGTGAACATGCGGAATCAATTGCGCAATATCGTGGCGAAAAAGCCGAAATGCGGACCTTCTCATCACGATTGGAAGCCGCCCTTCAGAATTTCTGGGAGCTGGTCAAAAAACAGAAAATCGTGCTCGGCTATTCCACATTCTATATGCGTACGGCCACCGTGATCCCAATGTTCATCATGGCACCGCAATTCTTTGCCGGGGCATTTCCCCTTGGCCGCCTGACCCAGATCAGCGCCGCCTTCGGCGAAGTTCACGAAGCCATGGCATATCTTGTCCGGGTCTTCCCGCAAATTGCCGAATGGAAATCTGTCGTCGACCGATTAACCGGCTTCCAGAACAGGCTCGATGCGCTTTCTTGCAATTCCGGCGTCAATATCCGCCATCTACCACATGCTTTCGAAATCAAGAAACTCAACCTATGGCTTCCCGGTGGCGAAAAAACGCTTCTGCGCGATTTTTCCCTGCAACTGACACCGGGGGATAGCCTTCTTATCCGTGCGCCGTCCGGCTTTGGAAAATCCACAATGATCCGTGCTGTTTGCGGCTTGTGGAAACACGCCTCTGGCAGCGCTGCTTACGACACGGAAAACGCTCTTATCCTAACCCAGAAACCATATTTTCCACTTGGAAAGTTGCATGATATTCTCTGGTATCCGCAAATTGCTGATGCCAATAATGATCCGGCTTTGTCGCATGCATTGCAACGGTTTGAACTGGGGCACCTGATTGAACAGCTTGATAGCGAAACCGACTGGTCAAAGAAACTCAGCATTGGCGAACAGCAGCGATGCTCCTTTGTGCGCGCTGTACTGCGAAAACCGAAAATTCTCTTCCTTGATGAAAGCACATCCGCACTTGATGAAAACGCGGAAACCCTCTGTTACCGCTATCTGAAAGAAGAACTGCCTGACACAATTCTGATCAGCATCGGACACCGTGCTTCACTGGAACAATTTCACTCCAGAATTCTGGAACTTGATAAAGATACCATTGCCCTTTCTGCCACCAGTCGCGAAGCATTGGTGTAAAGCAAGACATATCAAAAAAAGTGACAGCCCCTCGGGACTGCCACCTTATGTCTTCACGATCTTGCGAAAATCACTTCATCGTCGGCATGACGAATTCCGCACCCTTGCGAATGCCCGTCGGCCAGCGCGAGGTAATGGTTTTCAGGCGGGTATAGAACCGCACCCCTTCCATGCCATGCATGTGATGGTCACCAAACAAGGATGCCTTCCAGCCACCAAATGAATGGAACGCCATCGGAACCGGGATCGGCACATTGATGCCGACCATGCCGGTCTGGGTGCGGTTGGCAAATTCACGCGCCGTATCGCCATCGCGGGTAAAGATCGCGGTGCCATTGCCGTATTCGTGGCTATCAACAAGATCAGCCGCGGTTTCGAAATCATCGGTCCGTACGATCGACAGGACCGGGCCGAAAATTTCTTCCTTATAAATCGTCATGTCGGGTGTGACATTGTCAAACAGGGTGCCGCCAACGAAATAGCCGTCTTCATAGCCCTGCAAACGAATGTCACGGCCATCAACAACCAGCTTCGCGCCTTCTTCAACGCCCTTGTTGATTAAACCGACAACCTTGTCGCGATGCTGCGCCGTCACAAGCGGCCCCATCTCGGCGGCCGGATCTGTCCCCGGTGCAACCCGAAGCTCGTTAATGCGCGGGACAAGCTTTTCAACCAGCGCATCCGCCGTCGCCTTGCCCACCGGCACCGCAACCGAAATCGCCATGCAGCGTTCACCAGCCGACCCATATGCCGCCCCCATCAGGGCATCAACCGCCTGATCCATATCGGCATCGGGCATCACGATCATATGGTTTTTCGCACCGCCCAACGCCTGGCAACGCTTGCCCTGCGCAGTCGCGGTTTCATAGATATATTTCGCAATCGGGGTCGAACCGACAAAGCTGATCGCGCTGACATCCGGATCAAACAGAAGCGCATCAACCGCTTCCTTGTCGCCCTGCACAACGTTGAAAACGCCGTCGGGAAGACCTGCTTCGCTCAGCCATTCGGCGAGTAGAAGCGACGCAGACGGATCGCGTTCGGATGGTTTCAGGATGAAACAGTTACCGCAGGCAAGGGCGACCGGGAACATCCACATCGGCACCATGGCCGGGAAGTTGAACGGCGTAATACCGGCCACAATACCAAGCGGCTGACGCACCGAATGGCTGTCAACCTTGGTGCCGACATTTTCGGTGAACTCGCCCTTCAAAAGCTGCGGCGCGCCGGTGGCAAACTCAACAACCTCGATCCCGCGGGTGACCTCGCCCAGCGCATCCGAAAGCACCTTGCCATGCTCGGCAGTGATCGCGGCGGCCAGTTCTTCGGAACGGCTTTCAAGGATACCAAGAAATTTATTGAGAATACGGGCACGACGCAGCGGCGTGGTGTTGGCCCATTCGGCGGCCACTGCACGTGCGCTTTCCACTGCGGCACGGACATCGGCCTTTGATGCAAGGTCAACCGTCGCACTCTTCTGGCCGGTGGCCGGGTTGAACACGGCCGCTGTCCGGCCGGAAGTCCCGGCGACACGTTTGCCGTTAATGTAATGGGTGATCTGGCTGGACATTCGGCTTCTCCCGATAATCGTGATGATCTTTTGTTGCGGATCATAAGAAGACCGTCCGCAAAGTGGTTTAATTATGGATATGCATATGGATGCACATCAATTATCATTATTGCAAATTCGATGTGCAATTTTTAAAGTCGATAGATCATGGATTGGGACCGCATTCGCATCTTTCTGGCCGTCGCACGCCAGGGGCAGATCCTCTCGGCGGCCCGTCAGCTTGGCCTGAACCATGCCACGGTCGGTCGGCAACTGACCGCACTTGAACAGGAACTCGGCACCAAGCTTGTCGAACGGCGCACCACCGGATCGGAACTGACAGAGGCAGGAAAGGCATTAATGGGTGCGGCAGAGGCCGCTGAATCCGCCTTCCTTAAAGTCGGCACCGCCTTCCCCAGCCGAGCAGAAGGCATCGCAGGCACCGTGCGCGTTGGCGTGCCCGATGGACTTGGGAACTATTTCCTGGCGCGTGAACTGGCGGGCTTTGCCGCAAAACATCCCGATCTGGTGATCCAACTGGTGCCCCTCCCGCGCACCTTTTCGCTGTCCCAACGCGAAGCCGACATCGCCATCACTCTTGATCGCCCCAAACAGGGGCGGCTGGTGATCAAAAAGCTCACCGATTACACACTCAGCGTCTATGCCTCCCAAAGCTACATAAAACAGTATGGTGCCATCCGGTCTGAACGCGACCTGACCGACCGGCTGTTTGTCACCCATATCGAAGACCTGATTTACAGCCGCGCGCTTGATTACGCCGCCCGCCTTGGCAAACTGATGAAGCGCCGATTTGAATGCGGCAGTGTCGTGGCCCAGATGGAAGCAGTGCGCAACGGGCATGGCATTGGCATTCTGCATGATTACGCCACCCGTGATGTGGCCGACCTAGTCCGTCTGCTGCCCGATATCCGCTTTACCCGAAATTACTGGATGCTGCTGCATCCCGATACCAAGGATACCCGCGGGGTCGCCGCCGTCGCTGACCATATCAGCCGGGTCGTCCGCGCCGCGCGTGATCTTTTCGTCGCCGAATGATCAGACGCGAAAATCTGCGAATCTGATCTTCACATATGCACCCAACGGGCTTGCCACGATCAAATCCGGATGACATCGCAACACTATACGAACAGAAATAACCCGGTGCAAAATCCCCCCAGGAACAAGAACCATCAAGCTGTTCAGGTATCTAACCGGCATACCTTTGATTGTATTTTCACAGACTTAACTTGCAATTTTTTACTATGACCACTTGCATTCAGGGCGCGTTCCCGGGCATATTCTTTCGGATATGGTTGGGGATGAGCCATGTGGTCGGGGTCACACAAAAAGCCTGTTGAACAGGATTTCAAAAACCGCTTGCTGCATGGCGCAATCAACGTTTGAAAGGTCAGACGTTGCAGAAGCGCACAAACACGTTTGCGCCGGGGACAGAACGGCAGGGAAAACCGCTTACAACGCCGCAGTCGAGCATATGGCTTGACTGGGCCGAGGGCGACGATTGCGCAAATTACAATATTTGCAGCGTCATCCGGTTCGAGGGCGATCTTGATATTGCAGCCCTTTACAAGGCCATTGTCCAAACCGATCAGGAAAATGACGCCCTGCGTCTGCGCTTTGCATCAGAA
Organism: Thalassospira sp. SN3W; assembly: GCF_038070535.1. Classification (NCBI taxonomy): domain Bacteria; kingdom Pseudomonadati; phylum Pseudomonadota; class Alphaproteobacteria; order Rhodospirillales; family Thalassospiraceae; genus Thalassospira; species Thalassospira sp. SN3W. The sequence goes on from NZ_CP121124.1 coordinate 127,602, forward strand.
GGCGGCAAACCGTTTCAGACCTTTGCCGATGACTGCCGCGAAACTGATTTCAGCGTCATCGATTTAAGTTTTACCGATGATCCGGTTCTGATCGCCAATAACGAAGTCGAAGAAATCCGCCGACGGCCACTTGACCCGGAAAACGGATATCATTGCCGCCATCGCCTGTTGCAACTTGGCACGGGACGTTACTGGTGGGTTCGGGTTTATCATCATCTAGTCTGTGACGGTTATGCCGGGCATTTGATGGCGCAACGCGCGGCGGAAATTTACAGCGCACTTAAAACCGGTACTGCCGTCCCCGAAAGCACATTCGGGTCCTATGGCGACTTTATCGCTGCTGACGCGACCTATCCCGAAACACCGGCCTATCAACGTGACCTTGCCTATTGGCAGGAACGCCTGCAAAACGACCACGCGATCACGCGGTTTTCATCGGACAAACCATCCGGAAAATTGGTTCAGGCCCGGCTGGAACAGACGCTGGATGGGCACGACCTTGCCAGACTGATCCACACGGCCAAAGCCTGTGGCACATCGCCCACCGCGATCGTCATGGCCACCTATTTCATCCTGCTGGGTCAGGTCACCCATATCAAACAACCGACCGTCACAATGCCGCTTCTGAACCGGATGGGACGGACTGAACGCCAGACACCGGGTGCCTTTTCCTATATCGTACCCTTCGATGCCGATTTAAGTAAACACACACGTTTTTCGGAACTGGCCCGCGATATCTTTGCCCGGGCACGTCGCGATGTCCGTCATATGCGCCTTGGCGCGCCGCGCATGCGTGCAGCACGTCTGGGTGCCCGGGGTCTTTCGGGCAATGGTGCCTTTTTCAACAGTCTGGACGGCGCAGAACCCTTATCCTTTGCCGGGCTGGATACACGCCGGGTCAATATCTATAACGGGCCAGTCACCGATCTTGGCCTGATCTATATGATGCAGGCCATAAGCCCAGACCGGCAGGAAGCCGAAATCATCTGGCAATATGACACCGCTTGCCACGACGTTAAATCCGTTACGCGCATCGCCGAACGTTTCCGTTATTTCCTGTCCCGCGCACTGGACGACCCGGAACAGGATATCGCGGCCATCGCCGCACCGCCGATGAACGAGCTTGCCATTATCCGCACGCTTGAAACTGGCCCGACATTCACAAGGTCGGCTCCGGGACGGCTCATTCCCGAACGCATCGATCATGCCATTGCATCACGCCCCGGCGAAATCGCCCTGATCACGGAAGATGATCACGAAGTCACGTTTGCAACGCTGGGTCATATGGCCAATGCCGTCGCCCACCACCTGAAACAATGCGGCATTGCACCGGGCGATTTTGTCGGGATGAACATTTCCCCCAGTGCGCAGCAAACGGCCGCTGTGATCGGTATCCTGAAATGCGGGGCAACCTGTGTGCAGCTTGATCCGTTGCAACCTGTCGCGCGCAATGCGTCGATGACCCGCCATCTTGATTGCCGTCTGGTTCTGACTAACAGCACCGACACATGGCGCAAAATCGGCGACACCTCCATCACGGTAAACGATATCAATGCCGTAACCGGCATTGACGGCAGCATCACCTTTGAAAATATCCATGACGATATTTGTGGCGACGATATTGCCTTTGTCTTCCATACATCGGGTTCGACCGGGCAGCCAAAACCGGTTCCCGTTCATCACCAATCCCTTGCCGATAAAATCGACGTCGCCATTGCGCAATTCGGTATCGGATCACATGAAAACGGCAACCCTGAAATAATGGGTCTTTTCCCGTCGCTCGGATTTGATCCCTGGATGCTGCAATTCTGCGTCGGGCTGATCCGTGGCCATCGCATGTGGCTGATGACCCACGCGATACTCAGTGACGGGCATAAATTCTGGAACGGTGTGGCACGACATCATGTCACCCACATCATGTCGGTCCCGTCATTTTATGAAAGCGTGATCGATGCCGTTCCGGCAGATGGCGCTTTCAAATTGCGCCGTCTGATCACGGGCGGCGAAATCATGCAGCCAACACTCGTCCGCAGGCTTTATTCCGCGTTCGAAACCGTCGATATCTGGAACTGCTATGGCCCGACCGAGGCGACAATTCATGCCGCCGTGTATCTGATACCAAGGGCCTCCCAAACCAAAAGCATCCCGCTCGGCCGCATCGACAAGGGTGGCTTTGTCCGGATACTTGACGAAGACGGAAAACGGGTACCGCTTGGCGTCCCGGGCGAGATTTACCTTGGCGGCGCAGGACTTAACCGCGGCTATATCAATATGCCTGACGTGACGGAGGAAAAATTCGTCACGGATCCGACGGGCGAGACCGATGAAACCTTTTATCGCACTGGTGATCTGGTTTCCTGGGGCGAAGACGGTTTGCTTTATTTTCACGGGCGCACGGACGAACAGGTCAAAATTCGCGGGCAACGCATCGAAATCGGGGAAATCGAATACCAGCTTTCGCGCCTGTCCGGCGTCGGACGGGCTGCGGTATTGCATGTCAAAACCAATCATGGTGGTGAACTGATCGGTTATCTTCTATCCAACGCAAACACGTCGAAACGCCCGGACGCAGCAACCGTGCGCGCAGAACTGGCGCGCCACCTGTCCGATGCGGCCGTTCCGACCCGCATTGAATGGGTGGAAACGCTACCCCTCTTGCCGTCGGGCAAAATCGACCGCAAGGCACTTGCCGAATTCGCCCGAAACCCGGATGGCAAGCAGCCTGTTGCGTCCAAAGCATCGCCCCCTGCATCCAGCAAACCCGATCAGGCGCGCATCCATCAACTGGCCGGTAAAATTGCCAGAATCTGGATGGAGCTGATCGAAACAGACGAAATTGAATTTGACACCAACCTGTTTGAAGCTGGCGCCCATTCATTGCTGGTACCGCGCGCCCAGTTTGCCCTGTCAAAACTCGCCGGGCGCAACATTGCATCGGTGGAAATATTCCAGCACCCGACCATCAATTCCTTCGCACGTCACCTTTGTGCGGGTGATCAACATGCCCCCGAAACCGCACAAGCCGAACCGGTAAAGCCCCAACGCAATGTGTCTGAAAATCACGACATTGCGGTTATTGGCATGGCGATGCGCCTGCCCGGCGCGAATGACCGCGACGCATTCTGGTCGATGCTTGAAAACGGTATCGATCAGATAAAGGACGTCGATATTTCCCGCTTGCGCGCAATGGGCAGCGATCCGTCGGCGCTCGAAGACGCCGATTTCATCGCCCGCCATGGGATTCTTGACGATCTCGATATGTTCGATCCCGCACCGTTTGCCATGACCGCGGGCGAAACCATCGAAACCGATCCGCAACAACGCCTGCTGCTTGAAGTCGCCCTTAGCGCTCTGGAAGACGGGTCTTGCGATCCGGCGCGTGACGGCCCGGTCGGTGCCTATGTCGGCGTCGGTTTCCCGACCTATCTGGTCGACAGCCTGCGTGATCGCCTGCGTGCCCGCCCCGATGCGATCCGGTATGGCATGACACTCGGCAATGACAAGGATTTTGCCGCAACAAGGCTTGCCTACAAGCTGAACCTGACTGGCCCCGCCATCGCATCCTCGACCGCCTGTTCGACCGGGCTTGTCAATCTTGCCCTGGCCGTCAATGCCTTGCGATCCGGTCAATGCCGCGTCGCCCTTGCCGGTGGGGCGGCCCTTGGGCTTAGCCCGGCTGGCGGATATTATTTCACGCAGGGCGGGATCGGATCACGAAGCGGCGTTTGCCGCCCGTTTGACAGCAAGGCAGACGGCGTTGTCGGCGGCAGCGGTGCGGCCATTGTCCTTTTGAAACGCCTTGATGATGCCATTGCCGACAGGGACACCATCCATGCGGTGATCAAGGGTGTCGGCATCAACAATGACGGTTCAGCAAAGGCCGCCTTCACCGCGCCCAGTGTCGATGGTCAGGCAAAGGCCATTCAAACGGCCCTTGACGATGCCCAGATCAATCCATCCACCATCTGCTTTGTCGAAGGCCACGGAACCGCAACAGCCCTTGGCGACCCGATAGAGATCGCCGCACTGAACAAGGTTTATGCAAAAGCCGATGCAACGCCAACGCATCCGATCTGGCTTGGCTCGGTCAAGGGCAATATCGGCCATCTGGACAGTGCCGCCGGAATTGCAGGCCTGATCAAGGCCGTATTGGCAATCCGCCATCGGGTATTTCCGCCGACCTGCCATTTCAATCAACCGAATGAAAACCTTGGTCTGGATCAGGGACCATTTCAAATAAACAACACTGCTCAACCATTATCGAATAATGATGATGAACCGCTGCGCGCGGGCATCAGCAGCTTCGGGGTTGGCGGCACCAACGCGCATATCATCATCGAAGAAGCCCCCCGTTTCGATGAACCGGCATCATGCCAGACACAAAACGATATTCCCCATATCCTGCCCTTCTCGGCGGCAAGCGAACCCGCCTTGCAAAAACTTCTGGAAAACACAGCAAGCTGGCTTGACCGCAACGGATCAGACATTGCGATATCCGATGTCGCAAACAGCCTGTCACGGCGTCACGCCTATCGTTTCAGGGCCGCCATCGTTGCCACGAACATCAAGGCTGCGGTTTCAGCCCTGACCCATCCGAAATCGACCGCCCGCCATCAGGCCCTTGCCCAACGCAATGTCCCTTCCATCGCCTTCCTGTTCCCCGGTCAGGGATCGCAACGACCGGGCATGGCCAAAAGCCTTTATGAAGTGGATCAAACATCGGCAGAGATCATCCGCGATGCCTGCAAGCATGTGGCACAGACGGGCGGCCCCGATGATCTTTTTGAATTGCTGACCGTTCCCGATGAAAGCCCGGCAACATCAAGCCGCATGGCACGCACCGAAATCGCCCAGCCCGCTCTGTTCATTTATGAATATGCGCTGGCAAACTGGCTGATCGAAAACGGCATTTTGCCCGCAGCACTGGCCGGGCACAGCATTGGCGAATATGTCGCGGCCTGCATTGGCGGGGTCATGTCCTTTGAAGATGCGCTTCGCCTTGTGGTGATGCGCGGTCGCCTGATGGGGCAGACCGAACCGGGATCAATGTTTGCCCTGTCCATGACCGAGGCCGAAGTCGGTGATCTTCTGTCGGCCTTTGGCCCCGATCTGTCGATGGCTGCAATCAACGGCCCGCGTCAATGCGTGGTGGCGGGCAGCACCGAATGCATTGATGCGCTTGAAGAATACATCAAATCACAGGGTAAATCCGGTCGTCGGCTTGTGGTCTCCCATGCCTTCCATTCACGGATGATGGAACCGGTTCTGAATGAATTCCGCCATGTCGTCGCCAACATCCGGTTGAACGCGCCAACCCTTCCGATCCAGTCCAACCTGACTGGCAACTGGCTGCCCCCCGAAGACGCCACCAATCCCGATTACTGGGTTCAACATCTGCGCAATGCGGTGCGCTTTGCCGATAACATCAAGGGACTTCTGGCCGAAATGCCCGAAACGATCATGGTCGAATGCGGCTTTGGCAACACAGCAAGCCGCCTTGCCATTGTTAATGGCACAGCGACCGGCAACAGCATTGCCCTGCAACCTGCCCCCGGCCCCGATGCCGCCCGAAAAACGGATGCCGCAATCACCGGGTCAAACGCACTGGCCGATGCGATTGCCCGGCTTTGGGTTATGGGAACATCGCCCGATTGGGACAGGGTCAACCAAACCCGTGATGCCCATCGCATTCCGTTGCCGACCTACGCCTTTGACCGACGCCGCTTCTGGCCGGAGAAGGCAACAACCGTGAACGCCGATCCCAAATCTATCGCCGTTGCCGCTGCCCCGGTGGAGGCCACATTGCCCCCGGCACAAAACCCGGCACAAAATACGTCCGATGCCCAAACTGAAACACACGCGCAATCCGCCATTCTTGCCGTCTGGCGCGATATGTTTGGCGATCCGGCAATCGGCCCCGATGATGATTTTTTTGAACTTGGCGGGGACTCCTTATTCGCCGTGCGGATCGCAACACGGCTTTCCGAAGTCCTGACTGCCGAAATTCCCGCCGCCGTAATGTTCGAAGGCCGCACTGTTTCAGGTGTTGCCAACCTGCTTGCATCCTTTAAGACAAACAGCCCGCCGACCAATGCCCCATCCGCACCAACAGCACCGGCAACAGCAAAACCGGCCACAACAGCCCCCCGCCCGTCACGTGAACAGGGAGTTCTGTGATGAATACCGATCAGCTGTCACGCCGTACTCAAACCGCGCGCAACCTGCTCGACAAACTCCGTCAGCGCGACATTGTGCTAAACCTGCATGCCAACGGGCACGATCTTTGTTTTGATGCACCGACCGGTGCATTTGACGACGCCCTGAAATCCGAAACCCGTGACCTGAAGGCCGAAATCCTCAGCTTGCTGCGTGAACCTTCCGATGCCGAAAGTCATGACACCAAAGCAGGTCCGATCCTCAAATCCTTCCCGGCCCATCCCGCCATCGAAGGCCAATGGATTGCAAGACGTGACCAACCGGCAAGTGCCAATTACCATATCGTTACAGGAATCACCCTTCCCAAAGGAACCGGTTTCAATGCGGTCCGCGATGCGATTGCCGCCATCGTCAAACGCCATGATGCCCTCCGGTCCACCTTTGTCGAACAGGACGGGCAGCTGATCCAGCGCGTACATGCCGATATGCCGGTCACTGTGCGCAAAATCGACACCACCCGAGAAATCCGCCATGATCTTTTTGATCTCGCGACGGGTCCTCTGGCCCGGTTTGGCTATATCGAACATGACGACGGAAAAGCCCCGCAACTGGCCATGGCGATCGATCATCTGTGCTTTGATGGCCAATCGATCATGTTGCTGCAAAAAGAGCTTCTTGCCATCCTTGCCGGAAACACGCCCGGAAACGTACCTGATATCGAAAAACTTGTGCGCAATGCACATCGCAATCTGGATCGGGAACGCGGCGAAATCGCGCGGAAATTCTGGTCGGCCCGAACCGATAAACTGTTATCTGCCGGGCTGCCTGACGACCCGGCAGCAGAACGGAATGGCGGCGGCAAACGCCTTCTGATCAAACTGACCGGCAAAGACGCCGAGGCTTTCGCAAAGCTTGCCAGTCATATCCGCAAAACGACCCAGACCACCCTCTGGGCCGCCCTGACCATCGCTGTGATCGCGCGGCACAAGGAAAACGCCACAGCCGTCATCGGGCTGCCTTTTGCCGGTCGCAGGGACAAGGAAACCATGCAGTCGATGGGCTGCTTTGTGAATGTCCTGCCCGTCGCGATCAAACCGGATATGGCAGATAATCTTGATGCCCTGACCAGACAGGTCGGGCACGAAGTTCTTTCCATGCTGGACGTGCAGGATTACCCCCTGTCGCGCCTGATGCATGATCTGACACAGGCGGCACAGGGCCCGACCGGCCTGCCATTCGATGCCGTCCATGTGATGGAATCCAGCGACAGCCCCTTCGTGATCGAAGATCTCGACTTCGGGGCGGGCAAATTCCCCCTGATGGTCGGCATGATGAAAAACGGCCCGGAAACATCTCTGGCTGTCGAATATCAAAGCCACGTCTTTGGCGAAGAATGGGTCGAACGTTTTGCCAAACGTTTCCTGACCTTTGCGCGTGCGCTTGCCAAAAACCCGGAAATGCCGCTTGGTCTTGTTGATCTGCTACCTGAAGACGAACATGATCACCTGACCGTAGCACTTAACGATACCGCATCGGATTACCCGCGCGACTGCGGCCTTGGCGAATTGCTCGCCGGTCAGGTCACCAACCCGGCCAACGCGGATAAAATTGCCCTGCAGGATCGCGACCGAAAAATCACCTATCGCACGTTGGGGCAACACGTTTCCGCCATTTCTGCCGGTCTTGATGCCCTTGATGTTGCCCCCGGGTCGATTGTCGCCCTTGCCGCGGATCGTACCCTTGATGCGATTATCACCCTTCTTGGTATCGCATGGCATGGAGCGGCCTATCTGCCGATTGACAAATCTCTGCCTGCCGATGCCATTGCCGCCCTGATGTCAGAATGCGGTGCCCGTACTTTGCTGTGTGACAACGCCGAATTTGAACGCCTGTCGGGGCTGTCTGATCGCGTTCGTATTGCGCAAATGCACGACGCCAATGCAACATCGGATGCGACCTTCGCCAAACGTGCAGGCGATGATCTGGCCTATGTCATGTTCACGTCCGGCTCCACCGGTGCAGCCAAGGGGGTGCTGATCCCCAACCGGGCTGTTGCACGACTGGTGTTGAACAATCGGGAGCTTGCGTTTGATGAAACCGATGTGATGGCACAGGCCGCATCACTTGGCTTTGATGCTGCAACCCTTGAAATCTGGGCACCGCTTCTGAATGGCGGCAAACTGGTTCTGATCGATAACAAAACCCTGTTTGATCCAACCGCCCTTCGCAATGCCCTTAAAGGTGGCGGTGTGACCACCATGTGGCTGACCGCAAGCCTGTTTAACCGTATTGCCGATGACGCGCCAGGTTGCTTTGCCCCGCTCAAACGATTGCTTTCCGGGGGGGAGGCACTAAGCCCCCCTCACCTGCAAAAAGTCATGGCCGCCTGCCCGGACCTTACCCTGATCAACGGCTATGGCCCGACGGAAAACACGACCTTTACCTGTATCCATCCGATCACGCCACATGACGTAAATTCGGCAACCATCCCGATTGGCCGGCCGATTGGCAATACGCGCACCTATATTCTTGATACTGGCGGGCAACCGGTTCCGACCGGGGTCTGGGGTGAACTTTACGCCGCGGGCGACGGGCTGGCGCTGGGATATTCCGGCACGCCCGAACGCACCGCCAAGGCATTCGTCACGTTCGATCATTTACCCGAAACCCGCCTTTACAAAACCGGCGACCGCGCGCGTTGGCGCTCAGATGGGATGATTGAATTTGGCGGCCGCGGTGACGGGCAGGTCAAAATTCGCGGACACCGGATTGAAACCGCCGCCATTGAAAAACGACTGAGCCAGATTGACGGCATCCGCAATGCCTGCGTGATGCCGGTCGGAAATGGTGCCGATGCATTCCTTGGTGCGGCCGTCGCCGCCGATCAGGATAACAGCAATGTCTGGATGCAGATCCTTGGCCGCAATCTGCCCGATTACATGATCCCCGAACGGTTTGTGGTGCTGGATCATCTGCCGGTCAATGTGAATGGCAAGGTAGATCGCAAACAGCTTCTTGGTGCCCTGGCCAATACGGCACCGCTTGCTCCCCAAACCGACAACACCGCCACTAGCAACGAACTGGAACAGATCGTTGCCGAACAATTCAGAACCCTGTTTGGCAACAGGGACATTACCGCATCGTCGGATTTCTTTGCATTGGGCGGGCACAGCCTTGTCGCCATGCGCCTTGCCGGATTGCTCGAAAAATCCACCGGCGTCCGCCCGAAACTTCAGGATATCTTTGTCGCCCGAACAGTCGGCGGGATCGCAACCCTGCTTGCCGAACATAAACAGGATGGCAGACAATTCCTGATCCCCAAGGCAGATGGCCCGAAATTCCCGCTTTCAAGCGGACAGGCCCGCCTTTGGGTTCTGCAACGCATGCAGCCCGACATGGCGGTCTATTCCGTCCCGGCCGCGTTTGAAATCAATGGCCCGATTGATGCCGATGCCTTGCAGGCCGCCCTCCATAAACTTGAAGAACGGCAACATGCGCTGCGCCTGCGTTTCAAATCCGATCCCCATCATCCTGATGGCGTCAGCCAGTATCTGGCACCGGTCGGTTCATTGAAACTTGGTCGCCATCAAATGGACGAAGGCCCCGCCCGCCTGTTCATCGCACGCGAAACCGTCCGTCCGTTCGACCTTGAAAACAAACCATTGGCACGGGCCGATCTGATCACACTTGCACCCGACCGTCACTGGATGCTGGTTTCCCTGCATCATGCGATTTGTGATGGCTGGTCGATGCCGAAATTACTACGCGATCTTGCCGCCCTTTATGCCGCCGAAACCGGCGGCCCCGCCGCGCTCTTGCCGGAGCTCGACCGGCATTACGAGGATTTTGCAAGCTGGCAACATGGCTATTTAAGCTCGACCGGCGGCAAGGATCTATTGGCCCGCTGGAAAGAACGGCTGTTGCCCCTGCCTGAACCGCTTGCCCTGCCAACGGATCGCCGCCGTCCGAAGGCCCGCGGTTTTGCGGGCGATTTCCATGAAATTGCCTTTGGCGAGGACACCGCGCGTCTGATCAATGATGCGGCGGATCGGCATGGCACAACCGCCTTTTCCATTCTGACCGCTTTGGTCCAAATCCTGATGTACCGCCAATGCGGGCAGACCGACATCCCGCTTGGCATGCTGGTGGCGGGCCGTGAACAGACCGCTCTTGATGATGTGGTCGGCTTCTTTGTCAACACCGTTGTCCTGCGTCAGAATGTCGATCCGAACGCCGGATTTGACGATCATCTGGCCCAAACCGGCAAAACCATCATCGATGCCCTGTCCGATCAGGCCGCCCCGTTCGAGGATGTTGTGGCCGCCGTCAATGCGCCACGCGATCCTGCGCGCAATCCGCTATTTGATGTTCTGGTCGCATGGCAGGACAGCATCCCCAACCTTGGAAAACTCGGCGATGCCGAACTCTCGCTGCTGAAAACAGAATTCCCGTTCTCGAAATTCGATCTTGCATTCTATTTCAGCAAACAGAACGACGCCCTGCTGTGTCAGATCGAATTTGATACCGACCTGTTTGACAAATCCACCATTCAGGCGATTTTCAACCGGCTTGAAATCCTTGCGGCTGCTTCCCTGTCCACGTCATCAAGCGCCAAAATCGCCGAATTGCCGATTTTGCCGGCCGACGAACGCGCCCGGATCGATCAATTCAATGCCACCGGTCTTGACCTTGCGATTGAACGCAGCATTTCCGAACCGTTCATCGATCAGGTCCGCGCCACGCCAAACGCACCGGCGGTTATCGGAACATCTGCAACGCTAAGTTATGAACAATTCGCCCGTCGTGCGTCCGGGATTGCCGCAAAACTGCGTGCGACATCGGTCGGTCCGGGTGATGTCATCGGCGTTGCCGTGCGACGCTCAATCGATATGCTGGCCGCCATTCACGGGATTCTTCTATGCGGTGCGGCATATAGCCCCCTTGACCCCGATCATCCCGAACAGCGCCGCACGGATATGCTTGATGATCTTGGCTATCCGCGCGTCATCACCACCGCCGATCTGGCCGATCTGTTTGACGCAGATAAAGTCCTGATCATCGATGGCAGCGAAGATGCCGATATCCCTGATGCAATCAACGCCCCCGATGACCTTGCCTATGTGCTGTTCACCTCCGGCTCGACCGGTCGCCCGAAAGGTGTCGAAATCGCCCATCGGGGTGTTCTGAACCGTATCCTCTGGATGCAGGACGCCTTCCCGATTGGACCCGAAGACGTCATTTTGCAAAAAACCCCAATCACATTCGATGTGTCGGTCTGGGAACTGTTCTGGTGGTCATGGACGGGCGCGCGCGGTGTTCTGCCCGATCCGGGTGTTGAACGCGATCCGCAACAGCTGGCTCAGGCCATTCGCGATCATGGCGTAACCACCATGCATTTCGTGCCTTCGATGCTGGCAAGTTTCCTGTTCTCGGTCGAACACGGGCTGGTCGATATCGAACATCTTGGCAGCCTCAAACGCGTTTTCGCCAGTGGCGAGGCGCTCGACCCGGCACTGGTAAAGCGCTTCAACGATCTGCTGTTTGATCGCTTCGGGACCGAACTGCATAACCTTTACGGCCCGACCGAGGCGACGGTGGATGTCACCTGGCATGCCTGCTCGCCGCTTGAAAATCCCGATATCGTTCCGATTGGCAAACCGATTGCCAACACCACCATTCGCATCCTTGATGACAGGCTTGGCGACATGCCGATTGGCATTGCGGGTGAAATCGTGCTGGGTGGGCCGCAAATCGCGCGCGGTTATCGCAACCGCCCGGAACTGACCGCCGAAAAATTCCCCGACGATCCCCACAATCCGGGCCATAAACTGTATCGCACCGGCGATCTGGGGCGTTTCCTTGCCGACGGATCGGTCGAATATCTTGGCCGGATCGATCATCAGGTCAAAATTCGCGGCTTCCGTATCGAATGCGGCGAAGTCGAAACCACGACTGAAAGCCACGATCTGGTTGAACGCGCCCTGGTCAAGGCGGTGCGCATCGGCGACCTTGATGAATTGCATGCGTTTGTGCTGGGCGATGGCGACCTAACCATTGGTGTCCTGCGCGATCATCTGCGCACCCGCCTGCCCGAATATATGATCCCGGCGCGTTTCTTTGCCCTTGATCATCTCCCGCTTACCAGCAGCGGCAAGGTCGACCGAAAGGCCCTTTCGGGAACACCGATGGCCGGTTCACCCAAAACCGCCAGCCGGAAATCAAAACCGGCTATCGCGGCAAAGCCCGACGCCGAAAATCATGATGTGGCAAATCTGGAACGCGTTCTGCAACGATTGTGGCAGGAAATCCTGCCCGGTGTGATGGCGGATCGCGAAGACGGTTTCTTTGATGTCGGCGGCAATTCGCTTTTGCTGCTGCGCCTGCATGAAAAGATCAATGCCCGCTGGCCCGGCAAGGTCAGCATTGCCGATCTGTTCGCCAGCGCCACCATCGCCCGACAGGCCGAACTTCTGGCCGGACTGGATATCGCAACCGATGATCTTGCACTGGCAAATAACGTCCAGCTCGCAACCGACGAACCGATTGCGGTGATCGGTATCGGACTTCAGCTTGCCGGGGCGGACGATATCGAAACATTCTGGGCCGATGTTGCTCGCGGGGCGGATCGCGTCCGTCCGCTTCCGCCCGAACGCGATCATGAAACCCGCGACATGATGGCCGCCATTGGCCGTTCGGTTCCGGCCCGCTTCCGCGAAGCCGCCTATCTTGACCGCATCTTTGATTTCGATCCGGGCCGTTTCCGCATGGCACCCGCCGATGCCGCCCTGATTGACCCGGAACAACGCCTGTTTATCGAAACCGCCCTGATGGCGATGGAAAATGCCGGCTACGGCGGGCAGGCCCTGCGCGGGAAAAAGGTCGGGATTTTTGCCGGTGGCGGGGCAAACCCGGCATGGCGCGTTGCGATGGAGCATGTCGCACGTGACAAGGCCGAACAGGTCTTTGCCCTTAACGTACCCTCGAACATGGTCACACGCCTGTCCTTCCTCAAGGACTGGCACGGTCCGGCAAATATCATCGATACCGCCTGCTCGTCATCCTTGGTCGCCGTCCATCAGGCCTGCCAGAATTTGCGAAGCGGCACATGCTCCATCGCCCTTGCCGGCGGTGCAAAACTGATCCCCTGCCCGCCCGATGCCGACGGTGGCTTTACGATTGATTCTTCCACCGCACGTACCCGCGCCTTTGACGATACTGCGGATGGCACCGGCATGGGCGAAGGCAGCGTTGTCTTTGTCCTCAAACCGCTTGGCAACGCCATCGCCGATGGCGACCCCGTCCATGCCATCATCCGCGGCAGTGCCGTCAATCAGGATGGCGCCTCAAGCGGGGCGGCCGCCCCCAACCCTGCCATGCAGGCCGATGTCATCCGGCAGGCGGCCCGAACGGCCGACATCGAACTGGGTTCACTATCCTATATCGAAGCCCATGGCACCGGCACGTCGCTTGGCGATCCCATTGAAATCGATGGCCTGACCCGTGCCTTTGCCGGAAGCACGGATGAACATGGCTTTGCCCTGATCGGCTCGGCCAAGGGTAATTACGGCCATCTTGATGGGGCGGCTGGGGCTCTTGGTCTTGCGCGCGCCATCATGGCACTCCGCTTTGATCAGGCCCCGCCACAACCCTTCTTTGAAACCCCCAACAGCAGGATTGATTTCGCCCGGGCCCCGGTGCGCCCGACCAACCGCCTTGAACCCTTGGCAGATCGCGGCGCGCCCAAACGCGCCGGTGTCAGCTCCTTCGGGCTAAGCGGCATCAATGCCCATGTGATTCTTGAAGCCGCCCCGAAACGCAGTGCAAATCCACAGGATGGAACACAGGATGAAACCGCGCGAAACGGGACCTTCATCCTTGCGCTGTCTGCTGCCAACGAGGCGGCATTAGCCGACTATGCCGCCAAACTGCATCGCGACATCGCCAGGGACACCTCCCTTGATGTCCGTGACATCTGCCACACGCTTGCCAACGGTCGCGATCAGCTAAAGCATCGCTTCGCCGTTGCCGTGTCGGATCGCGACAGCGTTCTTAACGCTCTTGCCGGATTGATCGCCGGTGAAACGGCAAATTGCGCGGCCCCCAAACCTGCCACTGGGGCATCATCGGTTTCTGCGGTTTCGACCAATCCTGCCGATGCAACCGCCAACGCTCGTGAATGGCTGGCCGGTGCGAACCTGATCTGGCCCGACGACACGCGCGCGCGCCGCGTGTCCCTTCCTCATGCACCTTTTGCGAAAATCGTTTGCAAACCGGTCTTTGGCGACACCCGGGCCCCTGATACCACCATCATGACCGGCCCGGTCGAAACCGAAAGGGGCCGCTGCTTTGCCATTCCGGTCGCCTCCCCGTCCTTCTGGCCGACAAATGAACATCACCTGAACGGACAACCGACACTGGTCGGCATGGCGGTTCCCGCCATGATCGCAACAGCGGCCCGAAACGGGACAGGCGACCAAACCGTTCATATTTCCGACCTTAAATGGCAAAAGGCCCTTCTTCCCAATGCCCTGCCCGATGGTACGGCAACGCTTTTGCTTGGAAATGATGGTCTTGTCGAACTGGGTGGCCGCCTGAAAAACGGCAAATGGTCTGTCTTTGCCACCGCGCGCTGGGCCAATGATGCACCGGAAAGCAGTCATCACGACAGTTTGCCGTCGCTCGACCATGCGCGCGCAAAATGTACCCTTACGGCCAATATCGCCCCCTATGCCCCCGAGATCGGGCCGATCACGATCAGCGACCGTTGGGATTGCCGGGTGTCCATGCAATACAGCGCGGACGAAACCACGGCGATCACGCATCTGAAACTGAAACCGCAATATCATGCCGACCTGCGCGACTGGATCATTCATCCGGCCATGGCCGATATTGCCTGCAGCATGATTCTGACCGCCGAGGATAATGGCTCTCTCCCCGTCGGCATTGACGAAATCACGCTCCACGCCCCGTTTAGCGGCGATATCATTGTCTGTGCCGAACGTCGTCATCCGGGCCAGGCCGACTTCACCTTCTTTGATGCCGACAGCCAAAAACTGCTTCTGACCATACGCGGCATTCGTTTCTCGGGGGATGTTAACGGCAAAGCCGCATCCGCCATGCCGGAACTGCTCGAAATTGACTGGTTGCCGGGCACGGTTGAAATGCAACCGGTCCCCGAAAACACCATCATGATTGCCGATGGCGATTTCTGGCCGATCCCGCCCGCCTGTCAACGCGTCCATCCAGATATGCTCGGCAAGGATATGCTGGCAAAGGCACAAAACGTCATTCTGGCGTTGCAGCCGGGCGAAGACATCGCCCTTCGCACCGCCCGATGCCTGCGCGATATCCTGCGCTCGATGCGCGGACGGATGCGGCTTGTCGTTGCCGGAAGCGGTGCCTATCAGATCGACCGCGATACCATTCCGGCCTCCCCGGATCAAAGTGCCGCGGCCGGTGTTGCCATCGCCGCAAGCACCGAAGAACCCCGACTTGTCCTGAGCTTTGCCGATATCGCACCGGCTGATTTCATCGCGCATATCGGTGGTGAACTGGCAGCCGATCCTGGCCGCGATCCGGTTTCGGTTTATCGCAATCAGGTCCGTTATCGCCGAAAACTGCGCCCGATTTCAGGGCACGATAACCTGCCGCAACCCAACTGGCCCGATCATGGCGTCTGTGTCGTGACCGGCGGCACCGGTGGCTTTGCCATGGCCCTTGCCGAAGAAATGGCTTTGGGCGGCAAAATCACGCTTGCCCTTCTTGCCCGTCGCGGTGAAGACGGTCTTGATGCCATTGCGCAGTCTAAACTGGCCGACCTGCGCACCAAGGGCATTAAGGTATCAATCCACACCTGCGACGTTGCCGATAAAAACGCCCTGTCCGATACCCTTGCCACGATCCGAAATAGTCTTGGCCCGATCACCGCCATCGCGCACGCCGCCGGGCTTGCTGATGGCGGATTCCTTGCCGTGCGCGACATGGATGCGTTCGACGCCATCATGACCGCCAAGATCAACGGCGCCCGTCATCTTGACGCCCTGACCCTAAACGACCCCGTGCAGGCCTTTGTCATGTTCGGCAGCCTGACGGCCATCGTCGGTGTACCCGGTCAGGCCGCCTATAGTGCGGCCAACGCCTTCCTTGACGGTTTTGCCCGTTACCGCAGGTCACAGGGTCGCCCGGCCCTGACCATCGACTGGTGCGCCCTTGCCGAGCAGGGCATGGCCGCGCGTCATAATGTACCGCTTCAGGATGGGGCCAGCGTCACCCCGCAACAGGCACCGATCTTCTGGCGCGATGCCATGTGCAGCACCGCTGCACAGCTTGTCGTGCTTGATCCGGCCCTTGCCGGTGAAACAGCTGCACAACCGGAAAAACCCGTGACCACACCGGCATCTGTATCCGTCACGGCAACGGATATCTCGCAAAAGATCGCGGCCATCTGGGCCGAAACACTCGGCTATGATGCCATCGCACCGGATGATGATTTCTTTGCCCTTGGCGGCGATTCCATTACCGGCATGCAGATCGTTGATCGCATGAATGCCGAACTGAAACTGTCGCTGGCGATTTCGGACCTGTTTGCCGCACCGACGGTATCCGATCTGACGGCCCAATTCGCCCCGTCACCGGCGGGCGATGTCAACATACCTGAAATATCCGATCATCGTGACGCGATATCGGACGAAAAGGCCACTCCTGCGGAAAAAATTGCAAAAATCTGGGCCGAAATCCTTGGTTATGACACCATCGACCCGGACGAGGATTTCTATGCCCTGGGCGGCGATTCCATCACCGGCATGCAGATCGTTGATCGCATGAATGCCGAACTTGCCTGCAATATCGGTCTTGCCGATCTGTTTGAAACCCCGGCGATCACCGCCCTGGCCGCAAAAATATCGCCATCCGTTGAAACGGCGGAACTTCCCCAGTCATCGGCAAATCCCCCAGCCGAAGAAACATCTCTGCCATCGGCATCAAAACCCGTAAAGGCAGCAACAGAAACCGGGATCGAAACCGGTCCGCGCCGCGCGCCTGAAATGGAATTCTATCCGCTGGCCCCCGAACAGGTTTCCGTGCTGCATGCCGAACATAGCGGCAATATGGGTACGGCCTTCAACCTGCCGCATGCCTTCATGCTTGATGACAGTATCGATCTTGATCGCCTGCGCGATGCCATCTCCCGCCTGACGGAACGCCACGAAATCCTGCGCACCCGGTTGATTGCCGATGGCGATGACTGGGCGATGAAAATTCTGCCACTTCATGACGCCCTGCCCGATCTGACGCCAATTGAACTTGATGCTTCGCTATCGCTTGAAGATGTCGGCGCGGACCTTGTCATGCCGTTCGATCTGGCAACGGAAATCCCCGCGCGCTGGCGTCTGATCTGCGCTGCCAACGGTCAAAAGGCACTGTTCTTTGATATCCATCACACGGTTTGCGATGGCTTTACCATTGAAATGCTGCTGGGGGATTTGCTGGCCCTTTATCGTGGGCAGGTCTTGGGCCCACTCCCTTATCAGCTTCGCGATTACGCGTATTGGAGCCAGCAACCCGAAAGCCTCAAGCGGCTTGAAACGGCACGTGATTACTGGCTTTCCCTCTATCAGGGGCCGCTTCCGAAACTGGATCTGCCGTCTGATCGCAGACGCCCGGCCTTCCACAGCTTCAGGGGCGAAATCGTCGCGTTTGATATTGATCCGGCCTTGCTGAAATCGGCACGGAAATTCGCATCAGATCAACGCGTCACCATGTTCTCGCTCATGATGGCGACGTGGTTTGCCGTGCTTGGCAGGATCACCGCAACCGACGATCTGGTGATCAGCGTCCCGGTCAACCAGCGCGACGGGACGGGGTTCCGCAATGTGCCGGGCATGATGGTGTCGCTTTTGCCGCTTCGCATGCAGATTGCCAATGATGAAACCTTCGCATCCCTACTGCACAAGGTGCAAAACCATCATATCGATGCGCTGCGCCACCGGGCCTATTTCCTTGATCTGCTGCTCGATGATCTCTCGCCACTTGCCACCCCCGAACGCACCCTGCTGTCCGAAATATCCCTGTCTTACATGAACTATGCGCAGGGCGATTACGGACCGGATGATCAGGCCAAAGCCATGCTCCCCATCGGCCTTGGCCGGCAGCAATGCAAAAACGATCTGGCGATCTTTGTCCGCGATCTGCCCGAACGAATGTCCATCTCGTTTGACTATTATGCCGATATGTTCGATCAGGCGCGCATGATCGAACTCGGTCACATCTTCACAAAAACCCTGCAAAAACTGGTTACGACGGAAACTACCGCGAAAACCATACCGATTGCCGATCTTGATCTTCTGCCCGATGATCAGAAAACAAATATCGAAATCTGGGAACAGGGTCCGCAACCGGAAACCAGCCTTGATGCGGACGCGAATGCCGGAATCTTTGCGATATTCGCCAATCAGGCCTCCGTCATCCCCGATGCCCCTGCCATCCGCGATAACAACGGCACATCGACCTTTGGGGAACTGCATGCCGATGCGCGCGCCATTGCCCACTGCCTGCAAACCGCCGGGGTCAAACCGGGCGATCTGGTTGCGATGCATATTGAACGCGGTCGTCCGGCCATTGCGGCAATTCTTGGGATTACCGCCATCGGCGCGGGATATGTCCCGCTTGATCCGGCTTATCCGGCGGCGCGCAATCAATTCATCCTGTCAGACAGCCGCGCCAAACTGGTTCTGGTCGATGACATCGGATATGACGCGCTTGATGCCCTGTCCGAAACCGGCGGTCCATCTCCGCAACGGATAAATATCGCTGGCATTGCCCCGGCACCGGGGGACTTCACCCTGCCCGAATTGACCAACCCTGACAGTTTGCCTGCCTATATCATGTATACCTCCGGCTCGACCGGAACGCCCAAGGGGGTTCTGATCGAACAGGGGGCCGTGCGTCGGCTAGCATTTGGGGCGGATTACGCCAAAATCGTCGCTGGTGATGTGGTGGCACAGGCGGGGCCGCTGGCATTTGATGCCTCGACCTTTGAAATCTGGGCGACCTTACTGCGTGGGGCGGAAATCGCCGTAATTGACCGGAATGACCTGCTTGATCCGGCCAAATTCGGCGATGCTCTGTCGCAATTTGGTGTCACGAAAATGTTCATGAGTGTCGGCCTGTTCAACCATCAGGTCGATCAAGATCCCCGCACCCTTGCCGGACTTGATATCCTGATGATCGGCGGGGATGCCATCAGCAAACAGCATGTCAGAACCTTTATCGCCACCTGCCCCGATGTCACGGTTCTGAACGGCTATGGTCCGACCGAAAGCACCACCTTTGCCGTTGTCGGCCCGATCGCCGAAAATGATCTGTCGGGCGATACCGACGCCACCATCATCGGCAAACCGATCCCCTTCACCAAAACCCTGATCCTTGATCAGAACGGTCAACGCGCGCCCGTCGGCGTCTGGGGCGAATTGATGATTGGCGGGTCACGGCTGGCGCGCGAATACTGGCAACGTCCCGACCTGACCCGCGAACGGTTCATCGCTGATCCTGATCAACCTGGCGAACGGCTCTATCGCACAGGCGACCTTGCCCGCTGGACCCGCGATGGCAGGATCGAATTTGGCGGCCGCCATGACAATCAGATCAAATTGCGCGGTTTCCGCATCGAACTGGATGAAATCGAACAACAGCTTCAATCCGCACCCGGCATCAAAAATGCCGTTGCCCTGTTTGATGCCACCGCCCCTGACGGCGGGGCAATCATCGGCTGTATTCAGACGGCACAGGGGCAGGATATCGATTTCCCTGCCCTGATGACGTGGCTTGGCACACATCTGCCCGGCTACATGATCCCGGTGAAATGGCATATCGTCGATACCATCCCGATCACCGCCAATGGCAAGGTGGATCGCAAGACATTGCTCGAAACGGTGCGCATGCAATCAAGTGCGCTGGCCCTTGATAACGGCACAGATACCCCGCCCGCCACCCCGGCCGAGGAACTGGTTGCCGATATCTTTACCGAGGTTTTCGCAAGCCCCATCCGTAACCGGCACGCAAGCTTCACCCAGCTTGGCGGTCACAGCCTGATGGCAATCCGGATCGTGAACCGCATTGCGGACCGGACCGGCAAACGCATCAGCATGGCCGACTTCTTTGCCGATCCGACGGTTGCGGGGCTGGCCCGCCGTATCGAAAATGCCACCCTCGATATCGCCGCCACCGGCAATGGCCAAATCCCGCGCGCACCGGCAATGGAACATTACCCGGCCAGCCACGCGCAAAAACGGCTTTATCTGCTCTCAAAGATGGACGGCAACAGCGGTGCCTATGGCATGCTTTATGTCTTCCGCTGCACCGGTGATTTGCGGGCCGATATCCTGCAATCCGCCCTGACCCGTCTGGTGGACCGTCATGAAACATTGCGCACGGGCTTTGCCGAACAGGACGGCACGATCACGCAGAAAATCCACGCCACCACGCCGCCTGCCGTCGCGTTTGATGATCTTTCCGGTCATGGCGATCCGGCCCGCGAAGCCCTTCGCCTGACACGGCTTGAAGCCGCAACACCGGTCATCCTTGACCAGCCGCCCCTGATCCGCGGGCGTGTGATCAAGGTGGCGGCAAATGAATGCCTGATGATCCTGATGACCCATCATATTGTCGGCGATGGCTGGTCTTCGCGCATCCTGATCAATGAACTTGGCGCGCTTTATGACGCCGTTGTCCATGAACGGAACGCTGCCCTGCCGCAACTTCCGATCACGTATAAGGATTTCGCCCATTGGCAATCCAAACAGAACTGGGCCGATGCCGCCGATTACTGGCGTCAACAGCTTGCCAATGCCCCGGAACAGATCAATCTGCCAACGGATCGCCCTGTACCGGAAAAACAATCCTTCCGCGGCGCGCATGTGCATCTTGCCCTGCCCGATGATGTTTTATCAGGCCTGCATCGGCTTGCCAGCCTGAACAAAACAACCCTGTCATCGGTTGGTCTGTCGCTGTTTTCCGCCATGCTCTATCGCCTGACGCGCCAAACCGATATGGTCATCGGCATGGGCGTTGCCGGGCGCGAACGCATGGAAACCGAAGGCCTGATCGGCTTCTTCGTCAATGTCCTGCCGATCCGCATGCAGCTTGACGACGACACCGATCTTGGCGATCTGATCCGTACCACCCATATCAATATTGCCAATGCGCTGGACCGGCAGGATTTCCCGTTTGATGAACTGGTCCGCGCGGTTGCGCCAAAACGCAAATCCAACCGCCAGCCATTGGTCAATGTGGTGTTCGAATATCAGCGCTTCGAAGCCGTAAGCAACTTGGCACAAACCGACGGGACACAATCCGGCCTGCCGATGCTTGCCCCCGATGCCGACGGCATACTGCCATCCAACATGGATGCCTTTGTCGATAACACGACGGCCAAACATGACATCATTCTGTTCCTGACCGAAGAAGCCGGTCAGGCACGCTTCACCCTTGAATATGATACCGATCTGTTCGATGCGGAAACCATGCAGCGCTGGTTGGCCTTCCTTGGCAAATTCGCCGCTGCTGCCGCACAAAATGCCCAAAGGGACGCATAATGAAAATCGCCGATTTCGATTTCGAAACCCTCGATACACCACCCGGGGCAGACAACCAACCCGATCACCAGCCATTGGCAACAACCGGCAGCATCACCGATCGGTTTGCGAAGATTGCCGCGGCTCATCCGCATCGCATCGCAACCCGCGATGAAACCGGCGAAATCAGCTATGCCGGACTGGACCGCCAAAGCAATCGTATCGCGCATTTCATTGTCGGACTTAACCTGCCCGTCGGCGCGCTTGTCGGTGTGATGACCGGGCGCAACCGCCATTACATCTCAGCAACCCTTGGCGTCCTGAAGGCAGGCCTCGCCTTTGTGCCGCTTGATCCGAATGTGCCGCTGATCCGCCGCACCACACTGGTCCGCAATGCAGCGCTACCGCTGATCATATCCGAAGGCGCTCATATCGGCGATCTGCACCAGTTGCAGTGGCGCTGCAAAACCGTCACCGATATTCTATGCCTTGACCATGACGATATCGATACCCTGACGGAAAATCACGGCTCCCTGATGTCGGTCGAACTGTGGGATCATCTGGCGGGTGACGATGCCGACAACATTCTGGCTGGTGGCTGGAAAAGTGCATTTACCGGTCAACCGATTGCGCAAAGTGCGATGGATGCCTTTGGCGCAAATGCGCGGAACAAGGTCGCCGGTCTGGTATCGCGCGATGCCCGTGTGCTTGAAATCGGCTGTGCGTCCGGCTTCACCATGAAACACGTCGCTCCCGTGGTCGGCACCTATGTCGCGACCGATCTGTCGCGCCGCAACGTCGAACGGACCGAGGCCCTGGCGATCAATCTTGGCATGACCCATGTCATCGGTCGGCAGCTTGGCGCACATGATATCGATGTTTATGAACCGGGCTCGTTCGACCTGATCATCATGAACAGCGTCATCGAAAACTTCCCCGGCTACGGTTATCTGCGAACCGTCCTGGCAAAGGCAAAAACCCTGCTCGCCCCCGGCGGGGCCATTTATCTTGGCAATGTCTGGGATGCGGATCGCCGCGACGATTACCTTGCCGATCTGGCGCAGTTTGCCCGTGACACGGCGGGCAAAGGCTACAATACCCGTCTCGATTTCCTCGAAGACCTGTTTGTCCCGCAATGCTTCCTTGAAGACTGGGCACGCGAACAGGGCGGCTTTGCCGCCAAACGATCCGCAATCGATGCGGACGGGTTCGACCCGGCCCCCTACACATTCGATTTCGTCCTGACAACGGATGCGGCCCAACAGCCCGCCCCGTCGCAAAAACGACGCCACGATCTGGCCGTCCTGAATGCCGCAAGTGATGCGCACACTGCAAGCATCACCAACGCAAACGATCTTGCCTATGTCCTGTTCACCAGCGGCACCACCGGCACGCCCAAAGGTGTTCAGATCGAACATGGCTCGGTTGTAAACCTGGCCCAGTCGGTTCTTGATACGCAGTTAAAACAGATCGGTGCCGATGATCCGGACCGCGTCCTGAACCTGACCTGTATCGCGCCTTTTGCCTTTGACGGCTCCATCGTTCAGATTTTCGCCGCCATCCTGAACGGGCACTGCCTGAATATCACCGGATCGGCTACGCGAAGCGACCCCGAAGCCCTGCATAACCTGATGGTTGCCAACGCCATTGATCAGCTTGACGCAACGCCAAGCCTGTTTTCCCTGCTGCTCGACTACTGGGAAGAAAACAGGCTTTCCTGCCCTGCAAGGATGGTGGTTCTGGGCGGCGAAGCCGTGTCCACCCGAATGGTCGAACGTTTCTTTGCCCTGCCCGGTCAGACCGACCGCAAACTGGTCAATGCCTATGGCCCGACAGAATGCTGCGTTTCATCGGCGCAATATGTAATGACCGCGCACAACCATAAACAGATTCTGCCGCCCCCCATCGGCAAGGCCATTCAGGGCGTTCATATTGAAATCTGCGACGATATGGGCCGTCCGTTACCCGATGGGGTTCCGGGCGAAATCCGCATTGGCGGTGCCGGTGTCGCGCGCGGCTATCTGAACGACCCGGCCCTGACCGCACAGAAATTTGTCACCGATCCCAACGGCAAACGGTTCTATCGCAGCGGCGACATGGGTCGACGGCGCAGTGACGGCGAAATCATTTTCCTTGGCCGTGAAGACGGTCAGATCAAGGTCCGCGGCAACCGCATCGAACTGGGCGAAGTCGAACATGCCCTGCTCGCCCATCCCCATATCCGCCGTGCGGCCGTGGTGGCCCATGACCGCCACCAGAACGGCAATGTTGTTCTGGTCGCCTATGTCGTCACCGATGACGATGCCCATGCCGATTTCGATGTCGCGGCATGCCGGGCAAAACTTGAACAGGCCCTGCCGAACTATATGGTGCCCAACCACCTGATCACGATGGATGACCTGCCGCTGACCGTAAATGGCAAGATCGATCTTTCACGCCTTCCCATCCCCGAAAATACCGATCATGCCACAAGCACCACCGCAAAGCCGCTTGGCAGCGACCATGAACGCACCGTTGCCCGCCTGATGGGCGAAGTCCTTGATTGCACTGTGGATGACGCCACCGCCGATTTCTTTGAACTCGGCGGTCACAGTGTTCTTGCGGTTCAGTTCCTGTCAAAAATCAACAAGGTTACCAATGTCAAAATCCCGCTCGGTGATCTGTTTACCTGTGCCTCGGTCGAAAAACTCGCCGCGCGCATTTCCGAACGCGAAAACGAAAGTGACGCCAAAAGCCCGATTGTCACCGTCAATGCATCGGGCACCAAACCACCGATGATCTGCTTCCATCCGGTCGGCGGCAATGTGCTGTGCTATCAAAACCTTGCCCGTGAATTCGGCCCCGATCAGCCACTTTACATGGTCGAAGCCCAAGGCCTCGAAGAAGGCCAGAATTTGCAGCCAACGGTCGAGGAAATGGTGGCTGCCTACATGCCCGCCATCCGCGAAACCGTTCCCGACGGCCCGATCCATGTCATCGGCTGGAGCTTCGGCGGATTACTGGCGTTTGAGGCCGCCTTCCGCATGCAGCAGGCCGGCATTGATGTACGCAATGTCATCCTGCTCGATGCGATTGCCGTGCCCGATGCGGTCCGCGCCATCCTGCGCAAGGGCGAGGCAGAATATCTTGCCGATATCTTTGCCGAGCTCGGCCTTGTCACGGTTGACGAATTGCGTCCGTTAACGCCTGAGGAACGCATCGACCTGTTGCTCGAACGCGGCAAGAATTGCGACCTTCTGCCCGACGAGGCAGATCGCGGCACCATGCGCCGCCTGCTGGCCGTGTTCCAGAATAACGCACTCGCCGCCGTCCATTATGTCCCGCCGAAAATTGACGGGATTGATGTCCTGCTGCTGCGTCCGACAACCGGAACCCGCGCCGCACCCAGCATCGAAGGCGATCAATATAGCGGCTGGCAAAAGGTCGCGGGCGACAATCTGACCCTTGAATGGGTCAGCGGCACCCACGGATCGATGATGTTCGATCCCCATGTGATCGAAGTCGCCGAACGCATCCGCCTTCATATTGAAAAAAAGCTCTAACCCCAGAGCATGCTTGAGAGCAGGCTTGCCGGATCGAACTCCGTTTGATCCGGCAATGTCAGGCCAAGCCACCCCTGCGCACCGGGCCAGATGAGGGTGCGATACTGGCCGAAATTGGCATACCGCACCTCAAAACAGGCCCCCTTGCGATCAATCGATGACGGCGCGTAAAGTTCAAGCGGCGTCATCATCCCCGTGGTAATGGTCTTGGCTAGGCTTTCGCGCGCCACCCAAAGCAGGCAGGCCGCCCCGTGGTCGTCAAGATCATGGGCGCGGATCATGTCCCGCACGTCGGGGGCGATCCCGTCAAGAATTGCGGGCACATCCGTGATCGTCGGCAGATCGACATCAATGCCCAACGGATGGGCACGATGAAAAACAAGGGCAACCGCAAACCGATCCGAATGCGACAGCGAAACCGACATGCCCTGCAAATCATCCCCGCCGCCAACAATTATCGGCTGATCAAACACCCCCGATCCGATTTCAATCGATTGCGGATCAATCCCCGGAAAATACGCGCTCAACGCCGCCTTCGCCGCCAACCGTCCATGAATAAAACTTTTCCGGCGGCGGTCATGCCGGAACCCCGCCAATCGGGTCTTTTCGGCGTCGTTCAACTGGCTTTCTGCCAGTGCGGTACACCTGGCATCGTCAAGCCCCTCCAGATCAATAACCGCCAACACCGCGCACAGGATATCGGACGGTGCAAATGTTCCCGTGCCTTTCGGGCGCTGGAACATAAGGCGATGGGTTGTGATCGGGGACATCCGGGTGGCCTTTTATGCATCATCAACAACAGACAAAAAAGAATGCCCAAAGCACGCTTTGGGCATTCTCGAAATATGGTCTGAAAACCCGACGATCAATCAGGCTTTGGCGGTCGTTGCACCCGCTGCCGGTTTGGCCGTGGTTTTGCCGCCTTTGACAAATTCGGACGCCTTGCGTTTGCCGTCTTCGAATTCGTCCTTGAAACGACCCTTCATTTCATCGGCATCGAAATCATCAACCGTTCCGCCCTTGGCAAAGTGCCAGGCAAAAACACGCCCCAGCGCATAGGTGCAGGCACCGGCAAAGGTCGGCATTGCGACAACGCCAAAGATCGTGCCAACAACCGGAACCTTGCGAACCAGTGCCGCCGTTGCATAACCGACACCGGTCATCGGCAGGACCGTTGCAACCAGGGTCGAAATCGAACTCTTGATCGCGTTCTCAGAGAACGGAACACCGTAGATGTCGCAAAGCTTTGCAAGCATCCGCACCTGGATCGTGCTGCTGGTGGCCATTTCAAGGAACGGGATCGGGACAAGACCACCAACCGCAGCATAAACGCTATGACGATGGATGCAGTCACGGGACTGGGCACGAATTTCATCCGCCTTCGCGACGGCCAGTTCTTCAGTCTCTTCGATGGTTTCTGCTTCGCTCATTATCGCCTCTTGAATTTGTACCTGTAAGTTGATGGTCTGCACGCAAAATCTATTCTTCAACTTTACCTGAACTAACCTGAAGTAGCAACGTGCAACACCCTTTATTTGCTACCGGTTTTTGAAATTTCAGGCTGCCCTGCACTCTCACGTGTCGCGGCAGGTTCCATGTCGCTCTGTTTGACAACACCACCCCCGTCACCACTGGACGGATCAAACAGCGGGGCAATCGATTTCAGGACATCGCCGGCGGTTTTACCTGCTGTTGAAACATCCTCCGACGCCGCCGCTGTCGGGGTTGTCGGCTTCATCGACGGTGTTACCGGCGTGTTCGAATTCACCGCACCGGGCCGCTGGCGTTTACTCACCGGATCGCCCGCCGGTTCGCGAACGCCCGGCGAAATGGCATTTTGCGGCGCGACTTCCTGCGACCGCGCATTAAGCGCCCCGGAATTCGGCAGGCTTTCCGCCGTATCGTTCACAAGCTCCGCCCCCGAATCTGAATCCGGGGTGCTGGCCGTCGGCGAATCTGCGGTATTGAGGATCACGGGCAGGCCATCTTTGCCACCAATGATGATCGTCTTGCTGTTTTTCGATGTCGCAAGCGTCATGGTGGCTTCGATACCGCGCAGGCGAAGATATTCCTCGGTAATCGTTTTGGCGACGATATCCTGGAATTCCCGAATACCTTCCGCCTCGATCTTCTTGCGTTCCTTTTCCTTTTCCTCGCGCGCCAGACGGAAATCATATTCCAGCATGGCCTGATATTGTTCAGCCTTGCGTTCAATCGCATCCGCAACGCGTTCGGGCAGGATCACGGAACGGATCAGAACGTCTTCAACCGTCACCAGCCGCCCCTGAAAACTCTGATTGACCAGTGATGATCCAAGCTCGTTGACCATCCGTTCAAGGATTTCGGCCTGAATGAAGGCACGGGTTTCGGTATAAAGCTGTTCAGGCGTGTAACGCGAAATCAGTTCACGCGCATGCGATCCGATTTCCGGATACACAAGGATTTCCGCATAATTCGGCCCGACAAGCTTGTGCAGCATCCCGACCGCTTCGCGATTGATCCGATACCGCACCGCAATGTCGACTTCCATCGACAGGCCGTTCGATGAAATGGTGTCATAAACCCTCGCCTGATTTTGCAGACGCGCGTCATAGATATACATTTCATCCCACGGGAAGATCATGTGAATGCCCTCCCCATAGCTTTTGTCAACCACCGTCCCGCCAAAGAACCGGTACCACATCACCGCCACATGCCCGGCAGGCACGGTAATGAAAATCTGCGGTGCCAACGCGAAAATCGCGATCAGCAGGAACAGAATCCCGATCAGAAATGTCGTGCGCAACCGCCGCAGGCGTTCCCCCGCGCTAATGAAAAAGCGCAGCCAAAAGATCGACCACCGCCCTCTTTTGCGGGCGGTTGCGTTTTGGTCTGGTGCACCGGGTGCGACTGTCGCGCTATCAACCATTCATCATCTCGTCGTCGGATTTATCGTGACGCATGCTGATCGCCCGTCAGTCATCATCTTATTCATAATCAAGGTCTTTAAGCTTTTCACGAAGCTCCCGCGACGGGCGCGCAACAATCTGAACCAGAAAATCACCAATCGGGGTGATCACAATCGCCAGCAGGAAATGCCCCAGAAATCCGAACGATGTCCGGCGGCCAAGCATGCCGCAAACAATGCAGGCCAACAGATAAATTACAATCAAAATCAAATGCATCGTTTCGCCACCCGAATTCCTGTTATTGCGCGATTACGCGTTCTTCACGCCGTTTTCTCGTCCTGATCGAATTTCAGGCCTTCCTTGAATTTCCGGCGAAAATCGGCCTCTGCCTTTTGGGCGTCAAAATCCGCCATCGTCCCGCCGGCGGCGTAATGCTGCTGAAAAACCCGACCAAGCGCATAGGTAAATGCCGCATTGAAACCCGGCATGGTCACGATGCTCAGCGTCGATCCGACAACCGGCATCACCTTGGCAATATTGGAAAATATCCCCGTCCCCAAAAGAGCCCGCCCCAAAACGCCGCTGGTAATGCACGCGGTTAAGGCCGCAATCACGGATTTGCCACTGCTTTTATTGAACGCAACACCGTAAACATCGCTCAGTTCCGCCAGCATTTTAAGCTGCACGGCAACCGTCGCCGCAGAATCGAGAACAGGAATCGGAACAAAACCGGTTCCCGCCGCCCAAAGGGCATTGCGTTGCACAACACCACTTGCAATCCGGTGCTGTTTGCGCCGTTTCAGCACTTCAAGCGTTTCAGCCCCCATAACGTCCCCCGGTTTATTGTCCCGCGCCAAATCATAATCGCTAACTATCAGCACTGCAAACCGAATCAAGGTTTTATACAGCCTTGACCCCAACCCCGATGCAATCAACCATATGGTTTGTGAAAGCCGCTTTCTGAGGATATAACCGGCTTAACAGGATCATGTTTTGAAAATATTTTGAAAATATATCTCGCCGGAGACACGTTTTGAAGCTGTCTACCAAGATCGGGCTGGCCCTTTTACTTGTGCTTGCAAGCGCACTGAGCATGACCACGGTCCTGAATTATCTGCGATTCGACCAGACCCTGCACACTCTTCTGGCCCAGCGCATGACCGTGATCCTCAATGAAACCAGTCAGGATGTCCTTGCCGGGATCGATCTGGGCTTGCGGCTGGAAAACATGGAAAACCTTCAATCGGTCCTGAACCGGCGTCTGGATATGGCCAACGATATCCGCAATGTCGCCGTTCTGGACTGCAACGGCACCCCAATCAGCAACGCCACCCGGTCCCCAGACAGCCCCCCCAATGATCAGGCACTCTCTGGCGCGGCAATATCGCAACAGACACGTGATCATTGGATCGATTTCACACCGGGGATCGCCACCGCCGGACAGGTCCTGCGCGACAGCCTTGGCCAATGCGCGGGTCTGGTCGTCATCACCGCAAACTCGCAGGCCTCCGAAGCCAAACTTGCCAATGCCTTCTCTGAAATGTGGAAATCGGCGGCCTTCGGCATGGGCATGATTGTGCCCATCCTTGGCGTCCTGTTCATTCTGATGCGCCGTCGCCATCGCGTTTTCGAAGAACTGCACGAAGATCTGGCGCGCGCTGTTGCGGGCAAGGCCCCCAATACCCGCCCCCATGATGGCGATGTCCTGACCCAAAGCGAAATCGAACTGATTTCCCTTTACCGCGAAATCCGCGATCAGTTGCCCCACGATACGCAAAATGACGGCACCGAACACACATCGAAAACCCCGGCGGAGCCCCTGAAATGACC
Organism: Thalassospira sp. SN3W; assembly: GCF_038070535.1. Taxonomy (NCBI): domain Bacteria; kingdom Pseudomonadati; phylum Pseudomonadota; class Alphaproteobacteria; order Rhodospirillales; family Thalassospiraceae; genus Thalassospira; species Thalassospira sp. SN3W. The sequence continues at coordinate 157,587 of NZ_CP121124.1, forward strand.
CCCTCTGCCAATCCGAAAACCAAACCCGATACCCCTGCATCCCCTCATGGCGGCAATATCCGAAGCCGCCTTTTCCCCAAGGGCACGATCTGGATTCTGCTGCTGTTCAGCACGATCTCGCTTTGCATTGCCTTGGTCGGGATTTCTTGGCGGGCCGCCGAACTGGCGCGTGCTGATCTGCAAACCGAAATCCGCGAAAAGGCCGAAATCGAAGCCCGGGTTCTTGGCGAAAAAATCGAAAATGCCCTGCGGCTCGGCATTCCGCTCCGCGAGATTGTCGGCTTTGAAGCCGTCGTCTATCAGCTTCGCGATGGCGACCCCGATCTGGTTTTTGCCGCCATCACCGACATGGGGGGCGACATCCTGCATGCGGGCGGCCTGCCATCGGATGAAATCGCCACCGCCCTAACGGCCCCGTCGGGCAACGATACCGCCTATATCGTGACCCGCCTCAACCTGCTCCGCGCCGAGGGGCGCGACGATATCGAGGTGGTCCTTGGTCATGCCCGTGCCGCCCTGATGCGCCCGGTTACTGATAACCTTTATGACATTGCGATCATTTTCATCATAACCCTCGCCCTGTCATTTGAACTGATGTTGCTGGTGTTAACCGTCAATGTCGCCCTGCCAGTAAGGGTTGCGCGCAAGGTTCTGGGCAATGTGCGCGACCGCAAATTCACCCTGCTGCATGGCCAAAGCACCCATGACGAAATCGGCCAGTTCATGGAACGCATCAATTCCCTGATCAACACCACCGCCAAAAAGGTCGGCACACATCCCCAACGCGAACGGGAGGTAAAGCTGATCGGGGTTCGCATGCTGGCCTTCATGTTTGTCCTGGCCGAAGAACTGGCCCGTCCGATCATGCCTGCCTTCTTTAGCCAGGTGACATCCCATAGCATCGACGGGCAGCTTGGCGCAGGTGTGGTCATGGCGGTGCATCTTCTGATGGTTGCCCTTGCCATGCCAATCTGCAGCCTGTTTCAAGAACAGGTCGGGTCACTGCGCATGTATCTGTGTGGTGCGTTTCTGGCGACACTTGGTCTGATCGGTACCGCCTTTGCCGTTGGCATCTGGGATCTTGTCCTGTGGCGCGCATTATCGGGGATCGGTTACGCCACCACCTTTGTCGCCTGTCAATCCTATGTCCTTGATGCCACCAATGACAGCAACCGCACACAGGGAACCGCCATGATGGTCAGCGGCATCATGCTGGCTGATATCTGCGGCCCGGCCATCGGCGGGATTGTCGCTGGCCATTTCGGCCCGGACATGACCTTTATCGCCGGTGCGACCATTGCGTTTCTTGCCGTCCTTCTGGCCTTCTTCCTGATGGATAATATGGTGCGTGGCAAAACCCCACCGCCGGTCCCGACCAGGGCCGCCCTTCGTGCCATGCTCGGCAATCGCCGTTTGCAGGTGCTGATCCTGTTTGCCGCCATCCCCGCCAAACTGATCCTTAGCGGCTTTTTATATTACCTGACCCCGATGATCTTGCTGCAATCGGGTGCGACCACGGCTGAAACCGGGCGGGTGATCATGCTTTACGGGCTGGTCGCCATCCTGACCGGCTGGGCGGCGGCAAAATGGACCGACAAAAGCCAGAACGAAACCCGCGCGGTCGGCATTGGCGGTGGTTTGACCGCCGCCGGACTGTTGCTGGCGGGCTGGCTTCCCGAATATGCCCTGTTTGCAGTTGCCGTCGCCTTGCTAGGCCTCGCACAGGCAACCTCAATCCCGGCACAGCTTTCCGCCAGCCTGAAACTCAGCAAGGATTTCACCAAGGATCACGGCACCGGCCCGGTCCTTGCGGTCCTGCGTCTGGCAGAACGTCTGGGCGGGGCGGCCGGTCCGTTGCTGGCCGCCGGTCTGACCCTTCTGGTCGGAACAACGCAGGCCGTCCTGATTTTCGGGGTCTTTGCCGCCGTTTCGGTTCTGTGCTTTGAACTTCTGATCGGTCATGTGCCGCCAGAACAAAAGGGCGAACAAAAAAGCGAACAAAAAGCACAAGGAGGGACGAAATGACATTCCCCCGTCCTCCGGCTTTTCGTCTGCTTGGCATTCTTGCGGTCTTGATCGTCGCACTCAGCGCGACGTTATTGCCAACGGCATATGCGCAATCATCAAAGGCCCCGCTTAAAATCGCCATGATCCTTTGGCGGGGTGAAACCAATGTCGAACAGGGATTTCGCGCCTATTTCGACGAAAACAACATCCCCGTCGATCTGACCATTCATGACGTTGCGCGTGATCTGTCGCGCGTGCCCGCCATCATCGATCAGATCCGCAAAGACCCGCCCGATCTGGTTTACACATGGGGCACCGGGATCACATCTTCTGTCGTCGGCAAATATGATGCCGTCGATCCGGCGAAAAACATCACCGATCTTCCGGTGGTCTATGTGATGGTTTCATCGCCTTGGAAAACCGGTATTGCCGCGCCTGCGGGCCAAAGCCGCCCCAATGTCACCGGGGCAACCCACATCGCCCCGCTTGCCGCCCAGATCAATGCCATCCGCGCCTATCGCCCGATGGATAAACTCGGCGTGGTCTATAACAGCCGCGAAGACAATTCCGTTTCCAACGTCGCCGATCTGACCGAACTGGGCCGCGAAATGGGGTTTGACGTTCTGGCCGCCCCCCTTGGCACTGACGGCGAACCATCCGCCAATGACATCGCCCCCGCCGTTGCCGAACTGGCCCGCAAGGGGGCCGATATCCTGTATATCGGGCCGGATAACTTCATCGGCAATTATCGCGATACCCTGACCGATGCCGGTTTTGCCAACGGGCTTGCCGCCTTTAGCGCGACCGAACTTGAAGTCCGCGACGGTCACGCCATGCTGGGCCTTGTCAGCCGCTATGAACTTGTCGGCCGTCTCGCCGCCAGCAAGGTCGAACAAATTCTGATCGGTGGCATATCACCCGCCGATATCCCGGTCGAAACGCTTGACCGGTTTTCCTATCTGATCCGGCTGTCATCGGCGCGCAAACTGAAACTCTATCCGCCGCTGTCGCTGCTGGATTACGCGGAGGTCATCGAATGACCCAACTGACCCGGCTTGGTCCATCCCATCTTCCGGCTATCATCACCCTGCATCACAGGGTAATTGCGGACCTGCCGCCGGGCAATGCCGCCAGCGAAACCGATCAGTTCTTTGCCGATCATCTGGATGCCTGCGGGCAGATTTTTGGGGCCTTTGACGGGGACCGTCTGATGGCCTATTGCGTGCTGGGATTACCGCGCGAAACCGATCCGAATTTCGGCACCGACCATCACCTTCCCCCCGATCAGCTGGGCAAGGTCGCCCATATCGACGGGGTCGCGGTTGATCCGCAATGGCGCGGACAGGGGTGGCAACGCCGGATGGTCGAACACCGCATCGAAATCGCCCGGAAATGCGGGCGCACCATCGCACTCAGCACCGTCGCCCCAACCAATTTCCCAAGCCTGATCAGCACGGTCTCAACCGGCCTTGCCATTCATGGATTGATCGCGAAATTTGGCGGGAACCGTTTTCTGCTGCGCCGGGATATCGACCCCGATCAGGATGCAAAATTCCCATCCGCACCCGATAGCGCAATCTGGTGCGCCAGTGACGATCTTGCGACCTGCCGGAAATTGCTCGATAACGGGTTGATCGGCCTGTTTTGCCAATCATCACCCCATGGCACGGCGCCGCGCATCGGCTGGGTTCCGGCCATACCCGCTTAATAACGCGGCTTATTGCTGATAACTGTAATTCCATTTGCTCGGCCCTTTCGGGTCGGCCTGCTGATAATAGGGTTGCCAGTCGCAGGCATGCGCATCGGTTTCCCAATAACATGCCGCCCCCTTATGGAACGGCAGGAAATTGCCCTTTTCATACATATCGTCTGCAACCACGCTTCGGAATGTCGGATACATTTCCTTCATCCGGTCGATATTTTCATGAACGATCCGCGTGATCCAGTACACCACATACGGATCGGCCGGTTCATAGGCGATAAGGGATGCCTTGAACCCATAGGATGCAATCGCTTCTTCCTGCGCACTATATGTCTTTGCTGGCAAAACCTGATTAAAGAAATACTGGTTTGCCCGCACCATCTCATCGGTCAAGGGGCCGCCCATGCCGACAACCCGCGCCCCGCAGCCAAGCGTATCTTCAATCAGCGTCGCCGGATGCCCGATCCACAGACCGAACGCATCGATATAATTCTCGCAGATGCCAAGTTCGTTATAATCCTGCGCAACATTGTAAACGGTATCAAGATCCTCAAGCGTGATATCGTACCGCGACAGAAGCTCAAGCCACAATTCCCGCGATGCCGACCCTTCCGGCCCGATATTGATCCGTTTGCCGCGCAGATCGCCAATCGATTCAATGCCGGAATCATTGCGCACCACCAGCAACCCCATTTCATCATGCAGCGACATCACCGACCGCGCACCGGGGATCGGCGCAATGCCCTTCTGCGCTTCCCAGTTATTGTTCGACTGCACGATGGCAAGCTGCACCCGTCCTTCCTTCATCAGGCGGATATTGCTGCCGACACCCTGGGATCGCAACGGCACGCAATGCACGCGATGGCGCTCAAAGGTACGGCTCATCATCTCGCAAATCTGGGCTGCAACCTTGAAATACACGCCACTCGTGCTGCCGCTGTAAATCGCCGCGTAATAGGATCGTTCGGTCTGGCCATCACCGGCAATCACATCGGTGTTGCTCAACGCCGCCAGACTTTCCGGGTCGGTTGTCCGGCGACGATATTGTGACAACGGAATGGCATCGGGCTTGTAAATCAGGCCATCAATCAGGTCCGGGTTGGATTTTGCCGGGTCGATGATCGCATCGTCATATGTGTCGACATCGATATCAGGCAGGACGTCAACCGGCGACATATCGGCACTTGCATCCTCGGCAACGGTGCCACTTTGCTGCGCATACGCACCCGCCGCCCCCGCCGACAGCAGAACTGCCAGCATACCGGTCGCAATCATTCTCATGCCGATCTCAAAACGCAAAACCGTCCACTCATCGTTTGTGATGAACCAATCCTCGCATCCCAACGGCCATCCTAAAGGATCGCCCGGAAGCCCGTCGAGAGCGAAGATGAATTAATACCCTTATTCTCAGCGATTTAACACAATCGTCTTCACCACGATCCTCACCGATCGTCGATATTCAGATTGTGTTTGACGCAACATCATACGCCCCTCATAAACCAGAAGACCATATAACAGAAAACCGGACCACGGCCAGATTTCGGAGAAGACGATGACGTCCATCATCGCCCTTGATCCCGGGCGCAACGATATTTATCAGGCGTTCGACCTGATATCCTCCTGGCCGGAATACCGCCAAAGCCCCCTGATCCGCGCCACCGGTCTTGCCCGCGAACTCGGTCTTGGCACTGTCTGGATCAAGGATGAAAGCAAACGGTTCGGTCTGGGCGGGGTCAAGGCACTTGGTGCCCCCTATGGCCTGAAACAGCAGCTTTTAAAACGCGGCCTCATCCCCGGAAGCCCGCAGTGCGCGGGCTATACCGCCGTTGCCGCAACCGATGGCAATCACGGCCTTGCCGTGGCATGGGCGGCCCAAAAATTCGGCTGTCATGCGCGGGTCTATGTCGGAACCGAGGTCGATCAGGCCCGCATTGCCCGCATCACCGATAACGGGGCTGAAATCGTCCGGGTGGATGGCACCTATGACGATGCGGTCCTTGCCGCCGAAAATGCCGCACAATCGCCCGACGTGCTTCTGATCACCGATACCGATTATGGCCATGAACTCGACGTTACCCGCGATATCATGGCGGGTTATGCGGTTCTCGGCATCGAATGCGCCCGCCAGCTTCGGGCTGAAAACATCACCCCCGATCATGTTTTCCTGCAATGCGGGGTTGGCGGCATGGCAGCGGGTTGCGCCATCGGGCTCTGGCATGAAAGCGGTCAAAAACCGAATGTCTGCACGGTGGAGGCAACAAACGCCGCCTGCCTTCAGGCAAGCCTTGCAACCAGCGAACTGACATCGGTTCCGGGCAAGCTCCTGACCCGCATGATCGGACTGTCCTGTGGCAAACCGAGTCTCCCGGCGTTTGAAATCCTGCGCGAAGTATCCACCCACAGCATCGCGATTGATGATGACGTGGCGCTTCTGGTCCAAAACACGCTTTCCGCCGGGATCAATGGCGACGCCCCGCTTGAAACATGGGATACCGGCATCGCAGGCATCGCCGGGCTTTGGCATGTCGCCAAAAACCACGACCTTCGCGCCCGTTTTGGCCTGAATGCCCAAAGCAACGTGCTCGTGATCAACAGCGAAGGCCCCATTCCATTGCCATACCGCGCAAATATCTGAATTCTTTCGACGCGAAAAAGGCTTTCCGTTATGCCACCAACTGGACAGCGACTGGACAGCCCTGCCGGGCATCGGTACAGTCGCGCCAGACCGTACAAATGCCCACGTCGGGTTCTATGGGGACTGCAAACAGATGAAATTGCTCGAACTGTTGTCTTGGGGGGATAACAGACTGATGGCCCGGCTTGCCTTTGCCGGTGCGCTATCAGGTGCGGGCAGTGCGGTCCTGCTGGGGCTGGTCAATACCGCCGCCGAAGGCATCGCCGATAACGGTGTCGATCAGGTCGACTGGCTTCTGGCCGGCGGCTTCATCGCCCTTGCCGTGGTCTATTTCCTGGCCGAGGTTTTCCTTCTTGCCAATATCTCGACCCAGATCGAACAGGGCATCGACAAGGTCCGGCGAAAACTGCTGGGTCAGATCGCCCATGCCGACTTTGCCCGGCTTGAAACCTTCGGTCAGGCCCGCCTGTTTGACAGCATCACCCAAAGCACTCAGGTCATTTCGCAAAACTCGCACATGATCGGCATGTCGTTCCGATCCCTTCTGCTGGTCGTTGCGGTGATGATCTATGTTTTCTGGCTGTCCACGCTGGCCTTTTTCCTGATCGTGATGGTGATCGGGGCCGGGATTGTCATTTACCTGCAGATGGGCAAACAGCTCGGCATGTGGTTTGGCAAACTCCATCTCGCCGAAACCAGCCTGTTTGGCAAGGTCGCCGATCTGTTTTCGGGCATCCGCGAAGTTCGCATGTGGTCATCGCGCAGCAGCACCCTTTTCAATGCCTTTTCGGCAAATTCACTGCAAAAGGAACAGATCACGGCGGAAACCCACAGCCTGATGTTCCGTCAGATGATCATGGGCATGACCGCCTTTTATGTCCTGCTTGCGGTGATCGTCTTTATCGTGCCGGTCTATACCGATAATTTCGGCTCCACGGTTTCCAAGGTAAGCACCGCCGTCCTGTTCATGATCGGCCCGATCAGCACCGTGGTGCAGGCAATGGCGGTTCTGGGGGCGGCCGAACAGGCCGCCGCGCGCATGGTAACCCTGTCACAGGATCTGGACGAAATTGCCGAACCGATTGACGAAAACGGCACAAAGCTGCCCGATACATTTTCAAACATCGCGTTTGATGATGTCTGCTTTACCTATCCCAACCGCGACCCGCGCCACGGCTTTGTTCTTGGCCCGATCAGCCTTTCGGTAAAAAAGGGCGAACTGATTTTCATCACCGGCGGCAACGGGGCGGGCAAATCCACCCTGATCAAGCTTCTGACAGCCCTTTATCGCCCGGTATCGGGTACCATCCGGTTTGACGATATCCAGCTTGGCGCGCAAAATATCGCGTCCTTCCGCGATAAAATCGCCACCGTGTTTTCCGATTTCCACCTGTTTTCCGAACTGCACGGATCGGCCGAAATTGATCCCGACGAAGCAGATTACTGGCTCAACCTGTTTGAACTGTCCCATGTGACGGGTATTCGCGACGGCAAATTTGTTTCCATCGCCCTGTCTGCCGGGCAACGCAAACGTCTTGGCCTGATCACCGCCATTCTCGAACATCGCCCGATCCTTGTTCTTGATGAATGGGCCGCTGATCAGGACCCCTATTTCCGTAAAAAATTCTATTACGAAATCCTGCCACAGATCAAAGCACGCGGCATAACCATCATCGCCGTCACCCATGACGACCATTATTTCGATGCCGCCGACCGCCGCCTGCATCTCGAAGCCGGCACCCTGCTCGAACTTGACCGCAACGACCCGCGTGGAAGGATCTGATCATGCTGCTTATTGATCTTCTGCGATCCCGAACCCGCATCGATCTGCGCCATGCCGTGGGCCTGCTGTCGCTGGCATCGATTGCCACCACCATGGTGCTGATCATCGTCAATCTGGCCGCCGAACAGGCCGAAGACGGTGTGGCCAGCATGCGCTATCTCGGCATGATGGCTCTGTCGCTGATCGGCTATATCTGGGCCCAGAAAAAATCCAGCGACATGATCGCCGCCGAGGTAGAACACATCCTCCATCAACTCCGCCTCAGCCTGTTTGATCGCGTGCGAAAAGCCGCCCCCGATACGCTGGCCAAGGTCGGACAGGGTGCGGTTCAAACCGCCCTCACCCAGGAAATGCAAACCGTATCGGCCGCCCTGCCCCTGATGCTGAATGGTGTGCAGCAGGTGGTCCTGATCATCTGTGTCGCGGCCTATCTCGCATGGCTGTCGACCTTCGCCTTCGTGATGATTTCCGTTCTGGCCGTTGTGGTTTCAACCATCCATCTGCAACGCATGCGCAAAATCAACGCCGCCACCCGTGACGCGATTGACGATGAAAACCTGCTTTTTGGCGGCCTGACCGATCTGTTGCATGGCTTCAAGGAAGTCAAAATGAACAGTCGGCGTCGCGATGCGCTGCTCGGCGCACTCAATGACCGCTCCATCCGGGCACGCGACACCAAATCCGTGGTCAAGGCCCAATGGTCGCGCGAATTCGCCCTGATCCAGCTGGCCTTCTACGGGATGATGGCGGCAATGGTATTCATCGTTCCGATCTTCACATCGGATTATCACGACGTTGCCGTGCAAACCACGACCGCGGCCCTGTTCATGATCGGCCCGATCGGGGCTGTGGTTGCCTCTGTCCCCAGCTTCACCGATTCCGATGTGGCGCTCCGCAAGATCAACGATATCGATCACCAGCTCGAAGACGCCCTTGACGCCCAACATGCGAACGAGGCCACAAACGGCACCTCATCGCCCGAAACCCTTGATAAATTGCGCGGTGCACTTGGCAATATCGCCGAAATCAGCCTGCGCGACGTTCGTTTCGCCTATCCCGGCACGACGGATAGCCCCGGCTTTGCCGTCGGTCCGATCAATGCCACCTTCAAAAAGGGCGAAATCACCTTTATCACCGGCGGCAACGGGGCTGGCAAATCAACCATCATCGCCGTTCTGACCGGCCTTCGCCCGGCGGCAGGCGGTTCGATCATGGTCAATGATTGCCCGCTCCCGACCGACGCCCTGCAGCTTTATCGCGATCATTTCGCGACTGTCCTTTCGGACTATCATCTGTTTCGCGAACTTTACGGCATTGATGATATCGACCCGAAACGGGTTGAAACGCTGCTCAAACAGATGGAAATCGATGACAAGGTCGAAATTGATGACAACGCCTTTTCAACGACGTCACTGTCACAGGGGCAACGCAAACGCCTTGCCCTGATCGCGGCCCTGCTTGAAGAAAAGCCTGTTCTTGTCCTTGATGAATGGGCCGCCGATCAGGACCCGCATTTCCGCTCGGTCTTCTATGAAAAAATCCTGCCATCCTTACGCAAGCAGGGCAAGATCATCATCTGTGTGACCCATGATGACCGCTGGTTTGACGCGGCCGATACGATCTATCACGTCCGCGACGGCGAATTTGTCGACGGGCGTCAAACCACCTCCGCCTGATCTGTTACGCCACCATCAGCGCGTCCCGGACCACGCGCAAGATGTCGTCCCCGCCATCGCGCAGGAAAAAATGCCCGCCGGGCAAAACATGCTTGGCAAAATCACCCGTGGTCGCCGCCGCCCAGTCATCCAGTTCATCCGGCACCGGGTTCGGATCATCCGCCCCGCCAAAGGCGGTAATCGGGCAGGACAGTTTGGGCAATCCGGTCGAAACCGCGGTTTCCGACAATCTGAAATCCGCCCGAAGGCTGGGCTCAAACAGGGCGCGATATTCCGCATTTTCCAGAATTTCGGTGGGTGTCCCGCCATAATTGGCAATCCCCCGCCAGAACTCATCCGATGACAGATGATGCAACGGCGCCCGCTGCCCGGCCACATTCGGCCCCCGCCTTGCGGCAACAAACAGATGAACCGGCACAGCCATCCCCGCCTGTTGCAGATGACAGGCCAGATGATGGGAAATCAGCGCCCCCATCGAATAACCGAAAAACGCAAATGGCCGATCCATAACCGGCTTTAACCCATCGGCCACCGCCGCAACCATCGCCGAAAGATCATCAATCACCGGATCACCAAACCGCTGCTCACGCCCCGGCAGATTGACCGGCACCACATCAATGTCATCGGGGAATTGTGTCAGCCACGGCCGATAGGCCAACGCACCACCCCCGGCAAACGGAAAACAGAACAGCCGCAACCGGGCACCCGCCGTGATATTCTGACCGACCCAGACATTTTGCGTCATGTTTCTTTCCGCCCCAATTGCCGACAGCTTTACCTGTCGCAATATTATCGCGCAAATTCAAGCGGCTAAAATCCGGCCTCATCAAACCCGCGCCAGCGCCCCGGAAAATCCATCAATGGTGTCAATCGCGATCAATGTGGCGCGTGCCTGTGCCAATGGGTCGGTTTCGCCCGTTGCCTTGAATGCCGCCTCGTAATCGCACCAGCCCTGATAAAAATCCCGCCCCATCGCATCCCCGTCAAACAGCCAGCGTGACAGGGCGTCGATATCACGGCTCGGGTCGCGATATTCGATATCGATGCCGATCATGGCATCCGGGTCTTTGGCAATCGCCACCGCCACAAGGTCGCGGCTGTGGCTTATACTCGCACAATGGATCACACCATCAATGATCAGGCCGGGCCGGCCGGAACTTTGCCGCACGGTTTCATATGTCCCATCCCCGTCGATATCCAGCGAGATATAATGTCCAAGATCGCCCAGCATCTGCCACGCGCGGGCCGAACTTTGGCGGCGTTTTTCCGCGCGATCCCCCTTCAGGTCATCGATCCGCTGCCAGCACCATAAAACGTTGCCCCCAAACGTGGTCTTGACATCGATGATTGCGTTTTTTTTCATGTATCTGGCAAGTTTTGGTTGTTTTGTTGGCGACAGGTTCATTAAATCAGGGGCATCTGCCCGGCTCGGGCAATAAAAAACGCGATAATTGATCCGATCAACCGGATCAATCGGATAATATCAATAAAAGGCAGGTTGGATATGCGCAGTTTGAAATTTGCAGTCGTCGGTTTGCTGGCACTTGTTGTTGCCGCGTGCCGCACCGCCCCGGTTCAGAATGTCAGCAGTCAGCCCTTCCCGGCTGATGCGTCAAAACTCAGCATGGCACAGATCGAAGAAAGCATCATCAAGGCCGCCGGTGAACGTGAATGGATCGTTCAACGCAAGGCCGAAGGTGAACTGATCGCCACCTATTCCCCGCGCGATCATCTGGCCAAGGTTGAAATCGATTTTGACCAGTCCAAATTTTCCATTTCCTATGTCGACAGCACCAATCTGAACTATGATGGCACTTCGATTCATAATAATTACAATCGCTGGGTCAACAATCTGAGACAGGATATCTTGCGCGAGGTATCGGCAAAGGCCGTACTCGCGAACTAGGTTTGGATATGAGTTTGCTGCACGCCAGAATTTCGCACTGGGCTTTCTGGGAAGACCGCGATGATCGCGCGGTCCTGAAATCCGGAACAGCCGGGCATACCGAAATCCCGCATACCGCAATCCCGATTGACGATATGACCGGTGCCAATCTGGCGCGCAGCCTGAAACCCGCCTGGCGGCGGCGCCTTGACCTTTATGGTCGCGCCGCCGCCGAGGTGCTCGGCCATACCATCCGTGATGGCGATAACCCGCATATCGTTTTTGCCTCCCGCCACGGCAATATTGACCGCACGCTGAAACTCCTCAATCAGGTCGCAACAAACGAAACCCTTTCACCCGCCGATTTCAGCATGTCGGTGCATAACGCGCTTGTCGGGGTTGCCTCGATCAACTGGTCGATCACCCAAAGCCACACCGCAATCTCAGCCGGCAATGACAGCCTGATCGCGGCCCTGACCGAAACATTATGCCAGCTCACCAGCGAAGATGGCCCCGTCATCCTGTGCTATGTCGATCTGCCGCTGCCCGACATTTACCACGACGAAGACCCGGACGACATTTCCGGCACCGCCCTTGCCATCCGCTTTGACCAGCCAACGAAACCGGACGGCAAAATGTTCTGGTTCGATCCGATCCCCGATCATGATCCCGCCCCCATGCCACACCGCCAGGCACGCGCCATCGCCGCCTGCCTTGGCACCTCGTCAAAAACCGGGTTGAACCTGCCGGGGAAATCCGGCGGCTGGGCCATGCAACCGCATGGCTGATAAACACAGCAGGCCGACACGGTCGTCAAAGGGCTTTAACTGGTATTGGCGGCTGCTGGCGACCGGCTTTGCCTTTTCGGCCTTTGGTCTGGGCGGGCTTTTGATGGCCATCACCATCTTCCCTGCCATGATGATCATCCTGCGCGACCGCGCCAAACGCCGCCGCTATGCGCAGTTTGTCATCTGCCGCGGTTTTCGCCTTTTCACCTGGATGCTTGATGTCACCGGTGTGGCGGTTGCCGAAACCGAAAATATCGAACGCCTGCGATCCGCGCGTGGGGCGCTGATCATCGCCAATCACCCGACATTGCTTGATGTCGTGATGATCCTGGCCCAGATGGATCGCTGCCAGTGTGTCGTCAAACACGAACTGTTTCGCAATCCGTTCATGGCCGGTGTGGTACGTGCGGCTGGTTTCATTCGCAATAATGATGACCCGGAAAACCTGATTTCGCAGGCGCGCGATCATCTGGCAACCGGTGCCTGTATCCTGATTTTCCCCGAAGGCACGCGCACGCCCAGCCGCCGCAAACTGGGCCAATTGCAACGCGGGGTAGCGAATATCGCGATAGAAACACAAGTCGACTTGATTCCTGTGGTTGTGCACTGTAATCACGATACCCTGAAAAAGGGGGTACCGTGGTATCGCATTCCGCCGTCGAAAATCCGTTTTCGCCTCGTGGTCGATGCACCGCTATCATTTGGGGACATTGCTGATCCGACATTAAGCCGCGCCAGACAGGCCCGTTTGCTGACCCGGATCATCAAGGATTATTATCTGGACAGACTGACGCATGACTTCGCTGGAAACAGAACTTAAAGCCTTCATTATCGAGACGCTTAATCTCGAAGACATAAGTGTCGAGGATATCGACAGCGAAGAAGCCCTATTTGTCGATGGGCTCGGCCTTGATTCCATCGATGCCCTTGAACTTGGCGTTGCGATCCAGAAAAAATACGATGTCAGGATTGATGCGAAGAACGAAGATGTGAAAACCCATTTTGCATCCGTGCGCAATCTGGCGAAATTCATTCAGGCATCGGGCAAGGAGGGGTAATCATGCAAAGTCGCCAGGACGTTTATCAGCAGCTTCACGATTACCTTGTCGAACTTTTCGAAGTCCCGTCCGAGGATATCACCCCTGATGCCCGCCTGTTCGAAGACCTTGACCTCGACAGCATCGATGCCGTCGACCTGATCGTCAAATTCCAGGAAATCACCGGCAAGAAAATCCCGGCCATGGAATTCCGGTCTGTCCGCACCGTCGATGACGTCGTCGAGAAGATCCATGTCCTGGTCAGTTCCTAAACGGATCGCGGCCCTTCTGCTTGGCGTACTGGGTGTTGCCTATCCGGTTCTGGTCTATTTCGGACTGACGGTCTTTTCCCCGCAGATCATCCTGATCGGGCTTCTGATCCTCGTTCTGTTGCGTGCCGCTTCATTTGCGCTGCAAAAACGTTATGGGCCTGCCGGTCTTGCGGTTCTGGTCGCCGTCATTGTCGCCGCAGGCGGCATCGCAAGCGAACTGGTCGCCATCCGCTTTTATCCGGTGATCGTCAGCCTGACCATGGGCACGGTTTTTACCGTTACGCTGTTTACCGAACGCCCGATGGTCGAACGCCTGGCACGGCTTAAAATGCCTGATCTTGATGCCTATTCGGTTGCCTATACGCGCAAACTGACCAAAGTCTGGATCGGATTTTTCGCGCTCAACGCGATGATTGCCACATGGACAGCACTTTATGCGAGCATGGAAATCTGGACGCTTTATAATGGGCTTCTGTCCTATGGCCTGATCGGCATCCTGTTCATTGGCGAATGGCCGGTCCGCCGTTTCTTGCGCGCCCGCCATGATCGCAAAACCGGAAACAATATCGAAACCCCATGACCGGCTTTATCGCAAACCTGCATGATCCGAAAAACGCCGCCACCGCCCTTTGCGTCGAAGGCGGCCGGGTCTTCTGTGCGGGTGACATCCTGACCGATATCGACCGGCTTTGCCCAACCTTGCGGTCATCAGCGCGCATCGCCATCCATTGCCAGTCGGCCCGCCTGTTCCTGATCGCGATCACCGCCGCATGGCGTGCGGGTGCCACCGTGATTTTACCCGCGACCGACCGACCGGCCTATCTTGATGGCATTGCCGATCAGTTCGATCTCTATCTCGACGATACTGCAATCCTTGCAAAGCTCGCCGAAGGCAACGACGCGACGCTGTCAACCACACTGCCCGCCGCATCCGATTGCAGAGCGGTGTTCTTTACCTCCGGCTCGACCGGGGATGCCAAACCCATCGCCAAGACCCTCGCCCTGATCGAAGCCGAAATAACCATACAGGAACCGCTTTGGCAGCCGCACATTCCGAAGGGCGCGCGCATTGTCGGGCTGGTATCGCATCAGCATATCTATGGCCTGATTTTCCGCATCGTCTGGCCGGTGATGACCGGGCGCGTTTTCACCGCCGATCCCGCCCCCTATTGGGAAATGATGCAGGGCGATATCAATAATGGCGATGTCCTGATCACAAGCCCGGCCCATCTTAAAAACCTGCATCCCGATCTGGCAGATGTGCCGCGCCCGTCCCTGATCTTTTCATCGGGTGGCCCGCTTGACCTTGCCGCCGCATCCGAAACCACTGCGATGCTCGGCACCTGCCCGACCGAAATTTACGGAAGCACCGAAACCGGCGGCATCGCCCATCGTCAGCAGACCGGCGATAGCTGCCCATGGCGTCCCCTACCGTGGGTAAAGGTCGCACTAAATGATGCCGGGTGCCTTCGCGTGCGCGCCGCCCACATCGCGGGCGATGACTGGTATCAGACCGAAGACATCGCAAAGATCAATGACGCAACCGGCACCTTCACCCTGCATGGCCGGGCCGACCGGGTGGTCAAGGTCGAAGGCAAACGCATTTCGCTGGGTGCTGTTGAACGCCATCTGCGTCAAAGCAATCTGGTCGAAGACGCCATTGCGCTGATCCCCGATGATAATGACCGTCGCCTTGGCGTGGTGGCCGTGCTGTCGCCCGCCGGCAGGGATATGCTGGCCGATATCGGGCGGTTTCGCATGGGCCGGCAATTGCGGCGTGAAATCGCCAAATTCGAAGACGACGCTGCTTTGCCGCAACGTTGGCGCTTTGTCGATCGGTTACCATCCGACAGTCAGGGCAAACGCCCGCTTCATTTGCTGCGCGCCCTTTTTGCCGATATGGAACCTGTGATACCTGAAATCGTTATACAAAATCGCGATGATGACCGCGTCAATCTGGCGCTGCGCCTGCCCAAGGATCTGCTTTATTTCCGGGGCCATTTCCCCGGCATGCCGATCCTGCCCGGCGTGGTCCAATTGCATTGGGCGGTGGATCAGGCCGCAACGCTTTTTGACGTACCGGTCACCATCGGCGAGGTGACACAACTGAAATATCGCAAACCGATTGCACCGGGGTCGAAACTGATGCTTGAACTTGATTGCGACCGGGAAAACAGAAAAATCAAATTCCGCTATCATTCCGACGCCGAAGGCGATCACAGCTCCGGTATTCTGAAATGGCGCGAGGCCCCCTTATGAAAATCTGTGCCGTCATCCCGACCCATAACCATCATGATGTACTTGGCGATGTGGTGGCGCGTCTGCGCGAATATAACCTTCCGGTGATCATCATTGATGACGGGTCAAACACGCAAACACACGATGTTGTCGCCGCCCTGCACGATCCCGAAAACGGCATCACCTGCATGCATCTGGATGAAAATGGCGGCAAGGGTGTGGCGGTAATGACCGGCCTTGCCATGGCCGAACGCGCCGGTTTCACCCACGCCATTCAGGTCGATGCCGATGGGCAGCATAACCTTGACCGGATCAAGGAAATGATCCGCATCGCAAACGAACATCCAACTGCGCTTGTCACCGGCCTTCCGGTCTATGATGACAGCATCCCGCAAAAACGCCGGATCGGGCGCTGGATTTCCCATGTCTGGGTCTGGATCGAAACATTGTCGACCCACATCCGCGACAGCATGTGCGGCTTTCGCGTCTATCCCGTCTCCGAAAGCCTCGCGGTCTGGCGCGAAGAAGGCTGCGGCCATAAAATGGATTTCGACACCGAACTGATGGTACGCCTGTACTGGCGCGGTGTTCCGGTCCATCACGTCCCGACCGAAGTCACCTACCCCGAAAACAACACGTCTAACTTCCGCATGTGGAAGGACAATGTCCTGATAAGCTGGATGCACACCCGGCTGTTCTTTGGCATGCTGGCCCGCCTGCCGGGATTTATTGCGCGTGGTGGCCATTTCGGGCAGAAACACCGCACTGGTATTGATCCCGAAAAACATCCCGAAACCATCGGAGCCCCCGCCAAACACTGGTCGGAAATTGACGAACGCGGCATTTACTGGGGCATCCGGTTCCTTGGCATGGTTTATCGTTATGGCGGGCGTCGGCTGTGTCTGGTGGTGATGTTTCCGGTCATCACTTATTTCTTTGCCACCGGACGGGTCGCGCGCCGCGCCTCACAGGATTTCCTGTCGCGCGTTGCCGCCATCACTGGTCAACCCAAACCGGGCCTGCGTGACAGTTTTCGCCATTTCATGAATTTCGGCGAAAGTGCACTGGATAAAATCGCCGCATGGTCGGGCGAAATGAAGATTGATGATCTTGATCTGCCCAACCACGCCGACAGCCTGTTTGCCTATATCCCGCGTGATCAGGCCGTCATCCTGTTCGTCTCGCATTTTGGCAATATCGAACTGGTGCGTGCGATTGCCAGCCGAGACCGCGATTTTCGCGTCAATGTGCTGCTGCATCAAAAAAACGCCGCCCGCTTTGGCCGCGTCTTGCAAAAATTCGCCCCGCAAAGCCAGGTCGATCTGATCGAAGTCACCGATATCGGCCCCGATACCGCGATGCTGCTGCGTGAAAAGGTCGAACGCGGCGAATGGGTCGTCATTGCAGCGGACCGCGTTGCCATTGGCGCACGCGATAAATCGGTGCGCGTCCCGTTTCTGGGTGATCCGGCTCCGTTCCCGCAGGGGCCGTTTGTTCTGGCCCATCTGCTGCAATGCCCGGTCTATATGGTTGCGGCATGGCGCAATGGGAAACGCTTTGAAATCGTCTGGGAAAAACTGGCCGATCAAATCACCCTGCCGCGCGCCAACCGCATCGGTAAAATCACCGAATATGCCGGGCAATATGCCAACTGGCTTGAAAAGCTTGTTGTTACAAAACCGCTGCAATGGTTCAATTTCTATGACTTCTGGGCGAAGAAAAAGGACGAGAATGAATAACAGCCGCACCACTGTGCAGTTTGGCGATGAAAACCTGCGCATCGAAGATATCGTTGCCCTTGCCGAACAGCGTGCCCTGCCCGTCCTGTCATCCGACCCGGAATTCACCACCCGCATTAAGGCCGGGGCCGATTTCCTTGATCGGGAATTGCGCGATCACGGCCATATTTACGGGGTTACAACCGGCTATGGTGATTCCGTTTCGCGCCGCGTGCCGCCCGAACTGGTCGCCGAACTCCCGCTTCATCTCAGCCGCTTTCACGGCTGCGGTCTTGGCGATATCCTGCGCCCCGATCAGGCGCGCGCTGTCCTTGCCGTCCGGCTTGCATCGCTTTGCACCGGCTATTCCGGTGTCAGCCTTGATCTTCTGCGCCAGCTTGCAGGTCTTCTTGAACATGACATCACCCCCCTGATCCCCGAAGAAGGATCGGTCGGTGCCAGCGGCGATCTCACCCCGCTTTCCTACGTGGCCGCCGCGCTCATTGGCGAACGCGACGTGCTGTATCGCGGTCAGAAAATGACCGCATTGGATGCCCTTGCCACCTCCGGGTTAACGCCGTTAACGCTCCGCCCCAAGGAAGCCCTGGCGATCATGAATGGCACATCGGTGATGACCGCCATGATGTGTCAGGCATTCGTGCGCGCCGATTACCTCTGCCGCCTGACCGCGCGCATCACAGCACTTGCCTCTATCGGGTTGCTCGGCAATCCCGCCCACTTTGACAAACGCCTGTTTGCCGCCAAACCCCATCCGGGGCAGGCCCGCATTGCCGCCTTTATCGAGGATGACCTTGCCGATCTGGGAGCGAATTATACCCCGGCCCGGTTGCAGGATCGTTATTCGCTGCGCTGTGCGCCACATGTCATCGGTGTTCTTGCCGACATGATGCCGACCTTCCGCGCAACGCTTGAAACCGAACTGAACAGTGCCAATGACAACCCGCTGATCGATGTCGAAGGCAAAACCATCCTGCATGGCGGGCATTTTTATGGCGGGCATGTTGCCTTTGTCGCCGATGGCATGAAAACCCTGATTGCCAATCTGGCCGATCTGATGGATCGGCAGATGGCGCTTCTGGTCGATACCAAATTCAATCACGGCCTGCCATCGAACCTGTCGGGATCGGGTGCGGATCGTGCTTCAATCAATCACGGGCTCAAGGCCTTGCAGATCGGCGTTTCCGCCTGGACGGCAGAGGCATTGAAAAACACCATGCCCGCCAGCGTCTTTTCCCGCTCGACCGAATGCCATAATCAGGACAAGGTCAGCATGGGAACGATTGCTGCACGCGATTGCCTGCGCATCCTGCAACTGACCGAACAGGTCGCGGCTGCCAACCTTATCGCCGTCAAACAGGCGATCACGCTGCGCCTTAAAAACGGCGATCTCAAAACCAATCAGCTTGGCAGTGATATCACCGCCTTCCTTGATGCGCTTTGCAATGACATCCCCTTCATCGCCGAAGATCAGCCGCTTGAATCCACACTCCGCCTTCTGATCGGCCGCATTCAATCGCGCCACTGGGCGCTTTATGGCGGGGGTCTGGCATCATGATCAGTGCATCCGTCACCGAAACGGTGCAGTTCTATCACCTTGATCCGATGAATGTCGTCTGGCACGGCAATTACGTGCAGTTCTTTGAAAATGCCCGCTGCGCGCTGCTGGATCAGATCGACTACAATTATCCGCAAATGGATGCCTCGGGCTATGTCTGGCCGGTGGTGGATATGCGGGTCAAATATGTCCGCCCCTGTACCTTCGGGCAGAACATCACGATCACCGCGACGCTCCGCGAATATGAAAACCGGCTTAAAATCGACTACCTCATCAGCGACACCAAAACCGGTCAAAAACTGACCAAGGGCTTCACCATTCAGGTCGCGGTCGAAAAATCCAGCGGCGAAATGCTTTATCGCAGCCCCGATTTCTTCATCGCAAAGATGGAGGCCCTTGTTTGATCCCGATCCGCCGCCTGTTCGCATCCCTCGCAACCGCCGCCCTGCTGGCAACTGGCATGGCTGGCACTGCGCACGCGGATGATATTCCGGCCCCCACTACCATCAATCAGGATCAATATCTTGGCGGCTCCTTCACCATGGACCGCCATCTTGACGGCTTTGACAAACCGCTTTCCTCAAACGGCGATTTCATCCTGTCCCCGGCACGCGGGCTGGTCTGGCGCACCCTTGCCCCCTTCCCCGGCACCACGATCCTTGATGATCACGGCATCACCCGGATCGATGATCAGGGCAACCGCGATGAACTCGCCCGCGGCGATCAGTTCCGCCAGTTTGTCGAACTGATTTCGGCCGTCCTTGCCGGGAACTGGCAACCGCTGGAACAGCGTTTTGACATCACCAGAGACACAATCGAAAACGGCACATGGCAGGTCATCCTGACGCCAAAGGACGGCAGCACCATCCAAAACCAGATCAGCAAAATCACCGCCACCGGCACCGATTTTGTTGAAAATGTCCGACTGGAAAAACCGACCGGCGACCATGATGCCATCACTCTTGCCGATCAGGCATTGCAAAGCCTGCCGCTGCCGCCCGAATTTGCCGCCCTTCTGACCGGCGCGGATCAATAATGACATTGCGCGCAACCCTCTGGGCCCTTTGCCTGATCATGATGGCGGTTTTTGCCACCTGGCAATTGCGCGGCGGTCATACCGGGATCGATGCCGATATCCTGTCCCTGATCGGGCAGGAAAATGCCGACCCAAACACCCAGCAAAGCGATATCGCCACCGTCCGTCATCTGCTGGCAAATGATGGTCAGCAGGCGATCTTCATGCTCTCGCACGCCAATCGCGATACGCTTGAAACTGTCGCCACTGATTTCGCGGACCGGATCGCGGCCCTTGATGGCACGCAAACCATCACCCTTCCCGGTCACAACGACAATCGCTTCGCCGACCTGATGGCGCTTTATGGCCCGCACGCCAACAGCCTGCTGTCACCCTCTGATCGCGAAAAGCTGGCAAATGGCAACGCCGAAACCCTTTATCGCCGTGCGCTTCAGAACCTCTATTCCCCGGCAACGACACTCAGCAGCCAGTCGCTAAAACAGGACCCGTTTGCCCTGCTGCCCGCCTTCCTGTCCGACCTTGGCGCAAAGCTTGGCACCGGCAATGACGTGATCGCGCGCGATGGGCAATTTTACCTGCCGGTGATGGCAAGCCTGTCACCCGATCTGCGAAGCTCCGGCAACGATCAACGTTGGGTCATGGATGCCAACGCTGCCCTGCAATCCGTCACCGATGCCACACCCGGCCTGAGCACCGCCAAAACCGGCCAGATATTCTTTGCCGTGGCGGAGGCCACTCGTGCGCAATCCGATGTGCAACGCATCGCGATCATCGCGACCATCGGCATCCTTCTAATGATCGGGCTGGTGTTCTATTCACCCATCCCGCTTTTCGGTGCCCTTCTGGTCGTCGGCAGCGGCCTTTTGGCGGGGCTCGCCGCCGTGGTCGCGATCTTTCCGGCGATCCATGCGATTGCGCTGGTGTTTGGTGCGACCATGATCGGCATTTCGGTCGATTATGCCCTGCATTACCTTGTGCTGCGCTCTGCCGCCGGGTCGCCCACGGACCGGATGTGTAAAATCAGACCGGGGCTAAGCCTTGGCCTTCTGACATCCATCATCGGCTTTGGCGCGCTATCGCTCAGCCCCACCCAATTGCTCTCCCAGATCGCGGCTTATTCCATCGCCGGTCTGATCGCGGCCTATTGTTCGGTGCTGTTCCTGCTGCCCCTGATCCCGGCCCGCGATGTCCGGCCATCCTCGCCGATCCGCAAACTGCATGACGGGTTGCAAGCTATCCTTGGCAAAACATTTGCCCCGATCCGCGTTCGCCTGATCGCAAGTACCGCCATCATCATCACCCTTGCCCTTGCGGCCTTCGTGATCCCCGGCAATAACGATATCCGCCAGTTCGGTCACGGCAATGACGCCCTGATAGCGGATGCCGGAAACATTGCAGATATCCTCGGCCTTGGCGGCAGCCCCGTCTTCATCCGCATTGACGGGGATGATCCCCAAGCCCGCCTTGAAACCGGCGAAGCGGTACGCGATGCCCTGACACCGCTGATCACCGATAACCGGCTTGGCGGCATGATCGGCCTGTCTGATCTGATCCCCTCCATCACCCGACAAACCGAAAACCGCGATCTGGTCGCGACCGGCCTTTATGATCGCTTTGGCGCGGCCCTTTCTGATCAGTTGCCGGTCACTATCACCGCGCCGGATAAGGATGCTGATTACATCATCCCCGATGACATCGCGGCAAGGACATTGCCCGAAATCGCCCGCCTGCATTCCGGCGGATCGGACATCATCCGGCTTCGCAACGCCACCGATATTGACGCCATCCGCACCGCCCTTGCCGATATCCAAAACGTCACCCTGATCAACCCGCCCACCGCGATCAGCAATCAGTTCGCCGCCTATCGCCTGTGGGCATGGATTGCCTTGGGCGGTGCGCTTTGTGTTGCCGCCATCCTCGCGGTTTTGCGGTACGGGCTTCGCACCGGCACTTGCGTTTTTGCCGCCCCCGCCGGGGCCATCCTGTTTGCGGTGCTGGGCGGTTATGTCTTTGGCATCGGCCAAAGTTTCTTTACCACCATGGCGCTGTTTCTGGTCTTTGCCATCGGGGCGGATTACGTGCTGTTTCTGGCCGAAAGCCGCAACGGAACCCATGATGATGACACCCGCCTTGCCGTGTTGCTGTCGCTGATCAGCAGCGTCTTGGCCTTTGGCCTGCTTGCCACATCATCCGTACCGCTGGTGCGTGATATCGGATCGGTGATTGCCATCGGCCTGATCGGGGCGTGGTTCCTGGCCTTCTGGATGACCGCACCGACAGAAACCAATCATAACGCGCAAACCCAAAATCAGCGGGGACAAGAATAGTGAAACCCGATTGCGATATCGCCATCATCGGTGCCGGACCCGCCGGATCGGTCATTGCCAAATTCCTGCATGATGCCGGCATGGCCGTTACCGTGCTCGAAGCCGAAACCTTCCCGCGCTTCGTGATCGGCGAAAGCCTGCTGCCCAACTGCATGAATGTGCTGGAACGCGCGGGTCTTCTGGATGCCGTGACCGATGCCGGGTTCCAGTTTAAAAACGGTGCCGTCTTCGAATGCGGCCCCCAATATATGTCGATTGATTTCCGCCAGAATTTCGAACCATCCGATTGCTGGGGCACCACGTTTCAGGTGAAGCGCGCCCGCTTTGACCAGATTCTGGCAAATGAAACCGCGCGCGCCGGGGTCGACATCCGCTTTGGCCACCGCGTCACATCCGCAACGCTTTCCGATGGCGATTGCCGCCTTGGCTTCACCGATGAAAATGGCAATCCCGGTGAACTCCGCGCCGGGTTCGTGGTCGATGCCAGCGGCTATGGCCGCGTCCTTCCCCGCATGCTCGGCCTTGCCCGGCTCGGCAAGTCGATTGAACGCCGTGCCCTCTTCACCCATATGCGCGATCACATCACCGATCCCGGCTATGACCGCGAAAAAATCCTGATCACGGTGCATCCAACCCGTCATGAAATCTGGTACTGGCTGATCCCGTTTTCCGATGGCACCGCGTCCGTCGGTGCGATCTATCCCGATAATGATCCCGCCTTTGCCGGTATGTCCGATCAGGACATTTTCAATCAACTGATCAATGACACACGTCTCGGAAGCCTTCTGGCCAACGCCGAACCAATCCGCGATCTCAATTCCATCGCCGGATATAGCGCGCAATCGGAAAAACTTTTTGGCGATGGTTATGTCCTGCTCGGCAATTCGGCGGGCTTCCTTGATCCGGTCTTTTCATCGGGGGTCACCATTGCCATGCATTCCGCCGAACTGGCCGCCAAGGCCTTGATCGCGCGTCATAATGGTAATGCGGTTGACTGGAACATGGATTTCGCCGAACCGCTGTCAAAGGGGGTCGATACGTTCCGCTCTTACGTCGATGCATGGTATGATGGACGGTTACAGACCATCATTTTCAATCAGCCTGATGACGATTCCCAACTGAAACGTATGGTCGTTTCGATCCTTGCAGGTTATGCATGGAATATGGAAAATCCGCTGGTCGCCAAGACCGAACGCTATCTTGAAATGTTGCACGATC
This sequence comes from Thalassospira sp. SN3W, assembly GCF_038070535.1. Taxonomy (NCBI): domain Bacteria; kingdom Pseudomonadati; phylum Pseudomonadota; class Alphaproteobacteria; order Rhodospirillales; family Thalassospiraceae; genus Thalassospira; species Thalassospira sp. SN3W. Next base: position 181,485 of record NZ_CP121124.1, read on the forward strand.
TATGCGCTCCGTCGTCGTAAAAACCATTGTCGCTGGCATCCTTGCCACGGGCCTGAGCGCCTGTGAAACAATGAACATGCCCGATCTGACAATGCCCGACTTTTCCATGCCGGACGTCTTCACATCAACACCGGCGCAAACCGTGATGCTTGACGAGGGCTATGAATTCACCCTGCCCGAACAGCCATGGACCGATGATGACGCCATCGACGTCACCCAGCAGGTCACCGCAAACTGGAAAAACACCAGCAGCAACGAAACCGAAACCGGCACCTTTCAGGCCCGCATCACCCTTGAACGCGATCACGTCCGCATCGTCATGATCGATGATCTGGGCCGTCGCGCGATTGATATCGACTGGTCGACCGATGCCCTGTCGGTCCAAACCGCCGACTGGCTGCCCGCAACACTTGATGCACGCCGTATGCTGGCCGATATCGTCATGGTCTATTGGCCGCTCGATGTCGTGCGCGATGCCCTGCCCCGCGATCTGTCGATCCGCGAAACCATGGGGGAACGCACGCTTCGCATCGATAGCAACGGCCGTTTCTATGCCCGGATCGAACGCCCGGTACGCGATGTCTGGCAGGGTTTTGCCAAAATCCGCAACGAACGTTTCGGCTATGTCATCACGATCCAGTCAAAACACACAGGATCGTCATCATGACGCTGGGCTCGCTGTATCTCTCCGCCCTTGGCATCGTATCCGCCCTTGGCACCGGGATCGATGAAACCCGCGCAACCCTGTTTGGCGACCGCCCGGCGGATATGATCGCGCGCGATGGCTTCCTGCCCGACCGCGCCACGATCCTTGGCACTGTCGTCACCGATCCGGCCCCTCTGCCCGAAAACCTTGCCCGTCACGATACCCGCAACAACCGTCTGCTTTGGGCCGCAACCCGGCAGATCGAAACCGACATCACCGATCTGATTGCCGATATTGGCCGCGACCGCATTGGCGTCATCATCGGCACCAGCACATCGGGCATCGAAGAAGGCACAACCGATTACGAAGCCACCCTTGATGGCGGGGCCTTCCCTGAAACGTTCCTGTATAGCCATCAGGAAATCGGATCACCCGCTGATTTCCTGCGCGACGCCTTTGATCTTGGCGGGCCGTCTTACGCGATTTCAACCGCCTGCTCATCAAGCGCCAAGGCCTTTGCCGCCGGGGCGCGCCTGATCAATACCGGGCTGTGTGATGCGGTTCTGGTCGGCGGCGTCGATAGCCTCTGCCGTCTGACCGTGCGCGGCTTTGATGCCCTGCAATCGGTTTCAAACGGCCTTTGTAATCCCATGAGCCTTAACCGCGACGGCATCAATATCGGCGAAGGGGCCGCACTTTTCATCCTCCGTTGTGATGCGGGCGACATCGAATTACTCGGTGTCGGTGAAAGCTCCGACGCCCATCACCCCAACGCCCCGCATCCCGATGGCCGGGGGGCGGCCATGGCCATGCAAAACGCGCTGGCAAACGCCAAACTCACCCCCGCCGACATCGCCTATATCAATTTGCACGGCACAGCGACACCGCTTAATGACGGCATGGAAGCCCGTGCCGTTTGTGATGTTCTGGGGTCCAATGTCCCGGCAAGCTCCACGAAGCCCAAGACCGGTCATACGCTGGGGGCTGCGGGCGCCATCGAAGCCGCCATGCTCTGGCTATCCCTTTGCGATGCCACCAATGGCGCACCCCTGCCGCGCCATATCTGGGATGGTGCGACTGATCCCGAAATCCCCGCAATCAATCTGGTGACCAAGCCGGGCACGAAATTGCCCCCTTCGGATCGCCTCGCGATGATGAGCAACTCTTTTGCCTTTGGCGGCAGCAACGTCTCGGTCATTCTGGGCCGTGGCTGGAACCGGGGGAACCGCGCATGAATGCGTCTGTAAAACCCGCCTTCCCACCAGCCTTCCCGCCCGTCGAAACACTGGTGCCCCACGCCGCCCCCATGCTTCTGATCGACCGCGTTCTGAATGCCGATGCCGAAAGCCTGACGGCAGAAGTCCGCATCACAAAAAACAGCCTGTTTTTCACCCCCACGCACGGCGTCCCCGCCTATGTCGGGATTGAATATATCGCCCAGTCGGTGGCGGCCTATAGCGGCTGGCGCGCCCAGTCTGCTGCCCCCGGCACAGTACCCAAAATCGGCTATCTGCTCGGCACGCGAAAAATGACCATGGCATGCGATGGCTTTGCCGATGGCGACGCGCTTGTCATCCATGTGAAAAACATCTTCGAAGACGGCGAAATGGGTGTGTTTGACGGTGAAGTTCGCAAAGGCGATGAAACCCTTGTGACCGCGCGCATCAATGTCTATCAGCCAAATGACGCCGCATCCGAAACCCCAACCAGCAACCAAGAAACGACAAAGCCATGACAGAAACCATTCTGGTAACAGGTGCCAGCAAGGGGATCGGTGCCGCCACCGCGCGCCGTCTTGCAAGGGACGGTTTTGATATCGTCGTCCATTATCATTCCGATCTGGCCGGGGCCGAAGCCGTCCGTGATGATATCATCGCCCTTGGCCGCACGGCCCGTCTGATCCGGTTCGATATCGCCGACCGGGACGCGACGCGCAGCGCAATCGAGGCCGACATTGCCGATCATGGCGCGCCCTATGGTGTGATCCTCAATGCCGGACTGACCCGCGATGGACCGTTTCCCGCTCTTGAAGATGACGATTGGGACCGGGTTCTGCACACCAATCTCGATGGCTTTTACAATGTGATCAAACCGCTGATCATGCCGATCATTCAACGGCGCAAGGGCGGGCGGATCGTGGCGCTCACCTCCATCGCCGGGATTGCCGGCAATCGCGGGCAGGTGAATTATGCCGCGTCAAAGGCCGGGATCATCGGCGCGGTCAAATCGCTTGCCCTTGAACTCGCCAAACGCAAAATCACCGTCAATGCCGTCGCACCCGGCGTGATCGAAACCCAGATGACCGGCGACCTGCCCGCGGACGAGGTCAAGGCCATGATCCCGATGCGCCGCTATGGCACAACGGACGAGGTCGCCGCCACCATCGCGTTTCTGTGCAGCCCCGATGCGTCCTACATCACGCGCCAGGTCATCAGTGTGAATGGGGGCATGTTATGAGCAACACATCCTCCACCCGCCGCGTGGTCATCACCGGCATGGCGGGCATCACCGCCCTTGGTGATAACTGGGAAACCATTTCATCGCGCATGGCCGCGGGCGAAACCGGCATCCGGCGCATGGATGACTGGGATGGCAAATATGACCTGCGCACCCGCCTGGCCGCCCCCGTGCAGGACTTCACGCTCAAGGGTAAATTCAGCCGCAAACAGCTTCGCAGCATGGGCCGTGTCGCGCAGATGTCGGTTGATGCCACCGACAAGGCACTCGAAATGGCCGGTCTTCGTGATGATACCGCCATTCTTCAGGGCGGGCGTCTTGGCATTGCCTATGGCTCGTCATTTGGCAGCACCCCGCCCGTTCTCGGCTTTACCCGCCTGATGGAACATGGCGACAGCAACGCCATCACCGCCACCAGCTACATCCAGATGATGAGCCACACGGCAGCCGTCAATATCGGCGTGCTCTATGGCATTTCCGGGCGCATCATCCCGACCTCAACCGCCTGCACATCGGGCAGCATGGGGATCGGTTACGCCTACGAGGCAATCAAATTCGGCATGCAGGATCTGATGATCGCGGGCGGGGCGGAGGAACTCTGCCCCACCATGGTTGCCGTGTTCGATACCCTGTTTGCCACAAGTACGTCCAACGACGCCCCGGAACTCTCCCCGCGCCCCTATGATGCCAGGCGCGATGGTCTGGTGATCGGCGAAGGAGCCGGAACGCTTATTCTCGAAGAATACGAACACGCCAAGGCCCGCGGCGCCACCATCTATGGCGAAATCGTCGGCTTCGCCAGCAATTCGGACGGCGCACATATTACCCAACCCGCGGCGGACAAAATGGAAGTCGCCCTTCGTAAATCGCTTGAAACTGCCGGGCTGTCACCATCGGATATCGATATCGTCAATGGCCACGGCACCGCAACCGATCATGGCGACCTCGCCGAAAGCAAGGCAACCCGCGCGGTGTTTGATCGCGCCATTCCGATGCACACGCTCAAGGGCCATTTCGGCCACAGCCTTGGCGCATGTGGTGCCATCGAGGCGTGGCTGGGCCTTGAAATGATGCGCGAAGGCAAATTTGTCGCCACCGCCAATCTTGAACAGGTCGACCCGGAATGCGCCGAACTTGATTACATCTTTGGCGACGCCAGAAGCCTCTCGGCGGAACATATGATGAGCAACAATTTCGCCTTTGGCGGCATCAACACATCCCTGATCTTCCGGCAAATCTGAAACTGCCTGCGTGAAAGCATAAGAATTTACTTTGATTACGCAATTGCAGCCACGACATGAATGTCGCCCACCTCATGCTCTACGGCGTGAGGTTTGACAATGATCTCGATGTCCTGATTAAGGCTGGTGAGGCAATCAAGCATCTTTCCAACCGCAACGCTTCGAAAGTTACCTTTCAACATGCGACTTACATCAGCCTGATTCATGCCAATGATATCACCTAGCTGAGCTTGGGTCAGGCTGCGGCTCTTCTGAATGGCAATTATTTTTCTTACCAGTTCAGCTTTGGTTGCCATCTCTTTTGCCGTCCTGGAATCATGGAGGCTGTTATAAACAGACCCTTTGGTAATTTCGATTTCCATATAACGCCTCCTGATTACTGATTCTTCAACTTGCTCTTTAATATTTTAAGCCTGTCTTTTACGAGATTTATGTCCTTTAGCGGCGTTGCAATTCCAGATTTTGATTTCTTCTGAAAAGCATGGAGCACATAAACAACATCTCCAATCCGAACAGCATAAATTACTCTGTAAGTATCTGAGTTGTAATCATCAACCAACTCCCAAACACCACCACCAACACCTTTAAGCGGTTTGGCAATTTGTGGTGTTTCCCCGCACTGAACCGTATCAAGGGCAAACCCCATAACGTCCTGGACATCATCGGGGAATTTATCAAAATCCTTTTTGCTTGAACCAACCCAAGCCAAATCCGCTCACCCAGACATTATGGTAAATATCCCATAAAACAACAAGAGAAAATTCGGAAGATCTGAATTTACCGCCCCAACAAAAACCCCGGCATCTGCCGGGGTTTTGCGTTTCAGGCCGCATTTCTATCCGCCGGGATCGATGCCGTCGCCTCGATCTCGATCAGGGCTTCGTCTTCGACAAGGGCACTGACCACCACCATCGTCATCGCCGGGAAATTCTTGCCAAGCACCCGGCGATAGGCCTCGCCGACCTCGCGCTGTTTGGCAAGGTATTCCTTCTTGTCGACCACATACCATGTCAGCCTTGTCAGGTGCTCCGGCCCGCCACCGGCGGCCTCAAGCACATCGACGATATTACGAAGCGCCTGTTCCATCTGACCGACGAAATCCTTGGCGACAAAGACCTGATCCGCGTTCCAGCCGATCTGCCCACCGATATAAAGCGGCACCCCGTCGGCCAGCACGCCATTTGCGTAACCCTTGGGCGGTTTCCATCCGTCTGGCTGAATGATTTTATGCATCTTTTTCTACCATTTCATTGATTTCGTTGTCGATTTTGGCACGCAAATCATCGGGCCACGGCACCGATTTACCGGCACCCCTTCTGGTAAACACCAGCGTCGCTGTCATCGAAAGGCGTTGCTCATCACCACAGACAGCCGTGATTTCAAGATCAAGGCTTGATCGCCCCAACCGTTTCGGCACCAGCCGAAATTCAAGCATCTCGCCAAGGCGGCTTGGCGCGGTAAAGGCAATCTGAAGCCCCGCGGTCGGCACCGCCACCTCGTCAACCCCATGCATCTGCGCAAAGCTGAACCCGATGCGGTCCTCGAACCATTCTTCGACCGTCGCATTGATCATTTCGAAATAGCGCGGATAAAAAACGATCCCCGCCGGGTCGCAATGCTGAAACAGGACTTTCTGGGCATAGGTGAACATTGTCATCTCACACCCCCAGATACCGGTCGGCAAGGTCGTCGGTCAAATCGCCAACCGCCCCCGTCCATGCGGTAACGCCCTTTTCGACCACCACATAACGGTCCGCAACGCCGGATAATTCTTTAAGCGACTTATCGACGACAAGGATCGATAACCCCGATTGCTTCAACCGGTTGATCGCCGCCCAAATCTCTTGGCGCACCACCGGGGCCAATCCCTCGGTCGCTTCATCAAGGATCAGAAGCCTTGGGTTGGTCATCAATGCCCGCCCGATGGCCAGCATCTGCTGCTCCCCCCCCGAAAGCGTCATCGCCTTCTGATCGCGCCGCTCGGCAAGCCGTGGGAAAAGGTCCGCCACCCGGTCAAAATCCCATTCACCGGCCCGCGCTGCCGCCATCAGGTTTTCCATCACGCTTAACCGGGCAAAGCACCGCCGTCCTTCGGGGACAAGCCCGATGCCAAGCCGGGCCGCCTTGTGCGATGGCAGTTTCGCAAGATCGGTATCAGCAAAGCGGACCTCCCCATCCCGGTGGCTCATCATCCGGCAGATGGTCTTGATCGTCGTCGTCTTGCCCATGCCGTTGCGCCCCATAAGCGCAACCGCCTCGCCCTCATTCACGATCAGATCGACACCAAACAATGCCTGCGACGCACCATAAAATGCGGTGATGCCTGATACTTCCAGAAGTGCGCTCATGATCAGGCTTCCTCCCCCAGATACGCCCGCTTGACGTCTTCATTGCCACGAATATCGTCAACCGTGCCGGTCGCAATCACCCGCCCATAGACCAGAACCGAAATCCGGTCGGCCAGCGCAAAAACCGCGTCCATATCATGTTCGACGAGAAGGATCGGCGCTTCTGCCCGCAATCCGTCAAGGAACCCGGTCAGGCGTTTTGATCCTTCCGGCCCCATGCCCGCCATCGGCTCGTCCAGCAAAAAGGCACGCGGCTTAAGTGCTAACGCAACCGCCATTTCAAGCTGCCTGCGTTCGCCGTGCGATATGTCGGCCGCCCGCATCTGGGCGCGGTCGGCTAGCCCGACCCGCTCCAATTGCGCCATCGCAGGTTCAAGAAGCGACGCATCGCTAAGCACCGGCTTGAAAAACCGGAAGATTTTGCCGCTGACCGATTGCTGCGCCAGAACCACGTTCTGAAGCACAGAGAATTCCGGCATCAATGACGACACCTGAAATGTCCGCGCCAATCCCATGCGGGATCGTTCCACCGCATCCAGATCGCCGATATCGCGCCCGGCAAAGCGGATGTCGCCGCTATCAGGTTTGATCTCGCCCGCGATCTGCTTGATCAGGGTGGATTTCCCCGCCCCGTTCGGCCCGATCAGGGCATGGATTTCACCGGGCATAAGGTCCAGCGACACATTGTCACTTGCGCGCAACGCGCCGAACTGCTTGGTGACATTGGATAATGAAAGAATGGCTTCAGGCATGTTTGCGCTCCCCCGCCAGAAGACCGATCAGGCCACCGCGTGCAAACAGCACCACCACCAGCAACAGAATACCCAGCGGCAATTGCCAATATTCAAACATGCCGCCCAGAAGATGTTCCAGAATGATGTAAAGTGCCGCCCCCGCGACCGGACCAAACAGCCGCCCGACCCCGCCAAGAATGACAAACACCATGATTTCACCCGACATATGCCATGAGAGCATCGACGGGCTGACAAACCGGTTCAGATCGGCATAAAGCGCACCGGCCCATGCGGTAATCATCGCCGAAATCACAAACGCCACCAGCCGCACACGAAACGGCGCAATGCCAATCGCCATCATGCGCTGGCTGTTTTGCCGCGCCCCATGCAGGGCCAAACCAAACCGCGACCGGATCAGCACGGCTGAAAACGCAATCGCAACACCAAGCATCGCCGCGCACAGCCCAAAGAAGCTGATCGGGTCAAGCGTGTTCAGACCCGGGAAGCTGTTACGCACATAGATCGAAAGCCCGTCTTCCCCACCATAGGCCGGCCAGGAAATCGCGAAATAATAGATCATCTGCGCAAAGGCCAGCGTGATCATGATGAAATAGACACCACTGGTCCGAAGCGTGATCGCCCCGATCAGAAGCGCCACCAGGGCGGATGCCACCAAGGCCACGATCCAGATGACAATCATCTGTGTCGTACCGTTGATTTCAAACGGGGCCGTCATGATCGGCTCGTAATTCAGCGCATGGCTGGCAAGGATCCCGGCGGCATAGCCCCCGATCCCGAAAAATGCCGCATGACCAAATGACACAAGCCCGCCAAAGCCAAGCGCGATATTAAGCCCGACACCCGCCATGCCAAGGATCGCAACCTTGGTCGCAAGCGTGATGATAAACGGCTCGCCCATGATCTGTGCGATCACCGGCACCGCAATCAGCAACGCGGCGAGAACGATATTAAGGATGGTTTCGCGGTTCATGCTCATATCAGGCTTCCGTCCCGAACAAACCGCTTGGCCGCAGGAAAAGTACCAGCGCCATAACGATATAAATCAGCATTGATGCAAGTGCGGACCCAATCGCCGTCGCACTTGCCGGATCGAAAAACGCCTCGAACCCGATGGGCAGCAAAAACCGTCCCATCGTGTCGGTAAAACCAACCAAAAGCGATCCGATCAACGCCCCCTTGATCGATCCGATCCCACCAATCACGATGACAACGAATGCCAAAATCAGAACCGGCTCGCCCATGCCGACCTGTACTGATTGCGTCGTGCCGACAAACGCACCCGCCAGCCCGGCCAAGGCTGCACCCAGCGCAAAAACAACCGTATAAAGCCGGTCGATATTGATCCCGAGTGCCGCAATCATTTCGCGGTCGGCTTCACCGGCGCGAATGCGCGTGCCAAGCCGCGTCTTGCCAATCAGGGCAAAAAGACCCGCTGCCACGATCAGACCGGCAACAATAATCGCCAGCCGGAAAATCGGATATTCCGATCCACCGGGCATCGTCACCGTGCCCGAAAGGGCTTCGGGGACATTTAAAAACAGCGGGAAAGACCCGAAAATCCAGCGGGTTCCTTCGGAAAAAATAAGAATAAGCGCAAATGTCGCCAGCACCTGATCAAGGTGATCACGTTTATAAAGCCTGCGGATCACCAGCATCTCAAGCAGCGCCCCCGCAAGGGCCGCCGCCATCAAACTCGCGACAAGGCCCAGCCAGAATGAACCGGTCCATGCCGCAACGGCCGCGCACGCAAACGCGCCCACCATGTAAAGCGACCCGTGCGCCAGATTGATCAGCCCCATGACACCAAAAACAAGCGTCAGACCCGATGCCATCAGAAACAGCATGACCCCCGACTGAAGGCCGTTCAGTAGCTGCTCCAGAAATAAAGAAAACATAAAGGAAAACTCCGTCGCAAGATGGCGGGCATCAGCCCCGGAAACCGGGCACCAATGCCCGCCGAACTTGCCAGTCTATGAAACAGACTTCGTCGTTACATCGCACATTCCGATGCATAGGCATCGGCATGATCGATAAGGGCTGTGCCAATGATCTTGTTGGTCAGAACGTCGCCTTCCTTCACCACTTCACGGACATAGATGTCCTGGATCGGATGCTGGTTCGGGCCAAAGATGAACTTGCCACGGACAGAATTGAAGTCCGCCGCACGCAGGGCATCACGGAATGCGTCGGCATCCTTGACGTCTGCCTTGCCCATTGCCGACAGCAACAGATTGGCGGTGTCAAAGCCATATGACGCATAGATCGACGGCAGGCGGCCATATTCCGCCTGGAAGGTTTCGACAAACGCCTTGTTGGTGTCGTTGTCGATGTCCTTGGACCAGTTGGCGGTGTTTTTGATGCCAATCGCCGCATCACCAATCGCGCCAAGGATCCCCTGATCAAGCGAGAATGCCGGACCGATCAGCGGAATGTCCACACCCGACTGGGCATACTGTTTCATGAACGCAATACCCATGCCGCCCGGCAGGAAGAAGAACACGCTATCCGCACCCGATGCACGGATCTGTGCGATTTCGGCGGCATAGTCAGTCTGACCAAGCTTGGTGTAAACCTCGCCCGATACATCACCCAGATAGAAACGCTTGAAACCGGCGATGGAATCCTTGCCCGCCGGATAGTTCGGCGCCATCACAAAGGTTTTCTCGTAACCGGCACTGGTCGCATAACCACCTGCGGCTTCATGCAGGTTGTCGTTCTGGTACGAAACGCTGAAATAATTCTTGTTGCAGCCCTTGCCTGCCAATTGCGACGGTGCGGCATTGACCGAAAGATAGAACTTGTCCTGTGCCACCGCCGACGGCACCACCGCCATCGCCAGGTTCGACCAGATGATACCGGTCAGGACATCGACCTTCTCGCTCTGGATCATTTTATCGGCAAGCTGAACCGCGATATCGGGTTTCTGCTGATCGTCTTCGATCACAACCGTCAGGTCCGGGTTATTGGCCTGTTTGACCGCCAGCATGAAACCATCGCGCGCGTCGATGCCAAGCCCCGCACCGCCACCCGAAAGGGTCGTGATCATGCCAACCTTGACCGGCTCGGCCTGTGCCGCCCCCGCCATCAAAAGCGCAGCCAAAGCTGCGATTGTCGTCTTAGTGCCCTTCATCAAAGCCTCCGTGTTTATGTTTTTATCTACTCAGCAACATCGGCATTCCGTGACTTTGTTGTTTTTTGTCACGGACTTATCGACCTGATGCCTGCCCCTGATTTTGCAGTGTTCCATCAGGCCCGTCCATCCTCAAAGCGTGGTTCGCACCCGCCAGAGTTCCGGAAACAGTTCAACTTCCAGCATTTTTTTAAGGTAACTCACCCCGCCGGTCCCCCCGGTCCCGCGTTTAAAGCCAATGACGCGCTCTACCGTGGTCACATGGTTGAACCGCCAACGCCGGAAATAATCTTCAAAATCCACCAGCTTCTCGGCCAGCTCATAAAGCGGCCAATGCTTTTCCGGTGCGCTGTAAACCCGATGCCACGCCGCAATCACATCGTCATGTGCCGCGTATGGCGCACTGACATCACGCGATAACACCGCATCGGGCACCGCAATTCCCTCACGCGCCAAAAGGGCGAGCGCCTCGTCATAAAGGCTGGGCGTTGCCAGTTCGGCCTTCAGCATCTCGGTAATGTCGTCGCGGTGCGCATGCGGGCGCAACATCGCATGGTTACGATTGCCCAGCATGAATTCGATCTGGCGATACTGATAGGACTGGAAGCCCGACGACGGACCCAGCGCATCGCGGAACGTCGTATAGTCGCTTGGCGTCATGGTCCGCAAAACGTCCCACGCATTATTAAGCTGCTCGAATATCCGCGATACCCGTGCGAGCATCTTGAATGCCGGTTGCAGACGCCCTTCGCGGATGGCATCACGTGCGGCGGTAATCTCCCGGATCGCAAGCTTCATCCACAATTCGGATGTCTGATGCTGAATGATGAACAGCAATTCATCCTGCGCATCGGTCAATGGATGCTGGGCGGTCAATACCGCATCAAGCGCCAGATAATCGCCATACGACATCTGATCGGAAAAATCGGTTTTGGCCCCTTCGGTGCTGGGGTCATAGGGCTGGTTCATCGGGCAGCCGGTATTTTTGGCTTTATCGCTCATGTCACGGCATTCCTTTTATGGAATTCCGGCTTGTCCCAGGCGCGGGTTTCCATGATCTCCGACAGAATTCGGACCGCGCCATCAACATCGTTGTTATCGATATAAAGCGGGGTAAAGCCGAACCGGATGATATCAGGTGCCCTGAAATCACCAATCACGCCGCGTGCGATCAAGGCCTGCATCACCGCATAGCCATTTTCAAACCTGAACGATACCTGCGATCCCCGCTTGTTCGCATCCCGCGGGCTTGCCAGTTCCAGCATCGGGCAGCTTGCCTCGACCCCGGCGATGAACTGGTCGCAAAGCTCGATGCTGCGTTTGCGGATATCGGCCATCTCGATCCCGTCCCACGCCTTCATCGCCTCTTCCAGAACCGTCATCTGAATGACCGGCGGCGTGCCGACCCGCATCCGCGAAACATCCGGGGCCGGGCTGTATTCAAGGTCAAAGGCAAACGGGGCCGCATGGCCAAGCCATCCCGAAAGCGCCGGGCGAACGGTCTTCGCATGATCGGGCCGGACATAAATAAATGCCGGCGCACCGGGGCCACCGTTAAGGTATTTATAGGTGCACCCTACCGCAAAATCGGCTTCACATCCGGCAAGGTCCACGGGAACCGCCCCCGCCGAATGCGCCAGATCCCAGATCACGATTGCGCCCGCATCATGGACCATCTTGGTGATCCGTTTCATGTCATACATCCGCCCGGTGCGGTAATCGACATGGGTTAACATCAGGACCGCAAGGTCTTCGTTGATCAGGCTTTCAACATCTTCCGGGTTTGGCGTCTTAAGGACATGACCCTTATCAAGGCTTTTGATCAGCCCGTCGGCGATATAAAGGTCGGTCGGGAAATTGCCATTGTCCGACACCACCACCTTGCGTTCCGGGTTCATTTCAAGCGCGCTGGCAAGCGCCTGATAAACCTTGATCGACAATGTATCGCCCATCACCACCGTGCCCGGTGCCGCCCCGATCAGACGCGCGACCAGATCGCCAACGCGTTTGGGCTGCTCCATCCACCCGGCATCGTTCCAGCCGCGGATCAGCATCTCGCCCCATTCATCACTGATCATGGATTTGGCGCGCGCGGCTGCGGTTTTCGGCATCGCACCCAATGAATTCCCGTCAAGGTAAATCACCCCGTCAGGGATATGGAACAAGGCTTTGGTGGCGGCAAAGTCAATCATGCAGACATTTCCTGTTTCAATCGGAATCGCTGGATTTTTCCAGTCGCGGTTTTCGGTAACGCGTCGATAAACAGGATCGAACGCGGATATTTATAAGGGGCAATCGTCGCCTTGACATGATCCTGCAAAAGCTTCGCCATTTCGGGTGACGGATTGGCATTCGGCGTCAATACCACATGCGCCTGCACGATATAACCGCGTTCCTCGTCGGCGGCCGCCACCACCGCACATTCCGCCACATCCGGGTGCGACAGCAACGCCGCCTCAACCTCTGGCCCGGCAATGTTGTAGCCCGACGAGACGATCATATCGTCATTGCGCGCGGCAAAATGGAAATAGCCGTCGCTATCGACAAAAAACGCATCCCCCGTCAGGTTCCAGCCATCGCGCACATAACCATGCTGCCGGTCATCGGCCAGATACCGGCACCCGGTCGGGCCACGCACCGCAAGCTTGCCAATCGTGCCAACCGGAAGCTCGTTCATTTCATCATCAACGATCCTGGCTTCATATCCGCCCACCGGTCGTCCGGTGCAGGCCGGATGACTGTCGCCAAACCGGTTGGAAATAAAGATATGCAGCATCTCGGTGGCACCAATCCCGTCCAGCATCGGCTTGCCGGTCTTTTCCATCCATGCCTTGTAAACCGGGGCTGGCAATGTCTCGCCCGCCGAAACGGCGGCCCTAAGGGATGATAAATCCGCCCCGTCTTCCATCGCGGCCAGCATCGCCCGATACGCCGTCGGCGCGGTAAAGCACACGGTTGCCTTATAGGTTTCGATGATTTCAATCATGTTGGGCGGCGATGCCTTTTCAAGCAACGTCGCGGTCGCCCCGAACCGAAGTGGAAAAACCGCCAACCCGCCAAGCCCAAAGGTAAAGGCCAAGGGCGGCGACCCGACAAACACGTCATCGGGCGTCACGTTAAGCACTTCCTTGGCATAGCCATCGGCAATGATCAGAAGATCACGATGGAAATGCATGGTGGCCTTGGGCTCCCCCGTCGTGCCGGATGTGAAACCCAGCAACGCCACATCATCGCGCCCGGTCTTGACCGCCTCATATTTCACCGATTTGGTCAGTGCGATGCGATCCAGTTCCGCGTCATGATTGGCCGTACCGTCAAAGCCGATGACTTTCTTAAGGAACCTGCTGTCCTTCGCGCACGCCACCAGTTCATCCATCAGCCGCGTATCGCAAAGGGCAAATTCGATCTCGGCCTTGTCAACGATCTGGGCCAGTTCACCGGCACGCAGCATCGGCATGGTATTGACCACAACCGCCCCCGCCTTGGTCGCGGCTAACCAGCACGCCACCATCGCCGGATTATTGGCCGACCGGATCAAAATCCGGTTGCCGGGCTTGACCCCATAATCCTCGGCCAGCGCATGGGCAATGCGGTTGGTCCAGTCGGACAATTCCTTGTATGTCCGCTGGCGGCCATTGCCGATCAGGGCGGTATTGTCACCAAACCCCTGTTCGACCAGCCGGTCGGTCAACTCGACCCCGGCATTGAGATATTCGGGATACTGAAACTTTTCGAGGTTAAAGACCGGCCAACTTTCGACCGGTGGCAGATTGTCCCTTGCGAACGTATCGCTATGTGCGGTCGGACCCAGAACGTGCGACATGGTTAAGCCCCTGATACAGCTATTTTTGTGCCAGCGTTTGCCGTGCAATGATTATTTTTTGGACGTCTGACGCGCCTTCATAAATCCGAAGGGCGCGAATTTCCCTATACAGCGTTTCAACGATGTGGCCAGAACGCACACCATCGCCGCCATGTATTTGTACCGCCTTGTCGATGACGGTTTGGGCATGATCTGTTGAATAAAGTTTTGCCATCGCGGCCTCGCGCGACACCCGCGATGCCCCGCTATCCTTAAGCCACGCGGCGCGATAAACCAGAAGCGCACTGGCATCGACATCAAGCGCCATGTCGGCCACATGCCCCTGCACCATCTGCAAATCAAAAAGCGGCGCACCAAACAATTCGCGGGACTGAACGCGACTGATGGTTTCGTCCAACGCACGACGGGCAAAGCCAAGTGCAGCCGCGGCAACGGTCGACCGGAACACGTCCAGAACCGACATCGCGATCTTGAACCCTTCGCCGGGAAGGCCAATCAGGCTGCTTGCCGGAATACGGCAATCGCTGAATTTCAACCGCGCCAATGGATGCGGCGCAATGGTTTCCAGCCGTTCGGCAATCGAAAGCCCCGCTGTGTCGGCGGGCACCAGAAACGCCGATAGCCCCTTGGCCCCCGGTGCCTCGCCAGTGCGCGCAAACACGCAGTAAAAATCGGCAATCCCGCCATTGGAAATCCAGGTTTTCTCGCCATTCAGCACGAAATGGCCGCCATCGGACCGCGCCTCAAGCGCGATATTGGCAACATCCGATCCCGATTGCGGTTCGGTCAGGGCAAAGGCCGCAATCGCCTTGCCGGACCGCACTTTCGGCAGGATTTCCGCACGCTGCGCTCTGGTGCCAAACAGCGAAATCGCCCCGCTGCCCAATCCCTGCATGGCAAAGGCAAAATCGGCCAGCCCGTCATACCGCGCCAATGTCTCGCGGATCAGGCAAAGCGACCGGACGTCAAGTTTCGCCCCGTCCTGATCGGGGTCACAATCCGGGTCAATCGCCGCATGGTTAAGCCACCCGCCATCATTAAGCCGCGCCACCAGATCGCGGCACGCCGCATCGACATCATGATGATCGATACCGTCAAGATTGGCCGCCGCCCACGCATCAAGCCGTGCGGCAAGGTCGCGGTGCCGGTCTTCGAAAAACGGCCAGTCAAGATAGGACGTATCAGCCATCAGTTCCCCTCGAACACCGGTTTTTCCTTGGCGACAAATGCCTTATAGGCGCGATTGAAATCCTCGGTCTGCATGCAGATCGCCTGCGCCTGCGCTTCGGCCTCAATCGCCTGTTCGATCCCCATATTCCATTCCTGCGCCAGCATGGTTTTCGTCATCATGTGACCGAAATTCGGGCCTTCGGAAATCCGGGTTGCCAACGCAATCGCCTCGGCCTCCAGAACATCGCCCTCGACCAGCCGGTTATAGAAACCCCACCGCTCGCCCTCATCGGCACTCATGGAACGCCCGGTATAAAGAAGTTCTGCTGCCCGGCCCTGCCCGATGATCCGCGGCAGGATCGCACATGCCCCCATGTCACAACCCGCAAGCCCGACACGGGTAAACAGAAACGCGGTTTTCGAAATCGGGGTCGCAATGCGCAAATCCGATGCCATGGCAATGATCGCCCCGGCACCAACGCAAATGCCGTCCACCGCCGCAATCACCGGCTTGCCACAGCCAATGATCGCCTTCACCAGATCGCCGGTCATGCGGGTAAATTCCAAAAGCCCCTTCATGTCCTTGTCGATCAGCGGGCCGATAATGTCGTGCACATCCCCGCCCGAACAGAAATTGCCCCCGTTCGATCCAAACACCACCGCCTTGATATCATCGGCATAAACCAGATCGCGGAACGTATCGCGAAGCTCGGCATAGCTCTCGAACGTCAGCGGGTTTTTGCGTTCCGGCCGATCCAGCGAAATGACCGCAACATCGCCTTCCATGCGCCAGTTGAAATGCTTTGGCGTGATGTTTGCCATCTTAGTCATGGTGCGCCTCGTTATGATGATAAACAGTCCGAAGAATACGGATCAGGGCATCGGCATCATGGGCCGACAGATCGGAAAACAGCTCGGAAACCCAGCCTTCATGCACCAATGCGCGCTCGGCAAAGTCCTTCTCGCCCGCTTCCGTCAGGCGCACGATCGATGCCCGGCGATCATTTTCGACCGGCACCCGGACCAGCATCCCCTCGGTGACAAGCCGGTCGACAATCCCGGTGACATTGCCGTTTGAAACCATCAACGCGCTTGAAAGCTCGCTCATGCGCATCCCGTCGCGGGACCGGTAAAGCGCTGCCATCACGTCAAAGCGCGGCAGGGTGGACCCGAATTCAAGGCGCATCTTCTCGCGAAGCTCGCCCTCGATCTTGCGCGACACTCTCAGGATTTGCAGCCACGCCCTAAGGCGCGCCTTTGAGATATCCGATGTTTCATTATGCGGCAGATCGGGATCGCGGACTGTCTTATCCATATTCATATCTCTCCTCCCGATACCGAAATCGCCTGTCCGGTGATCGATGCGGCCTGGCTGCTTGCCAGCCACATCACGGTCTCGGCCACTTCTTCGGGTTGGATGAACCGGTTCTGCGGATTGATCTTTGCAAGGCTTGCCCGTGCGTCTTCCGTACTCATGCCGGTTTTCGCAACGATATTGGCAACCGATTGTTCAAGCATCGGCGTTTCCATGAAACCGGGGCACACCGCATTAACCGTGATCGGCGTCGCGGCAAGCTCGGTCGCAAGGCTTTTGACAAGCCCGATAACCGCATGCTTTGCCGCGCAATAGGCGGTGACATAGGCATAACCCTTAAGCCCCGCCGTCGATGCAATCGAAATCAACCGTCCCGGCTTGGCGCGGTCCATCACGTTCAATCCCTCGCGGAACGTCAAAAACGTCCCCGTCAGGTTCACATCCATCGTGCGTTTCCAAAGATCAATGGATGTTTTGCCAAACGGTGCGCTTTCGGCCATACCGGCATTGGCAATCACCAGATCGGGCGCGCCGATCACATCGCCAAATGTGCCAAACATCGCACGGACCGATGCCTCGTCCGTCACATCGGCGGGGATGGCGGTGATCCCCGGATGTCTTGCCACCTCGGCCAGCATCTCGGGCCGGCGGCCCGATACCGCGACCTTGACCCCGGCATCGGCCAGCATACGGGCCATCACGGCCCCCACACCCGTCCCGCCGCCGGTAATCAATGCTGTGCTGATGGCAAGGTTTCCCATGGGTTACACCTTCCCGGTCATGACGTCGGACCGTTCCGCCAGACGCCACATCTGATCACGCCCGGCATGGTACGGTTCTGGCCAGTTTTCCGTCCGGTTGCCAAGCGTTGCCGCCGCATGCAGCGTCCAGTACGGATCGGCCAGATGCGGTCGCGCAAGGCACACAAGGTCCGCCCGTCCCGCCATCAGGATCGAATTGACATGATCGGGTTCGTAAATATTGCCAACCGCCATGGTCGCCATATGCGCTTCGTTCCTGATCCGGTCGGAAAATGGCGTCTGGAACATGCGGCCATAAACCGGGCGTGCGGCCTTGGTCGTCTGACCGGCGGACACGTCGCAAATATCAACATCATGGGCCTGCAACATCCGGGCGATCTCGACCGCTTCTTCGGGTGTCACGCCCTCATCCCCGACCCAGTCATTGGCTGAAATACGCACCGATAACGGCTTGTGCGCGGGCCATGCGGCACGCACCGCATCAATCACTTCCAACGGATAACGCATCCGGTTTTCCAGCGACCCGCCATATTCATCATCGCGCACATTGCTGACCGGGCTGATGAAGGATGACAGAAGATACCCGTGGGCCGCATGGACCTCGATCATGTCAAAGCCCGCCCGGTCCGCCATTTCGGCGGCTGCGACGAACTGATCGCGCACCCTATCCATATCATCGCGCGTCATCGGTTTTGGCGTCTGGTTGCGATCCGACCATGCAATGTCGGATGCCGACAATAACGGCCAGTTCCCCGATTTCAGCGGCGCGTCCATTTCTTCCCAACCAAGCTGGGTAGAACCCTTGCGCCCGGAATGGCCGATCTGCGCACAGATTTTGGCATCCGTTTCGGAATGCACGAAATCGGTAATCCGTTTCCATGCCGCTTCGTGCGACGGCGCGTAAAAACCGGGGCAACCCGGCGTGATGCGGCCGGTGTCGGAAACACAGGTCATTTCGGTGTAAACCAGCCCGGCTCCACCCTTGGCGCGCTCCGCATAATGCACCAGATGCCAGTCGGTCGGGCAACCATCCACCGCCTTGTACTGCGCCATCGGCGACACCACGATGCGGTTCTTGAGCTTCATATCACGCAATGTAAACGGCACGAACATTGGATGACGGACTTCGTCATTCGCCGGTATACCCGCCTTGCGCTGGAACCATCCTTCGGCATCTTTCAGCCACTTGGCATCGCGCATCCGAAGGTTTTCATGGCTGATGCGCTGCGATCTGGTCAGAAGGGAATAGGTAAACTGCACCGGATCGAAATGGAAATACCGCTCGATCTCCTCGAACCATTCCATCGAATTGCGTGCCGCTGATTGCAGGCGTAAAACCTCCAACCGGCGTTCGTCTTCATATTTGGCAAAGGCGGATGGAAGATCGGCTTCGGAATGCAGGTAATTGGCAAGCCCGATGGCACTTTCAAGCGCCAGTTTGGTGCCCGATCCGATGGAAAAATGCGCGGTCGCCGCCGCATCGCCCATAAGGACGATATTCTCATGCGACCATGTTTTGCAAAGAACCCGCGGGAAGCTTAACCATGCCGAACCACGCACATGATGGGCATTGCTGATCAACGCATGACCGCCAAGGTGATCCTTGAAGATTTCCTCGCAGGTGGCAATCGACTCTTCCTTGGTCATGTCGCCAAAACCATAGGCGTCCCAGGTCGCTTGCGAACATTCGACGATGAAGGTCGCGGTCTGGTCATCAAACTGATAGGCGTGCGCCCAGACCCAGCCCTTGTCGGTTTCCTCGAAAATAAAGGTAAAGGCATCATCGAATTTCTGATGCGTGCCCAGCCAGACAAACTTGCATTTCCGCGTATCGATATCGGGCTGGAATTTATCGGCAAACTCGGTGCGGGTTTTGGAATTAAGCCCGTCGGATGCGACGACAAGGTCAAATTCCCTGGCATAATGCGCCGCACTTTCGGCCTCGGTCTCGAACCGAAGCTCAACACCCAGTTCGCGTGCGCGCTGCTGCAACAGGATCAAAAGCTGCTTGCGCCCGATGCCGCAAAAACCATGCCCGGTCGATACGGTTTTTTCACCGCGATACAGGACCGCAACATCATCCCAGTATGAAAAATGGGCCCGGATCGCCTCGGCACTTTTGGCATCATTCTGCGCCAGATTGGTCAGCGTCTCGTCCGACAGGACAACGCCCCAGCCAAACGTGTCATCGGGCTTGTTCCGCTCGATCACCACGACCTCATGGCCGGGATCGCGCAATTTCATCGAAATCGCAAAATAAAGCCCCGCAGGACCGCCACCCAAACAAGCTACTCTCACCTGATTTTCCCTTCTTGATATGGGGGTCTTTGCCCCGGTTGTTTTGGGAAACTTCAAAAACGGTACGCCTGCCTGACATTTATTTCAAGCGTAAAATATTTGGGTTTGAAATATCTCGATTTTCCCCTAGAATCCTCGAAACAGGGCCCAAAAACAGGGCGATGTGGAAACAGGAAAAAACAGGGGAAAAGCATTGCATTCCGCGGCAATATCCGCAGAGTCCCTCGCGATCCCCTGATAAAACCGCATCATCAAAGATGACGTCAGACAAGGAAGGCATTCACCATGATCACCAACTGGGACGACGCATACGCCAATGGCGATTACATCAAGGGTGCGGCAGAATTTCCCGGCATGTGGGACAAACTGGCAGCAGCCTTCCGCGATGAAATGGTGGCCTCAGGCCGGGCGGAACTGGATGTGGCCTATGGCAATGCCGAGCGTGAAAAATACGACCTGTTCCTGCCCGAAGGCAGCCCAAAGGGCGCGGTCGTTTTCGTGCATGGCGGCTACTGGAAGGCGTTTGACAAATCGACATGGTCGCATCTGGCACGCGGGGCTGTCGCACGCGGCTGGGCGGTCTGTCTGCCAAGCTATACCCTGGCCCCCGATGCCCGCCTGTCGGAAATCACCCGCCAGATCGGGGCGGCGATTGATCATGTTGCCAACCGCATTGCAGGCCCGATCCACCTGACCGGCCATTCGGCCGGCGGCCATCTGGTCAGCCGGATGAATTGCGCATCCTCGCCCCTGTCAGCGGCCACACAGGCACGCATCAAAAACACCGTTTCGATCAGCGGCCTGCATGATCTGCGCCCGCTTCTGAAAACCGCGATGAATGATGTTCTGAAACTCGACGAGGATGAGGCAATCGCCGAGAGTGCCGCCCTGAGCCGCCCGCATCTGCCATGCTCCATCACCTGCTGGGTCGGCGCGGATGAGAGGCCGGAATTTGTCCGTCAGAACGATCTTCTTGCCAATATCTGGACCGGGCTTGGCGCCACGACCCGCGCGGTCGAGGCCCCCGGCAAACACCATTTCGACGTCATCGCCGATCTGGCCGATCCGGATTCCGATCTGGTCGCCTGCCTGCTGCATCCGATTGAGCCGGAGGACGCATAATGTCGACACTGTCCCCGGTCAGCCTCACCACCGAAAACGACATCGCGATCATCACGATTGATCACCCGCCGATCAACGCCACCAGCCATGCCGTCCGTCTGGGAATCTGGAATGCGCTCGATCAGGTCAACCGCGATGACGCGATCCGGGCCGCGATCCTGATCTGTGCCGGATCAACCTTTATCGCCGGGGCCGATGTCACCGAATTTGGCAAACCGCCGCTGGACCCGATCCTGCCCGATCTGATCCTCAAGCTCGAACAATCGACCAAGCCGCTGATTGCCGCCCTTCACGGCAATGCCCTTGGCGGCGGGCTTGAGGTCGCGCTCGGCTGTCATTACCGCATCGCCACCGCGACCGCCAAACTCGGCCTGCCCGAAGTCAATCTTGGCCTGATCCCTGGTGCCGGTGGCACCGTGCGCCTGCCCCGCCTGATCGCGGCTGAAAACGCGATTGCCATGATCACCGGCGGCAAGCCGGTCAATGCCGCTACCGCCCACGATTACGGCCTGATCGACGAAATTGCGGATATCGGAAATGGTGATTTGCGGGTTGCGGCAATCGCCTTGGCCAACCGGATCAAAAACACACCCTGCCCGGCCGCCCTGATCGACCGCGCCCCGGTCAATGCCCCGGATGCCGATGCTTGGGATGCGATCCTTGCCGGGATCGCCAAAAAGGCCCGTGGGCAGAATGCCCCGGTGATTGCCGCCCAAACCATCCGGGCCGCCGTGACCGGCGACGCCAGAACCACCCTGGGTCTTGAACGCGAAAACTTCGTTCGCCTTCGCGACAGTGACCAGTCAAAGGCGCTGCGTCATATTTTCTTTGCCGAACGATCGGTTGCCAAGCTGCCCGAACTGGCCGGGGTCGATCCCCGCCCCATTGCCGAAATCGGCGTCATTGGCGGCGGCATCATGGGGGCCGGTATTGCCACCGCTGCCCTTCTGGCCGGCTATGCCGTGGTGATGATCGAACGCGATGACGACGCCTGTGAACGCGGCATTGCCAATGTCCGCCATCATCTCGGCGGGTCGCTCAAACGCGGCATCATCACCCAGTCCCGCCATGATCAGCTTCTGGGCGATCTCGTCAGCAGCACGGATTACGCCGCCCTCGCCGATTGCGATCTGGTGATCGAAGCCGTGTTCGAGGACATGGCCGTCAAGCATGACGTGTTTGCCAAACTCTCCGCCCATTGCAAATCCGATGCGGTGCTGGCATCCAATACCTCCTATCTCGACATCGATGCGATTGCGACTGCCTGCACCCATCCCGAACGGGTGATCGGCCTGCATTTCTTCTCCCCGGCGCATGTGATGAAATTGCTCGAAGTCGTCCGCACCCGGTTGGCCAGCCCCGCAACACTCGCAACTGCCCTTGCCTTCGCCAGACGGCTTGGCAAGATCGCGGTCCCTTGTGGGGTGTGTGATGGCTTCATCGGCAACCGGATCATGTCGGCCTATCGCAAACATTGCGAATACATGCTCGAAGACGGATCTCTCCCGTCTGACATTGACCGCGCCATGACCAATTTCGGCTTCCCGATGGGCCTGTTTGCCATGCAGGACATGGCAGGCCTTGAAATCTCATGGGCCACGCGCAAACGCCTGGCCCCCACCCGCGATCCGAATGAACGATATGTCGCCCTTGGGGATTACCTCTGTGAAATGGGCCGTTTCGGGCGCAAGAATGGCCTTGGATGGTATCGCTATGATGAACATGGCAAAGCTTTCCCTGATCCTGTTGTCGATGAACTGGTGATCGCTGAGTCGGCGAAAAAGGGCATCAAGCGCCGCCCGTTTTCCGATGCCGAAATCATCGAAACCATCCTGTCTGCCATGCAGGCAGAAGGCGAAAAAATCCTCGCCGAAGGCATCGCGCACAGCCCGGACGCCATCGATGTCGTGATGGTCAACGGCTACGGCTTCCCCCGCCACAAGGGCGGGCCGATGCACCTTAAAAAGACCGCCTGAACACCCGAAATCCGGGGCTTTCGCGGCCCCGGAAAGGTGCCCGACCCCGGCCCTTCTCCAACATCACCGCGACCCGGTACAAACCGGGCGCAACTCGGGCATAAGGTCACCCAAATGACGCTCAACTGGTGCTCAAACAGCCCGCAAACCGGGCGCAACTCTCCCGCTTGGCCGCCTTTGACTGCTTTTGACTGCCGTTTGTCCCCCGCTTGACCGCCAACAAAACGTCCAAAATCGCCGCTCGTGGCCATAATACGAACCGCCAATCTGGCTGCCCGCCGCACACTGCACACCACATACCACCAAAACAAAAACGCCCACCGGGAAATTCCCGACGGGCGCAATTCTGGTGTTGACTTGGTTCTTATAGCAGACCAAAAAGAACAAATCAAGAACTTTTTGGTAAGGCCGACGATTTTTTTCGCTTACCCGACCAGAACTTCCTTGCCACTCGCAAGCGATTCAAGCGCCGCATCGGCCAGAATCAACGCTTTCAGGCCATCCGCACCGCTGGGATAGTTGCTGGTTTTACCCGCCACCACATCACAGAATGTCGTCAGCTCGATGCGATAGGCATCGGCATAACGCGACATGAAGAAATCCATCAACGGTTCGGCGGTATAGCCCGCCCCGTTCGCCACCGTCACCGACGTGGTGCGATGGTTTCCGGCCTCGACCAGACCTTTTGAGCCATGCACTTCGATGCGCTGGTCATAACCATATGTCGCACGGCGCGAATTGGTGATCACCGCCATCCGGCCGCTTTTGGTCCGAAGTGTCGCCGCCGCACTATCGACATCACCCGTCGCCTTGATTGCCGGGTCGGTCAGAACCGCACCGGTGGCATAGACCGATACAATCTCCTCGCCCAGAAGGAAGCGCGCCATATCAAGGTCATGGATCATCATATCGCGGAAAAGCCCGCCCGACCGTTTGATATAATCGACCGGCGGCGCGGATGGATCGCGCGACGTGATCTGCACCATTTCAACATCACCAATCGCGCCCGCGTCAATTTCGGCCCGAAGGCGGGCAAAACTGGGGTCAAAACGGCGGTTGAAACCAACCATCAGGACCGCACCGGTTTCCTCGACCACCTTAAGGCAATCGCGCACCCGCCCGGCATCCAGATCGACCGGCTTTTCACAGAAAATCGCCTTGCCCGCCCGCGCGGCCAGTTCGATCTGATCGGCATGAAGGTCGGTTGGGGTGGCAATGATAACGGCGTGAATATTGCCATCCGCCATGATTTCCTCGACCGTCGCACGGGTCGCCCCGGTAAGGGCAATCGCGTTTTCCGCCGCGGCATCGACCGGGTCGAAAACCTTGGCGATTTTGGCATTTGGCAGGGCCTGAACGGCTTTGGCGTGGGTGATGCCGATACGGCCAGCACCAAGAAGTCCGATATTAAGCATGTCTGACATCCTGAAAGGACAAATGTTGCGAAGATGGGAATACGGAAAACGGGTTATTTGCTGTCGCGCTGGAAAATCCAGTCATGATCGGGATGGTTCTGGAACCGCCATTTGCGCATCGGCCCGGCCATGACATTCAGGTAATACATCTCATAGCCATAAGGACTGCCGCACGGGTGATGCCCCTTGGGTACCAGCACCACATCGCCATCCGAAACCGCCATGGTTTCGTCAAGCTCCCCATCCTCGGTAAAGACCCGCTGGAAACCAAAGC
The DNA here is from genome assembly GCF_038070535.1 of Thalassospira sp. SN3W. Taxonomy (NCBI): domain Bacteria; kingdom Pseudomonadati; phylum Pseudomonadota; class Alphaproteobacteria; order Rhodospirillales; family Thalassospiraceae; genus Thalassospira; species Thalassospira sp. SN3W. The sequence goes on from NZ_CP121124.1 coordinate 206,216, forward strand.
CCTGCTTGGGATTAAGCCGGTGATAATAGGTTTCCTCAAGGTATGTCATGTCGGGATAACTATCCTCGTCATGGCGGTGCGGCGGATAGCTTGACCAGTTGCCGGACGGGGTGAAAACCTCGGTCACGAGAAGGCTATCGGCAATATCCTTTTCCTCCATCGCAATCGGATGGATGTATCGCGTATTGGCCCCCTTGCCACGTTCGACCAGCTCGATATCGCTGATTACACGCGCCGGATAATTGCCCTTGCCCGGTGCGGTACAGACCGCAAGCGTGCAATCGGTCGTGGCCTTCGCACTCCAGTTGGCATCATTGGGCGCATAGACACAGGCAGGCGGGATACGTTCAAACACGCTCATGCGTTTGCCCAGTTCCCCGAAATTCTGATCATCCACCGCGATTTCGGCCTTGCCTTCGACAAGAACCAAAATCACCTCGCGGTCGCCCGTCGGCTCGGCTGCCGCTTCACCGGCTTTCAGGTGATAAAGACCGAACCCGACATAGCCCCAATTGGCACTTTGGGCGGTAATGTCATGGACTTTTCCGGTTGTCCCCGACGGTTTTCTCAGCAGATCGACCATCAGGCTTCTCCCTTATCCAGTCCGGTTTTCTGCGCCATCGCACGCAGCGCCTTAAGCCCCATCGACTGATATTTGAACGGGTTGCGCACGACCGGGTCCTGTTCGGCCTCGATCACCAGCCAGCCGGAATAACCATGCTCGGCGGCGATTTTCAAAACCGGTTCGAAATCAACAATGCCTTCCTCGTCGCCGGGCACGGTAAACACCCCGCGCCGCACCCCTTCAAGGAAGCTCAGATGCTGATTGCGCACCTGCTCGGCGATTTTCGGACGCACGTTTTTGCAATGGATATGCGCCACCCGATCCATATAACGGGTTGCCAGTTCTTCGGGATTTGCCCCACCAAACCATGCATGCCCGGTATCAAGCAACAAATGCGTTTTCGGGCCGGTATGGGCCATGAAGGCATGAATTTCATCAGCCGTTTCAACAATCGTGCCCATATGGTGATGATACACCAATGTCACACCCTGATCGGCGCAATAGGCGGCAATCGCCTCGACATCCGCGCCAAATTTCGCCCATTTGTCCGCCGCCAAAACCGGGCTTTCGGACAGGGCCGCATTGTCATTGCCGTGGATCGCATTGCTGGTTTCGCACACGATGCACACCTTGCATCCCATCGCTTTCAGCAAATCCAGATGCGGCTGGATCGCCTTTTTCTCGTCCTCGACCGAATGGGTCAGAAGGTTAAGCGAATGCCAGCCCGACACGAATTTAAGCCCGTTGGGATCAAGCTTGGCCTTCAGTGCCACCGGTTCGGTCGGCATCTTGTGGCCTTTTTCAATCCCGTCAAAACCGATTTCGCCTGCTTCGGACAAACAGGTTTCAAGGCTGATTTCAGCACCCAGCGTCTGATCATCGTCATTGGACCAGGCAATCGGGTTTGTGCCGTAAAGGATCATTTTCTCAATCTCCGGGGCGCTGCGCCTTAAGCGCGGTTTCGTATTTCTTGCGTGCTTCGTTCACCGTTGGCCGCACCGAAACTTCGGGCACGGCAACATCCCACCAATGGCCACCTTCATCGGTGCTTGGCAGGGGATCGGTATCAATGACAATGGCGTAGGAACGGTCCGCCTTGCGCGCACGTTCCATCGCCGCTTCCAGTTCGCTGATCGACGATACCTTTTCGGCAATCGCCCCCATCGATCCGGCATGGGCGGTGAAATCAATCGCCGACGGCACCACATGGCGTGCGGTATCCAGAAGGTTGTTGAAACTTTCCCCACCCGTCGCCATCTGCAACCGGTTGATACAGCCATAACCACGGTTATCAAGGATCACGGTAATGATCTTGTGGCCCAGCATCACACTGGTCGCCAGTTCGGAATTCATCATCATATAGGACCCGTCACCGACCATCACCACGACCTCGCGATCCGGCTGTGCCATCTTGACCCCAAGCCCGCCGGCAATCTCGTATCCCATGCAGGAAAAGCCGTATTCAACGTGATAACCGTTGGGTTTTGCCGCCTTCCAAAGCTTGTGCAGCTCGCCGGGCAAACCACCCGCCGCACAAACCACAATTGCATCGTCATCCACACTGCGCTGAACCGCGCCGATCACCTGCGCATCGGTCGGAAGGGCATTGCCCGTCGGCATTGCCGTCACCTTGTCAACCGCCGCAATCCAGTCGGATTTAAGCTTGGCATCAATCGCCGGTGCCTGGTAATCGCCCAGCATCCCGCCGATCTCGGCCAAGGTCACCCTGGCATCCCCCGTCACCGCAATCGCATTATGTTTGGCTGCGTCATAGGCCGCGACATTGATCGACAGGATGCGCCGGTCCGGATGCTTGAACAGCGCCCAGCTTCCGGTGGTGAAATCCTGCAACCGTGTGCCGACCGCGATGATCAGGTCAGATTTTTCGGCAATCGCGTTGGCACTGCTGGCCCCCGTGACGCCAATGGAACCAAGGTTAAGCTCATCATCCCACGGCATGGATGATTTACCCGCCTGCGTTTCCCCGACCGGGATATTGTGGCGATGGGCGAACTCGGCCAGGGCATCGCATGCCCCCGCGTAATGCACCCCGCCACCGGCAATGATCATCGGCTGTTTGGCGCCCCTGATCGCCGCCACCGCCGCCTCAAGCTGATCCAGATCGGCGCGCGGGCGCTGGGTTTTCCAGGTTTTGGTGTCAAAGAAACTTTCGGGCCAATCAAATGCCTCGGCCTGCACATCCTGACAGAATGCCAATGTCACCGGGCCGCAATCAGCCGGATCGGTCAATGTCGCCATGGCGCGTGGCAGGGCGGTCAAAAGCTGCTCGGCGCGCATGATGCGATCAAAATAACGGCTGACCGGCTTGAAACAGTCATTGGCCGAAATCGTGCCATCGCCGAAATCCTCGACCTGCTGCAACACCGGGTCGGGCGCGCGGTTGGCAAACACGTCACCGGGCACAAACAGAACCGGCAGACGGTTGACATGCGCAAGCGCCGCAGCCGTCACCATATTGGTCGCACCCGGCCCGATCGATGTCGTGACCGTCATGGCACGTTTGCGGTTCGATGCCTTGGCGTACGCAATGGCGGCATGGGCCATGCCCTGCTCGTTATGGCCGCGCCAAGTCGGGAAATCATCGCCGATGCCGTGCAATGCCTCGCCCATTCCGGCGACATTTCCATGACCAAAAATCGCCCAGCACCCGCCGAAAAACGGTACACCGTCTTCGTTCTGCTGTTTGCTTAGATACCGCACCATCGCCTGGGCGGCGGTTAATCGAACGGTTTTCATGCCGCTCCTCCCGATTTTTTGCGCGCCGCATCCCATGTGGTGCAAAGCGCGCGATATTTTTCCGCCATCTGTGCAACGGCTGTTTGATCGTCAATGTTACCCGCAAGCCAGTCGCGTGCAACCCCGGCAAAGATCGTCCGCCCAACGGCAAAGCCCCTGACCATGTCATGCTTGGCCGCAACCTCGAAACTTGCCACCAGCTCGGCTTCCGGCGCTTCAAGACCCAGAACGACGATGCCCCGGCAATAAGGATCATGGCGCGAAATCATGTCACAGGCATGACGCCATGCCGCGTCCGATTTCATCGGCTCGAGCTTCCACCAATCGGGATAAACCCCGATCTCATAAAACCGCTCGATGATTTTTGCCGTCGTCTGATCATCACAGGCCGCAACCTTGGACGGGATGATTTCCAACAGGAATTCAAGCCGGTTGGCCCGTGCCCCATCCGCCAGCCGCTTGATGGTTTCTTCCTGATCTTCCTTCATCGCCGCGTCATCATCGGGGTGATAGAAACACAGCACCTTGACGACATGCTCGACCGGCCATTCGGCAAGCTTGCTTCCGATATCCGGGCCAATTTCCAATCGTAACGGACGCGATCCCGGCAATTCAACCGGCCGCCCGATCCAAAGCCCGGTGCCAGCCGCGGCATAAAGCGCATCACGGCCAAGGCGCGGTTCGCACAGGATGCCATAACCCGGCTTATCACCCGCCACATCGCGCACCGAACGCAGGCAAAGCTCCTTGAACGGCCCGATCCGGTCGCGCGAAACGCCAACCTCATCGGCCAGGTCTTCAAGCTGCATGCGGTGATCAAAGGCAAAAACCCGCATTTCCGGCCAGTCACCCATCCGGTTGGTCGACCAATGGATCTGCTCCAGCTCCGCATCATGACGCAGCGACGGGTTCTTGATCCCCCGATCAAAGAAGAACTGCAATTCGTCCCAGCTTGGATAAGCCGGCGTACAGCCATGCCGCGACACGGCAAACGCGCCGCACGCATTGGCATATTTAAGCGACGTTTCCCAGTCCTGATCCGTCAGCCACCCCTTAAGCAGGCCGGACATAAACCCATCACCCGCGCCCAAAACGTTAAACACCTCAACCGGGAAACCGGGGCCGGAAATCCCATCATCAAGGCTTGCACCGATCTTGCCGGTAAAGGCAACCGCCCCCATCGGCCCGCGTTTGCACACCAGTGTCGCGTTCGATGTGACCCGCACATTTTCAAGCGCCTCAAGCGTATCGGTCGTGCCACCGGCAATGTGGAACTCTTCCTCGGTCCCGACGATCAGGTCAAAAAGATGCAATGTCGCTTGCAGTTCCTTGGTCACCTTGTCCGATGCAATGAAGCGGTTTTCACCATCCCCATGCCCCGACAATCCCCAAAGATTGGGCCGGTAATCAATATCAAGGGCCGTTTTGGCCCCGTTTTCCCGCGCCAGTTTCAATGCCTTCAGCACGGCCGCCCGGGTGCGCGGATGCGATAAATGCGTCCCCGTCACCGTGACGCACCGCGCATCGGCAATAAATTCGGGATCAATATCATCCTCGCACAGCGCCATATCGGCACAGTTTTCCCGATAGAAAATCAACGGAAACTGTTCCTGATCGCGCACGCCCAGAAGGACAAGGGCGGTCAGACGTTCCGGATCGGTGACAACACCACGGACATCGACACCCTCGGCCAGCAACTGTTCGCGGATGAAACGCCCCATGTGCTCGTCGCCCACCCGCGTGATCAGGGCCGATTTCAGGCCAAGCCGCGCGGTGCCACACGCCATATTGGTCGGTGATCCGCCGATATATTTGTTAAAGGATGCCATATCCTCAAGTCGGCCGCCGATCTGCGCCCCGTAAAGATCAACCGATGATCGTCCGATGGTAATGACATCAAGCTTTTTCATCAGATCGTCCCCCCAAGCGACCCTTCAAGCTCGGCCAGTTCCTGACCGCCCGCCATCAGATCCTGCAATTCTTCGGGTTTGATATCACCCCGCTTTGCCGTGCCATGCGTCTGTCCACGGTTCAAAACCGTGAAACGGTCGCCCACCGCCATGGCATGGCGCACATTATGGGTAATGAAAATCACCCCGATGCCCGATTTGCGCACCCTGTCGATGGTCGCCAGCACATTGGATGTCTGCCGCACGCCAAGGGCGGATGTCGGTTCATCAAGAATAAGGACCTTGGCCCCAAAATAGACCGCGCGCGCAATCGCCACCGTCTGCCGCTCGCCCCCCGAAAGGGTGCCGACCGCCTGTTCCGGCTCGCGCAGATTGATGCCCATACGCGCCATTTCATTAAGTGTGACCGAATTGGCGTGATCGAAATCGATCCATTTGAACGGGCCGAAACTTTTGCGCGGTTCACGCCCCATCCAGAAATTGCGCGTCACCGACATCAACGGGATCATCGCCAGATCCTGATAAACCGTGGCAATCCCGGCTTCCATGGCATCACGCGGGCTATCGAATGTGATTTCCCTGCCGCTGACCTTCATCGTGCCCTTGGTCGGTTTATGGACCCCCGACATGGTTTTGATAAAGGTCGACTTGCCCGCCCCGTTATCGCCCAGAAGACAATGACACTCGCCTTCCATCACATCGAACGACACCCCGCCCAGCGCGATCACCGGACCAAAATGCTTTTCGATATTGTTCATTTCAATCAGTGGCGTGCTCATCACCGTTCTCCCGTGATCATGCGGCGGATATATGTGTTCATGATGACGGCAAGGATCAGGATACCGCCCAGGAACACACGGAACAGCGAACTTTCAGCCCCGGCAAAAAACAGCCCCTGCTGAACCACACCGAAAATCAGCGCGCCAAGTGCTGCCCCGATGACCGAACCATATCCCCCGGTCAGGAGCGCCCCGCCGATCACCACACAGATAATCGCTTCAAATTCTTTCAAAAGTCCGCGGTCGGCTGCGGCAGAACCGAATTCCATCACCTGACATGTGGCGAAAACCGTGGCGCAGAACGCGGTAAACATGAACATCAGGATCTTGACCCGATTGACCGGAACGCCGACATAACGCGCTGCCTGCGCATCCCCACCGGATGCGAAAATCCAGTTGCCAAAACGGGTTTTGGTCAAAAGCCAGTGCCCGAAAATCACCAGCACCACCGCCCAGACCACCAGCATCGGCAGGCCTTCAACAACCGGCTGCCCCTCGCGCGAACCGCGCGTAAAGGTATCAAGCAAGCCAAGATCGGCAAACCACTGGAACAAATCCTTGAAAATCACGCCGCCAAACAGAAACGCCAGCGGATCGCCCTCTGCGGCTTCCTTGACCCCACCAATAATCGTCTGGCGCGTGGTCAGGATGGATAACCAGATCGTCAAACCGCGCAGGATATAAAGAAATGCTAGGGTGACGATAAAGCTCGGCAACCCGGTCTTGATCACAAGGAACCCGTTTAGCGCACCAAGGGCGACACAAATGACAAAGGCCGCAATGATCGACAGCCACACCGGCCATCCCATATGCACCGACAGAATGGCAATCACCACCCCGGCAAAGCCGATCATCGATCCGACCGACAGATCAAATTCGCCGGCAATCATCAAAAGGCAGGCACCAACCGCAATGATGGCAAACTGCGCAGAAACCACGCCCCAGTTCTGCACCCCTTCGGGCGAGAACATGCCGCTATCGCCCGCGATCATGAAGAAGAAAACAAAGACCAGGATCGTGCCGCAAATAGCACCCAGTTCCGGTCGGATCATGGCACGTCGAAGGGTTGAGACTTGCTTGAGCCGCTCGTCCGTCATGACATCACTCTTTTATCTGGCAGGTGAGTTTTGCCAGGGGGCGGCACGCTGCCCACCCCCTGACGGGAGGAATGCTTAACGGAATTCGCCAGCGTATTTTTCAACAAGCGCGATATTGTCCTTGGTGATGAAACCGGGACCGGAATTGATGTTGCCGGACGGCAGAACACCATATCGTGCATAGTTGGTCAGGATAACGACCGGCAGATACCCCTGAAGGTAAGGCTGCTGATCAATGGCGAAATTGATCTCGCCCTTTTTGATCGCTTCGGCGATTTCGCCCGAAAGGTCAAAGGTGCCAAACATGATCTGACCGGCAAGACCGGCATCACGAACGGCGGCCAGGGTCGGATGGGCCGAATTCGGGCCAAGTGTCAGGATCGCATCGACATCCGAATTGGTGTTCAGATAGGCCGCGACCTTGTTCTTCACTTCCGACGGATCCATGCCGCTATCGATCATCTGGCTGCCAAGCTCGACGCCAAGCGCATCGGCAAAGCCACGGCAACGCTCAACCGATGCCGGGTTGGTGATGTAATGGTTCACACAGACAAATGATTTCGCACCGGCGGCTGCGGCACGTTTGCCCGCTCCGAAACCGGCATCATATTCCGGCTGGCCAACATGCATCAGCGCGCCAAGCTCGGCCGACTGTTCAACGGTGCCGGAATTGATCGTGATCACCGGAATACCGCGATCAACCGCATCCATGATCGGGCCTTTAAGCACGTTGAAATCGGCGATGGTGACAATGATGCCATCCGGGTTGGTGGCCGCTGCCTGCTCGACAATACGGGCCATATCGGCCAGATCGCCGGTCGGCGGGTTGCGGTAATCAACCGTGACTTCCATCTGGTCGCCTGCGACCTTGATGGCATTCTTGATGGTGTTCCACCAGCTGTCCGAGTCCGGTGCATGGCTGATCAGAACGAATTTTTCGTCTTCTGCCGAAGCAGTCCCGGTAAATCCGGCAAAGGCAATGGCAACGGCCGCAATTGCGGTCAAAGTCTTCTTCATCGTTAGCCTCCCTAGTGGCTTTGAAACGGGGCCGCATGTTGCGCCCCGATGCGTCGACTGAATGTTCAGTGAACGGTCCGGCCTGTGATTTCTTAAGGCGTCACTTTTTACCGGGCCTCGCTTCGGGGTCAGGTACCCCGAATTCGATGAATGGAATTTTTATTCCATTTTCATTTTGATGCAACAAATTTTTTCTATTCGATTGCCCGATCCCGTTTTGCCCCAATCGCAACCGCCAACGAAATCGCCAGCGAAAGCGTGGCTGACAGCGCCCTGAACGCGCCAACATCGACTTCGGACACCGCAAGGGTCAGGGCGTCAATCCGCCGAAGCGGACTTGTCATGGTATCGGTAATCGCCACCACCGGGTTGCCGAGTCCCCGTGCATAGGCCGCCAGATCGATGGTTTCCTGCGAATAGGGGGCGAAGGTAATGGCAATCATCACATCGCCCTTGCGAATGGCATGACGCGGGTTAAGCTTCCCCACCCCGTCATGCAAAACCGCCGGGATGTCCATCTTTTCAAACGCATAGGATAAATAACTCGCCACCGGGAATGCCCGCCGGAAACCGACAATATGGATCATCGGGGCAGCCGCCAGCACATTGACCGCTTCCTCAAGCAATCCGGCATCAATCGACGACGCCAGATTTTCAAGCGACAGCCGCCCGGCCTCGACAAATTCGGCCAAAAGCGCACTGGGGCTATCGGCCCCGCTTGCCCGCAGATTTTCAAGGCGCGTCGCGTAATCGGGCCATTTCTGGGCATAGGTTTCGCGAAACATTTTCTGCATTTCGGAAAATCCCGAAAAGCCCAGCAACTGGCAAAACCGCATAAAGGCCGATGGCTGCACCCCTGCCCCGGCGGACAGTTCGGCCACGGTTGAAACCGCAATACGGTCTGTATTCTGGGCGACAAATTCGGCGCATTGCCTCAATCTCTTGGGCATTGCCTCCGATATTTCAGCCAGCCGATGATTGAATTCCTCAAGCGAGACCGGCGCGGTTTGTTCCGTCATGGCGTACGGGTTTCCTGTTTTTGTTTTTGCTTGACGCTGGATGTATTCCATGATCATCCATTTTATAGAATAAAAATTCTATTTTGATACAGACAGGGAGTCCAGCGAAATGGCATCCATCGGTATTGGCCTTATCGGCACCGGTTTCATGGGCAAGGCGCATGCGCTTGCATTTGGCGCGGTTCGCGCCGTGATGGGCGATGTCCCTGATGTCCGTCTTGAACTGCTCTGTGATACCCCGGCGGACAAGGCCAGAACCATGGCCGATCAGTTCGGCTTTGCGCGTGCCACCGATGACTGGAAGGCCCTGATTGCCGATCCGGCGGTCGATATCGTGTCGATCACCACCCCCAATATGCTGCATTTTGACATGGCGCTGGCCGCAATTGCGGCGGGCAAGCATGTCTATTGCGAAAAGCCGCTGGCCCTGACGCTTGATCAGGCGCGTGCGATGCGCGATGCGGCGCGCAAGGCCGGGGTGAAAACCATGGCCGGCTATAATTACATCAAAAACCCCGCCTTTACCCATGCCTGCAAACTGGTGCGCGAGGGTGCTATTGGCGACATCGTGCATTTTCGCGGCTGGGTGGACGAAGATTATCAGGCCAACCCCGAACTCCCCTGGACCTGGCGCAGCACGATTGCCGATGCCGGATTGGGGGCGTTGGGGGATATGGGATGCCATCTGGTGTCGATGACGTATGGCCTTGTCGGCCCGATCGACAGCCTGATTGCAGATATGCAGACAGTCCATGAAACCCGCCCGCTGGCCGATGGATCGGGCCGGGCAAAGGTCGAAAACGAAGATACCGCAACCGCCCTTGTCCGCTTTGCCAATGGCGCACAGGGCAGCATTTCAACCTCCCGCTCCGCCTGGGGGCGCAAAAACCGGCTGGCATGGGAAGTCCACGGCACAAAGGGCATGCTGTGCTTTGATCAGGAACGGCTGAACGAATTGCAGCTTTACCGCAATGAAGGCCCGACCGCCAAACAGGGCTTCACCACCATCCTGACCGGCCCGGAACATCCGCCTTATGGCAATTTCTGTCCGGCACCGGGTCATCAGCTTGGCTTTAACGACCTCAAGGTGATCGAAGCCGCCGCCCTTCTGCGCGCCATCCGCGACAATCACGCTGCCTATCCGGGCTTTGACGATGCCTTTGAATTCGAAAAGGTCATCCACGCGGTTGCCCTGTCGGCCCGCGAAGAACGGCGTGTAAAAATCGACGACCTTTAACGCATGGCATTATCGGAAGGGCTCAAGCGTCCGACTTATGTTCGGGCTTGCCCTTCCGCTTGGCAAAAAGCACCAATATCGCCGCCCTCTGCTGTGTTTTTGATTTTGCAGGCATGGTTTCCATCCTTCTTTGGTGTGTTTCACACCCCAAACGGTCGGCGCTTCCAAAAGATGCCCTCTAATCAGCCAAGCAACATGCGCAAGACAGGCTGCAATTTGAACGTCAATACGCCACCGATAATGAAAAGGCCGGAACAGCACTTCTGCTATTCCGGCCTTCATCATTCAGGAGCCGACGGGAGGTCTCGGCTCCCTCACTGAACCAGCGGCAATTCCTTGCGGTCGCCCTCAAGCGTCCATTCCATTGGATTAAGAGCACGGCCCTCGGCCGATACGACGCCGTTTTGATGGAACAACACCGTGCCATATTGCGCATCTTCGATACGATATGTGCCATCGGTATCAACATGAACATCAAGCTCATGGCTATTGGCAAATTTCGCCAAATCACCGGCATGTCCCAGTCGAACAACCCATATCCCATCACGCCCCGCAAGACGCAATTCATGCCCGGCCGACCCGCCCGTTTGCACAAGCTCCAAAGGTCCCGACGCCGATATAAGCAATGCCCCCTCGCCTGAACGTGCCGACGCCCGATATCCATCGACATGCCATTCATCAAACGCCAATGTCGGGAACCATGCATGGGTAAAATCAGGTTGCGGTGCCACACCTTCAAACCGGACAATCGCAAGATCACGATATTGCTGAACGCGTGGAACACTTGCCGATCCGCCCCAGAAAGACGGGCGACCAAAACCGGATTGAACAATTTCGCCGGGATGGTTGATGAATATCTGTGCGCCCGGTTCGCGACCGATCCGCGCCTGAAGAAGCGTTTCCTGATATCCCCAGTCCCGCCAACGATAAAGGGCGGCACTTCCCATCGCGGTTTCACTGGTTTTGTAATGATACAATCGGCAAAACGCATTTTCGCCCTGCCAGAAAGTCCATTCCTGCGCGGTATCGCGTTTCTCCCAGCAGGCAACAGCGGCAAGATCAGGCAATTCAAGCCCATGATCACGCAACGCCAAAGCCATCTGGGCCAGGCAATTCACATGCGCCCCAAACTGCCCTTTGCCCCACAGCAATCTGGCAAGACCGTTCAGCTCCAATGTGTCGGCAACGCAAAGTGAATGCTCGTAACTTCGGCCCTGCGCCCCGGTAATAACGCCATGATGCGCCGAATTGGCAATCATGGCGATCAGTCGGGTAATGGCACCAGATGCCCGTTTCCGAATGACTTCGTCGGGTGCAAGCGCAAACAGGGCCGCCAGCCCTTTAAGATCAATCGGGAAATAGGTGCCGGAATTGAATTCCGCCATTTCGGCTGCTTCGAAATGATCGAACCACGCCATCAGGCGCTCATAACCGGCCTGCTTCTGCGCGGTGCCATTGCGATCTGCGCGCCGGAAATGTGACTGCGGCAAAAGATTCCCTGCCAGATAGGCAGAAGTATGGAACAACAATGCATGGTTTTCCGAGAAATACCACTGAACATCGTTGCCCGGCTCATCCATCCAGTAACGGAATTCAAGAATGGCGGCATCGATACGCGCGACCAAAGATGCAGGTAGCCGATCCGCAAACACAATGCGCGTCCACAACAGCGGAACCAGCGCAAAATCAGCACAGTCAAAACACTGCTCGATCCCCGGCAAAGCCGTGTTGATGATTGCCTCGGCACGCGCCAACGCCACCTCATCCCCGACGGCCGCACAGGCAAGTGCGGTTTCGGTATCGGTTTCACCGTTCTTTGCAATCCATGCAAGGCTTTCGGCAATGCGCGCCTCAAGGTTTTCCGGTGCTGGCCCGGTTACAGAGCGCCAACTGACTTCCGCGCCAAGCCGCGCTTCGGATGCAAAATCGCCGCACTGGAACGCAAATCCGAAATACCGGTAATCTGCCGGAAAATCGTTCGACGATGCCAGACGCACACGATCTGCCCCCGCTGGAATTTCAAACGTCACATCATCATGATCATGCGACATGAAATGACCGGCAACCCTGACCCGGCCGCTAACCTTGTCCGGAAACGGCACAGGCATGACAAGCCAAATATCATCACTGTCATAGAATTTACGATCAAGATGCATGGCATCAACAGCCGCCTCGACCGCAGATACGGCCTCAGGTTCCGCCGGAAAACAATTCCCCGCCTCTGCCTTTGGGCCGTCAATCCAGACAAGCGCAATACGAATAACCGCATCGCGCTCGCACAAATCTTCAAACTGGACGGCAACCTCGTTGTGGCCCTGTTTCAGATCGGCCTCAAACTCGACCTCGTCCATGGCGTTACGGGTCGCGGGCGAAAGCCACGCAACCGCCCGCCCGTTCACATACACGCGCGCGGCCCCACAAATACCCAGTCGCAACCGCGCAGGGCCTGCATCCAACGCATTGATCGCCGTTCTCGCCCACCCCTGAATATGGGTTGCCCGGAACCAGAACCCCGAAAGATCAAGAAACGGTGATCCACCTGGCAAAATATTTCTTGCCTTCCGCCAGTCAGGGAACGGCAGTTCGGCAATTTCTTTGCCGCGGCGTTCGGCAATATAGGCGGTCCGGCAAGGATAGGTATGCGGGATGAAATTCTTTTCCTTTGTCAGGAAAAAGGTTGAATCCATCTCGCCTTCCATCGGCATATCCGCCACATCATATGCCCGTTCTTCAAGCGACGTGACCTGCCAGTAAGGAACGGATGCTCCGGATTTAAGCAGCATGACTTAACGCAGCTCCTTAATGGCAACCGGCGAAACATCGGTATATTCCTGATTTTCCCCGGTCATGCCCCACACAAAACCATACGGCCCGGTACCGGCCCCCATATGAATGGACCAGGCCGGCGACAGGACGACATCGCCATTTGCCACAACCAGATGACGGGTATTATCCGGGCGCCCCATGAAATGCATAACCCGGTCTTCATCCGACAAATCGAAATAGCAATAGGCCTCCATGCGGCGCTCATGCAGGTGCGGCGGCATGGTGTTCCAGACCGAACCCTTCGCCGGATCGGTAATGCCCATCAGCAACAGACAGGATGGCGCGACCTCTGGATGAATATACATCGCCAGGGAACGGCGATTGCTTTTCTCGGCATCCCCCATCTCAAGGATTTTCGATTCCGCACGCGTGATCAGGCGCGTCGGCACTGAATGCCCCGCCGGGACCGAATTCATATAAAAACGTGCCGGGCTTTTGGCATCATCACTGCCCAGCGAAACGGTTTCAGCACCGCGGCCGATATAAAGAACATCGCGGTTTGCAAGCTCATAGCGCGTTCCGTCCACCTCGATCCAGCCCGCACCGCCAAGGTTTGCAATGCCCATTTCGCGTGCATCAAAGAACAGGTTCGTCCCGACATCTTTGCCATCGCCAAAGCCAAGCGCCTTTTCCCCCGGAACGGCACCACCGACAATCATCCGATCAAAATGAGTATACGCAAAGCTGATCTGACCCGGCACAAAGAGACGCTCGACCATAAAATTCTCGCGCAACTGGGTCGTATTCATTCCATCGATCTGATCGGGACCGGCACCATAGCGTTGTTCCATAGCCACGGGATATCTCCTAAGGATGTTCCTGCACGTTCAGCCACCGTTTGGATCGGTGACGCACTTTATAAATTCGCAGAAGCAGGAAGATGGCTTCCTGTTCCGCACAGGAAAAAACATCACACCAAGAAATTTTTCGTGCAATATGTAAATAAATTCCACAAACTGATGAGAATCAGGAAAGGGAAAAACATGGCAGTTAGCGGACGCACGAAGATAAGCGACATCGCCTCGCGTCTTGGGGTTTCTACGGCAACCGTATCACGCGCCCTAAGCGGCAATGGCTATGTCCGCGAACATCTCGCCTCCAGAATCCGGGCTGCGGCCATTGAAATGAACTACGCCGTTTCAAGCACCACTGCCGGGCAAAAGGTCCTGATTGTTTCCTCGCAAGAGGCCATGATCGATTTCAAACGCAGCCAGTTCACCATGTATGTTCTCGAAGGGGTTCGCGAACGCGCCGAAAGCCGGGACATCCGCATAGAATCTTACATCTATCAGCCCAATCAACGCTTCGAAGACCTCTACAACGCGGCACAGGCCCCGGATTTGATCGGCCTTTTGCTTGTTTCCGTCGATGATGCGACACTCGATTATGTGCGCGCCTCGGATATGCCTGCTGTCCTGGTCAATGGTGACGATCCGGAAATGCAGCTAAGCTCGGTCACGCCGTGCAATCGATCGGCGGCCTCCTTGGCGACCAAACATCTTATCAATCAAGGACACCGCCATATCCTGTTTCTCAATCGCCCCGGCAGGCGCACGATTCAGCGCCGCTTCGAAGGATGGCGCGACGCCATGGCCGAACATTACAATCCCGATTATGTGATCGATATCGACGACTGGACCGCCGAAGCCGCCAGCCAGCGCATTACCGAGGTCATCGATAGCAACCTTTCTTTCAGCGCCATTGTCGCTGCTGGCGATATCCTGGCTGTCGGCGCTGTTTCCGCCCTGCAAGCCAAGGGCTACAACGTCCCGAAAGATGTTTCTGTGGTCGGCATTGATGGCCTGCCCCAAGGCCAATACATGTCACCCGCGCTGACATCGGTCAAAATTCCGATGCAGACAGTCGGCGCGCTGTCGCTGGATCTGCTGATTGAAACCTGCCGACTGACCAATGCCGATATTGAAATGCCCGCACGCCGGATTGAACTGGCGTGCGAGCTCATTGACCGCGAAAGCGTCGGCCCGCCGCCGGCAAAACTACGCTGACAGATATGATCGGCCAAACGTGATCAGGGCGCCACAAACCGCCCTATCGCGCAAGCCAGCCACCATCAACATTCAAAATGGCACCTGAAACATAATCAGACGCGGGCGCGGCCAGATAAACCGCCGTTTCCGCGATATCATCAGGACGTCCCCAACGCCCGGCCGGAATACGTTCCAGAATGGCCGCAGACCGATCAGGATCATCACGCAACGCCTGTGTATTGCTTGTCGCGATATAGCCCGGCGCAATCGCATTCACATTGATACCGCGTGCCGTCCATTCATTTGCCAGAATACGGGTCAAACCGGCCACACCATGCTTGGATGTGGTGTAGGACGGAACCCGAATGCCGCCCTGAAACGATAAAAGCGACGCGATATTCACAATCTTGCCCTGCCCACCGCGCGCAAAGACCTCCTTGGCGAATGCCTGCGAGGTAAAGAACACCGCCTTGGCATTCACATCCATGACGGCGTCCCAGTCTTCTTCGGTAAAATCGATGCAATCGGCGCGGCGGATAATCCCCGCATTATTGACCAGAATGTCGATATTGGCCCCTTCAAACAGGGCCGCACCCGCCATCGGATCAGCAAAATCAACAATGACTTCACCTGCGACACCACCCGCATCACCGACCATTGCAACCGTTTCGCTACAGCTTCGCCGTCCGGCACAGACAACTTCCGCACCTGCGCGTGCCATGGCGACGGCAATAGCCTGCCCTATTCCGGCATTGGCACCGGTTACCAAAGCTTTTCGACCGCTCAGCGAGAACGCATTCATGATATAACTCCGCTTGGATAGGATTAGGTATGGGTGAACATCACATCAGCCCAAGGAAACGCGGCAATGCCAACGTGATCCAGGGGACATAAGTGGTCAGAAGCAAGGCCGCTGATGTCGCAAAGAAGAACGGCAGGATCGGCCTTACCACCTGATCAATGCGCAGATTGGCAACCGCACACCCGACAAAAAGGACGCTCCCGACCGGTGGTGTCATCGATCCAACCCCAAGGTTAAAGATCATGATGATGCCCAAATGCACCGGATGAATGCCGATCTCGGTCGCAATCGGCAAAAAGATCGGGGTGAAAATCAACACTGCCGGCGTCAGATCCATGAAAAACCCGATGATCAGCAGACAGACATTCATCACCAGCAAAATCACAATGGGATTGTCAAAGGTCAGAATGGTCTCGGCAATGACATCGGGAATACCGGCAATCGTCATGACATAGGACATGATGCCCGATGCCGCGATCAGAAACAGGATCGAACAACTCGTAACCGCCGACGATTTCAAAGCTTCCAGATATTCCTGCAAGCTTGCCATCCGGTACATCAACGACAGAACAAATGAATACAGCACGGCAACCGCCGCACCTTCTGTCGCTGTAAACGCCCCGATCGCAATGCCACCAATGACCAGGATAATCATCAATAACGGCGGTAACGCCTGCCATGTCACATGCAGAATTTCCGACCAGCCGACACTACCTTCCGTGCGATAACCGCGACGCATGGCAAAAAAGGTAATGACCATCATAACCGACAGCCCCATCAGGATGCCCGGAAGATACCCACCAAGAAACAGGGCCGAGATCGAAGTCCCGCCAGACACCAGCGAAAACAGGATTAAAGGTCCGCTTGGCGGGATCAGAATACCGGTGGGCGCCGATGCAATATTCACCGCTGCCGAAAACGCAGGGTCATACCCCTCTTTGCGCTGCAACGGCCCCATAACCCCGCCAACGGCGGCCGCAGCAGCAATGGACGACCCGGAAATAGAGCCAAACAGCATATTGGCCAGCACATTGGTATGGGCCAATGCACCGGGCATACGCCCGCCCAGCAACTTCGCCAGATTGATCAGGCGGATTGCGATACCGCCCTTGTTCATGATGTTTCCCGCCAGCACAAAAAACGGGATGGCCAGAAGCGTAAAACTGTCGATGCCCGAAAACATCTTTTGGGCACTGACAAAACTGATCACGCTTGATGGCAAATAGGCAAAGCCCGTCACAACCGACGAAACACCAATTGCAATCGAAATCGGCGTTCCAAGGGCAAGAAGGCCGAAAAACAGCGCAAACAGCACAATTGCCGCACCCGCAGGATCAAGCATGAAATCAACAAGGGCATCCATTTCAAACTGTCTCCTGCACTTCTTCAACCGGTGCCAGTTGGCCCAGACCGATCAGAATAATATTAAGGGCCTGCAACAGAATGATCAGGCCCGCCGACACCGGAACCGCAAGGTAAACCATCCCCATCGGGATCTGCATGATCGGCGAAAGCTGCGCCATTGCCGACATGCTCGCCCCCCAGCCACCGATCAGCATCGTAAAGCTGGCAAATGCGATGGAAATAACCCCGTTCAGCATCGCCAGCCCTTTGCGCCACCACATCGGCCCCAGAAAAACCAGCAGATCAAGCGACAGATGTTTACGGCTGCCAAAACAGTAAGCCGACCCCAGAAGCGCCATCCAGATCATCGTAAATCGAAGCGTTTCTTCCGTGAACAAGGCAGGCGTTGCCAGCACATAGCGGGTGAAAACCTGCCACAGCATCAGGACCACCATGCAGCACAGTGTGATTGAAATAATCACCAGCAGCAGGCGCTCAATACCATGCTTGAGAGATTGCAACACTTCGCGTTTCCTCCGTCGAAGTTGCCTGGCGCAGACAGGCATTCTTTTTATTTCGATTATCCCCAGACCATGCGATGTGAAAACAATATCTGCAATCTGAAAATTATTTTCATAAACATTTCGGAACCGGACTTACACGTTAAAGCAGGATGATGCAACCGGCGCTGCGCAGCCAAACTGCGCTCCATCACATTCAAAAGATTATCAAACCCGGACAAATCTCTGACCTCAAAGATATTGGCGCGCACTCTGTCCCAAACGTGAATGCCGACGCCCCTTTCGCGCGGTTTCCTCATGTTTGCTTGGCCGCCCGCGAATGAAAATTTATTACATATGGAAATTTTATTTTCACAATGACAGTTTTATCCACATGTCATCGATGAAATGCGGTGACATTTTCGTCACCGCCAATCGGGCGGAAAAAAATCCAAGGGAGGAAAACAATGAAATATCAGAAACTTGCCTTGACCTTAACTGCAATCGCCACTCTTGCGGTCGGCCAGGCAGAGGCCAAAACACGTTTGACTCTGGCCAATTCGCTGTCGGCGGACCACCCGACCAGCACCGCCCTGCAACAATTTGCTGATGAAGTCAAAGAACGCACAGACGGCGAAGTTACCATTCAGCTGTTCTTAAATGCGGTTCTGGGGTCCGAGCGCGAAGTCCTCGAACAGCTTCAGAACGGTGCGGTTGACATGACCCGTGTGAGCGCAGGCAACCTCGAAAACTTTGACCCGGTATTCAAGGCATTCACCCTGCCTTATATCTTCAAGGGCGAAGACCATTTCTATCGCGTCATGACCGGACCGGTCGCAGACGAAGTCTATAACACCACAGAAGGCAGCGGCTTTGTCGGCCTGACCTTCTTCGACAGCGGCGCACGTTCGTTCTATACCACCGATAAACCGATCAATACGCCAGAAGACCTTGCTGGCCAGAAAATCCGGGTTCTGAACTCCAACAGCTCGATCCGCATGGTCGAAATGATGGGGGGCTCCCCGACACCGATGCCCTACGCCGAAATCTATACGGCCCTGCAAATGGGCGTGATTGATGGTGCGGAAAACAACGTCACGGCTTTGACCATCGGTCGTCACGGCGAAGTCGCCAAATTCTATTCGCAGGACGAACATCTTCGCATTCCGGACTTCCTGGTGATCTCCAACGCGGCGGCAAAAAAACTCACCGACGAACAGAACGCCATCGTCAAGGAAGCTGCTCTAAACGCGACTGAATCCTTCCGTGCGCTTTGGGATCAGGCCGTCAAGGATTCAACCGCCGAAGCAGAAAAGATGGGGGTGACCTTTGTCTCCCCGGATCAGGCCCCCTTCCGCGAAAAAGTCATGCCGCTGCTTGACGAGTATCGCAACGATCCGGATTTCGGCGGTCTTCTGACCCAGATTCTCGAAACCGAATAATTTTCCGCTCCGCGCCACCAAATTCCTTCAGAAAAAACAGCGAGACATAATAATGGGAACCGATACCGTCAGCCTTCACCACGAATTGAAAGAGAAAATCTCTCAGATAGTGACAGGCTTACGTAACCTGCGAGACGAAGGACAATTCAACGAGCCGAACCTTGATGGAACAGCCGGTGATTATGTCAGTTTCGATAGTTGGGAATGGCCACAGGGTGTCGGTCTGTACGGAATTGCGCAACTCTGGCTCCAGACCGGAGACGCAGAAGCGCGGAGAATTCTGGAAAATTGGTACGAAAAACAGCTTTCCCGGGGCCTGCCGCCCCAGAATGTGAACACGACAGCCCCCATGCTGGCCCTGTCCATTCTGTGGCAGCAGACCCGGGATCCTCGATGGGAACCTGTTCTTGACGATTGGGCAAACCGCCTGATCGCAGAAGCCCCGCGCACCACGTCCGGCGGGTTCCAGCACGATGTTTCAGACAAGATCAATAACGGCGAACTGTGGGACGATACCCTGTTCATGCTCGCCCTGTTTCTGGCATCCTACGGTCAGGCTTCCGGCCGAAAAGACCTGATCGACGAAGCCAAATTCCAGTTTCTGGTCCACACCCACTATCTTTGCGAACCCGAAACCGGCCTGTGGTTTCATGGATGGACCTTCGATGGAAATCACAATTTCGCCCGCGCGCGCTGGGCGCGCGGCAATTCATGGATTTCGGCAGGAATACTCGATCTGATTGATCTTGCCGATCTTGATGTCGCCACACGCCGCTATCTGCTGTGGGTTGTCAAGGCACAGCTATCAAGCCTGATCGACTATCAGACCACGAACGGCACATGGCACACGCTGGTCGATGATCCGACTTCTTACGAGGAAATCTCGGCAACCTCTGCAATCGGTTATGCGCTGCTCAAAGGATATCGGCTGGGCCTTGGCCCCGAAAGCTGGAAAACGGCCGGTCAAAAGGCTTTGCATGCCGTGCTCGGCAACATCGACAGTAATGGCGTCGTGCAACAGGTTTCCTACGGCACCCGCATGGGACATGACCTTGAATTCTACAAGAACATCCCCCTGCACCCCACCGGCTATGGCCAATCCATGGCGCTTCTGTGTCTCGTCGAAGCTCTCAATCACATAAACGAATAGAATTGCGCTTCAATTAAAGCTTCGAAAGCCCCTGTCCGCATTGCGGCAGGGGCTCTTTTATAAGTTTTCAGCGAAGCCTATCGGCCAAAACCGAACCAAAATCACGACAAGACAATGATCCGGCAAGGTCTGCTGTTCGCGTGTCCGGACTTTTGAGCATTTCGGAAATTGCCTTATCCAGCCTGTTTGCAGCCTGCTGCAAATCGCTGCGACCGGTTTCTGCCCCCTTCCAATCCAGAAGCAGAACGGTCGACAGCAAAAGCGATACGGGGTTGGCGATATTCTTGCCTGCAATATCGGGGGCTGAACCATGCGATGCCTGCGCAATCGCATTTTCATCCCCGACATTAAGCGACCCGGAAAGCCCAAGCCCACCGGCCAGCTCCGCCGCCTCATTCGAAAGGATGTCACCAAACATGTTGGTCGTTACAATCACGTCAAACGCATCTGGCGTTCTGACCAGAAGGGATGCCATCGCATCAACATGTTCTTCGCGAACCGTAAGTCCGCCCTGCTCGGCTGCGGCTTTCTCTGCTTCGGATAAAAACAGACCGTCACTAAGCTTTAAAACATTGGCCTTGTGCACAATGGTCAAATGCCCGCGACGTTTGGCTGCAAGGCGCGCAGCAAATGCCGACACCCGATAACTTCCCTGGCGCGTCACCTTGCGCATCGCCAGCGCAAGATCAGGGGTTGGCATCACCTCGCCGGTGCCCGCATACATGGTGCGATCGGCATAAAAACCTTCTGTGTTCTCACGCACAATCACCAAATCCATGGCTCCAACAGCCGAAGTAAGCCCCTCAAACACCTTCGAAGGCCTTACATTGGCATACAGATCAAGATTGATACGCAATGCCGCAGAAGGATTGATCCCACCCTGATCTGCCGGAGGATAATGCGCGGTATCAACCGGTCCCAGAATGGTCAGATCGGCCTTGCGGGCACGCTCGATCAATTCCGGGGTAATGGTGGCACCGTGTTTTTCCAATGATGCAAATCCGACATCTTCGCTGCTAAATTTTAATCCCATTGAAAATGAACGGTCCAATGCCTCAAGCACATTGCGGGTGACAGCCGTAATTTCCGGTCCGATCCCGTCGCCCGGCAATAAAAGAACATCCACGACCCTAAACCTCCGTCAGAATATTTTCAGGAACAAGAACCCGACCTTCAAACAACCGGCGTGCGGTGCGGATCACCCCGCCGGAAATCACCGAAAGATTTGGCCCCGATCCTTCGATGGTAAGTTCCACCGCAATCATGCCACTCGGATGTTCAATCTGAATCCACTGTTGCGGCAAGGCCTTAAGACTGATCATACCATCAACGATACTTCCTGAAAGTGATGCGCAACTGGCAACACAAATCGCACCGGTCACCGCATGGGTCGCATGGCAATTATGCGGCACAAAATAGCGCGATGTAATATCGCCACCTTTTGTCGGCTCGGACAGAATAGCCATTTTCGGAACAACCTTGCCGGTACAATCGCCAAGCCCCATCAGTTCCGATGCTTTGCGGCGCACGGCTTCCATCCGCGCAATCAGTTCTGCATTGCCGTCAAGCTGCGCCTTGGTTTCGTTCCCCGTTATTCCAAGATCGCGGGCGCGAAACATCACCATCGGAACCGCCACATCAATACAGGTCACTTCAAGCCCGTCGATATAGTTGATCGGTTTCCCCGTTGGCAGGAGCCGACCGGTTTTGCTGCCCATGATATCCTTGAACCGCAATATCAGCGGGGACGCAGTCCCGGGCACGCCATCAATCGCCGCATCCCCGCTATAGGTCACCTTTCCGCCGGGTGTCGCGACCAGAACGTCAACCAATGCACCGACATTTTTATTGTAAATGCGCACCAGCGTTTGATCCCCTGTAACCGGCACCAAACCGGCCTCAATCGCAAACGGGGCAACTGCCGCGGTCATGTTCCCGCAATTCGGATTAACGTCAACCTCTGCCCTGTCGATGGCGACCTGGGCAAACAGGAACTCGACATCTGCATCCGGTCGGCTGGACGGCGCAACAATGCATGATTTGCTGGTTAACGTATCGGCACCGCCAATTCCATCAATCTGACGTTTGTCTGGTGACCCCATCGCCGCAAGCAAAAGACGATCACGCGCGGCAACGTCTTCGGGCAAATCACTGGCCAAAAAGATCGGCCCTTTTGATGTCCCGCCGCGCATCATCACACAGGGAACGGCATGTTGGTCATTCACAATCACGGTATTTTTCATGTCGATCACCCCAGCGGCCAGGGAAGTTCAATCAGGTCCTGAAGCATCCCGGCCGGGAAATCGAGAACCAGTGACCACGCAAGAACACAAAGCCCGCCAATCGCAAGCCCGGTTAAAAGCAACGTCCGAAGCCACGATGCCTTTGCCTTGACCCGAAGGAAGGCCATGAAGAACCCGGTAATCGCAATCAGGAACCCAAACACGGCGGTTGCGGCAACCATTCCGGCAACCCAAAGAACGTAGTGCCAAAGACCTGCGGTCGGCTTCACGTCCTGATGTTCAAGGTCAAATTCATGATCAAAATTGGCCGCATGCGACGGTGGCGATACAATCAATTGCCAGATCAAAATCGCCGAAACGACAAACATCACCACCGAAACCGCACCGGTAAAGACACTGCCAAGGAAGGAATGCTGCGTTGCATCCCAAATTCCGAACGCAAAGAACGCCAGAAGCACGCCCGCAAACAGGATTTGCGGCCAGCGTTTCGGATTGTGGGAATGACTGCTTTCTTCTTCTTCAACCGGATTTACCGGGTGTTTGCGCATCCCCATAAGAACGGAAATGACTGTCAAAGCCGCGATAATTACCACACCTGGACGGGTCAGGAATTCCCAGTTGTAGAATTGCAGGGCCTGATAAAGATAGGTTTCCGTGTTGGATGCGAGCACAAAACCAATCAGAAACGCCGGGCGAGGCCAGCCAAAGCGTTTCATCAGCACGCCAAGAACACCAAGCACCAACAAGGCGATCATATCGGAAAGGGAACGCGTCGCCTGAAACGCGGCAAAGCAGATCACCGTAATCATGAACGGCGCAAGGTAACCGTATTTGATTGTCGTCAGGCGCGAAACGAAAGGCGAAATCAGCAATGCACCACCAGCACCAACCACATTGGCAATCGCAAGCGACCAGATGATCGTGTAGGTGATATCAAGATCGCGCCCAACCATTGCAGGACCGGCTTCAAGACCAATCAGGACCATACCGCCAAGAAAAACGGCCATGCTGCCCGATCCGGGAATACCAAACAGCAGCGTGGGAACAAGCCCGCCGCCCTCCTTGGCATTGTTTGCGCTTTCCGGTGCCAGAACACCGCGAATATCGCCCTTGCCGAATTGCGATTTGTCTTTTGCGGTCTGGACGACATGACCATAGGCGATCCAGTCGACAACACTTCCGCCAAGCCCGGGCAGGGCCCCGACAATACTGCCAAGACCGGCACAACGCAGGCACAACCATTTGTGACGGATCATATCCCGAACGCCGTCGCGCCACCCCAGACCAAGGGTGCCCTTATCAGAAATAGATCGATTTTGCCGGCACAGGTCGATGATTTCAGGGAACGCAAACATGCCCAGACCGACAATGACGAGTGGCAGACCATCCATCAGATAAACAGAGTCAAAGCTCATGCGCAGTTCGCCGGTGGCCGGAGCCGCACCAAGCGCTCCCAGCAGCAAGCCAAGACCCGCAGCAATCACGCCTTTAGGCAGGCTTTTACCGGCAAGAACGCCGACCATCGACAGGCCAAGAACAGCGAGCATAAAGAGTTCGGCCGAACCAAATGCCAGGATCAGAGGCCGGGCGATCACGACAAAGCCGGTCAGGATAACAGCACCCACCAGTCCCCCGACCAAGGATGCCGAAAATGCAGCCCCCAGCGCACGGGCACCATGGCCTTTTTTGGCCAAAGGAAAACCATCAAGAACTGTTGCTTGTGATGCACTTGATCCCGGTATCCCCATCAAGACAGATGTAAAGGTATCCGAGGTCGGGATAACAGCAACAAGACCGATCAACATGGCAAGTGCCGAAATCTGGTCCATGCCATAAATGAAAGGTAACAGAAGAGACAGCCCGACAATCCCGCCCAGACCGGGCAGAATGCCGACAATCATGCCCATTCCAACCCCCAGCAAAAGATACATCAGATGGGTTGGCTGCGCGAAATGAGACAGTGCCGTCATCATTGCATCAAGCATCAGGAAACTCCGTCAAAAGACAAAGTTCGCCCGTTCCCTTGAAACGACCAGACAGTCGCAGGGTGAAAAAAGCGGGGTGGACAAGGCCACCCCGATCAGGAAACGGGAGACTTCAGATTTTCAGTTAGAACTGAACCGAATATTTATCGGTCAGCCATTTTTGCACCCACTCACGGGCTTCTTCTGGAACGTTCACAGCCGTGCGGAAAATACGCTCTGCAGGCTCGCCAACGATCTGTTTGTATTCGCCAAGCGTTGCCTGTCGATCCGCGACAAAGCTCTCATCTTGGGTTGCGGCCTGTGCAGCATCACGATAGGCCTGCACGATTTCCTCAGGCGTATCTTTTGGCAGGAATACCATTTTCTGAGCCGGGAAACCGGCAATGAAAAAGGCTTTGTAAGCATCCCAGGCGGGACCTGAAGGTTTTTCACCCTTCATCATCTCGTATGCTTCCGGGAAACTTGGCAGGTCGGGGAAGGAAGGATCGCGCACGATATTGCCGTCATCGTCGATCGCCCCCCACGAGAACAGCGGAACAGCGCTGCCGATATCAACAAGTGGTGTAACGTTGTTAATAAACGCCGACGAAGTCTGGTAATCGATGTTGACTTCGCCGCGCTCAAAGGCAAGACGACCGGCCCCGCGGCCTTTCATGCCAAACACGGCATCGACATCAAGTCCCAGCAGTTCAAACGCTAGCAACGGAACCAGATCAAGGGACGTCGCGCCCTGACTACCATAACGCAACTTGACGGTTTCAAGTGCTTTCATGTCAGCAGCCGACTTAAGACCCAGATCGGAATTCACATAAACAACACCACCCGTCGGCGAAGCCAAAACCACGCGCCAGTCACGCATTTCATATTGCACGCGTTTGTCGCGCAACAGATACGGAAACTGGGTTGAGCCGGAAGTTCCGATAGCGGTCAATCCATCAGGTTTGGCGCGGGCTTCAAACTGGTTCGCCCCCGAAGTCGAACCGCCGCCCGGAATGTTCTTGACGACAACGGTCGGGTTTCCCGGCAGAAAGACGCTGAAATACGGTGCCCAGAACCGGCCCCAGGTATCAGTCCCCCCACCTTCACCGAACGGAATAATCAGTTCGACACGATCCCCGGCAAAGTCGGCATCCTGTGCGGTTGCTGTACCGGCAAAGCCAAAAGCAATTGCCGCAGCCGCACATGCGGTTTTGAATGATTGATTAACGGTTTTTCCCCATGACATTGGGCTTTCCCTCCATAACGGTTGTTTTCTCTCGAACGGAAGGAAGAAGCGCGTGACGCACAGACATGCATCAAGTGTCGATTTCCTCCCATTCAGGCTTTCGGCTGTTATTGTTCTTCTGACCGGTCGTTGCCGGGAGTGCCGTTTGCCTATGACGCAAAATCTAAACGAAAAAGCTGTCAGTTTGCTGTCTAGGGTCAAATTTTTCATTTTCGAAGTCGTTTTCGGTGTTATTTAGGCAGAATGCGTATCCTGATCGTAGAAGATAACCTTGTTCTGGCTGACAAAATCGCTGCTGCCCTGCGGCAGACCGATCATGCTGTCGATCTGGTTCATGATGGCGAAGATGCTCTTCGGCTTGTTCTGCAAGAAACCTTTGATCTTCTGATTCTCGATTTGTCGCTTCCGGGACTGGACGGGATTGAAATTCTGAAAACCGTGCGCGCGCGCAAAATCAATTTGCCCGTCATGATCCTGACCGCACGCGGCAATCTGGATGAACGTGTCGCTGGTCTGGATGCCGGGGCAGACGATTATATGGTCAAACCGTTCGAGCTGTCGGAACTCGAAGCCCGTGCCCGCGCACTTTTACGACGCAATATCGGGCAGCGTAATCCCGCCATCACGGTTGGAAAACTGACATTCAATTCGGTGGACCGGTCCGTCACGATTGATGGACAGCCCGTTTCGCTAACACCGCGCGAACGTGGTGTGCTGGAAATCCTGCTGCTGAACGTAAGCCAGGTGATCAGCAAGGAAAAAATCGCCCTGCATCTGTTCGGTTTTGATGATGAGGCCAGCGTAAAATCCATCGAACTTTACATCAGCCGCCTGCGCAAAAAAATTGCATCAGGTGATGTCGAAGTCCGGACTATTCGCGGACTTGGCTATATGATTGACGAATGACCGAAAACGCTACCGCCATATCAACATCTTTGCGCGCAAGGCTCCTGCGCTGGCTTTTGCTGCCTGGATTAATGCTGGCATTCGGGCTGTTGGCCAAAAACTATCTGACCGTCAGCGAAATGGCCAATCGTATTCAGGACCGGCTTCTGGTCGCATTGGCGGTAACGATTTCCGAACACGCAATCAATTCAAGGGGCGATTTGCTATCGCGTGATATCGAGCTGCTGCTCGAGCAATTCACCCGCGAAAACACATATTACCGGGTACAGGGTCCGGACGGGGCGTTTGTGACGGGGGATTCTGGTCTGCCGCGACTGCCCGCTGGCATTACTCTGGAACCGGGTGTCCCCCATTTCTATAACGCACACTATCGCAACGAGGACGTACGCGCGGTAACCATGAAATATCTGGTTTCCAATCCGTCGTCGAACATCTATGGCTGGGTCACCATTGATGTCAGCCAGACCCGTCGTGAACGCGACAATCTGATTTATGACGAACTTCTGGGATCGACCACTGACTTTCTGGTTCTGATGTTTCTCGGCGGCGTTTTCGCGTGGATCGGCGTTTCACGCGGACTTGCCCCCCTAAGACGCCTTCAACAGGCAATCCGCCGCAGATCAACTGATGATTTGCGGCCAATTCGCCATGCCATGCCCAAGGAAGTAACCGAGGTCGTCAGATCTCTAAATGCACTTTTGGCACGTCTGGAAAGCTCAATCACCGCCAATCAGCGTTTCATCGCCGATGCATCACACCAGCTACGTACCCCACTTGCGACAGTACAGGCCGAAGCCGAATGGGCTTTGCGCAATGCCAGCGACCAACAAGACCGTCAAGCTCTTGAACGTATCGTCAGTCAAACCCGTCAGACCGCCAGACTTGCCAACCAGCTTCTGAACCTCGCGCGGGTATCACCGGAAGGCCGAAAGGCTGTCCGCTACGAGAAGACCGACCTCTTGGCCCTTGCCGCCTCGGTGACATCCGGGATGGTTCGCTATGCGATCCGCCACAATATTGATCTTGGCTTCGACGATCAAAGCGAGGGCATGAGCTGTGAAATTGAAACAGGAAACGAAGTTCTGCTTCAGGAAATGCTTTGCAACCTGATCGAGAATGCAATCGTCTATGGCAATCCCGGTACGATTGTGACGGTGCGCGTCATTGGTCGCGGCGTTGCTGTAGGTCCGGTTCTGGAGGTTGAAGACAACGGCCCCGGTATCCCGGAAAAAGACCGCGATACGGTTCTGGAACGGTTCGTGCGCCTTGATGAGCAAAACGGACAAGGATGTGGCCTTGGACTGGCTATTGTCAAAGAAGTTGCCAATGCACATCAGGCCGTTATGTCCCTTGAAGACGGCAAAGACGGTGTCGGCCTCAAGGTGCGGATAGCATTCCCGCGCTAACCGGTTTTATCTGTCTCGTTGCAGACAAAAGACCGGCACGTCGTGCGCCGGTCTTTTGTCTTTTGACGTTCAGGCCGCTTTCTTGTCCGAACAAACGCCGACCACCTGCTTGTGATCGTTCTTTTCGACCGCAAACACAATCAGCGCGATCAGGCGATAAAAACCATGCACAAACTTGCCATATGGCATGGACAGAAACAGCGTCATCACAACACCAAGATGGATGCTTAACATCACCCCGACATATTGCGTATCACGCACAAACATCAGGCAAAGTCCGGTCAGACTTGTCAAAAACAGCAGAACCAGAAAACTGACATCCATACCCTTGTTCGTTTTGCCTTTCGGGGCGGCATCTGCCCTGGCCTTCAGGATCAGCAGCCCCGCTGGCCCCACAATAAGACCAAGTCCTCCCAGAATGCCAAACAGTTTGGGCAGGCTCAAATACCCGTAAGGTGCGGGAAGATCGAAGCCATAATGCAAGACCGTGGCCGACGATGTGGCAGCAAAGCACAGCATGAAGCCCCAGAATGTCATCTGATGGAACCAACGCCTTGCCATGGAGGGCGTTTCGCTTGGATACGAGCATCCCTGCCCGTTGCCACCATCCAGATATTTCAGCGAAAGAGCATCTTTTATCCCCTGCATGACGCGGGGATAATCAAGCCTGAAAGGACTTGGCAAATTCATTGTCCGCCAGAATTTGACAATCGAAACCAGCAGCGCAAGCAGCACAAATCCACCAACCGCACCAAACATTGCGGCCAGGACATCATGCGAAATCACGCCGTAAAATGCGTTGTCGTGCGCTGAAAAGAAATCATCCCCGGTTAGAATGGCCGTTCCGCCCAGAAAAAGCGTGATCACAACGATTGACAGAAAACTGACCCAAAGACCGTTATTGGCAAACAGCTTGCCCATAAAGCCCGGCCACGCATAAATGCCGTAGTTTTCCTGCCTGAGCTCCGCCATCGCAGCCGGAACGTTAAGCTGAAATTCGTGTGGCGGCGCATATTGGCAATTGTGATAACAGGCCCCGCAGTTATGGCAAAGGTTTGCCAGATAATCGAGCGTATCGGAATTGAATTCCAGCCGCAGTTCCATCGCTTGGAAAACGGCGCAATGTCCCTCGCAATAACGGCAGGCATTGCAGATCGACATCACGCGGGCGGCTTCGGCTGTTTTATCGGTTGAGCGCATAATCGGCAGCCTCCCTTCCTGCAATTCGTCCAAACACATTTCCAATCGTCATGCCAATCCCGGCAAGATATCCCTGGCCCAGAACGTTTCCGGCCATAATTTCACCCGCAGCAAAGATGTTCGGGCTTTCGGTCCCGTCGGCCATCTGCATCTGCGCCTTTTCGCTGACTTCCACCCCGAGATAGGTGAATGTGATGCCCGGCCGCAGGCAATAGGCGCTATAGGGCGGATGATCGAGTGTCCGCGCCCAGTTGGTCTTGTTCACCACAAGCCCGCTGGTATGAACCCCATCCAGTTCGGTATGATCAAATTTTCCCGGTTGAACCGCCGCGTTATAGTCGGCAACGGTTTTCTCAAGCGTCGCGGGATCCAGACCGATCTTTTGGGCCAATTCGCCAATCGTATCGGCGACCACGGCCGGGAAAACGGGGGGCATAAAGGCACCACGCGCCTTCTGGTCAATAATCACATGGGCCACCTGATCAGGTTGGTCCGCAACAAGACGGCCCCAGATCGCATATCGCTTTGGCCAGAAATCCTCGCCTTCATCATAAAATCGCTCGGCATTCCTGTTCACCACAATGCCAAGCGACACGCAGTCAACCCGCGTGCAGATTCCGCCGTCAAACTTTGGCGCGCGCCCGTCAATTGCCACCGCATGGCACTGATTGGGTTCCCCGATCTGCCGGGCTCCGGCATCAAGCAGCATGCGCAGCAAATCACCACGATTATAGGGCGTCCCCCGGATCAGGAAATTTTCGGCAATGTCGCCCCATGCCTCTTTCAGCCACTCGATATTCGCTTCAAATCCGCCGGCTGCCGCAACGAACGCATTTGCCGAAATGGTGTGATCACCCACCTGAAGGCTTTTAAATCTTCCTTCCGAAATCTCTACGGACGTGACCATCGCATCGTAATGAACTTCAACGCCAAGCTTATCGGCATGCCGATAAAGGGCGTTTAACAGTTGCTTGCCCCCGCCCATGAAGAACGCATTCGTTCGGCCCAAATGCAGGGTTCCGCCAAGTGGCGGCTGGAACTGCACACCGCGCGCCTCAAGCCAGTCAACGGCTTCTGTCGATTGGCGCAGGGTCATGCGGGCGAGTGTTTCGTTGGTTTTCCCCTTGGTCACCCGCATCAGGTCATCCCAGTATTCCGCCTCGTCATAAGTGCCGCTCAAAACCGACAAGGGGCCAATATGCATGGGTCGCAAATTGCGGGTATGGCGGGTATTCCCGCCGCGATGGGTTCTGGGTGCCCCTTCCAGCAGACAGACGCGCGCGCCTTTTTCCGCAGCGACGATCGCGGCAATCAGCCCCGCCTGCCCGCCGCCCGCGACAAGGACATCATAATGATCGGATTCAGTTTTCACGGCGTCTCCACCTCTTTTCGTATTTTAATGGATACTCTTGTATACAATTGTCTCCAACCTTGAGATTTCAGCATGCTTGTGTCAAGTTAAAAACCAGACAGAACAAAGCAGGTGCCTTCTCATGAGCCCAGATTCCGCCGATCACCAGCCCCGCGGGGAAGTTGCCTATCAAAAGCTTCTGGCAGCCATCCAGCATGGCGAACTCAAGCCGGGAACCCGAATCCGCGAGGTGGAAGTTGCTGAAAGGTTTGGAATCAGCCGCACCCCGGTGCGCGATGCCATTCGACGTCTGGAAAGTGATGGGCTGCTGATCCACATGCCTCGACACGGGGCCGTCATCAAGGAACTCGATCATCGCGAAGTGATCGAACTGTATGAAATTCGAGAAGTTTTGGAAGGAACAGCCGCCCGCTATGCCGCGCGCCACGCATCAGAGCTTGAAATCGCCGAACTGGAAGATCTGAATGAACTGATGCTGAAAAACGGGCAGGACCCGGTGAAAGTTGCAGAAGCAAACCGGCTGTTTCATCAGGCACTGTATAGAACGGCGAACAATCGCTATCTTATTGATGCACTTAATTCTTTATCGAATTCAATGGCGCTTCTGGGCGGTACGACGCTTCAATATGACGGCCGCCCCGAAAGTGCCTATCAGGAACATAAGAACATTATCGACAGCATCCGGTCCGGCAACGCCGATCAGGCCGATACCGATGCAAGACATCACATCCGAAGCGCTCAAAGGCTGCGGATCAAGCTATTGCGTGAATAAGAGGCGATCTGTTGCACGCTGTTGCAAGGTCACACAACGCGCAACAGATCCGCATAGACACCGTCAAGAGCGACCAGTTGGTCATGACGTCCCTGCTCTGCGATGCGTCCTGCTTTCATCACCACGATCTGGTCCGCATGGCGGATGGTGGACAGCCGGTGCGCGATGGTAATCGTTGTCCGGCCTTTCGACATGTGGTTCAACGCAGACGACATCGCGCGTTCCGTACGTGTATCAAGAGCACTGGTCGCCTCGTCCAGTAAAAGCACAGGCGGGTCGCGCAGGATGGTGCGAGCCAGCACCAAGCGCTGTTTCTCGCCACCGGAAAATCGGTATCCGTCTTCACCAACCAGCGTATCATAGCCCTCAGGCAGCGACGCGATATGGTCGTGAATCTGGGCAATCTTTGCAGCCGCAACCAGTTCGGCCTCGGTCGCGTCCGGTTTCGCGAAGCGCAGGTTCTCTGCCACAGAGGCATGGAACAGATAGGGCTCTTGCGGAACGACCCCCACCATTTCGGACAGCGATTGAAAACTGAGATCGCGCAGATCCACGCCATCAAACCGGATGGCACCACTATCCACATCGTAAAGCCGCGCCAGCAAGTATCCCAGTGTCGTCTTGCCCGAACCCGTCGGGCCGACTATCGCGACATTGCTGCCTGCGGGGATCATGAGGCTTATGTCATGCACAGCAGTCGGGCCATCCTCATGGTAGGCAAAACTGACATGCTCCAGCTCTACCTGACCGCGCATGTCCGAACGGCGAATTGTAACGGGTGCCGGTTTCTCGGTGATCTCAACCGGCATGTCCAGATACTCGAAAACCCGCGCAAACAAGGCACGTGTTTTTCGTGTATCGCGTCCGATTTCCAACAATTGCTCGAAAGGCCACAATAGCTGTTCCTGTAACGCGATCATCGCAACCAGCGTACCGATGGTGGCAGGATTGTCTGTCTGCATCAGCAGCCCCCCCGCCAGCAACGTCATCGCCGGCAGGACGGCCAGCGCAAAGCTGATCAGGGACCACTGCCATTCACCGGCGGTATGAGACTTCACCTCAAGTTTCGCCAGGTCTCCCGATATCCGGGTGAACCGTTGTACAAGATGTGGTCCCCTTCCCATCGTGCGGGCAAGGATGACCCCCGAGGCCGAAAGCGTTTCCTGCACCGCCACGGACATGTCGGCGGCGCGCGCCTGCTGCTGGTAGGTCAACGCTTCGCGCATACGGGCAACGCGGTTACTGATCAGGATCGTTCCCGGCACCACGAACAGAACAAAAAGTGCCAACCGCCAGTCAAGGATCACGATGGCAATGGCCGTCATGACAACCGCACTGAGCGAACGACCAAGTTCGTTGGCAGTTTCCGTTACCAACGATTGCAGTCCATCGATATCACTGGCGATGCGCGACTGAACCTCGCCCACACGCGTTCCGGTAAAAAACCGCAACGACAGGCTTTGGAGATGGGCATAAAGCCGCACCCGCAAGGCATGCAGAACCGCCTGTCCGATACGTGACATGAGGATCACCTGATAGGCACCGACCGCCGCCGAAAGCAGGGCGACGATGACCATACCTCCCACCAGCCCGACAAGCAGTCTGAGATCATTGGCGGGCAAAGCTTCGTCAATGATCGCCCGCAACAGGAACGGTCCCGCCAGACCGACCGCTGAGGACATGATCATAAGCAATATGACCGCTGCGATCCGTTTCCGGTAAGGAATGAACAGCGACAATATACGCCGCATGGAAACATGCCGCGCCGCAAGGTCGGTATAGTCGTCGGAATAAGGAAGATGTTTGGACATTGGTACAATCAGACGAAAGGTAACACTTGGCACGGCAGCCGGATTTCGACGGCAAGACCAGGATGATCAGAAGGGAATATCGACGCATCTCCTCCATGCGCCCGGGCAATCGCCCTGACAATTGGCAAGCCCAGGCCGGAACCACCACCGCTCCGCCCCCGTGAGTCGTCCGCACGCCAGAACCGCTCGAAGGCACGCGTGCGGCTTTCTTCAGGAAGGCCCGGTCCTGTATCCGTGCAACGGAAAAAGACATACTGTCCGGCTACACCGGTCTCGACATGCACCGTACTTTGCGGCGCGTAACGACAGCAATTTTCCAGAACCGCCACGAAAGCCTGCCTCAATCGCGCGCGGTCAGCACTGACGACGGCGCTGGACAACTGGCGCATTACCGTGATCCCGGCCTTGCTGAAATGATCCTCAAGCGAAAGGAGCGCCGCCTCGGCCTCCACCGCCAGATCAAGACGTGAATATTGCAGATCGAGCTGCCCTGCATTGCTCAGCGCCAGTGTCCGCAACTCCTCGACGATGGCCGACAGATCATCCACATGGTTAATCAGGCGACCATACAGTTCCGGACTGGGGGCGAAGGCACCATCCAGCAACCCCTGGAGCCGCCCACGCAGAATGGTCAAAGGCGTTCGCAATTCATGTGCAATGGCCGAGTTAGAATATTTCAACTCGGCCTCGGCACGTTGCAGTCGCCCTGCCATCTGATTGAAATCGTCAACCAGATCGCTCGCCTCGCCAAAATTGCCCCGGCTCAATGAGGCGCGCGCCGAAAAATCCCCATTCGCCACCTTGCGCGCAGCCGCGGCAACAGATTTCAAAGGATCCACAATCCGTCGTGCCAGAACCCACCCCAACAAAGAGGCGGTTAATATGCCGATCCCCAGAAGAAGGCCCAGCGTTACGATATCACCGGTGCGCAGGATGTCGTCGTCGGTGAAATCCGGATAAAGCCATTCATAAATGAAGAAGAAATACGCCGTTAACCCGAAATAAACGACGGTGAAAGCAAGCAATGTAAGCGAAATCATCGCACGAACGATGCGGGAATTCAGATTTCTAGCCATGCGTGTTGTCCAGTCGATAACCGACACCACGGACACCGACGAGCATGCCATCCGCCCCAGCCGCAGCCAGTTTACGCCGCAGATTGCTGACATGGCTGTCCACTGTCCGATCCAGCGCCTCACCCTCCGGCAGGCACGCATCGACCAGTTCCGAGCGCTCGAACACCCTGCCAATCCTCAAGGCCATATAAGCCAGAATGCGAAATTCGGTTCTGGTAAGGCCGAGCACAACCGGTCCCGCCGCGCTTTCGACCTCCACCCGATAGGCCTGTGGATCAATGGTCAATGGTCCGACGCGCAACATTTGCCCGTCATCACGGGCAATGGTTCGCCGCAAGACCGCCTTAACACGCGCCACAACCTCAAGCGGGTTGAACGGTTTAACGACATAATCGTCTGCACCAATACGTAGCGCCTGCAACTTGTCGAGATCCTCGGCAAGCGCCGTTACCATGATGACGGGCGTGTCACCACGTCGACGGATCGCCGCCAGCACTTCATAACCGTCCTGCCCCGGCAGCTTGATATCCAGCACCACAAGGTCGGGCCGCAAGCGCTGATGATGGGCAAGCCCGACCGTTCCATCACCAGCCGTAACAACCCGGAATCCTTCGCGTGACAGGTAAGTCCCGATGATTTCCGCAATCTCGGGCTCGTCCTCAATGATGAGAATCAAGGCATTGTTCATGGACATGTTTTCGATCTTTGGCTTTTCACCCAAAAGGATTCATTTGATTGAGGCGCATCTCACCCCAGGTTATTCACAACCGATTGAAAGTACCATCATGCATCTGCCAGCAATGCCGGCATCGGAGTTCCGGGATAACACTCAACGATTACTCCTCCCGCGTCGAGGGCAGGTTAAGATTTTGTCGAGGTTTTGTGGAGATGTTCGGCAACAGGAACTCCAGTGTAACGAGCTCAAGAGGCGGTCCGATAATTTATCTGTATCAAAGAGCGCACTTCATCATTGTGCTGCCGCAACCTCTTCATCAGCGATTGCAGTACTTCCGCCAAGCGCGCGGTAAAGCGTTGATTCATTGACAAACTGTGCGAGCCGCACATCGGCAAGAACCACTTCGGCAGAACGACGGCGTTCCTGCGCATCAAGCCAGATGCGCAGGGTGGTCGCACCAGCCCGATAACGTGTCTCGGTCAGTTTCTCGACTTCCAGCGCGGCCATATAGGCATTATCAAGTCGGCGTGACTGCTCGCCATAGCTGGCGCGCGCACCAAGCGCATTGGCCACATCGGCAAACGCGTTCAGCAAAGTTTTGCGAAATGCGCTGACGGCCTCTTCATAATGGGTCTCTGAAACCGCAATCGTCAAACTCATATCCTTCAGGTTAAGGAATGAGAGGACAGCACCTGCTCCCAGGGTTGCGACCGGGTTGGAGACGAAGGAAATCAGCTGATCGCTGCTGGTCCCTAACCCACCGGTAAGCGAGATCCCCGGATAGAAGCTGGTCCGCGTCGCGTCCACGCTCTTCAACGTCCCCCGCAACCGCGCTTCTGCTGCACGAAGATCAGGACGGCGGGCAAGCAGATCGGCGGGCAACCCTGCTGCAAGCTCCGGAAACTTCTTTCGCGGCAGGCTCTGCGGTTCTGGAACCGGGTTTGGCGCACCGTTCAAAAGGACCGTAAGCACATTGCGCAGAACAAGGCGGGCCTGCTGCAACTCCGCTACTCGCGCCGCCTGAGTCTCGACAGCTTGTTCGCTTTCTCTAAGTTCCAGATCGGAAACATCCCCGACTTCTGCCTGCTTCCGCACGAGATCCTGAATTTGCTCTACATAATCAAGGCTGTTTATAGCCGATGCAATCGACTCATTGGCATGGGCGATACGGAAATAGGTTTCGATCGTCATGCCGATGATTGCCAGGCGCGCCGCTTCGTAATCCTCGGCAGTTGCCTCCGCCTCGAAGCTTGTGCTGTCGCGCTGTGCCGCCAGTTTCCCCCACAAGTCGACTTCATAGGAAACACCGATTGCTGCAGACGAAGATGCTGCCGAAGTCGTACTTCCTTCAAGAGGCCGGCTCTTCGAAGTGTTAAGAGCCCCGCTCAACTTCGGGAACAGGGCATTCGTCGCAAGGTCGGCTTGCAGGCGCGCTCTGCGCGCACGAACGGTCGCAGCGAAAATGTCGTTGTTGCGACTGACCACTTCGCTGACCAGGGCGGTAAGTCCGGAATCTCCGAATGCAATCCACCACTGATCTGCACTCGCATTCGCCGTATCTGCGGTACCCGAAGCAGACCATGTCGGTCCCTCCGGCAGATCAGGGCGCAGATAGTCTGTCGACGGGCTGGTGCAACCGGCAAGGACAACAAACAGGCAAGGAACAATCAATCTGACAAAAACCATGACTACTCTCTGGAAAGCGCAACGACCGGATCAAGCCGCGAGGCATTGCGTGCAGGCAGAAAACCGAAAACGAGGCCGATGAGAAGTGCGACCAGACAGGCGGAAAGGATGGCGTCGATCGAAATGATCATCGGGAATGAACTGCCCTGCCCCCCAAACGCAGCAGCCGCGCCAAGCGCCACTCCGACGCCAAGCAGAGATCCGGCAATGCAAATCGTGACAGCTTCAATCAGGAACTGAAGCATGATGTCGATACGCCGTGCGCCGACCGCCATGCGCAGGCCGATCTCGCGGGTACGCTCGGTGACGGAAACCAGCATGATGTTCATAACGCCGATCCCACCAACGATCAGCGAAATGACCGCGACCGAAGAAATCAGCAGCGTCATCGTCCGCGACGTCTTCTCCATGATCCGGCGCAACTGGTCACTGTTGAAGACAAAAAAGTCCTGTATACCGTGACGGCGTGTCATCAGACCGACAATCGCGCGTTCGGCAACAATCGTGTCAACATTGTCAGATATGCGAACGGTCAGCCCGGCAAGGCTCGTTGCCGCCCCAAGCAACCTGCCGGCCACGGCAGTATAGGGAAGGTATATTTGCAGGGTTTTGCCCGACATGCCGGAACGCTGGGCCACCGTGCCGATGATGACCACCGGCACGCGGTCGATCATGATGATCTTGCCAAGCGGAGATTCACTACCCGGAAAAAGCGTAGTTGCGGCTCTGTCGTCTATCACGGCCTCCTGACGACGCTCGGCGATACTGTCGGCTGTGAAGCCGTTGCCCTGCACGATCTTGAGGCCGTTTACCCGAAAATAATCCTCACCGACACCGTCAACGTTGGCGGACATGGCAGTGCTGCCGAACCGAATGCGCGCACTCGTCGACACCAGTGGCGTAACGCTGTCGATATAGTTTTGCGCAGACAAAGCCTCGGCGTCAGATACAACCAGCGTCCTGATGCTGTCGGCGCGCTCGTCGTCCCAACCCTGCCCGGGATAAATGGAAAGTGTACTGGCACCAAGTTCGCTGATCTCGGCAAGGACCCGCTGGCGTGTCCCTTCGCCCAGACCGACGACGGAAACCACGGCAGCAATGCCAATGATGATCCCCAGCATGGTCAGGAATGTGCGGACCCGATGAGCCGCCATCGAGCGCAACGCCATGGGAAAAGCTTCTGCAAACCGTCGATGGAAACCTGCCAGCACGCCAACAGACCCGGAACGTGCAAAGGAAGGTAAGGGAGCACCAACCAGAGGTTCGCGGCATCGCTGGTCAGACAGAATCAGACCGTCACGGACTTCGATGATGCGATCAGCGTGGGCCGCGACCTCCATATCGTGGGTGACGATAATGACCGTATGGCCGTCCCGATGAAGCTCCTTGAGAATCTCAAGCACGGTTTCACCACTTCTGCTGTCAAGCGCTCCGGTCGGCTCGTCGGCAAGGATGATACGCCCACCATTCATAAGCGCGCGAGCAATCGACACCCGCTGCTGCTGACCGCCGGAAAGCTGACCTGGACGGTGATCGACGCGCTCGCCAAGGCCGAGACGCTCCAGAAGTGACCGGGCCCGCTCGCGCCGGGAGGCGGTATCAAGGCCTGCATAAACGGCTGGCATCGCGACATTATCAGTCGAGTTGAGCGTGCCGAGCAAGTGATAGCGTTGGAAGATGAAGCCGAAATGCTCCCTTCGCAACGCTGCCAGTTCGTCTGCGCTCAAACCGGCAACACTGCGACCGCCGACACGGTAATCGCCCGCAGTCGGCTGATCAAGGCAGCCAAGAATATTCATGAGCGTCGACTTGCCCGATCCGCTTGCGCCCACAATCGCGACAAGTTCACCGCTGTCGATATGAAGATTGATCCCCGCAAGCGCGGAAATCGTCTCTTCGCCCGTCTGAAACAGCCGTGTGACGTTCTCTATTTCCAGTAAAGCGCTCACATCATCTCCATAGCGTTAGAGTCCGATGCCTGACCATCTGCCGGAATGACAACCTCCTCACCGACCTGCAGGCCATCGATCACTTGCGCCTTGATCCGGTCAGTCAGTCCTATTGTGACAAGGCGCTCCGAAATTTCGCCAGAAGAGGAGCGGACACTAAGGCGATAGCGACCGTTCTGATCGCGCTCGGTCAACGCTGACCATGGCACGAGCGGCACGTCCTCTGCCTGCCCCACCACAATGGTCACCAGAGTAGTCATCATGGGCCGCAGTCGGCCATCAGGATTGGGCGTTGTGAATATTCCGTTGAAATAAACAGCCTGTGTTGCCTGCCCTGCGGTTGTGGAGGCCGTCGTTGATTCTGTCGCGATTGATGTCGGGGCGGGCGCAATCTGCTCCAATCTGCCGACCGTCGGAAGATGGGTTTCGCCCATGATCGTGAAACGCACGATCTGGCCGGGTTTTACGCGGGTAATATCGGCTTCTGATATTCTTACCTTAACCTGCATGACGTTGAGCTCGGCCAGCACAATGATCGTCGGCACGGCCAGATTGGAGTTCAGTGTTTGGCCAGCCTTGGTAACGACCGCAACCACAACCCCATCCATCGGCGCGGTAACCTTCGTGTAGCCAAGGTTGGCTTTCGCGTTCTCGACCTCCACTGTGGCTTGGGCAATCTGCGCGTCCAACGCCTCGATATCAGCCGTCAGGACTTTGAACGCCGCCTCCGCCGTCTCAAGCTCGGCGACCGAAGCCGCACGCTGACGGGCCATGCTCTTCTGTCTGTCATAGGCTTGCTCAGCCCGCCTGAGCTCAAAACCACGCGCCTTGCGCTGCGCCTTCACATTGGCAAGTGCCGCCTCTGCGATGCGAAGAGCATATGCCTGTGCCGTCGGGTCAATCTCGGCGATCAGATCCCCGGCCTTGATTTTCTGACCCAGTTCAACATGCAAGGTTTTCAACTGACCGGAAACCTGCGCACCGACACTGACGATCCGGGCAGGTTCGAGTTCACCATTGGCAAGAACCGTTTCCTCGATTGTGCCGAGCGAAACAAACTCGGTAAGCACGGATGCCTGCGGCTCTTCCTCAAGAACACCGCTGGCCGACGCCATTGCCACCAGCGCCACAGCAATTACGCCTGCGATGATCAGAGTTCGACCAATGCTATTTGACAGTTTCATTGTTGTTTTTACCAACCGACATTTATTGACCAGAAAAGAAGATCGTCGTTCAATCGGGTTCACTCTCGCCCCGAGACGACTGATCTCGATAACCCCGCCACATCAGCCAGATGGTTAGCCGTGGGCGGGTCGTTTGCGAGTTTTGAAAAAATCCCTGTGAACATGATTGCTTTCTTCAAGCACCATCTCACGCCGCAATGAAAGTTGGGTGCAGGTTATGTGGAGATCGCGTGGACGCGCGCGTCTCCTCGCCCAGCTGCCCCGTAATCCAGGACCCAAATGACAAAACCCCGCCAATCGGCAGGGTTTTGTCATTTGGATGCGACGGCAGGCATCCAGTCCGGCGCTCCATACCTGGAACGACAAACAAATATTTTGCAATATTAATTACTTAAATGAAATCTGCTCAAATGATCGATCCGGACAATCCCGCTAAAAACTGACTTCCCGGATAAAGCCTGCGACTATCGCTTCATAAAGGCGGCGCGCCCAGCTCATGGGCTCGGCATCAATCTGCAGCCTGCCGCGCTGCATCATCGAAAAACCCTCGCCGGCCGGGGGACTTTCCCTATCCGTCGCAACGATCCCCTCCAGCTTGAAAACCGGATCATGCGGGGTGTATCGGCCATCCCTGTCCGCAGTCGCGGCAATTGTGCCGCCATGGGTGGATACAAGTGCCGGTGTCTCGATATAGGTGCTGTTGAACCGCTCGACAGTCTCGACCTCGATGTCAAGAACGGGTTGGGTAAACTGTTCCGGATAGAACCTGGCCGATGGCCGGTTGCCGATACGTGCAATATCGCGCTGGGAGACATAGGCGACAACTTCCCATGACGCCCGTTCGTTGGCACCGACAATCCGCGCAAGCTGGGTGCGCGGTGCAATCCAGTCGCCAACCCGGATATCATCGGCCAGTTCGCGCACCATTCCGTCAATCGGCGCACGCAGGGTCAGAAGATCCTGCCGCGCTTCAAGGGCAACGATCCGCGCCGCCAGACGCCGCATTTCCTGAAGACGCGCGGCATAGTCGCCAAGATTATCCCGGCTCGCCTCGGTCTGCGCCAGCAATATCCGCGCCTCGGCAAGCTCCAGCTCCCGAATGCGGTGTTCGGCATCAAGTTCCGGCGCGCTCAGAATGGCAATCGTATCACCGGCCCGGACCCGGTCCCCTTTTTTCACCGCAAGTTCAGCAACCTGGCCTGCAACCGTGCTGATGATCTCCGCATCATTGCTGGCCTGAAGCACCGCATCTGCCGAAACACGCGATTGCCACGGCACGAAGGTCAGGACGGTCAGAAC
This sequence comes from Thalassospira sp. SN3W, assembly GCF_038070535.1. Classification (NCBI taxonomy): domain Bacteria; kingdom Pseudomonadati; phylum Pseudomonadota; class Alphaproteobacteria; order Rhodospirillales; family Thalassospiraceae; genus Thalassospira; species Thalassospira sp. SN3W. Next base: position 247,439 of record NZ_CP121124.1, read on the forward strand.
AGCCAACAGAAATCCCGTCGCGACAAGCGACGGTGTTACTTTTGCGCTATGGCGGTCTTTCCACCAGTGTTTCATTTCATTTAAAACCGGAATGACGATGAACCATGCGATTTCGACCACAAAAAGGATAATGCCAAGAACCTTGAAGAACAGGTGGTAAACCACCAGCGCAATGCCAAGAAACAGAAAGAAGCGATAAATCCAGACCGCAATCGCAAACGCCGTCAGCATCCGCCGCTTTTTGCGTGGCATCGGTTCGGGGGCGGGATGTCCGAACCGGAAAAGCGTCTCGCGGATCGTCCATTTCGCCATGGCAAAGGACCGGTTTTGCAGATTGGCAATACCCAGAGAATCCGACAGCAGATAATAGCCGTCAAACCGCATGAAAGGGCTTAGATTGATCAGAAGTGTTGTGATCCAGGTTGTCGTCGCCAGAAGGAACACCGCACTTTGCAACGGCCCGGGCGGCACAAGATGCCAGAAAAAAGTCGCCAGCAACGCAAGTGCGAGCTCAACCCGGATACCGGCCGCCGCAATACGCAGCCTTTTTTCCTTGCTGATGATCCGCCAGGCATCGGACGTATCGGTATAAAGCACCGGATACATCACCAGAAACGCAACCCCCATCGACGGCACCCGGCAGCCATAGCGCGCCGCACTATAGGCATGCCCGAATTCATGAAGGATTTTGGCAAGCGTAAGTGTCACCGCCATCCACACCACGCCCTGCCAGTTGGCAAAGCCCATGAATGTCGACACAAACAGGTCCCATTGACGCAAGGTCAGGAAAATGCCGGTCAACCCCAGGATCAGCACGCCCAACTGAACCGCGCGCGATGCGATAATATCGGCAATCGGCTGGGTCTTGCGCAGAAAACTGTCCGGATGGACCAGCGGTACACGCACAAAAAGATAATTGTGGATCGCCCATTTCCAGAATGGCGGTTTGCCCGCATTGGCAATGCGCGAAAACTCGGCCACGGTCTCGTTGCTGTCACGCTGCAAAAGTCCATTGCCATGCAGGAACTTTATCAGCCCCGTCAACGCGGCCTCGTCAACGCTCAGAACCGTATCGCGGCAAATGCGCTCGATGATTGCCTGCCCCTGGCGCAAAGGCCACCGGCGCAGCATTTCAAACGCGGCATACCCGATCCGGAAATACCGGTTGCGCACCGGATCATGGATCGTCCAGCACGGCGCGCCATATTCATCGGTCCCGGCGGGCAGAAGCCTAAGATCCTCGCGCAGCGGCGGCACAACCAGCTCTTTTGCATTCCCCTGCGGTGCGATTGCCATGGCAGATCAGAACCCGATCATCTGACGCAGGGCTGAAAGCGGACGGCGGAAAAGGAACAGCGCCAGCGGAACATGATCGCCCATGATTTTCGCCGATCCCTTCAACCCGATACGGGGAATGTCATCCGGGCTGTCAAACCGCGCCACCGCCTGATAGGCCAATATGCCTTCGAGCGTTTCCTTTGGCTGATAGGCGGCATATTCAAGCGTTGCGTCAATCGAACCAAGCGGATCAACATCCAGAAACAGCCGGACCTCCGCCCCCGATTGCAGGGCGATGGCATCGGAAACCGGAATGGAAATACCAAGCTCGGCGGCATCGGGTGCGGCAATGGCCATGACCTGCTCACCCGTCGAAACAGGCCGCCCGCGCCAGTCATTGGAATCACTGAAAATCGCAATACCCGATTGCGGTGCCCTGACCTCGATCTGCGAAAGCTGATAGCGGCTGAATTCGGCCTGTTCCTGACGCAATGCCAGACGCGTCTGCGAAAGCGCAACCTCGGCGCGGCCCTTGGCATCCCCGAATGCCTGCTGCGATGCACGGCGCAGTTCCGCCTCGGCGGTATCAACCGCGCGCAACGCTATCTCGTAATTTGCCTTGAATTCCGCACCTTCAAACGAAAACAGAAGATCGCCCTTTGTCACCGGTGCATTCGGACGAACACTGATTTCGCGAATAACCCCGGTGATCGGGGCGGCAATCATGACCGGATCGCGCGGCATGACCGTTGCCGGGGCAATAATGCTTTGCCGAACCGGGATGGCCAACACAAGAACAAGGCCGACGAAAACCCCAGCCAGAACGGCGCGGCGTTTTTTTCCGGCTTCAAACAATCCGCCGCGCCTTTTGCGCGGACGAAGCGCATTCCACGCATGGCCAAGCGCATCGGTCAGTTGTTCAACAAGAAGCAGCTCCCCGTCCTGCCATTCCGGGGCCCGGATCAGTAACAGAAGGCCAAGCGATGTGCCATCCGGGGCAAGAACAGGCTGAGACAGGATATTGTCCTGAAGAAACTCCCGCCAGTCCGCTTCGACATCAGCACCATCCGATGCACGCGAAAATATCTTCTTCTGATCGGGGGCAATCTGCCGGTTGGCAAGCTTTTCGACGAACCGGATATAGGGGGCATTGCGGTCCACCGTCGGAACGTTTGAAACAGCCACCACCCGCAATTTCCCGTCCAGCCCGTGCGAAAGCAACACCGCCTGCTGATAGGAAATCAGTCGGCGCGTTTCCGTAACGGCCACGAACTGAAGTGCGGTCATATCCCGGGCCTGGCGGATGGACTTTTCGATGCCCAGCAAAATTGCGGATGCTGTAATGGTGCTCATTTTACCCGTCGGTTCTGGTCGCGTGCCGCTTCGCCCTGTGCCGGAAACGCTCAGGTTTCCGGTTCAAAAACAGCAACACCGCTCATGCCCGGCAACAGCTTCCCGGCATCGCCATTTATGGCTGCAAAGACTTTAACCGTCTGGCTGACCGGGTCAATATCAGCACCGATCCTTTCGGTGGTTGCCGCAATGACCGATCCCGTTTCCTCGATCCGCGCCTGAAAGCTCTGCCCCGTCGAAAGCCACGACAGCCAGCTTGACGGCACGATCAGTTCAAGCTCAAGATTGCCCGAACCGATGATTTCCATCAGTTCATCGGCAGGATTGGCAATCTGATAGGGCTGGCTTAGCCACTGGACGACAGCCCCGTCATAGGGTGCCGTGATCTTGCAGCGATCAAGATACACATCATGAAGCTGCAACTGCGCCAGTGTCCGCTCCTTTGCTGCTTGCGCCATGACAACATCAAGCTCGCCAACACTGCGCAATTCAAAAAGCCGCTGCTGGGATTTCAGTTGCGCATCGGCCTGGCGATAGTCGGCCGCCGCGGTTGCGCGTTGTGCCTTATAGGCCGCACAATCAAAAGAAATCAGCAAATCACCCTGCTTGAACTTCTGGCCCGGACGAACCGTCATTTTATCAATTCTCGCGGCCAGTTCACCGGCAAGAACGGCCCGATCCTGTGTGGTTACCAGAACACGCGCTTGCAGTGGTTCCTGCGCATCTGCCAGAACCGGAAACAACAAAGCCGAAACCGCAAGCATGCAAAACATGCTTGCGGCAGACTTGAATGTGCGGCCCGGGGATTGAACCCGAAATCCGCGCAACGACGTCAGGCTAAAAAGCATCACTGAACAGCAGCCTGCTTCATTTCATTTTCTGATGCCGGACCGCCATCGTCTTCGGCAACGGTGACCGGTGCATCGTAATCCCCCTGATTCCAGCGCGACAGAACGTCGCCGACCGTCTGCGCAAGCGTATCGACCGAATCATCAGGAATATCGTTCGGGAACGGATCGGCCCCGATCGAGGCAAACAGGCGGCCATAGGATGCCTGCATGTCGGCATAGGCCATATCGCGTTGCAGATTGCTCAGCAACGCCCGGACATCGGCCCGGATCGCCTGCCCCTCGCCGACCGCATTGGCCGACTGGCTGGCATTGACGGTTTCCGATATCTGGTCCTGCACCGACGCGATCCGGTCGGTCAGTTCATAATCGCGCTTGGCAAAGGCAAACCGCAGCTGCGCGATATTGACCTGACTGATCACCGCCATGCTCAGCGCAAGACGCCGCACTTCCGAAAGTTCGATCTGGCTATCGGCAAGGCGCATGTTTGCCGGTGCCTTGAACAACTGCATCAGGTTCCACGAAAGATCAAGCGACCCTTCATACCAGTCGGAATTGACCTTGTAGCTGTCCGTGGTGTGATTGATCCCGGCACTGAAATTAAGCCCCGGCACCATCTGCAGGATGGCGATCTTTGCGTCCTGCTGATTGATCCGCAACTGATAGGCTTCCGAACGCAGTTCCGAACGGTTTTTCAACGCCTCCAGCTCAAGTTCCTCGGCACTCATCGAAAGAACCGGCATTGAACCGGTTTCCGGTTCAACCGCGGCCGCAACCGTGAAGTCGCTATCAGGATGAATGTTCATCAGAACGGCAAGTTCGGTGCGGGCTTCCACCAGTTGACGCTGACGGGTTTCAAGTTCACGCAGGGTCAACAGAAGATCTTCCTGATAGGTCAGCGCATCAAGCGGCGCACCAACCCGTTCACGCACCTGCGTTTCGGAACGCGAAAGTGCCGTACGAACCTTTTCCAGGACCGGTTTGAACTGCACCAGCGCCCGTTCGGCTGCGGCTGCGCGCCAATAGGCACTGCGCGTATCATTGATCACGTTATGGATCACCTGACGACGGCGTTCCTTGACGATAAGCGCCATGTCCGCCTGCTGATGAGCGCGCATATAGCCAATGGCAAAATCCAGAACATTCCAGCTTACCGTCAGGTCGCTATCGCGGACTTTCTTGTCCGAACTGGTGGATGTCGAGGTTTTGCTCTCGTTATAGGTCGAGTCTGACCGGCTGCGCTGTGTCCAGCCGGAACTGGCAACCACGTCGGGCAGAAGATTGACATTGGCAACGTCAAGCTGCCCCATCGCGACGGCTTCTTCCATCAGCTTGAGCCGATGATCAAGGTTGTATTTAAGCGCACGCGCTATCGCTTCCTCAAGCGTCAGCGGCCCGGTGATCTTTTCCTGCTTTTCAAACAGGCGCTTGAGATCATTTTCAACCCGCGCATTATTTTCCGAAACCGTCAACGGCTCCGGCGAAACCGCACAGGCCGATAATACTGCCGCCGCAGTCAGCGCGACCGCCACATTCCGCCATTTTCGGAAAGTTCCGGGAAACTTCAAAGCACGATAAACCAAGACGGTATTCCCCCAAGTAAATTCAAACTCCCGCATCTTTGCCCGACAGATACGCGGCTATCCGATGCGTCATCCGGGTCTGTTGCGATTCTGTCCAAAACCGCAACATCCCTCTATCCATCTCCATCCCGCCCGGGCTCTTCGAAACCGGTCGGGACATTCCCTCATTCCGGCAGTCAGACAGGGTCGACCGCCGGAAAATCATTACTCAAGTCATCAAGCAAATCATCACGCCGGAATACGATACGTGCCCAGAACCTGGTCAAGCAGCATCGTTTCCATTTCGGCAGCATCGCCAAAGGCTGCCAGTTGCGCGCTGAAATCGTCAAGTGCAGCGGCAAGCTCTGCCTCACCGTTACCATCGATCATGGCCTGATCACCGCCACCCTCGCCAGTCGGGGTTTCACCGTCGCCACCTTCGCCACCTTCGCCCCCCGGAGCCTCGCCCCCGGTTGAGGGCGCGCCCAGAATACCGTCATTGCCAACAGGTGTTCCGGTTCCCGCTTCGCCACCGACACCGCCGCCAAATCCGCCGCCGAAGCCGCCGCTGCCCAAACCACCACCAAGGCCACCACCTAGTCCGCCGCCACCAAGGCCACCGCCAGAGCCACCGCCCAAGCCGCCGCTGCCAAATCCGCCACCGGTCAAAGCAGCACCACCGCCGTTACCTCCCAGTCCGGTGGTAACACCCAGCCCGCTTCCGGCCTGATTGACGCTAAGCCCTGCCGAAACCGGCGTGCCGGTATTGTCGATCGGGCTGGTACTGCCCAACTGGCCCGTCACGGTTGTCCGGATCGGGCCGCCGGAGTTGAACTGCCCGCCAGAACCACTGGCATTCGATCCGCCGCTAAGCGCATTGCTGACCGGCGTTCCCGCATCTCCGCCCGATCCCGGCGTTTGCAGGATCGGCGGGATCGTTACAACCGGTGCCGGTGGCGGCGCAGGCGGCGGCGCAGGCGGTGGTGGCGTTTCGGCCACCGGCTCGGTCACCCGTACCGTCACGGTGCTCACCGTGCTGGTGTTTCCGCTGATATCAGTCAACGTCACGCTGATCGTCCGGTTCCCAGCAGTCGGATTGCCCGAACTGTTCTCATAGGAAAGGGCGCGCACCAGTTCCTGAATATTTGTCAGATTTGCGTCGATATTAAAATTGATCTGCAGGGTATTGCCCGCGGCAATAGCATTTTCCAGGGTGCCAATGACAGTCCCGTTAACCCGAACATCCGTCCCGTCAATGCTCACAAGCCCGGTGGTATCAAGCGTCAGAATATCCTGGGCTGCGTTACCACCGCCGGTGATGCTAACCGTAAGGTTGCCGGCATTGTCCGCCTGGAAATCCGCATCCGATACGGTCGCATTCTGGCCGACATCAAGCTTGACCGTCTGGCCGGTTGTATAGGCAATGCTGTCGCCTGAAAGGCCGCCGATGGCCGGGCGGGCGGAAACATTGACCGTGACCGTATCGGTGTCGGTATCCGTGCCGTCCGATGTCAGGACGGTAATCGTTTGCGAACCGGTCGTGGCAGCTGTGTATCGCAGATTGGCCAGCGTCGCATTGACATCGGCAACACTGCCCGAAATCTCGATGGAATTGGTACCACCCCCGGTGATGCTCGCATTGCCCGTCGTGGTAAATGTCCCGTCACCATTCGGCACCGAGACTGTGGTGGTCACCGTCGCGCTATCGGTATCCGCAACCGAAATGCCGGTGATCGCCTTTGCCTCGCCACTCACGGCGGATTGCGCCCCCGGTACGGTATTGACCGGCGCATCATTGACGGCACCGACCGCAACCGTCGCCGCGATGGACGCACTTGCGGTGTCCGAACCACTGTTGGCCGTACCGCCGCTGTCGCTAATGCCGGTAAGGGTCACAACACGGTTCGATGTGCCGGGATTGTCACTGCTTGACGCATAGGTCATGCCATCGACCACGGTTTGCGCATCCGCCGCACTCAGGGTGCCGCCGGTAATCGTGATGGTCGCAACACCCCCGGTGACCGAAACGTTATAGGTCAGTCCGTTGGTGGCAGTGGACCCGGTTCCATTGACAAGCGAGATCGCCGTACCGTCAAATGTGATGCTGTCGCTGGCTTCGGCATTGGTCACCGTAAAGGTCATGCCCGAAATCGTCTGACCGCTTTCACCCGTGCTGATCGTGACACCAGAGAACAGATCAACCGCCGTCCCACCTTCGGTAAAGGTCGGAGTGCCACCGGTGGCCGAAACCGTCGGCGCATCATTCACACCCACCACATTGACCGTCACATCGGCCGGGGCGGAGGTAAAACCACCCGACGCATCGGTAACCGTCACCCGGACCGTCCGGGCCCCTGTCGTCGGATCATCCGTGCTGTTGTTGCTGTATTGAATGGCAGCCAGAAGGCTCGCAACCGCGGTCGGGGTGGCGGCGCTATTGAAACTGATCACCAGATTGTTGCCTGCGGCAATATTGTTGGCCAGCGTACCGATCACGGTGCCACCGACACTGACAGTCGAGCCCGCAGTTGAGCCGGAAAGCGTAATCGTGCCCCCGGTCGAAAGCCCCAGGATATCCTGCGCAGCATTGCCGCCGCCTGTGATACTGACGGTCAGATTGCCGCCATTGAAATCGGTATTGTCGCTATCGGCAACGGTCGCCGCCGTTCCGGCATCAATGGCAACCGCGCCGCCGCCTTCGGTATAGGTGACACTATCCCCATTCAGATTGCCGATCACCGGGGCAGAGACGATATCGACATTGCCGCCGCCAACCTGCGGATTGACCGTACCGTCATCGGCATTGATCGTAAAGGTTGCCGCATTATCGCCCGCCGCGTTCGATGCGCCGGTATACTGAATATTGGATGTGGTATCGAGCCATGTGTTGATATTGGCTGCCGTGCCCGTCAGCGTCAGCGTGCCGGTGCCCGAACCGCCCACCGTCACACTGCCCGACGAGGTCGCGGCAAATGTCCCGGCGGATGCCGCAATCGTCACTGTAAGACTGTCGCCGTCAATATCGGCAAAACTGACAGCAGACAGATCGAAATTGCTGGCCGTGTTCTCGGTCACCGTCACATCGGTCGGAATACCCGTTACCGTCGGCGCGTCATTGGTTCCGGTAATATCGATATTGCCACCGCCAACCTGCGGATTGACCGAACCATCATTGGCATTGATCGTGAAGGTTGCCGCATTATCACCCGCCGCGTTCGATGCGCCGGTATACTGAATATTGCTGGTGGTATCGAGCCATGTGTTGATATTGGCTGCCGTCCCCGTCAGTGTCAGCGTGCCGGTGCCAGAACCGCCCACCGTAACACTGCCCGACGAAGTCGCGGCAAACGTCCCGGCGGATGCCGCAATCGTCACCGTCAGACTGTCACCGTCAATGTCGGCAAAGGTAACGGCAGACAGATCGAAATTGCTGGCCGTATCCTCGGTCACCGTCACATCACTCGGAACACCGGTAACGGTCGGCGCATCGTTAGTGGCGGTAATGTCAATATTGCCATTGCTGACGGTGGAATCGGTCGTACCATCATTGGCAGTGACGGTAAACGTCGCGGCATTATCGCCCGATACGTTCAATGCACCGGTATATTGAATATTGCTGGTGGTATCGAGCCAGGTATTGATATTGGCTGCCGTGCCCGTCAGTGTCAGCGTGCCGGTACCCGAACCGCCCACCGTCACACTGCCCGACGAGGTTGCGGCAAATGTCCCGGCAGTAGCCGCAATTGTCACCGTCAGGTTTTCACCATCGACCTCGGCGAAGGTAACGGCAGACAGATCGAAATTGCTGGCTGTGTCTTCGGCAACCGTCACATCGGTTGGAACACCCGTTACCGTCGGCGCATCATCGACACCGGCAATATCGATATTGCCACCGCCAACCTGCGGATTGACCGTACCGTCATTGGCATTGATCGTGAAGGTTGCCGCATTATCACCCGCCGCGTTCGATGCGCCGGTATACTGAATATTGCTGGTGGTATCGAGCCACGTATTGATATTGGCTGCCGTGCCCGTCAGTGTCAGCGCGCCGGTACCAGAACCGCCCACCGTAACACTACCCGACGAAGTCGCGGCAAACGTCCCGGCGGATGCGGCAATCGTCACCGTCAGGCTGTCGCCGTCAATGTCGGCAAAACTGACAGCAGACAGATCGAAATCGCTGGCCGTATCCTCGGTCACCGTCACATCGGTCGGAACACCGGTAACGGTCGGCGCATCGTTGGTGGCGGTAATGTCAATATTGCCACTGCCGATCTGCGGGTTTGTCGTGCCGTCATTGGCATTGATCGTAAAGGTCGCGGCATTATCGCCCGATACGTTCGACGCGCCAGTATATCGGATATTGCTGGTGGTATCGAGATAGGTATTGATATCCGCTGCACTGCCTGCAAGCGTAATGGTCGTGCCGTTAACAAGGGTTGCTGTCACACCACTGCCAACACCCGAACCATCGACAGGGGTCGCAAACGTCCCCGCTGATACTGCAATCGTCACCGTCAGGTTATCGCCATCAACATCGGTAATCGTAACCGCCGACAGGTCAAAATCACTGGCGGTATCTTCTGTCACCGTCACATCGGTCGGAACACCAGATGCCGTCGGTGCATCATTGACAGGGGTTATGTTGATCGTAACCGTATCGGCAGTACCATCTGTCGTGCCGTCATTGGGGGTCACGGTCAGGGTTGCTGCGGTCGTATCGTTGCTGGCTGGTGTATAGGTGATATTGGAAGTAACATTCAGATAATTATTGAGGTTCAACGCCGATCCCTGAAGGGTCATGGAACCGCTACCTGAATTGGTAATCGTGATCCCCGTGCCAGCCGCACCGGCAATTGTCCCCCGGTCAACCGCAAGCGTCAGGGTGATGGTATCCCCCTCACCATCCGACACATTATATGCCGACAGGTCAATCGCGGTCGGGGTATCCTCGGTAACGGTAACATCTGCCGGTGTACCGCCCAGTTCCGGTGCGGTGTTGCTTGATGGTGCGGTAACATCGTTAAAGACGATATTGTCCAAATTTATGGCAAATTCACCACTGTGATCAGATGAAGTGATCGTGAGTGTGCTTATACCTGTAAAGTCGCTAAAATTAATCGTTGAAAACGTTGAGTCACTGGTCACATCTGTTGTTAGGACATCACCCTTGTCAGATGTAAACGTAAAGGACTGCGGCAGGTTATCTCTCATATTGAAGATATCAAGCGACGCAATATTAAATGTCTGATTGCCTGAAAGGCTGATTGTTATGCTCTTTTCCCATGCGGATGGTTGGCTGGAACCATCAACAGGTGTGGATGTATAACTGTAATAGCCTAAGTGTATATCCGTATCCTGACCATCGACGACAATGGTATATCCACCAGATGTTTGATGTACATTGCCCCCCACAACCGAAGCACCATCAAAATTAAATGTCACATTCGCCAGCACCCCGGCAAAATTGTTCATCGCCACCGATGAAAGCGGTGTGGTGGCTTCGATATCACCAGTAATGATTTCAAGGTCCCAGTCACCGCCAAGGTCCGCCGCCCCGGTCAGATCGTCGGATGCCGCAATATCCGCCCCCGTAAGGGTGGCAAGCGCATCAACAAAAGCCTGCCCCTCGCCACCTTCGCCAACAAGGCAGCCATAAAGCAGGATATCCCCCTGCTCGCCCAGGGCGGCGGATATGACCGACAGCGCATCGGCATAATCGGCAAGCGTATCTGTCGTCAGCGTATCCGTGCCGAGCTTGATCATCCCCGTATCGCCATGCGACAGGATATGGATGGCGTCAATGCCGGTTTGCCCCTCAAGCGCCTGTGCAAGCTGCGCAATACCGCCTTTCGTGCCGTCAAGAAGGATGGTTTCCGTGCCCGGTGCCAAATCGCTGATCAAATCCTGCCAACCGGCAACAGACGTATCGACCACCATGATGTCGCGGCGCGCGCCGGAATCGCCCCCGGTGGCTGCGGGGCTATCGGTGCCGCCATGTTCGCCCGCATCGTTGCCGCTCTCGGACGCGCCATCGTGGGCCTGCTCTGCCTCCGCATCTGCCTGCGCGTCACTGGCCGCATCCGCCGCCGTGGCCGCACCGGCCGCATCGAACATGAACCGGGGTTCAAGCGCCATCGGCGAAACAGAAGAAAAAGTCTCGGTTGACGGATTTTGTTTTGCCCGCCCTGTCGCGACGTTCCCTGTGGTGACATTCATGGCAGAGCCCCCTTGATACGCAGTCATGCCCAAATTCGAGCAGTATTTAAGCCCGCAACATAGTATACCAAGATATAGTATCAGTACTCGACCAATTGCAAGTCATAGTTGCGCTACTTTATTTGCAACCTCTATCGAAAGACGCCGGTTGCATAAAGTTCTAATTACCGGATGTCAGAAATTGCCAGAATTGGATAATTTCCGTGCCAGATCCGCCGGGTTCACCCCGGCCTTTGTCGGGACAATCACGCTGGCGGCACTACCGCTGGTATCTTTCCAGAAATCCATATTTTCGAACTTGTGAAAAAGGTCCGGCGGCAGGATGGTTTTGCGCGCTTTGAACTCAACCTTGGGCCGGACACGATGCAGGCCCTCAACGCCCAGCGCCTCGTCAAACTTCGGCGCATCGTAATCGACATTGTCGAAATCGTGGCCATCATACCAGGGCTCGTCGATGAATTTGTATATCAGACGCAGGGTCTTTTCCGGCGACTTGGCCAGAATTTCATAATCAACCACCAGAAGATCCCCGGCCTGTTCGCCATAGAACGCCTCTTTAAGCGCTGTCCACGGATAACCGACCAGCCGGTTGTGCCGTGCCAAGCTTTCCATGCGCGAATAGACCGTGGCACGCTCGCTGTCATTGCCAAAAAGACGGGTGTTTTCATAAGGGTTGCGACGAAACAGTCGTTCCAGACTATCAAGTATCCAGGGAACATCCCGCACGCAGGCAATGACTTTGCCCCCCGGAAACAGATCGGAAATCAGCGGCATTTTCGCAGACCATGACCGGTTGGTATCGAAAAAAACCTCTCGGTCACTGGTGATCCGGCAAAAGGTTTCGGCAACACTGCGCAGGATTTCGGGTCTCTGCTCCGGTGCCATCAAAAGCGAAACCTCATGGCCCGAGCTCATGATATCAAGATTGGCATTGATCAATGGTGCCAGCGCACTCGACATCGCTGCATGAAACCGCGGATTCTGACGCAACAGGGCCGCCAGCAAGGTGGAACCGGATCGCGGAAGACCGGAAATAAAATGAAACTTTTCTGGTGTCATGAAGTCTCCCCCCAACAGGATCATTGATGATCATTGTGGATCAGTAAATGGCTGAAATCATATACTTGCCCATAGCATGGCTTTACATGACCGGCACAGTCGTTTTCACAAAAAAAGCCTGCACCCGTCATCATTTAAAGTAAAAGGTCGGCTGCAATAAATAGTTGATGTGCAGCATGAAATCTGATCCTGTAATAGTGGATATCCTATACGAGTGCATAGATTTCGCAATGCCGGTGTGGGACCGGTATTTCGCTACATTTGGGGAGACGATCATGAAAACGAAAATCTCGGCCTGCCTTGCGGCCGGGCTGGCGGTCATTGCCACAATGACGATACAACCCGACGAAGCCAAAGCCTGCAACGCAGAAGGCTATATCGGGAGCATATGCTGGACGGCCAACAATTTCTGTCCATACGGTTATGTCCGCGCAAACGGGGCAACCTATTCGGTCCATGAGTATCAGGCGCTTGCCGTCGTTTACCAGAACACCTATGGCGGGTCGTGGCAGCAAGGTACTTTTGCAGTCCCGAATCTGATGGGGCGCGAACCGGTGGGCACCGGCACGGGACCGGGGCTGACAACAAAAGAGGCCGGTTATCCTGTGAATGGGACTGAAGCCAGCCTCATTCCACCTCTGGCGCACAATCACGGCGTTGCCCTTTCCGCCGATTCCGGTATCAGCGTTGCGGTACAGACCCAGGGCGGAACCGAAAGAACGCCGGGCGGGAATGTACCTGCGGCACCGCTGGCACCAACGGCGCAAATGTATGCCAGCAGCACCAATGTCGCGATGGCCGATGGCAGTGTTTCGGCCAATATCGCCGGACAGGCCGTTGTCAGCGGAACAACGCCCTCATCACATCAGCCCCAGCCCATACCGGTACTTGGGCCGCAGCTTGTGATGACCGCCTGCGTGAATTATTACGGGAATTTCCCGGTCAATCCGAACTGAACCGGTTACGGTTTTGCAATCTCATATCAATGATCCTGCCCCGGGAGGGATAGATGTTCCGCTTGAACAAACGCGTCACAATTGCGGCCACGATGGCCACCATAGCGGCATTTTCGATGCCGGAAACCGCAAAGGCATCCTGCAGCAGCGAGCCCATGATAGGCGGCATATGCTGGATGGCGACGAATTTTTGCCCGGAGCAGTACTTGCCTGCCGACGGGCGTGTCTTGCCGATCCGCAGCTATCAGGCACTTTATTCACTGATCCAGACCACCTATGGCGGCAACCAGACGACCGAGTTCCAGCTTCCTGATTTGCGGGGGCGCTCGGTAATAGCCGAAGGCTATTATTACAACGGTTCTGTTCAACGTGGTCAGAAACGCGGTGCATCAACCAGCACCATGAACGCCACCAATCTGATGTCGCATGATCACGTAATTGACCCGTCCACCTTTGTCCTTTCGGGGACGGTAAAAGCAAACAATACCGCACCGGATGCCAACAGCCCGGCAGGGCGCTATCCGGCGCTGGTGACACCGCCCATACTCGACGTCTATGGCAATGCCGGGCCTGCCGTCGATATGAAAAGCGGCATTGTTTCAGGCAGCCTGCAAGGCCAATCAGGCAATACGACTGAGGCAGGAAATGGTTCCCCGATAAATGTTACGGCTCCGCGACTTGGCCTCACGGCCTGTATCGCGGTTACGGGATACTATCCGCCACGGGACTAGGACCGTCTTTGCCCTGTATCGACAATCGGCATGACCGGTTGTCCGGAAAGGAAACAGAAATGAAAAATTTTGCAAGACTGGCATGCCGGACAGGCATTTTTGCGGCATTGGCCACAATGACGACCTTGGGCTCGATACAATCATCTCGTGCGTCAGAATGCACACCGGACGGATATATCGGATCGGTATGCTGGACGGCTGTACGCTATTGCCCGGAAAATCATTTGCCCGCCGATGGACGGATATTACCGGTAAACGGAAACGAGCAACTGTATGCCCTGATCGGAACGACATTTGGTGGATCGGCGGTTCAATTCAATTTACCCGATCTGCGCGGCCGGACCATCGCAGGCACCGGCAACAGCCCGGATGCCAACGTCAATCCGGTGGCACTTGGTCAGATGCATGGCGCAGAAGCCGCAACCGTCACCGCTGCCAACCTGCCCCCTCATACCCATAGCTGGCAGTTTGGCACCGCACAGGTCACCGGAACCCTGCACGCCAAGGGGGCATTGGGAAGTACCGAAAACCCGGCTGGGGCAATGTTTGCGGAAAGAATAAATGGTGGTCCTCAGCCGTCAAGGACGCCGGTATATGCAACCTCGGCCAACGATACGTTGCATCCGGATTCAGTAACCCTGACCAGCAATCCGGCGACCAGCAGGACGAAGAATAATACCGGATATGATAACGTGAAAATCGCCTTGAGCCCGGCGCAACAACCCTTGCTGGCATGCATTGTGGTGCAGGGGATTTTTCCCGTAAATCCAAACTGAATGACGCGGATCTCCCGGATGACAAAGCTTATCCGGGAGCTTCCTAGGCCTCAGGTGAACAGGCCGATAACCAGCACAACCGGGTTATCGGCCCCTATCTGCCGGTACGCCAGCAGGTGGTTTTTACCTGACCTACTCACCGGACCGATAGTCTGGTCGGTCAACGCCCCCGGCACCCGGCACTCGACCTTCGGGCTCAGGCCTCTCCCCGCCAGAACCATGTCAGCGCAATCCGTGCCAACGACAGCCCACGACAGCCGATGACAGCCGATGACCGATGCGACGGCGGCGCTCTCCCCCCAAACCGGATTTCCGGCAACCGGTGAAGCCCAGACGCACCTCGGGCGTCTGCCGTCCTCCCCAGATGACGGCCTTCGGGTCCACGACCCGCTCCGGTCACTCCCGGCCACGGCGGCACTTCCGGTAACCGATGAAGCCCGGACGCACCTCGGCCGTCTGCCGACCTCGCCAGATGACGACCTTCGGGCCCACGCCCCGCTCCGGTCACTCCCTGCCACGACGGCACTTCCGGCAACCGATGAAGCCCGGACGCACCTCGGGCGTCTGCCATCCTCGCCAACTGACGGCCTTCGGGTCCACGCCCCGCTCCGGTCACTCCCGGCCATCGCAGCATTTCCGGCAACCGATGAAGCCCGGACGCACCTCGGGCGCAAGGCCCCCACCTGTCCACCAACGACGGGTCTTGGCCCGCTGCTGCCATTGCTGCCACTCCCGGCAGTTTCACCTTATCCCTTCCCCAAAAGACGCACCTCTCCCGTCATGACAAATGATCGGGTTAGCCCTCTTAGTTCTCT
The DNA here is from genome assembly GCF_038070535.1 of Thalassospira sp. SN3W. Classification (NCBI taxonomy): domain Bacteria; kingdom Pseudomonadati; phylum Pseudomonadota; class Alphaproteobacteria; order Rhodospirillales; family Thalassospiraceae; genus Thalassospira; species Thalassospira sp. SN3W. The sequence goes on from NZ_CP121124.1 coordinate 263,036, forward strand.
CACTCCTCCGGCAGAATGCCGCCGTGATGGCTCCGCCATCCGCCAGTCAATATCCTGCGGAATGCCCCGCCGCCCTGCCCGTGCCTATGTCCGCGTCTTTGCCGCTGCATCCTGATATCCTCTTTCATCCGGCCCCAAACGCAAAAACCCGCAAGGCACAAGGCCTCGCGGGTTTCGGTCCGGGTGCTTTTCTCCCGTTGACTTGTCTCTTATGCCACAAACAAAAGAACAAATCAAGAACTTTTTTTTGAAAAAAGCACATAGATATGTTAAATCGGGTTTCGCAGCAGCAAAAGCGGCACGACAAGCAACGCTGAACAGGCAGCAAGATCACCTAAATCGGATGTACTATATTTGCCTTCCTCATGCAGGACACTGATCGCCCCGATTGACTTGCCCATCGCAACCACCGGGACACTGAGGCAGGCAGAACAGCCCAGACTTTTAATCAGTTCATGATCTGGGAACGCCTCGCGCATGGCCGTTTCGTTTTTTCCGAACCATGGTGTCTGATCGCGCAGAACGGTTTGCCCCCACTGTGTCGGTCCCATCTTCTTTTTTGCCGATGTCGGATATTTTTCCGGATTATTTGACCAGACGCGACGGCACATATCGTCGCCATTATCCCAGGCAAAGAACGTCATCAGACGGGGTTTAAACCGGCAATCATAAAGATCGGCTATCGCATCAAGTGATGCTTCGGGCTGGGCTTTCGCCGCATATGCCCCCGCCAGTCGAACAAGATCAATATCAGTCATAAAGAGTACTCGGCAACCAAAGGGCAATTTCAGGAAACCAGACAAGCAGGGCAATCGCGCCAAGCATCAGCAGGAAGAACGGGAACGCATATCTTGCCACCCGGCCAACAGACTGCCCTGTCAGGCTTTGCAGAATAAACAGATTGAAGCCAACGGGCGGTGTGATCTGGCCCAGCTCAACCGTCACAATCAGAAAAATGCCGAACCATACCGGATCAATCCCGGCCTGCATCGCCAGCGGCAATGTGATCGGCAAACTCATGACGATGATCGAAACACCATCAAGAAAAAGCCCGAGCACAAGATAGAACAGCGTCAGAACCACAATCAGCATCGAAGGGGACAACTGCCATTCACCGATAGTGCGCGCAATTTCACTTGGAATATGCAGATAGCCCATCGCGGTCGACAGAAAGGCTGCTGCAATCAGGATCGAACAGATCATTGCACTGCTGACCACGGCCCCAAGCAGGGTCCGCACCAACATCGCAACCGAAAACTGGCGCAGGCAGATGGTAATCACAATCGCACCGAACACGCCAACAGCTGCGGCTTCCGATGGGGTCGCAATCCCGGAATAGATTGCCCCCAGTACAATCACCATCAGGGTGATAATCGGCAGCAGATCGATAATCGCCCCAATCAATTCCAAAGGCTTGAACCGTGCCTCTGCCTTTGGGGCAATGCCAGGTTTCAGCACGGCACGAAAGGCAATATAGCCAGAAAAGAGCGCAGCAATCATGATGCCTGGCAGAACACCGGCAGCAAACAGACGGCTGATCGAAACCTCGGCCAGGATGCCATAGACGATCATCACGATTGACGGAGGGATCAGCAATCCGAAGCTGCCAGCCCCGGCAAGCGAGCCCAGCGATAAAGATTGATCATAGCCGCGACGCGAAAGTTCCGTTGTGGTGATTTTACCCACCGTGGCCGCCGTGGCAGCACTTGAGCCGCTAACTGCGGCAAACATGGTACAGCCCAGTACATTTGTATGAAGCAATCTTCCCGGCAACCAGTTCACAAATGGTGTCAGACCCCGAAATATCCGATCGGAAATATCGGTCCGGAAAATGATCTCCCCCATCCAGATGAACATCGGAATGGCGGCCAATTCCCAGGTCGTGGAGTATCGATAGACGATATTGGCAGCAATGGTACCGATGCGCGATATATCCATACCGGCAAGTAGGGCAAGTGACAAACCACTCACCGCCAGAAGCCCGACAAATATCCAGACCCCGAGCCCAAGGAACAAGAAAATCAGTGCAAGAACCAATCCCGCAGCAAGAAGTGCATCCATGATAAAACCCGTTTTTTTTAATTACAGTTTCAGCGCGCGAAACGACATGATTTCAAAGCGTTTCGGCATCTGATGCACGATCGGGGATTGCGATGAATTGTCTGATCAGAAGCGCGATCAACTGAAGAAACAGCAAACAGAGCCCGGCAAGAATGATCCCCTGAGGTATCCACATGGGCATTTCGGCAATACTGCTGCTGACGGTATTTCGGGCCCAGTCGCGCTCAACCCGGACCCACATGAAAGAAATCAGAAGCCAGGTCACACCAAGACCGACGACGCAGCTCAAAGCTTCAAGAAACTTGCGATGCCTGCCTGACACATGCCCAAGGAGCAATTCGACGCGAATGATGCTTCCCTCGCCCAACGCATAGGGCAACGCCAGAAAGGTTGCCGTTGCAACGCCATAACCAACCATTTCATCCATGATAAAGGTCGAACTGTCGAAAACCGTTCGCAGAACAATCTCAAAAAGAATGAACAATACCATTGCCACCAAGGTTATGGCGGCCAGGGCAGCTCCCAGCTTGGACAGGCTTTCGATGAATTTGACGACAGATTTCATGATACTATTCGCGTTGAGCGTACCGGGCACAGCATCACCATGCCCGATACCGGTTCAAAGATATCGAGCCCTACTGTGCAAGCAGCTCGTGATAGGTGTCCAACAGGGTCTGGGCATCGTCGCCCACGCGTTCTTTCCACTGCTCAACTTCCGGGGCGGCAGAAGATTTCAGCAGCGACAAAAGATCGGCCGAAACGTTGGTTGTAACGGTTACACCATTTTCGGCAAGCTTGGCGTAGTTGGCTTTAACCCGGGAATCCAGAGCCTCCCAACCGAATGTTTCCGCCTTTTTTGCGGCATCAAGAACAGCTTTCTGACCTTCTTCACCAAGATCATCAAAGGCATCGCGGTTCATGTGCGTGACCTGAAGCGGAAGCGCATAGTTTACTTCGGTAAAATCGGACAAATATTCCCAGAACTGCGACCCGGCACCGCCGTCAGCCGAGGTCAGAACAGCATCGATGCCATTGGTCGTCAGCTGCGGAACGATGTCGCCCCAGCTTAGCTGAACCGGTGACGCACCAGCATTCTGGAGGGTCTTGGTACCGGGGGTGTCATAGGTCCGAATTTTCAGACCTTTAAGTGCGTCGGGTTTATCAATTGGCTTGTTGGCCCAAAAACCAGAAGCCGGCCAAGGTGCGGCATAGAGGAAAACCTGATTGTCCTCTTCGAGCGCCTTTTCATAGAAGGGCCGGGTTGCTTCATAAAGTTTGCGGGTATCTTCAATCGAGGTCGCAATGAATGGCAGCGACGAAACCAGGAAGATTGGGTTGATCCCTGACCATGCGCCCGAGAAGGATGAAGCAAGCTGTACCGCACCATCCCCGACAGCGTCATAGTGATCGACCGATTTATAGCCCAATGCACCACCATGATGGACTGTGACACTTATGTCGCCATTGGTTTCTTCGCCAAGCGTTTTGGCAAAAAAATCTGCCGTCTGGGCGTGAATGGAGCTTACCGGATATTCGCTCGACATATCCAGGCTGGTTTCGGCATGAGCGCCGGTAACGCCGATCCCGAGTACGACCGCAAGGACCGGAAGGGTAACGTTCTTCATTGCACTTTCCTTTTTTTGAAATTCGGTGATCTTCGAACCGGACTTACAGGGAACCTGTATTTTTAAAAATGCGGCCACCCTTCATGATCAGCGGCATATGCACGCCCTGACGGGTCAGCAAGGACAGGTCGTCGAGCGGATTTCCGTCAACGACAATAATGTCGGCAAATGCGCCCGGCGCGATCACACCGATTTCACCCTCCTTGCGCAACACCTTTGCGGCATCAATGGTAGCAGACCGGATGACATCCTTTGCAGGCAGGTAACGACCGCGCAGCAGGAATTCCTCGGACTGGTGGTCATGCATCTCGCCCAGAAGGTCTGAACCATACCCCATGACGACACCCGCCTTATGCAGATGGGTCAGGCATTCAAGACCAGCACCACGAACGTCTTCGATTTTGGCAACCGATTCCTCTGGCAAGCCAAACCGGGCACCTTCACGCGCCAGCAAGTCATAGGTGATATTTGTCGGGATCACGACGGCCCCCGCTTCGCGGATCAGCTTGGCCGTTTCGGGCTTCATCAGATTGGCATGTTCAATGGATTCAACACCGCACTCAAGCGCACGGCGAATGGCCTCGTCGGTATAGAGATGCCCCGAAACATAAAGCTGTGCATTCTTGGCTTCTTCAACCGCGGCCTTAAGTTCCTCGGTTGAGAAGGCCAAAATTGCAATCGGGTCGGTCGGAGAAGAAACACCACCATTTGCCATCACTTTAATGAAATCGGCCCCTCCCTTGATCTGTTCGCGCGCCGCACGGCGGACTTCATCAACGCCGTTCACGACCACGCCAAGCGAACCGATCTGATCTCTGTAATAGTCAACAGACCGCAGACTGTGGCGTCCGCGATAGTCGGTATGACCACCGGTCTGCGACAGGGCCTTGCCACAAATCACGAGACGCGGCGCAGGCAGACCATCCTGCTCAACCGCTTCGACCAAACCGTAATCAGCCCCCCCCAGATCGCGCACGGTCGTAAAACCGCGCATCAACATGCGTTCCATGATCTTTGCCGAACGCAGCGCAACCAAAGAGTTCGGAAGGTCCGCGTTTTTGCCAAGATTTGTAGTGGTTGCGATGACATGCACATGGCAGTCGATCAAGCCTGGCATCACAGTCTTGCCACGCACATCCATAACTTCTGCATCCGGCGATGTGGCGTCGGCCGATACTTCACAAATGCGATCATTTTCAATCAGGATGTTGAGCGGCTCAGTCGGTTCGGCAATCGAGCCATCAACAATACGGGCATTTTTAATCAGTTTTAAAGTCATGATCTTTCTTCTCTGGTGGAGCAAGCGGAGATATCGATACCCAATCCGTTGGCAAACATCTGACGAAGCAGTTGGCGCCAAAAGGACAGGAGTTCATCGAAATATTCGGTATCTTTGCGGACAATGGTCTGTGCCACCATGCCGCGAAACAGGCACATTGTTGCGTTCAGGACGACTTCTGCCTGTCTTGGATCAGCATGGTATCGGCGCGAAATAATGGCCCAAATTTCGTTGAGAGAGCTGTGAAAGCCTTGAACAACCGGTATGAGGCGCGTTTTGAAAAGCGCGTTGTGGCGCATTTCCGGTAGCCATTCCAAAGTTACATAAAACAGGCCATCCGCCATCAAACGCCACAGATAATCAATAATCTCATCAACAGAAATATCCTTGTCTGCGTTCTGTTCAACATATCGGCGCGTGGTTTCGATGGCTTCCTTGAGCTGATATTCGACCGCCGCAACAACAACGTCTTCCTTCGTGGCGTAGTGATGGGTCAAAGCGCCACGCGAGACATCGGCCTCTTTTGCAATTGCCGGGGTCGTCAATCGCGAATAGCCCTGCCACTGCAAAAGCCGAACCGTCGCCTCCATAATGCGTCGACGGGTTTCTGCACTTTTTTCAACTTGTGTGCGGGCTGTCCGACCAGTCATCTCGCCATCCTGTTTCAGTATTGATCCTCAGGCCGTTGATGTAACAGATACATATAAAAACAGTATAGACTGTTTGTTTTATATTATGTGCACATTCCTGATGGAAGCCGTCCCAATCTCTAAAATATTTCCATCTCCCAGTTCATCGATACGCCAAAGTCGGCAACCAGAGAGACAAAATCGGGAACAACATCAGGATCAAAAGGGTAAGGAAATCCATGGCGATAAACCATCCGACACCCCGGAATACCTCGGGCAACGTTACAAGGTTCCCCAAAGCACCTTTGATCATATAGACGTTCAAGCCAACTGGCGGAGTTACCAACCCGATCTCCAGAAGCTTGATCAGGATGATCCCAAACCAAATCGGGTCCAGTCCGGCACTGCTTACCAGCGGTAAAATCAACGGCAGGGTCAGCAGCAGAAGCCCAATAGAGTCAATCAGCATCCCAAGCACGACATAGATGACTGTCACGGCAAGGAATATCCACCACGGTTCAGAACTGACACTGAGGATCGAGTCCGAGAAAGCGGCCGGAAGTCCACTTAATGCAAGAAAGCGCGTAAAGAACACAGACCCGATAAGAATGACAAAAATGCCCGTTGCGGCAACAATGGTATCGCGTAGGGAATTCTTGATCGCGTGCCACGTCAATGTTCCGCGAACGGCCGCAATGACAGCCGCGACCGACGCCCCGATTGCACCTGCCTCGGTCGGCGAAAATACGCCGGAAAATATTCCCCCAAGCACCGAGAAAATAAGAACAGGCAGCGGCCAAATCGTTTTCAGGGCAGCGCGTTTTTCTTCTTTCGTCGGGTTTATAACAACATTACCGGCAAGAGATGGCTTGAGCTTCACCCGCGCCATGATCATGCCCATGTAGACAAGGGCCGAAAGCACCCCCGGAATGAACCCGGCCATGAAAAGCTGACCGACGGAAACCTTTGCATAAACGCCATAAAGGATCAAAAGGACACTTGGCGGGATAAGAGACCCCAGCGTTCCGGATGCTGCAATCGTACCGGTTGCAAGCCCCTTGTCATAATTGTTCCGCAGCATTTCCGGTACTGCGATGCGTGACATTGCAGATGCCGTCGCAACACTTGATCCCGCGGCCGCCGCAAAGAAGGCACATGCCCCGACACTTGCAATCGCAAGCCCACCGGGCAACTTTGCCAGATACAGCCGCAGCGCTTCAAACAACCCTTTGGTCATGTTGGTTGAGGAGCAAATAAACCCCATAAGCAGAAACATCGGCGCCGCCGTCAGTTCCCACTGACCGACATATTCGAACGGCGTTGCAGAAATCATACCCAAGGCGACGTTCACATTAAACATCGCCGCGATACCGCCGATCGAGACAAGACCAAGACTGATCCCGATTGGCACACGCAAAGCAATCATCGCGAGCGCAATAAGGGTCCCAATGATACCGATATCAAGATTACTCATTACTTCCCTCTTACAACGCGCGCCAGCGGGTTAAGGACTTCATCAGATTGCACAGCACCGCCAAAACACATCCGACAAAACCGATTGGCAGCGCCCATCGGCTCGGCCAGACGTAAAAGAGAAAGTTGGACATGATGGTTTCCGAGGACTTGGTCGCGCGAATGGCATCAAGCGTGCTCTGCCAGGCAAGAAGTCCAAAAAATGCAAGCCCCGCCAAACAAGCCAGAACATAAAGAAAGACCTGCGCAGACCTTGGCATTTGCTGAACAAACAAGTCGACACGGATGTGCTGGTTTTGAAGCTCGACATATCCGAACGCAAGAAAGATCGCGCAGACCATGTAATAGTAGGAAACGACTTCGAGTGTTCCGGTTATGCCGTAATCCGAAATTGTCCGAAGCAAAACGTCGGCGGTCACATGAATCATCATGAGAACGACAAACACTGCAGACACCACAAGAAATGCGGTGTTAAGCCAAGATACAGCCCGGTAAAGAAAGTTGGACTGAACTGCGCCAGAACCTGAAATATCTTGATCAGGATTAAAGGACATGAATACCGCTCCGCTTCGTGCCGGAATTACATTTCAGGCTTGGCCGACGCTCCGGGAGACAAGGGACACACTGTCGTAGTGCCAGGTGCAAAGAGCGTCGGCCAAAGGCAAATGCCGCATCCTGATGGATCGGGCAAATAGGCCTATTTTATGCCGTAGGAAGCTGGATCGAGATCGCCATAGATTTCCTTGGCCGCAATCGCCGCGAGGGCATCGACATTACTGCGATCTGCATGTTCCAGCAGTCCCTCCCATTTTGCATAGGTGAACCGGAAATCGTCGATCAGATCCGCACCGTTAGCGACACCATATTTTTGTTCGGCAATCGTATAAATCTCGCCCAACACCTTCTCGCGGAATTCTTCGACCGACGCCATCAGCTCGGGGGATGGCTGACTGACTTCATTACCCTTCGCTTTTGCCTCTTCAAGTGCCGCTTCCGAGCGCGCAATGTAATTCACGGCCATGTTTGCCATGCTATAAGCAGTTGCATCCATAAGCTGCTTGCGTTGTGCTGAGGTCAGATCTGCCCAGAAACCGGCGTTAAAGCCCCATTCTGGACCAGTCCAATACATCCCGGTCGGCAGTTCGGTGGTATAAGGTGCAACTTCCCACAGAGAGCGGTCAATCAGGTCATTGGCGGCATTACTTGCGCAATCAAGTGTACCCCGTTCAAGGCCGGTATACATTTCACTTGATGGAACGTTTACGGGAATACCCCCAACTTCCTCGACCCATTTTGAGACACTCGATCCGGCAGTGCGGATACGCTTGCCCTTTATGTCTTCAAGGGTGCGAACCGGCTTGCTGCAAAAAAGGATATAAGGGGGCGTTGCATAGGCACCAAGATAAACAATGCCATTATCAGCCCATTCCTTAAGCTGAACTGCGTTGTGCATGCTGAAATCTGCAGCGGCAAAGATCGCTGTCAATGGATCAGAATAGTTAAAACCAAGTTCCTGAATGGCATTTGCCACAGGCAGCTCTGAAGGCGTATAAACCGCCGCGATGTTCGCGACATTGGCAATATTATCGCGCGCCCCCTGAAGGCTTGCGCGCGGCGCCAAAAGAACAGATCCGGTATAAACTTCAGGTGACAGATCGCCGCCCGAAATCTCGCGAACCTTTTCCGCCCATTCGACATAGCCGAATTTGCTGAGTGGATGTTCTGCATCATAAAACGAGTTGGCAATGAAGCTGGTTTCCGCATGTGCGGTGAAAGCGCCACCTGCTGCAAAAACAGCGGCAATTGCCGGAAGGATCAATTTTTTACCAAGCATCTAGGTCTCCATGTTCAGATCGTGACGGCCACTCTGGTCTGACGTGTCTTGCTACCGATTGCCGGATTAAGTCCGTTCGGCTTTGTTCTTGATAAAAACATACAGACTAGTCTGCTTGTAAATGTCAATATTTATAAATGGACTTGTGGGATCAAACCCGGTTGAAATAAGTTATGACGCAACAACGAAAGCAGGAGCGTTACGCCTTATGGCATTGAAAAATCAGGCATCAGAGCTCTCTGACGCGACAGAAAAAAAAAGTTCACCCCGGAAACGTCGCACACAGGCAGAACGATCAAGTGATACGCGAAAACGCGTATGCCAAGCGACCCTCCAGGCTCTCATCGAGATCGGGTACGAGCGAATCTCGACTCAGGAAATTGCCACTCGGGCAAAGGTATCTCGCGGGGCGCTAACCCATCAGTTCCCCACCCGCAACGAGCTGATTGTTGCGGCCTTTGATTATCTGATGCGTTCATGGGAAAACGACTGGCCTTTTGATGACGCCCAAAACCGCCCGAGCATGAAAACCGACGAACTTATCGACGTTCTGTGGGAAAAACTGTTCGAACCCGACAAATACATGGCGGCACTCGAACTGATGCTGGCAGCTCGCCTTGACGATGATTTAGGCCGCGACCTGCGCAACACCATGGCGCGATGGACCACCAAGCGCGACAATATCATTGCTGAAATACTCGGCGTTTCTCAGGATTGCGAACGCACGCGCACCTTCATCCAGATCAATCTCTGCATGCTACGCGGGCTTGCGGTCCATAAAAGCTTCGACAATGAGCCGGATGTTGCCAAAAGAATGCTAAATCAATGGAAGGAAATCCTGCGTCATCTCGCAGAATCCGGAAAATTCCCAAATGATGCTTCCTGATGCCCCCCCCCTGATGCAAAGTCACAACACTGACAATCCCAAGAAAAATCAAGAGTAAGACCAAGCGCGGAAAAAAGGTCACCCGAACCGTGAAAACCGATTTCTGCGAAAACAAAAACCATTTCACGGCCCGGGATGAAAGCTCAGATCAGGCGATATCCACCGGCAGGACATCCGCCGGGATGTTCTGATAGCAGACCGGACGCAGGAAGCGACGGATCGACAAGGTACCGACCGACGTCGCCCCGAAATTGGTCGATGCCGGGTATGGCCCGCCATGCACCATGGTGTCGCAAACCTCAACCCCGGTCGGGAAACCATTGGCCAGAATACGACCCGCCTTGCGTTCCAGGATCGGCAACAGCGAACGCGCATCTGCCGCATCCCCGCCATCCATATGGATCGTACAGGTCAGCTGACCTTCAAGCGCCCTGGCAATCGCCTGCATTTCGGCAATGTCCTTCACCCGGACAACAAGCCCAAGCGGCCCAAACACTTCCTCGCCCAGCACATGATTGGCCAGCCAGTTTTCACCGGTGGTCTCAAACAGATACGGCGTCGCATTGCGAAGATCACATGACGTGGTCAGGACTTCCTTGACGCCCGACGTCGCAGCAATACGTTTCGCCCCACTGCGATACGCATCAGCCATGCCATCGGTCAGCATGGTCTGTGCCGCCACATCGCCAAGGCCCGCCTTGGCGGTTGCGACAAACGCATCGGCATCCGGACCATCAAGGACAACCGCAATCCCCGGATTGGTACAGAACTGCCCTGCCCCCATGGTCAGCGACCCGACCCAGCCCCTGGCGAGTTCTTCGGTGCGCGCGCTCATGGCCTTCGGCAGCAGGAACATCGGGTTGACCGAGCCCAACTCGCCAAAGAACGGGATTGGCTCCGGACGCTGCGCGCACAGATCGAACAACGCACGACCACCGCCCAACGACCCGGTAAAGCCGACCGCCTTGATCAGCGGATGCTGCACAAGGCTCTGGCCAACATCACGTTTGCCACCCTGGATCAGGCTGAACACGCCCGGATGAATGCCGCATGCCTTGACCGCAACATCAATCGCCTGGGCCACAATCTCCCCCGTGCCCGGATGGGCCGAATGGCCCTTGACCACGACCGGGCAACCGGCTGCAAGGGCGGCCGCGGTATCACCACCGGCGACCGAGAAGGCCAGCGGGAAGTTCGACGCACCAAACACCGCCACCGGGCCAATCGGGCGCTGCATCAGACGCAGGTCCGGACGCGGCAGGGGTGCACGATCCGGAAGCGCTTCGTCATGACGGCGATCAAGATAATCACCGGCAAGGATATGGCTGGCAAACAGGCGAAGCTGGCCAACGGTACGGCCACGTTCCCCATTCAGGCGCGCTTCCGGCAGGCCGGTTTCCTGGGTACCGATTTCGGTGATTTCCGCACCACGGACGTCGATTTCATCGGCGATCCTATTCAGGAACTTCGCCCGTTCTTCGCGGGTGGAATAGCCATAGGACCAGAATGCGTCTTCGGCGGCCCTGGCAGCCTGATCGACCATGGCCGGGGTGCCGACCGGGAAAGTATTGGCCGGGCCATGGGCTGGTTCGGACTGGAAGGTCTGCTCGCCTGCGACCCACTGGCCGGCAATCAGATGTTTTCCTGTCAGTATATAGGACATCAAATTCTCCGTTTGCTTGATCAGATCACGCGGACGTTAACCGGCTCTTCTGGCTGGACCGCAAGGCGGTTGCGCAACGGGCGCCCGAAAGGCTTTGCCTCGATTTCGAATTCATCCCCGTCGCGGGTTTGAATGCCATCGGCAAAACTGAGCGTCGCCGTTCCAAAGAAATGCAGATGGATGTCCCCGGGGCGCCGGAAAAGATCATATTTGAAATGGTGATATTCCAGATTGTCGATGGAATGAGACATGTTCTCTTCCCCACTGACAAACGGCTTCTCCCACAGAATGCCACCGTCACGATATACACGTGAAACCCCTTCGACATGCCCCGGCAGGTCACCAAGCAATAATTCAGGCCCAATGGCACAGGCACGAAGCTTGGAATGAGCAAGATACAGATAGTTCTGCCGCTCCATCACATGATCGGAAAATTCATTCCCGATCACAAAACCGATGCGCACCGGAAAGCCATCAGGATCATTGATATAGACCCCGGCAATTTCCGGCTCCTCGCTGCCATCAAGGGCAAAAGACGGACTTGGGATATCATCGCCAGGTGCCGCAATGATCGAACCATCGCCTTTGTAAAACCATTCGGGCTGAATTCCCTTTTCACCCGAAGGCGGCTTTCCACCCTCAAGCCCCATTCGGAACATCTTCATTGAGTCTGTTTCATCTGCGGCCTTACTGGCGGCCTGATGCATATTTGCCCGTGCCGATGCCGATCCCAAATGGGTCAAACCGGTTCCCGTCACCAGAAGATGCGCAGGATCGGGATGATCAATCGGCGACAGCAACCGCCCTGCAGATGTAATCACATCATAGCTTTCGCGGGCCTCATCGAAGCGGCATTCCACCGCTTCGATCATGGTCATGCCCCGGTCGATGGCAATTGCTGCCAGATCGCGAACCGTGTCTACCCCGGCCAACGGGGCGACTTTGTCACCATCAACAACGCCAACCCGGCGCTTGCCGTTTTCGGCAATGAATTGAACCAAACGCATGATCATGGCCCCTATTCGATGATCTCGAATTCACCAAGCGCATCCTCGGCGATTTCAAGCCCCAGACCGGGCAGATCATCATCAAGATCAATGAAACCGTTCTTTGGCACCGGGTCGCCTTTGAAGACGTAGTAGAACAGTTCGTTTCCGACCTCGACATCAAAGACCGGGAAGAATTCCGATATCGGGCAGTTCAGGTTCGCCATCGTCAGGTGATAGTTATGCATCTGACCGGCATGCGGAATGACCGGCACCTGATAGGCTTCCGCCAGTGCATTGATTTTTTGGGCGGCGGTAATACCGCCAACACGGTTGGTGTCATATTGAATGACGCTAAGTGCATTCATATCCAACAGCGTCTTGAATCCGAAATTCGTGAATTCATGCTCACCGCCGGAAATCGGCACGATGTTCATGTTGTTCAGTTCGGCATAGCCCGCAAGATCATCGGCAATCACCGGTTCTTCAAGCCAACGCGGCTCGAATTCTGCCAGTTTGGGCAACATGCGCTTGGTATATTCAAGGTTCCAGCCCATGTAACACTCCAGCATCAGATCACGATCCGGACCGATGACTTCGCGTACGGTTTTGACCAGATCAAGGTTCTTGCGCATCCCTGCGGGACCATCTTTCGGTCCCCAGCCAAAGCGCATCTTGACCATATCAAAACCCTGATCGACATAACTCTGGGCCTCTTTGGCAAGCGCATCAATCGACTGACCATAAAGCTTGGACGCATAGACAGGAATCTGCTCCTTGGTTCTACCACCAAGCAACTTGAATACCGGTTTGCCGGTTGCCTTGCCCATGATGTCCCAGATCGCGATATCAATCGCCGAAATTGCCACCATACCAACGCCTTTACGGCCCCACGCATGGGTACGGCGATACATTTTCTGCCACAGATATTCATTATCGAACGGGTCTTCGCCAATCACCAGCGGCGCAAGATAGGTATCAATGATTTGCTTGGTGATCGTCGGTGCGAGTGCCGCATTACCAATACCGACAATACCGTTATCGGTTTCAACTTCACAGATCAGCCATTCATGGAACCGGAAGGATCCCATGCTGTCGCCGCGCTCAAAAAGTGCATCGGATGCATTGGTACAGAAATTGGCCTGCGGGGCGACGGTTTTACCGTTCCAGCGCAACACACGTGTGCGGATACTTTTGATTTTCATCGCAATCATCCTTTCAGATGGAGTGCCCACAAATCGGGCTTTCGAACAAAGCGGTGACATTCACACAAGACACATGTCCTGGGCGGTCTCCGGATCGAACCAGAATTTATGATAAGAACCTTGCCACGGGCCGGGTGCGCAGGGAGAACGCAACCCGTCCGACGGCAAAAACAATCAGGTACTGATCGTCAGGCGGCCAATCGGGCCTGACGTCGGCTTCCCGCCATTCTTGCGACAATTTCAAATGCTGCCAAGGTCGCCCCGACATTGGCTTTGCCAAGGCCGGAGATGTCGTAAGCCGTACCATGCGCAGGGGTTGCAACCGGGATCGGAAGCCCCCCCTGCACGGTCACACCACGATCAAAGCCCAGAAGCTTTATCGCGATCTGCCCCTGGTCGTGATACATGGTGACAATCGCATCAAGTTCCCCGGCTTGCGCCTTTAGGAAAATGGTGTCGGCCGGCCATGGCCCATCCGCCGGAAGTCCAAGGCTTTTGGCCTTCTCTACCGCTGGCGCGATAATGTCGATTTCCTCGCGACCAAAATTCCCGCCATCGCCCGCATGCGGGTTAAGAGCAGCAACACCAACCCGTGGCTTATCGATCCCGTTGGCGACAAGAGCATCGGTAATCAGTCGAACCGCATCAACAATCCGGTCGACCGAAATGTTTTCCACGACACGTGCCAGTGCAATATGGCTGGTCACGCGGCTGGTCCACATGCCTTCCATGGTGTTGAACTCACAGATCGGACCATCATGACCAATATGCTCGGCCATATAATGCAGCTCGTCCTCATGGCCCATGCCACCACGGATCATGGCTTCCTTGTTGAACGGCATGAACAAAATGCCATCAACTTTTTCGTCACGTGCAAGGTCAAGGGCGACGTCAAGCGTGCGCAGACTTGCTGCACCGGATTTGGCATCGACCACACCGGGTTTGATCTGATCCGGATCGAAAAATGATGTTTCGATATAGGGATAGGCATCTTTTGGCCAGCTTGCCGGGAGATCCTTGACTGCTGCCAGATTGATATCCAGACCGGAATCCTTGCGGCCGCGTTCAATCAGGCATTTGTCGCCAATCACCACCACATCCGCCTTTTCGCGAATATCACTGCGCGACAGAAGACGCAGAAGCAATTCCGGACCAATACCGTTGGCGTCGCCGGGGATTACCGCCAAACGCGGTTTCACATTAACAGTCATCTATAAAATAACTCCACAAGCGTCATGGGAATGAAGGGCAGGTAGGTGACCGCCATCAGCACAGCGAACAGCACGCCGATGAAAGGCACATTAACCTTGGTCGTTTCCCAGATATCGGTTTTGGCAATCGAACAGGATGTCACCAGCACACTGGCGACAGGCGGGGTCTGCTGACCAATGGCAAGATTAAGGGTAAGAATGATGCCAAAATGCACGGGATCAATCCCGACCTGCTGGATCAGCGGCAAGACAATCGGCACCACCAGAATGATCGCAGCAGCACCGTGCAATATGCAGCCAAGAACAAGCAAAAGCACATTAAGCAGCATCAGCACGACGAACGGATCATTGGTAAATCCGGTGATCGCCGCAGCCAGCATCTGCGGCAGACCTTCCTCGGTCAGATAAAGACCCAGCACAGCCGAGGTCGCGACCAGCAGCATCACGGTTGCTGTCTGGTTGATCCCTTCGCGCAGGGCATCAAGGAACATCGAAAAATCAAGTTCCCGATAGATGAAGGCCCCGATAACAACCGCGGCAACCACCGCCAGACCAGCTCCTTCGGTCGCTGTTACCAACCCGCCGAAAATACCGCCCAGAATGATGAATGGCAGGGTCAATGCCCAGGCCGCCTCACGGAAGGTTTTGCGAACGCGCGCCAGATCAAAACGTTCATCACGCGGAATGTCATATTTTACTGCAAAGTAATAGCTGACACACATCAACCCGAATGCCCCCAGAAGGCCCGGCACGACACCGGCAACAAACAGCTGCACAATCGAGGTATCCGAAAGCGCCCCATAAAGGATCATGGGAATTGACGGCGGGATAATGATCGCAAGGGATGCCGAAGACGACGTTACCGCAGCCGCAAAGGTGCCTTTATATCCCTTGCGCTTCATGCCAGGGATCAGGACCGAACCGGTCGCGGCAACATCCGCCACCGCAGAACCCGAAATTTCGGCAAAGAATAACGACACCCCGATATTGACCATCGCCAGACCACCGCGCATGAACCCGATCAGGGCCGAAACGAAGTCGATCAGCCGACGCGAGATCGACGAGGTGTTCATCAATGCGCCCGCCAGAATAAAGAGCGGGATCGCAATCAGGGGAAAGCTGGTCGCACCATCAAACAGGGCAAGTGCGGCATTGTAGAAACCCGGAACTCCATGCAGGGAATAAACCCCCACCAGTGCAGCCGCACCGATGGATACCGCAATCGGAACCCCCATAAAGACCAGGAAAAACATCAAAGGAAGAATGACTGAAACGGCCATCATGCTGCCCTTTCATTGAACGGCGCATCGCTTTTCTGCGCCTTGGCAATTTCGTGGTTCATTTCTTCGGTTTCGACATCAAGTGCCGTCACCATGCGCTGCCATGCTTCCGGCAAACTCAGTAATTGACCAATCACGAACAGCGCACAGCCGACCGGAATGACAGATTGAGTGAATTGCAAGCCAACCCAGGGCAACGAAATCAGGGTTTCGCTCCCCATGATCTGAAGAACAAACCAGCCGGCCCACGCCATTGCAGCAAACATCGCAATGACGATGGCCTCGCCCATCAGAAAGACGATCTTGCGCAGGGTCAGAGGCAGGGCAAGAAGAACACCCGAGAAACTGAGGTGGGATCGGCGCACAGCGGCAAGAGCGGCACCGTAATAGGTAATCCAGGCCAGCATCACCGAAGCCACTTCGTCATACCAGACCAGGGAATAACCGCTATAGCGGAAGATCACGGCCAGGATCACGATCAACGCCAGAAACGTGATCAATGTCATGGTAAAGACTTCCAGTGTACGCCGGAACAGAACTGCTGCGAACTGCATCGCGTTCTCTCCTAAGGAAAACGAAGGAAGAAAATGCGGGGCAACCGGACGGATGGTTGCCCCCGCCCGATTTAGTCTGCAGTCGCAAGGGCGGCATCAACCAGTGCCTTGCCGCCATCAATTTCGGATGCGAACTTGTCATAGATCGGCTTGGAAGCTTCAACAAAGGCGGCACGATCAGCCGTATTGACTTCCATACCGCCTGCCGTCAGCTCATCAAGCAGCGCCTTGTCAGCCTTCGCACCGGCATCACGCGACCAAAGGGCCACTTCGCGCGCGGTATTGACCAGAATGTCGCGAACTTCCGGATCAAGGTCATTATAGACCGTAACCGACATGGTCGGATAAGACGGCGAATAGATATGCCCCGAAAACGTCAGGTATTTCTGCACTTCGTTAAGCTTGGCAGCCTCGATGTTGGTCAGCGGATTTTCCTGACCATCAATGACACCGGTCTGAAGACCGACAAAGACTTCGGAAAAGGCCATCGGCGTCGGGTTCGCACCATAATTCGAGAACATGGCAACCCGCCATTCAGATTGCGGCGTGCGTAACTTGATACCATCAAGATCGGCCGGAACATTGATCGGACGCGCATTGTTGGTGATCTGACGGAAACCGTTCTCCCAAAGAGCAAGGATTTTGTAACCGGCCTCTTCAGCCTGCGGGGCGACGGTCGGCCAGAAAACAGACTCTTCGATTTTTGCCAATTGATCACGATCCTTCACAAGGAACGGCAAATCAAAAAGGGCAAATTTGTCTGCAATGGTCGGCATGGTCGATGACGGCAAAGTAATCTGCACCGTCCCAAGCTTCAGGCGCTGCATCAGCTCTTTGTCCTTGCCCAGCTGGGCAGAGTCAAAAAGCTTCACCGTTGCCCTGTCACCAAGTCGCTCATTGGCAAGACGGGTAAACTCAGCCGCAGTATTCGCCTGAAGCGAACCATGCTCGGCACTGATGGCAAATACGATCTCGTCTGCAGCATTTGCAGTTGCGAGGGCGGACATGGACGTGATGCTGCCAAATGTTACGGCAGCGACAAATTTACGGATACGACCTGTGTGGGTCATGTATTCCTCCCGATTTATATCTATTTCGCTGTTCACCGGTAGCTGGGAACGCACGATCTTTGCCGCGCTTAATTTTGGTATACCATATTGAAGATGCCGAGAGTCAACAAAAAATCACCTTAGGCATGACTTCATTGACAGATAACCATAAAATTTAATATAAAACAAAAACTTAGGAACGACCATCATCGACAATATCCATCCTCCACCACCCCCAAATGGTATACCATATTTTTTGGTATACCATTTTTACCTTGCTCTTATTCATTACGCATCCTATAGTTTGCGCAATGACGATACGCAGGGAAGAATGGTTTGAGTAACATCACGCTAAACGCCGGATCAGAATCCGACCTCGACACCTACGAGCCGATTGTCGATGCACCACTCGCAACCATCTCGGAGAACAGCGACCTGCCACTGGCCCAACAGGCAGCAAATGTCCTGCGCGACATGATCGTGCAAGACATCATTCCGCCGGGCAAACCGATCCGCGAACGCACATTGGCTCAACAGCTTAATATATCACGCACTCCCCTGCGCGAAGCCTTGCGGATTCTGGCCGTTGACGGCCTTGTCGAACTTCTGCCTTCACGCGGTGCGATTGCGGCAAATCCAAGCCCCGAAGACGTCAAGCACATGCTTGAATTTCTTGGCGGGATCGAAGGTCTTGCCGGGGAACTGGCCTGCAAACGCGCGACCGACGAAGAAATCGACGAAATCCGTGCCCTGCATTACGAAATGCTTGCCGCCTTTGCCCGCAAGGACCGCCTCGCCTATTTCAAACTCAACCAGCGGATTCACCGCGCCCTTGTAATGGCATCGGGAAATCCATTGCTGATTGAAACCCATGAACGCATGAATGCGCGACTTTATCGCATCCGTTATCGATCCAACATGCGCAATACAAAATGGCCAACCGCGATTAGCGAGCATGAGGAAATTCTGAAAGCCATTGAAAGTCGTGATGCCGTCAAACTGAATGACCTGATGCGCAACCACCTCGGCAGCACCTGGATCAAAGTCAGCGAAGACGGTCAAGTCGGCACCGTGGATCATCACGATAACGATTAATCCAGAAACACGCGAACCGGCACTGCTGGAACTGGCTCCCGCGAAAGCGGGGGCCTTCTTTTTTGACTGCAATCAATAAAAAGCTTGGTAACCGCTGGCTGGCTATGGCTCCCCGGCGAAATTCTGCCAACTCGTGCAACAATCGGCGTCAATGAACTTGGCGCAAATACCCTGATCGAAGTCGTGGTATCTGCTGCCAAATAGCAACCTGCTATAGCATCTTTCAATTCGCGGTAAGTTTAACAACCTAGCCGCAACGCAAATGTTGATCTTTGGCACAGGCACATCAAGAAATTTCAAGATGCCTGTGCCAAAACCGTAAAGTTAGATATCAAAGTTGGTGGGCAAAACGATCATATCCCGGATCGTCACCGTACGTGGGCGCGACAGCATGTAAATCACCGCATCGGATACTTCCTCGGGATCAAGCAGCGCGCCATTTTCCTTGGCTTTACGCAGGTTCTCTTCAGGCCAGTCTGCCAAAAGGGCCGAAACGACCGGCCC
Source organism: Thalassospira sp. SN3W (assembly GCF_038070535.1). Classification (NCBI taxonomy): domain Bacteria; kingdom Pseudomonadati; phylum Pseudomonadota; class Alphaproteobacteria; order Rhodospirillales; family Thalassospiraceae; genus Thalassospira; species Thalassospira sp. SN3W. The sequence continues at coordinate 282,370 of NZ_CP121124.1, forward strand.
CGGCGAAACTTGTGCAACACGAATACCGTGTTTGTTTAGCTGGCGACGCATGGTTTGCACAAAGCAAGTGATTGCCCATTTTGATCCGGAGTAAACCGGCTCCCACTGGATCGGCATATGACCTGCAACGGAAGCCGTCACAATAATGTCACCGGTTTTGCGTTCCTGCATGTGCGGGATCACATCACGAACATTCTTCATCACGGCATTGACGTTCAGGTTCAGCATCCGGTCAATCGTTGCGGTGTCTGTTTCGGTCAAGTCACCACCGATATAGGAACCTGCATTGCAATGCAGAATGTCGATATGGTCGACCTTTTGCAGGATTTCTGGAACCATCGCTGCACAGCTATCTGCATCAAGCAGATTGGTATGTTGCGCAATAGCATTCGCCCCCAATTCAGTCGTCAACTGAGAAAGGGCATCCTGATTGTAGTCAACCATCACAACCTGTACGCCAGCTTCAAGAAGCGCGCGCGTAGTAGCAAGACCGATGCCCGAGGCAGCGCCAGTGACAACAGCAACTTTGCCCTGAAGAGATTGAGCCATAATTCGTCTCCGATAAAAATGATTGAGATCATACAGCCAGAAAACCGCCATCCACAGGCAAGACAGCCCCACTGACGAAGGACGCATCGCCGCTCAACAACATGATGATCGAACGGGCAACGTCATCTACCTCGGCAAAGCGCCCTTGGGGGTGACGAACCATCATCGGATCGGCTTTGGCCGGATCCGACCAGGTCGTCGCGGCAAGTTCGGTCATGGTAATAGTGGGGGCAATGGCATTGACCCGAATACCGCACGGTCCAAGCTCCTTGGCCATGACGCGGGTCGCGCCTTCCAGTCCGGCCTTGGAGGCGGCATAGCACATATGCTCCTCAAACCCGCGATGCCCGGCGATGGATGTCACATTAACAATCGCCCCACCACCACCTGCTCTCACCCGGGCACGTGCAAATTCCTGCGCACAAATCAAGGCCGCCCGCAGGTTGATGCCCATCACGGTTTCATACCCCGCATCGGTCATCTCAAGCACACTTTCAAGGACATTGGTCCCGGCACAATTGATCAGAAAATCTGCCGTTCCTGCGGTCTGCATGGCATTGCGTGCCGCCCTACTGTCGGACAAATCCACCTGAATCGTGCGCGCCCCGATCTGGGCGCTCAGCGCATCAAGATCACCTTGTGTTCTGGCCATGGCGATGACGGAGGCACCGCGTTCAACCAGAAGATGGGCGCAGGCACGACCGATGCCTTTGCCAGCCCCTGTGATCACGACTGTTTTTCCATTGAATGTATCGGTCATGAAGCGACGTTTTCCCTGATAATGATTACGCAATTTGCACCATGGCCGGCTTATTGTTTGCCGCTGCTTTTCTCGTTTTGCGATGCACTGAGTTACTGATTAAGTCATGCGTTCCAGCAGAATATCTGCGGTCAGATCATCTGTAACAAGTGTGTCCACCAACCCGCGCTTGATCGCTGCATGAATGATTGGGACCTTGTGTTTGCCGGCCGCCGTCAGGATCTTGTTGGGAATATCTGCTAGCGCGTTCAGGTCGACCCCGACCGTTCGCTCGTTTAGCGGATGGTCAATCTCGTTCCCATCAGCATCTAGAAAACGGCCCAGAACATCCCCGACCGCACCCGCGTCGCGCAATTCCTGCATGGTCAGATCCCCTGGCAAACCATATTTCACCATAAATGAAAGATCGGACACATCCCCCACGACCAGAAGGGCTGCATCAGCAGAAAGGCACCGCTCGATATGAGAGGCATAGATTTCCTGGCTTAAGAAGACGTCTTTATCGACATCATCGGGCAAATAGATCGGCGCGACCAAATGTGAATAGTTGGCGTCAAACCGCTCGGCAAAGCCCGAAGCAATGCTAAAGGCATTAAAGGATGATCCGGCCGCCGTCCCGCCCATCAGGGCAAGAATTTCCAGATCCGGCAGGGAATGAAACGGCAAACGCTCCATCGCGCGCTGCAATGTTACCCCCCAGGAAACCCCGATCCTTTTCCACGGCTCAGTCTTGAGCGTGGTTGTCAGATAGTGGGCAAGTGCCGCGCCAACAGGGGCGTGATAGTCATAATTGTTATGATCTACCGGCACGACCAGCGCTTTGCCAACTCCTGCCTGTTCCAAACGTTTTTGCGCTTCAAGCCGGGTTACAAAAGGCGACTCGATCTGGATTTTCACCAACCCCAGCGACTTTGCTTTCTGAATGGCCTGATTAACACGCAGGCGGGTTACCCCCATATCACGCGCGACTTCCGCCTGTGTCTGGCCGTTCACGTAATAGCACCAACAGACCTCGGTCACGAAACCTTCGCTATCCTCAAGTGGTTCTCTTGGCATGAATTATTTCCTCTTGTCGCCCTGCACATTGGCCCTGTGCAATTGTCATGTCACGCAAACTAACAAATGTAATTCAAAAATTACAAATGAAAATTTTCACTTGCATCAAATATATTACATATGCATTCTTCCGGCGACCGGAATCGCAAATCCAATGCAGCGCAAGACTGCCAAATGCGATACCCCATCAACCAACGGGAGGAATATCCAATGAATTTTGCACTCAAAGTGGGCGTCTCAGCCTTCGCCATGGCTGTCGCCTCAAGCACTGCTTATGCTGATGATGCATTCTGGAAAGAAGCAGCCGCCCCCTATCAGGATGTCACACTGCATGGCGTGACGGAATCCACACCGCCATCCAATTACATTCGCGAAGTCCTCGCCCCACAATTCGAAGAACTGACCGGTATCCGCGTTGATATCGAGACCACGTCCTGGGATCAGATGTATGACAAGGCCATCAAGGACATGGAAGCTGGAACCGGCATCTATGACATGGTCTTTATCGAACAGGACATTGTCTATTCCTATCTGGCGCGCGACTTCCTGACAGACACGACCAAACTTCTGGCCGACAATCCGTCCCTTAAGGCACCGACTTACAGCGAGAACAACTTCACCACCTTTGCCGATTACTTCCGTGGTGAAAACGGTCACCTGTATGGCGTCCCTATGGAAGCTTTCATCAAGATCTATCTCTATCGTACCGACCTGTTCAACGATCCGGAAATCAAGGAAGCCTTCAAGGCAGAAACCGGCCACGAACTGAAACCGGCCACCACGCATGAAGAATATGGCGAGATCGCCCGCTTCTTCACCAAGTGGGGCGAAGATCACGATCTGGATCTGTGGGGCACCACCGCACAGGCCCATACCGGCCATCCGGCATCCTGGTACGAGTTCTTTGAAACCATTGCCCCGACTTATGGCGTCTATAACTGGGGCATTGATGCGGACAACAACTATGCCGCATCCGTTGCCAATGGGGGTTCGATGAACAGCCCCGAAGCCAAGGAAGCCATGAAGTGGTGGCTGAGCATGCGCGACATTGCCCCGCCTGAAAGCAATGCTTCGACCTGGACGGAAGTCGGCACCACATTTGGTGCGGGTCGTGTTGCCCAAGGTCTGGTCTATGGTGAAAACGCCGGCTGGATCGCAGCCGATGAATCCAAATCGCTTGTGGTTGGAAAAGTGGGTGTTGCCCTGCCCCCGATGGAAGACGGCATCCTTGAGGAAGTCGAAGGCGGCACAGGTTATATCGGTTATTACGATGGGGGTGCCTTTGGCATTCCAGCAACGTCAAAAAACCAGAAAGCCGCGATGCTGTTCCTGCAATATATCGGTCAGGACGAAGTTCAGCCGGACTGGGCTGTTGCCGCACCACGTGTGACCAACAAATCGACCTATGATGATCCCAAAGTCCAGGCCATGAACAAAGAACTTGGCGGATATTATGACCTGCTGCGCGACAAGGGATATCTGTTTGCCGGCGCCCCGGCATATCCGTTCCATGCACAGGTTCGCGAAGCTACTGCACCGATCCTGTATCAAATCCTGACGGGCGACCTTGGCCCGGACGAGGGACTTGATCAGATGGCAGCAAAGGCCGAGGCCGAGCTGACCGATCTTGGCTATCGCAAGTAAGGCCTTTTCCCAACTTACCTTTCATGGTCGCTGCCCCATGGGCAGCGACCAGATCCCGGCATGATCCCCGCTTTGGCGGCGTGACCGCCACACTGCATCTTTTTCCAGGGAGTTGACGATGCAATCCAACAAGCTTGGTTGGATCCTCCTGGCCCCTACGCTGGTGATCCTGTTTTTCTTTGGCGTTTTGCCGTTCCTGTATGTCGTTTTCGTCTCGTTCCATCAATGGAATCCATTTGCGGCATCCCCCGAAATGATTTTCAACGGCGCGGAGAATTTCCGGCGCATCGTCTTTGACAGCGCATTCCTGAATTCGCTGGGCGTGACAGTTGCCTTTGTCATCTTTGCCGTTCTCTCCGAACTGGTGATCGGTTATTTGCTGGCCCAGGCCTTTATGCGGGAATTTCCCGGGAAATCGATCTTTCGCACGATCCATACACTGCCACTGATTATGGCACCGATCATTGTCGGGTCGGTCTGGAAGCTGATGACCACACCATCCATCGGGATCATCCCCCATTATCTGGATGAATGGTTCGGGATCACGATGAATATCGGGACATCCGCCCCCGCGGCTTTCCTGACCATCGTCATCATGGATATCTGGCACTGGACGCCGCTTGTCACCCTGACCCTGATCGCGGCACTGGTGTCGCTGCCACGCGATCCGTTTGAACAGGCCCAGATCGACGGGGCGAACAAAGCTCAGACATTCTGGCACATCACCCTTCCGATGATCACACCGGCTCTGGTCGCAACCGTTTTCATTCGCCTGATGGATGCCCTGCGCACGGTCGATGAAGTCTGGATGCTAACCGGGGGTGGCCCGGGATCGTCCACCCGTTTCCTTGGCGTGCATATCTTCAAGGAAGTCTTCCCCAAGACCAATTACGGCTATGGCTCTACCATTTCGGTGATCGTGCTGTATCTGACCATCGTGGTTTGCTGGCTGCTCTATGTCAGCATGCTCGCACCGCGCAAGAACCGGAAGGGATAAGACGATGAAAAAGCGCAATCCGCTGCTGACAACGCTTTTCTGGATATTGATCAGCCTTCTGACCCTGTTTCCGATCTATTGGCTGTTTGTCATTTCGGTCAAACCCGCGGTTCAGCTTTTCAGCACACCGGACATTCTGGTTAGCAATCCCTATTGGGGGAACTATGTCGAGGTTCTCGGCAATCGGTTGATCCGAAGCTACATGGTCAATTCACTGGTGATTTCGACCGGGAATGCCGTGCTGTGCACAGTGCTTGGTTTCTTTACCTGCTATGCGCTATCGCGTTTCAATCTCCGCGGCAAGGAATCCATCTTTTTCTGGACGATCACCAACCGTATGGCACCGCCCGCAGTGTTCCTGTTGCCGCTTTTCCTGTTGATGACGCAGGTTTACCGGGTTGGCGATTTCACGCTGCTCGATACCCGGATTGGCATGATTCTGGTCTATTGCACCTTTAACCTGCCGTTTGCGATCTGGACCCTGCGCCCGACGATTGACGCCATCCCGCGTGAACTGGATGAAGCCGCCTATGTCGATGGTGCAAGCCCATGGAAAGTTATTACCGAAATCGTTTTTCCGCTTTGTCGGCCCGGGCTTGCCGTGACCCTGATCCTGACCTGGGTGTTTGCCTGGAACGAGTATCTGCTGGCAGCAACACTTACCAATTTCGATGCCCGTACCCTGACCACCGGCCTCTCGGAATATGTCACGACGACCGGGACCGAGTGGGGAATCATGGCCACGATTTCAGTCTTCACCCTGATCCCTGCCCTGATCGTGTTCGGTCTGGTTCAAAAACACATTGTCGCCGGTCTGACCTTTGGCGCGGTGAAAGGATAACACCATGACCAGACACAATACGACACAGCTTGATACAGCCTCGCTGACTGAAGACGACACCGAAAAAACCAAGGCCCCGGAAGAACGGCAGGGCTTTCTGCCAATCGAAACCAATGCCTTTGACCGATGCTTTATCTCGGTCGTGATCTGGGTGGCATTGTCCCTGTTCTGGTTCCGCTTTCTGGAGCCAATGGGGCTGTCCATCTGGATTTCGAATGCCATTGCCCTTGCTCTTGCTGTCTTTATCGTCAGGAAAGGATAACGCCATGAAATCGTTGGTTCTGGAAAAAAAAGACGACATCACCCTGCGCGATTTTCCTGCCATTGACCGCGAGGAAGAAGTCCTTGGCCCACGCGACGTGCGCATCAAGATGCATACCGTCGGCATTTGCGGATCGGATGTACATTACTACACCCATGGCCGGATTGGTCCATTTGTGGTCACTGCGCCAATGATCCTGGGGCACGAAGCATCCGGCACCGTGATCGAAACCGGATGCGATGTCACAACGCTGTCCGTTGGTGACCGGGTCTGTATGGAGCCGGGCATCCCCGACCCCAACAGCAAGGCAACCCGCCTTGGCATGTATAATGTTGATCCGGCCGTACGCTTTTGGGCAACCCCGCCGGTACACGGGATTTTGCGCCCGACCTGTGTGCACCCCGAAGCCTTTACCTTCAAGCTTCCCGACAATGTATCCTTTGCCGAGGCCGCCATGGTCGAACCGCTTGCAGTGGGTGTCCACGCCGCCACCAAAGCCCGGATCAAACCGGGCGATATCGCAGTGGTCATAGGGGCTGGCCCCATCGGACTGGTCACCGCATTGTCGGCATTGGCCGGTGGCTGTGCCCGGGTGTATGTCGCCGACCTTGCCGAAAAAAAGCTTGAAATAGCAGCATCCCTAAGTGCCGCGATCATCCCAATTGATGTCAAATCCCAAAACATCCCCGAGGTGATCAAACGCGACACCGATGGCTGGGGGGCCGATATCGTGTTTGAAGCCACCGGCTCGCCCAAGGCTGCCGCCGGGGTTTTTGAACCCCTTTGCCCAGGTGGGTGTGTCGTCATGATTGGCGGTCAGCCTGATCCGATCAGCTATGACGCAGGGGCAGCGATGATCCGGGAAGCCCGGATCGAGAATATTTTCCGTTATGCCCATGTCTTTCCGCGTTGTGTTGCCATGCTGAGTTCCAGCGCAATCGACGTAAAACCCCTAATCACCAGAACATTCGCATTCGAAGACAGCGTGCGCGCATTCGAGATCGCAGCATCCGCCCCACCGGCGGATGTCAAATTACAGATCGAATTGCCGCAATAGGGAGAAGCCTTATGGCCGACGTAAAAATAGAAAACGTAATCAAGCGCTACGCCAATGTTCAGGTCATGCACGGGGTGAATGTCGACATCAAGGATGGCGAGTTTGTCGTCCTGGTGGGGCCGTCTGGTTGTGGCAAATCAACACTGTTGCGCATGCTTGCCGGGCTAGAGGAAATCAGCGAAGGCACCATCTCGATTGGCGGACGGATCGTGAATGATGTTCTGCCGAAAGAACGCGATATTGCAATGGTGTTCCAAAGCTATGCACTTTATCCCCACAAAACGGTGTATGAAAATATCGGCTTCCCGCTCAAGATGGCAAAACGACCGGAAAGCGAGATAAAGCAAAAGGTTACCGACGCCGCCGAAATTCTCGATCTTGCCCATCTTCTTGACCGCTATCCCAAGCAGCTTTCCGGCGGCCAGCGCCAGCGTGTCGCCATGGGCCGCGCCATCGTACGAGATCCGCAAGTCTTCTTGTTTGACGAGCCGCTTTCAAACCTGGATGCCAAACTGCGCGTGACCATGCGCGTTGAGATCAAGGAACTGCATCAGCGTCTTGGCACAACGATTGTCTACGTCACCCATGATCAGATCGAAGCAATGACCATGGCGGACAAAATCGTCGTCATGCGTGATGGCCGGGTTGAGCAGATTGGTTCCCCGCTGGATCTGTATGACAATCCGATAAACGTTTTTGTTGCTGGCTTCATCGGCTCACCTTCGATGAATTTCGTTCATGGCAAGATAGGAGAACGCGATGGCACGAAGCACTTTGAATCCGATAACGGCCTGATCCTGCCGATACCACCGACCACAACACCAACGGGCAAATCAGTGACCTACGGCATTCGCCCTGAACATATCGACATTGGCGATGAGGGGATTGCAATGAATGTCGTGGTCGTTGAACCAACAGGTTCTGAAACCCAGATCGTTGCGAAATCAAACGGTGACCTCATTGACGCCCTGGTCAAACAGCGTATCTCTGCACGCCCCGGTTCTGAACTTCATTATGTGATTGATCCGGTCAACGTGCATCTGTTCGACCGCGATACCGAACTGCGGATATAGGGGAGCCCGATGAATTCACCTGCCGCAGTAATTTTCGACCTTGACGGTTGTCTGGTCGACAGCGAACCCTTGTCACTTGAGGTCTTGGCAACCGAAATGCACCGCCTCGGAATTGATGGCATTACGGTTAATGATATCCGTGACCGGTTTCTCGGGGTTTCGATCCAAGACATTTGCAGACATGTCTCCGAACGTCTCGGCCAGGCCTGCCCGGACGATTTTATCGACCGGGTCGAAACGCGCCTTCTCAAGGAATATCAAACGCGCCTCCAACAGATCAAGAATGCGGAAAGGTTGTTGGATCGGCTTTCCAATGCGGGGATGAAAACGGCACTTGCAACCGGCAGCTCCCTGCGACGAATGGCGGCAACTCTTGAAATATCGGGTCTTGCCGCGCATTTCCCGGGCACCGCATACAGTGCCGAGCAGGTCGTCAATGGCAAACCCGCGCCTGACTTATTCCTGCTTGCCGCAGAGGGCATTGCAACCGATCCCAAAGATTGTGTTGTTATTGAAGACTCTCCGCATGGCGTAAAAGGAGCTATCTCAGCCGGGATGAGAGCTATAGGTTTTGTAGGTGGAACGCATTTACATGATATTCGCTCACATCAAACCCAACTGCTTAAATCCGCTGGTGCGTCAGAAATCTTTGAATGCCTTCTGGACGTTGGAGATGCAATTCTGCACAAGCCTGCGTAACATCAACACATTCGCATGCCATCGCTCAAGATATGGCAGCTTGAATTTCCACAGAAGGCTTTGGGATGACTTTTCTTGGAATTGATCTGGGAACCTCGGGTATCCGCCTACTGCTGATTGACGACGGTGGTGTGCCGATAGGCTCAGCGGAACGCAGCTATGACGCCAGCCATCCGCACCCGGGCTGGTCTGAGCAAAATCCTTCGGACTGGATTGCGGCACTGGAAGATTCCATTGCCGAGCTGCGTGATAATTATCCGCAGTTTGCCGCGCTGCGGGGTATTGGCGTAGCCGGCCATATGCATGGAGCGACACTTCTGGATAACAGCGGACGGATCTTGCGCCCCTGTATTCTGTGGAATGACACGCGCTCTCATACGCAGGCCGCGCGCCTTGATGCCAAAGAACCGTTTCGTGCCATTTCGGGCAATATCGTCTTTCCGGGGTTTACCGCGCCGAAACTTGAATGGGTACGGGAAAACGAACCCGATATTTTTACAAAAACCGCAAAGGTTCTTCTGCCCGCCGCTTATCTTAACTATTACCTGACCGGGGAATATGTTGCGGACATGTCGGATAGCGCGGGCACCTCATGGCTTGATGTGGGTAATCGGACATGGTCGAACACGTTGCTGTCTGCCGCAAACATGCGCCAAGATCAGATGCCCCGCCTTGTCGAAGGCACGGACGAAGCCGGTCGCCTGCGTCCCGCTCTTTTGGACAAATGGGGTCTTGGTGGGCCGGTTTCAGTTGCCGGTGGTGCGGGTGATAATGCAGCAGCGGCCTGTGGTATTGGCGCGCAGAATGAAGGACAGGGATTTGTCTCGCTTGGCACATCTGGTGTGTTGCTATCAGCACGCGACGGCTATCATCCGGCACCAGAAACCGCGTTGCATACATTCTGTCATGCCATCCCGGGACGATGGTACCAGATGGGCGTTATGCTCTCGGCAACAGACAGTCTGAACTGGCTTGCACGCATCACCGGTCAAAACCCGACAGAGCTAACTTCAAAGCTTGATGGCAACCTGAAAAAACCCGGCACTGTCCGCTATCTCCCTTATCTGGCGGGGGAAAGAACGCCGCACAACGATGCAGAGATCCGTGGCAGCTTCACAGGACTGGCGACCGAAACGAGCCGCGAAGATCTTACGCGTGCCGTGCTTGAAGGAGTTGCGTTTGGTTTGCGAGACAGCTTTGAGGCATTGGCCGCAACCAACGCTAAACTGGATCGTTTGATCGCTATTGGCGGTGGGTCGGCCTCCCGATACTGGATAGAGCTGATAGCCACCGTCCTCGGCGTTCCCCTGGCTCTTCCGAAAAGTGGCGAATTTGGTGCGGCTCTGGGTGCCGCAAGGCTTGGCATCGCTGCCGCAACCGGTGCCGCTGCTGACAGGATTATATCCATCCCGGAAGTGCATGAAACCATTGATCCGAATGAAAGTTCGCGATCTGCATTCGACGCTGCCTATCAAAACTTCCGCAAGGCCTATCCGCTCATAAAAGCCTGCCAGCAACAATCATAACGCGGTTTGAACGCGACAGAGGATTTTTCGAAAACAGGGTTCATTTTGGGAAGACTACTTTCGTAAAGTTATCATCTACCTCTTAACACCCCGCCAAGAACCTCACCTTAAATCCGCCCCTTCTGCCACCCCAAGCCGACCGACAGTCGCTCTGCCGAAGACGTTACCAGACGGATTATATGTTCAAGTTCGGAATCATGCGTTCGGAACGCAGGTGCCGCAACGTTCAGGGCTGCAATCGCCGATCCGTCCATAGCGAATACAGGCGCTGCGATCGAGACCAGTTGATCGCTGACCTCGCCTCTGCTGAGGCAATAACGCTGCTGTTGAATTTTCGATAATTCGGCAAGGATAGCACCACGAGTTCCCAAAGAGTTGGTTGTGAATTTCTCCGGTTTTGCCGGCACACATCTTTCAATCGTTTCTCGGGATTGAAAGGCCAAGAGAGCCTTTGGCGACCCGGCATAAAGTGGACGGCGACGGCCAACCACCGCATGTACACGCAGATCGCGGGACGGTTCGCACTTCGCAATACAAAGGGCTTCGTTGCCATCAAGTATTCTTAGCTGCACGGTCTCGTTCACCCGCTGGCATAATTCCTCCAGAATGGGGTTCGCCAGTTTAACCAGATCGATTTGCGAACTTGCCGTGATTCCGAGTACCAACATCGAATTTCCAAGCCGATAACCGTTCTCCTTATCCCGAATTACCACTTGTCGCTGTTCCATTGTATGCAACAAACGGAATGCTCTCGACTTTGTTAAGTTAGTTTTTTTAGCTAGGTCGGTCACACCAGAATGTGGATATCGAGCAACGGCCATCAAAAGATCGAACGCCTTACTAACTGATTCTACATGATAATTATCATCCCCCATCGCTCAGCTCCCTTCGAAATTCAACGTTATATTTTATGTATCATAGAGTGAAACACTAAGAAAATAAATTTGACACAATACAAATCCGTTTCTCATCATGCCTCCACGAGATCCGCTCTCGAACGTATCGCAAATAAAAATAAAATACCCATCGAACTCCAGCCAATCAGGGAGCCACCTAGTGCTTTATTCACTGACACGACGTGCCTTAACGGGCTCGGCAATTTTACTTTTTGCAACTTCGGCTGTTCCAGCCATTGCACAAGAAGATACCACCCTGTCTATCGGGATGGCCGCCGTCATCACCTCGCTTGATCCACACGAAGATTCAAACTCCCCCAACAACGCCACAAGCCGCAATATCTTTGACAGCCTTATCAATCGCGGCGGATCGGCCGAAAACAAACCGCAGCTTGCAACCTCATGGGAGGTGCTTGACAGTACCCACTGGCGTTTCAAGCTTCGTGAAGACGTCAAATTCCATGACGGTTCAACATTTGACTCCGAAGACGTTGTGGCTTCATTGGTCCGTGCCCGAGACAAGGAAAGCAAGGCCTTTGCCTCCTACACCCGCAATATTGCAGAAGTGACAGCAGATGGCCCAAATGCTGTCATCGTCGAGACCACTGTTGCAGATCCGATGATCCTGAACTCGCTAAGCCGTATCCGCATCATCAGCTCTGACTATGCAGATGCCAGTGTCGCCGATTTCGAAAACGGAAAAGCGGCAACAGGCACCGGCCCCTTCAAGTTTGTTTCTTATACCCCTGGGGATCGGATCGAGCTGGACCGCAATGACGACTATTTTGCGGGCCCTTCAGAATGGTCGCATGTCACCATCCGGATGGTTCCCGACAATGGCGGTCGTCTGGCATCTTTGCTTGCCGGTGACCTGGACCTGATTGAAGCTTTGCCCGCGGAAGGCGTTGATCGTGTAGAAAGCAGTGATGGCATGCACATCATTCGCGGACAATCAACCCGTCTTGTATATCTTGGCATGGACGTCGCTCGCGATCAGACACCGTTCGTGACAGCGAAAGATGGCTCGGCACTGGGCACCAATCCGTTCAAGGACGAGCGCGTTCGCAAAGCGCTTCTTATGGCGATCAATCGTGATGCGATTGTTGATCGCGTAATGCGCAAAAACGGAACGGTTGCAGATCAGTTTGTTGCCAAAGGCTTTTTCGGTCATTCTGAAGAAGTTGAAAAAGTTGCCTATGACCCGGAAGGCGCACGCAAATTGCTGGCCGATGCGGGCTATCCGGACGGCTTTGCCATGACCATCCACGGCCCGTCTGGCCGCTATGTCAATGACAGCGAAGTCCTGCAGGCAGCCGGCCAGATGTTCTCGCGCATCGGCATTGACACCAAGGTCGAAGTCCTGCCGTGGTCGGTTTATTCCAACAAATACTCGGACGGTGAATATTCGCTGTTCCTGGGTTCATGGGGTGTAAATACGGGCGAAGTATCTAATCCGGCTCTCGCCATCGTTGCCGGTCGCGATGCCGAAAAAGGTACCGGGCGTTATAACGGCAGCGGTATCAATATCCCGGAAGTTAATGCTTTGCTTGATGAAGCCACATCAACTTTGGAAGAAGCAGCACGCGAGCCGCTTTTGAAGGAAGTGTCAAAACTGGTTTTCAACGATAACTGGTTGCTTCCGATGCACTACGAAAACGTGGTCATGGGCGCTAAATCCAATATCAGCTACAAGCCGCGTGGCGATAAATACACGCTGGCCTATGAAGTCCACAATTCCGCAAAAACGGAATAAAGCGAGACCCCGGGGGTGCCCTTGCACCCCCGATGTCCCGAAGACGATTTCCCCACGGAGACAAAAATGCAAGAACTTGGAACGAGCGGTGCCGCTGCACGCGCGCGCGCTGTATATGACTATGGTGAAACGGCTATTTTTGCCTCTAAAGCCGATCCCCGTTTTCATATGCTGCTTTATGTTCCGCCTGCTGCTGCCGATGGTCGTAAAGTTGACCTTCTGGTAGCCGTTCATGGCACAGGTCGCACGTCAGCCATTGAATTCCGGGACGGATTTGCCGAATTCGGCCTGTATCATGATTGCGCCATTCTGTGCCCGATCTTTCCGATGAATGTTCGTGGCGATGGTGCACGATCAGGTTACAAATACATGATCGAAGGCGATATCCGTTATGACGAGATCATTCTCTCGATGGTCGCAGAAATGGCTGAGAAGTACCAGCAGGACTGGTCGCGTTTTGCCATGTTTGGCTTCTCCGGCGGCGGTCATTTCACTCATCGCTTCGCCATCTTGCGCCCCGAAAACCTTTGGGCAGCCTGTATCGGTGCCCCCGGTTCCGTCACGCTGCTTGATCCCGATCGCGACTGGTGGGTTGGCGTGCGAGACCTTCAGGAAAAATTCGGTCGACCGTTTGACGCCGAAGCACTTGCACGCGTACCGGTGCAAATGGTTGTCGGCAGTGTCGATCTTGAAAACTGGGAAATCATGCACGAGCCAGGATCGAAATACTGGATGGAAGGCGCAAACGATGCCGGAAACACCCGTCCGGAACGCCTTCGCAGCCTGAAGGCTTCGTTTGAGAGCGCCGGGGTTAATGTAACGTTTGATGAAGTTCCCGGCGTTGCCCATGACCGATTAAAAGTACTGGGTCATGTGAAGGCCTTTCTTGCCGAACGCCTCAAGGAGAAACGTGCATGAGCCGCAATGCCACAATTGTCGCGCCACAACCCGAAGCCGTAGAAGCCGGAGCAGAAGTTCTCGAACGCGGCGGGAACGCGATTGATGCTGCCCTTGCCTGTGCTTTCGTTCAGGGCGTCGTCGACCCACAGATGTCCGGGATTGGTGGCTTTGGTTCCATGCAGGTTTACATGCCCAAACGCGGCATTCATGAAATGCTGGAATTCTATGCCCTTGCCCCCGCAGCATCCACACCGGATATGTGGCTGAACAAGCTGCTGGGCCAAAGTCGCGACGGGTTCGGGTTCATACTCGAGGACAATATTTCTGAGATTGGATACCTTGCCTGTTGTACTCCCGGTTCACTCAAGGGCTATGAAACAGCATTGCGTGACTACGGCACCTGGGAATGGGGCGATCTGATCAAGCCTGCGATCCGCCATGCAGAAGAAGGTTTTATGATCCGCCCTCACATGCACTGGTACTGGACGAAGGATCAAACCAGTGACGGGCAGGTCAACACACTTGACAAGCTTCGCTTTTCCGAAACAGGCCGGCGCATCTATTTCCACGATGATGGCAGTGTACGTGGTGTAGGAGACATTCTGCGTAACCCGGATCTCGGGCAGACATTGCGCAGAATTGCCGAAAGCGGCAACTCGGACATTTTCTATCATGGTGAAATCGCAGAACAGATTGCATCGGATTTCGCTCGAAATGGCGGACTGATAGGTCTGGATGATCTCGCACAATATTCCGTCTCAAAAGCAGCCCCCGTATGGGGTAGCTATCGCGGCCACAGGATTGCATCAAGCCCGCCCCCCGGGTCCGGTTTTCCGATGATCGAGTTGCTCCATATTATGGAGAACTTCGACGTTGGCGCCATGACGCACGGTTCGACAGAGCATATCCGCACGCTCTTCGAGGCGATGAAGCGAATGACAATCGACAAGGACATGCATATGGGCGATCCCGAATATGTTCATGTTCCCGTCAAACAGCTTCTGTCAAAGGAGCATGCGGCAAAACTGGCGGAATCCATTCGCCGCGGCGAACGGGCCAATGTCGAGCGCCTGGACCTGTCGCAGCGAGACACAACCCACATCTCCGTTATCGACGCAGAAGGCAACGCTGTTGCCATGACCCATTCCCTTGGCAGTCCTTCCGGTGCAATCACGGATGGGCTGGGTTTCATGTATAATGGATTGATGGGGCGCTTTGACCCGCGCCCGGGCCGAGCAGCTTCGATTGCACCGCGCAAACGTCGCGCAAGTTCCGCGGCACCAACAATTGTCTTTGATGGCGAAAGCCCGTCGATTGTAATTGGCGCCCCTGGCGGCAGTTATATCGCCCCAAGCGTCGCCCAGGGCATCATGAACATGATCGATTTCAAAATGGATATTCATGAAGCCGTCTCGGCTCCCCGTATCGTCGGTGTCTCCAATTCGATAGACATATCCAACAGAACTCGACATTCGGTCGCAAGCGACCTGCGCAATGACGGCTATACCGTTGTACGTTCTCCACAGGCTTATGCTTTTGCAGCATTACACGGCATTCAGGTGAAGGATGGGCAATCGGCTGGTGCAGCAGATCCGCAGCGTGATGGAATGGCGATCAGCATTAAAGCCCCAAAAAGGAGCTAGGATATGGTCACCTCCTTAATCCGGCGCATGATACAGGCAGCCTTTGTCATCTTCGCGATGACGCTGATTGTTTTTATTGGTGTCAACGTAATCGGCAATCCGGTCGATATCCTTATCAACCCGGATCTCAACCAGGCAGAAAGAGCACTGGTCATCAAGCATCTGGGTCTCGACCAGCCTTTATGGAGCCAGTATCTGAGCTTCATAAAGGGGCTGATGCAGGGAGATTTTGGCGACAGCTTTGTCTACAAGCGTCCCGCGCTGGAGGTCATTCTTGAACGACTGCCCGCAACGCTTGAACTGGCACTTTGCGCAATGGTCATTGCCATTGTTGTTGGTCTACCTCTCGGACTTTATGCAGGGCTTTATCCAGAACGGATTTCGTCGCGCCTTATCATGACGGGTTCAATTCTGGGCTTTTCGCTCCCGACATTCTGGGTCGGCCTGATGTTTATATTGCTATTTGCAGTTCAACTCGGATGGCTGCCTTCAAATGGGCGCGGGGAAACTGCAATGCTGTTTGGCACGCCATGGTCATTCCTGACTTCCGACGGTATTTCGCACCTGCTTCTTCCGGCATTGAATCTGGCGCTATTCAAGACCTCCCTCATCCTTCGCCTGACACGCGCCGGCGTGCAGGAAGTCATCATGCAGGATTTTGTCAAATTCGCGCGCGCCAAGGGCCTGAGTGAATCCCGGATCATTCTTGTGCATATCCTCAAGAATCTGATGATCCCGGTCGTGACAATCATTGGTCTGGAATTCGGGTCACTAATTGCATTCTCTGTCGTGACAGAAAGCATTTATGGCTGGCCGGGAATGGGCAAGCTCATCATAGACAGCATCAATCTTCTCGATCGCCCCGTGATCGTCGCTTACCTGATGATGATGGTGATCCTGTTTGTGACGCTGAACTTCATTATCGACATCTGCTATACGCTGCTGGACCCTCGCGTCCGGCTCGAAGGAAAAGGATAATCCGTGATGGATGCCAAACTTGCCGACACCACAGGCGTTGACAACCCGGCATTGCTCGCCGATGCACCACCTCCCAGAAAGATAGGCCCTGCCATTATCCGCTTCCTTTC
Source organism: Thalassospira sp. SN3W (assembly GCF_038070535.1). Classification (NCBI taxonomy): domain Bacteria; kingdom Pseudomonadati; phylum Pseudomonadota; class Alphaproteobacteria; order Rhodospirillales; family Thalassospiraceae; genus Thalassospira; species Thalassospira sp. SN3W. The sequence goes on from NZ_CP121124.1 coordinate 299,114, forward strand.
GTCTCCCACTGCGTTGATCGGAACGGTTGGTCTGATTACTGTTGTTTTCGTAGCGGTTTTTGCACCTCTTTTATCTCCGCAGAATCCCTACGACCTTATGCAGCTCGACATTCTTGACAGTCGTCTGGCACCAGGTTCCGAAAGTTTTTCAGGTGTACCGTATTACCTTGGCACAGACGGCCAGGGCCGCGACATCCTGTCGGGTATCATGTATGGCTTGCGCACGTCGCTTATTGTCGGAATTGCGTCCGCACTGGTCGCTGCAATTATCGGCACGACCGCTGGTTTGCTCGCCGCCTATTCTGGTGGACGCATAGAAACGCTGACGATGCGTCTGGTGGATTTGCAGCTATCATTTCCAACTATCCTGATGGCCCTGATGATCCTTGCCATCCTTGGGAACGGGGTAACCAACGTCGTCATTGCGATAATCATTGCCGAATGGGCAACGTACGCACGCACGGCACGTGGCACCGCCTTGGTGGAGCGTGAAAAGGAATTCATCGAAGCCGCGCGCTGCCTGAGGATTCCGGGCTACCGCATTTTGCTGCGTCACCTTCTGCCAAATTGTCTCGCACCGATCATTGTGATTGCAACGATGCAGGTTGCACGCGCCATTGGTCTGGAAGCAACCCTTTCGTTCCTTGGACTTGGGGCATCCGTCACCCAACCCTCGCTCGGAATGCTGATCTCGAACGGCTATCAGTATCTTCTTTCCGGTCTGTACTGGATCAGCTTTTTCCCAGGTATTGCGCTGCTGATCACAATCGTTTCCATCAACCTTGTTGGTGACCGTCTGCGCGATGTTCTCAATCCGAGGAATGCCCGATGAAACCATTACTTGATGTTCGCGATCTGGTCACCGAGTTTCCCATTGGTGGAAATCAGGGTCTGCGCGCAGTTGACGAAGTCTCTTTTAAGCTAAACCGCGGAGAAGTCCTTGGATTGGTGGGCGAAAGCGGCTCCGGGAAAAGCGTTACAGGCTTCTCGATCATGGGGCTGGTAGACAAGCCCGGCAAGGTAAGCTCAGGTCAGATTCTTTTTGACGGCGAAGACTTGGCCACACAATCCTATGAACAGATGCGCAGCCTGCGGGGACGCAGAATTGCCATGGTGTTTCAGGATCCGATGATGACGCTAAATCCGGTGTTGCGGATTGGCACACAAATGACCGAAGCGATCCATGCGCACGAGAAAGTCTCTCCATCGCAGGCCCGGATACGCGCCCGCGATGCGTTGGGGATGGTGGGCATTCCTAGCCCCGAAGAACGTCTCGATGCCTACCCGCACGAATTTTCCGGCGGGATGCGACAACGTGTCGCCATTGCGATTGCCCTTTTGCATCGCCCGGATCTGATCATTGCCGACGAACCAACAACCGCACTTGACGTAACGATTCAGGCCCAGATCATTTCCGAGTTTCAGAAATTGACGGAAGAACAGGGAACTGCAGTCATCTGGATCACCCACGACCTGGCTATCGTATCGGGTCTGGCTGACCGGGTTGCCGTCATGTATGGCGGTCGGATTGTCGAATCCGGTGACATCACCGCAGTCCTTGAAGCACCGCATCATCCATATACCCGCGGCTTGATACGTTCAGTACCATCCGAAAACAGCCGAGGCACTCGCCTTGCCCAGATTCCCGGCGTCACGCCAAGCCTCTCACGCATGCCCGAAGGATGCACATTCCGAACCCGTTGCGAACATGCAACCGACGCCTGCCGGGTCCGTCCGGGACAATTTGGTAATGAGCTGGACTATCATCGCTGCTTCCATCCGTTCGAGGAGAAACTCGCATGAGCCTCCCTAATACCCCTCAAAACGAGTCCCCCCTTCTCGAAATCCGCAAGGTTTCACGCCATTTCGGTTCAAAACCGGATATCGCCACAAGAATATCGATTGCTCTGGGGGCGGCAAAACCGCCACCCGTAGTTCACGCTCTTGACGAAGTCGATTTGGTCATTCGCCGTGGCGAGGTTCTGGGTCTGGTTGGTGAAAGCGGCTGCGGAAAATCCACGCTCGGACGGATTGCTGCCAACATTCTTCAACCGTCATCAGGATCCGTACTTTGGAAAGGGACCGACCGATCAAAGTTAAATGGTCGTGCATTGCGTGACGCGGATCTGGCGGCACAAATGATTTTCCAAAACCCGATGGCCGCGCTTAACCCGCGCATGAATATCGAAACGCTGGTATCAGAAGCGCCAGCCATTCATGGCATGATCAAAGGCAGCCGGGCCGCCTATGTTGACGAATACCTGCAAAAGGCAGGCTTCGATCCGGACATGAAACGACGCCTGCCTCACCAGTTTTCCGGCGGACAGCGCGCCAGGGTCAACATTGCCCGCGCACTTGCCGTACGCCCCGACTTTCTTGTATGTGACGAAAGCGTGGCCGCACTCGACGTATCCATTCAGGCGCAAATTCTAAACCTGTTTATGGATCTTCGGGAACAGCTTGATTTGACCTATCTGTTTGTCAGCCATGACCTTGGTGTTGTCGAGCATATTTCAGATCGGGTCGCCATCATGTATCTCGGGCGTGTGGTTGAAGAAGCCCCAGTTGAAGAGGTCTTCGCAAAACCAAATCATCCTTATACACAGGCACTTCTGGCTGAAGTCCCACGCATCAGACCCGGAAAACGGAAATTCGAAGCAATCAAGGGCGAATTGCCAAGTCCGATCAATCCTCCACCGGGATGTCATTTTCATCCGCGCTGTCCCTTTGCAACGGAACGTTGCCGCACCGAGATCCCAAAACGAAAGGAAATTGCGCCGCATCACTATTCGGCCTGTCATTTGAACGACGAGGCAGCATGAGCCCGAAAAACCTATGGCAAAGCAACAGCGCGTTTGCATTTGCGCTGGCAATCGGAACCATAGGAGGCGGTCTTTTCACTTGGCTCGGACTACCGCTGTCATGGATGCTTGGCTCCATGACAGCGTGTGGACTTGCGGCAATATTGCGATTACCGATCGCGGGATCCCGAAGCGCAAGGCCGCCGATGTCTGCAATCATTGGCGCCATGCTAGGCACCCAGTTTGGACCGGATGCCGTGGCGGGAATTGTGCATTGGTGGCCAGCATTGATCGGACTTGCCATCTATCTACTGATCGCGGCGACACTTTGTTATTTTTACCTTGTGCGGATCGTAAAACTTGATCCGGTAACAGGGTACTTTTCCGCCATGCCCGGCGGATTGATTGATATGGTCTTGCTTGGTGCCGAACGCGGCGGGAATGAACGCACCATTGCATTGATGCATTCCTCCCGGATTTTTCTGGTCGTTTTCAGCCTGCCGCCTCTTCTCTCACTTGTAACCGGCATTGATACCGGTACACGCGCTGCAGCATATCGTCCGCTTGATGATCTTATCGCAATAGATGCGGCATGGTTTGTTTTTGCAATAGCTGCAGGAGTACTTCTCGGTCGACTGATACGTCTGCCCGCCCCTTATCTTATCGGCCCGATGCTTGCGAGCGCCATCCTCCATTGGATGAATATAACAGCATTCATCGTTCCCTCGGCGGTGATTGCGATCGCCCAGATCGTGCTTGGAACAACTGTTGGCTGCCGCTTTGTCGGGACCGCACCACGCTATATTCTGCGCATATTGCTGACCTCGGCCGGCTCGACACTTATTTTGCTGGTGGTTGCGCTTTGCATGGCTTTTGCCCTGCAATATGTCCTGGACATACCAATAGAAGGAATCTTCCTTGCCTTCTCCCCGGGCGGCTTGGCCGAAATGAGCCTGGTTGCTTTGGCGCTCAATCTGGAAGTTTCATTTGTCACACTATGTCACATCAGCCGCATCGCAATGGTCGTTTTGGGGGCATCGTTCGTCGCACGTTTTCATGCGTCACGCGACTGACAATCAGACGGATCAGAACTGTCTGACAAAAATTGTCTTTAAACTCAAACACCCCGCTCGGCGAAAGCCCAGCGGGGAGTTTTGATCTAGGGCTCTGTTATATCTCGCACAGGAGCGATTTATAACAGAAGTGGTTGCGGGGAGAGGATTTAGCTACGCGCTTTGCGCTACGCTGAACCGGCGCAAAGCGATGCTTTGCTTGGTTTGAACAAGAGGCTCAAAATGACCGCTCCCACCTACCAGACATTAAAAAAGCCCGCCACGAGGGCAGGCTTTCTTAATGTTGGTTGCGGGGAGAGGATTTGAACCTCTGACCTTCAGGTTATGAGTTAGTTTCCCAACCATATCACCGTCTATCACCATTTTCTCAATTTCACGCTATATTGCTGTTTAAATGGGAATTATAACCCACATCTCTACGCCATAGCTTCACATTCAACCTTGCATTTCGCCTCCATCTGCTTCCATTATGCTTCCATATTTAGGAAAGGAAGCAGTATGGCCCGCCTGAGCAAGCGCACCGTAGATGCCCTCAAACCGCTAGAGAAAGACTACTTCGAATGGGATGACGACCTGCCCGGCTTTGGCGTTCGCGTTATGCCTACGGGCCGAAAAAGCTACCTGATCCAATATCGCGATAGCAGTCGCCGAACTCGCCGCAAGGCCCTAGGCCGCCACGGCACCGTTACAGCAGATGAAGCCAAGGCAGAAGCCCGGCAATTGCTCTCATCTGTTGCACGCGGCGAGAACCCGGCAGAGGACTATAAGCGCAAGAAGGGTGCACCAACAGTTCGAGATCTTGGTGAACGCTTTATGAGCGATTATGTCCCGACGCGCTGCAAGCCCTCCACTGCCAAGGAATATCGCCGCAGCTTTGATCTTTTCATCTATCCGGCTTTTGGCTCCCTCAAAGTCGCGGACGTAAAGCGCGCCGACATTGCCGACCTGCATCACAAGTTGCGTGACAAACCCTATCAGGCAAACCGCACCCTTGGCGTTCTATCCGTGATGTTCAATCAGGCAGAAGTTTGGGGATTGCGCCCGGACGGGTCCAACCCTTGTCGGCACGTCAAAAAATACAACGAGGAAAAGCGAGAGCGCTATCTACGCGGGGAAGAACTGATTCGACTTGGGCAAACTCTGAACGACCTCGAGAAGGCAGGCACGGAGTCACAATCAGCAATCAATGCGATACGGCTTCTAATCCTGACTGGCTGTCGCCTTGGTGAAATCCAAACCCTAAAATGGGAATACGTTCAACGTAACGCTCTGCACCTACCCGACTCAAAAACGGGAAAGAAGAAAGTCCCAATTGGTGATGAAGTCCATTCAGTGCTGGAAGATATCGAACGTGTGGACGGCAACCCTTACATAATTACGGGTAAGCTACCGGACTCTCATATCACCGATATGCAAAAGCCATGGCGTCGTATACGGGCGGCTGCAGGACTGGATGACTTACGCATTCACGATCTACGGCACTCCTATGCCTCTGCCGCCGTTGGCATGGGAGAGAGCTTACCAATGATCGGCAAGCTACTAGGACATAGCCAAGTGCAAACCACAGCACGCTACGCGCATCTGGCTGATGATCCCGTTACAGCTGCCGCCAACAAAATATCCAATCACTTGGCGAAGATGATCAGCAAAAACTAAGAATAAATCCGCATGCAAACTCTTACAGATTAAAATAGCATGACTTTGTCTCTACGCATCATTTTGAACGCAGTCATAGAAGGGCACGCGATTGAAAAAACAAGACAAAAGTAGCGTCTCAGATAGAAACGACATGCCCAGAGTTTCTGACGTCCGAAACAAACTACCAGATACCATGCAGTTTCTCGCATACCCTGAGTTTCTGTGCCGAAAGTGGTACTGGATTTGGCGAAACTTTGCGGTGGTCCGGTTACCTTTTGAATTAGTAGCCGCTACAGCAATTATTACCGGGATAATAACCTTCTATTACTCGCAGCAAGATCGAGCAGACCAAACCGCCATCCAGAGAGTAATGCTAATGGCTGAAGTTTCAAAACTTTCTGCCATGGGCTTTAACTCAGGCTCAGCAACAATTGCGATGATTTTGACTTTGCTGAATGAGCAAAGTGCATCCATGAAATACATCTCGATAACAAGTTTGACACTCCCTAACCAATTGAACCTAGGAAATGCCAAACTAGAACACGCCAAGTTTCATGGCACCACGCTAATGGAAGTAAACCTCAGTGGTGCAAATTTGGAACACGCAGCATTTTACGATGCAAATGTTACCGGAGCCAATTTGAGCAATGCCAATCTCACAATGACAGAGTGGCGAGGCTCCCACTTAACGAATGCAGATATCTCAGGCGCAAACCTTCTGTATGCGGACTTTAGACAAACGCGCGTGGATCATGCCAACTTCACGGATAGCGATATAGCCGGGGCCAACTTCCAGAATTCTACCATTTCTCAGTTGCAAGTTAATCAAGCTTGCCAAAGGCCAGCCGGACCACCTCCCGTATTGCCGCAACACCTTCATTGGCAGAACAACATCTGCGATTAGAGTTCCAAGGAAATTGAATCGGTCGGCCCATTATCCACGACACCTTAACGCTCTTACCTTACGTAACATATACGTAGGGGTAGCACCCCTAACGTTACGGGAAGTGGGCTTACGCCAAACTACCAACACCGCGTCAAAACCCGTAACGGAATAACTACTCAATACCCGTAAGGGACTGAATACGCTGGCAAGCGCTGGACTCTCTCCATCCGATTATGCTGTATAGATAGATCACATAGAGCGGAACGTATAGAAGGCGAACAACCGATGGATGCGTGGGAAATCTGGAACGCGGGCAAACCATTAGCGAGTGCGCATCTTCATTTCGGCAGCCAAGACAAAGTTAGCGCCCTTCGCAAATACGCCACAGAAAACTCGAACACCAAAATGTTCGAACGCCTGCAAGCAAACCTTGAAAGTGGGAAAGGCTTTCTGGACTCACTTCAGGGGGTCACCGGCGACATAAAGCCAAAAAACGATTTACTTGATGAAGTACGCCGAGAGATTCTGCAGCACATAGGTAACGGCAATCTCAAAGCATTTGGCTTTGAAACACCTCGGCGCGCGAATGATACACCGATTGAAGTCCCCGCTGACCTCTGGAGAGGTTGGGTTCGATGGGACAAAAGCTTAGTCGAGGCACAAAGCCTGAAAATTGAGAACGTCCGCCTTGTCCCCAGCAATCATATCGAAAAGCAAATAGCGCCAGCTTTAACGACAGCACAAAGTGATGGCGAACCTTTCCGTCCAGCGGGTCGCCCAAGCAGGAAAGATCACATCATTGCAGCATTTCACGCCTTGAACAAGGCTGGAGAAATCGACTTCAACAAGCCTGCCAAGCACTGCTATCCGGCAATTCGCGCTTGGGTAAAAGCCCACTATCCTGAAGACGAAAACCCAGACCGAGGGCTAGGCGACAAAGCCATTCAATTGCACGTAAACCCATTGTTCAACGCAGCGAAGAACAGCGACTAAAAACTATAAAACACCTCAGGTTTTATAGTCTTATTAATAGTCGACAGACTGTTGCACGGTCACTCCAACGCAAACAGCCCAAATGGAGATGACATGCTACAAGCACAGACGAACACCATCGAAAATCCCGCCTACTACGACACCCTGATCAACGAGGTCGAAGCCGCCAAGTTTCTCGGCTACACAGTACGTGCCCTTCAGAATTGGCGCGTTCGCGGTGGCGGTCCGGTTTTCATTAAGGTATCCGCCCGTTCCGTCCGTTATCGCCGTCGCGACCTGATCGCATGGGCTGACGAACTGGCCGTTACCAGCACCTCAGCTTTCCAAAACTAAACCGATCATCGCGGGCAGGCTCATCAACGAGTTTTGGCCCGACGGGGTTGGGCGCGCCGTCGGGCATTTTGGGGCCGTAAGGCTCAAAAGGAGCAGGTGGAGAAAAACAACTCCCCTGCTCCACTCTCTCCACAGCCCGCAGCAATTATTTTGGAAGGCCGATCTTCAATACCGGCCCCAAAACCTAAAGCGCCCCCTGCGCGGAGCGCCAAACGAACAATTCCAGCCCAACGGGCTGGCCTTCTTTTTCCCTCAAAAATCTGAAACCCGAAAACCCAGAGGGGGGTCCTTGTAACACCCCCCTCTAGAATTACAGATCAACCAAAGGAACCAAGAAAATGCCTGAACTTCTTTATGCTGGCTTTGATACGCTTGAGGTTTCCTTCCAAGGCGCACTGAAAAGCGAAAGCTTAGAAATCCTTCGCAACGCCAAAGATGAAGCCGCCAAAACTCGTGAGGACCAACTCATCGAAATCGGCCCCGGAAAAGTCGACGGCCATGTTCCCGCTCACGGCATGACGGGTGGCTATGCATTTGTCTTTGATACAGGCTTCATGGGCGAACAATGGACCTTTATGGACAGCGAAGATACTTCTCGCTGGAATATTGCGGTAAAGGTGCGCGCCGCTAACCTAGCCGCCCACAGCTATCAGGAAATCAAAGAGCGCATACAACAGCGTTCAGCCGATATGGGCTGCATTGTGCTTCAAGAGAGCATCCGCCGCGCCGACTTTGCTATGGACTTCCTGATGCCGGAAGGCTTTGAACTCAATCAGGATCAAGTCGTTGCCCATAGTCATAGTAAGGTTAGCAGCCATTGGGGAGAAAAGGGCGCGGTTAGCGAAAAACAATATCACCCGAGTACCGTTTTCAGAGGCCGCAAACTGGAATCCATCACCATTGGGAAGATGCCAGGGCGACAAGTTATAATCTACAACAAACGAAAGGCCGCGATAGAGAAGCAAACGCCGTTCTGGTTCAAAGTATGGAACATTGCCCCCAAGGACACCACCAAACACGTCTGGCGTGTCGAATTTCGGGCAGGGAAGAAGGAACTGAAGGAAAAGTACAACTTGCGTAGCTTCAGGGATTTTGAAGACAGTATCGGAGATGTGTTTGTCAACACCGCTGAGAAGGTGCGTTACATTGATGATGGGCAGGTAGTTTCGAATGTCAGCCGCACGCTGCCGCACCCTTTATGGATAGCGGTAAAAACTACTCTTGAACACAACTTGCTTGAATATCGCTCTGGTCTTCTTCCCGGACAACTAAAAGAAGTACTCCGCAAACAACAAGAAGACATTTACTGGCAACAAATTCAGGGAAATGTGGCAGGCCTTGCGGTCGTAAAAGCACTATCTGATCAAGAAATGAAAACAAACTACGCCCGGAAAGTCTCAACAAATCTAGAAAGACTGATCAACGTAGAAGGTGGCCGCTTTTGGGAAAGCTACAACCGCGCCAGATCACGATTATATTTTTTAGAATAAAGAAAAAATCATCCTACAACCAGTATCTTTTAACTTACTGTTACGCTTCTGTCTCTATTTCAAACAGATTTTTCAAAACCCTATCAACAAGAGATTGAGCTTCATTAAGCTCCATAGAGGTTATTGTTGGAGTTGCGCGCCCGTATAGCAAATCTCTCTGACGAGACATGAAGTTCTGGAGTTTTATCCATATATCGTCATCAAGCGGAATCCGCCTTTTGAGTCCTTCAAGCTTACTGTCTAACAAAAGCTCACGAAGATTAAGCTCGCTATCTTCATCATCCTGCTCATGAACAATGTAGCTCTTAAAGGCAGTGATCAATGTTAAGTTCAGCAGGTTGAAAGCGAACCAATTACCTTGGGTAAAAGGTTGTTTTGCCACCTCCTTGGCTGCCACCACCCCCTCATATAAGCCCGCGATCCATGGCTTTTCCCGAGTTATTTTCTCATTCTTTGATGCCACTCGCTCGGCGATTCTGGGTTTCGATTTTGGTGGCGCAGGCAGAAAGGAGCGCTTTGCCGAAATAAAATCTAAAATCTCAGTATCAATGATATCGCCAGTCGGATAGGCAAAAACTTTCTCAGACCACCGACCTTCCCACGCCCTTGATACAGCAGCGTAATCCTTAACAACTGTAACAAGCCAATCGTGTAACGCCACAAAAACGTGATGCTTGGTGCTCACATCTGATTTGCTACTATTCCACGGCATTTCAGCAGCGTCACCACGGAGACTGACAATCACTTTGGTCAGCGCAATCTTTGGGTGAGGCAAACCTGCCTGTCCCTTAGAAAACCCCACGTCAAATGTCTTCATAGCTGGTGCAACAAGTCTATCATTGCAATAGAAATACACCCCATACTCACCTGAGGTCGGACTAGACTCGTTGCTCAGACCAGCAAGTACCTCAACTTCCACTTCGCTCCCCTTTGGAGTTATCAACTTTCCATGATAACGCCGCGGTAAGTAATCGGGCGGATATGACCAATTATTGAAGTTTCTCGAGCGAATCTCAGTTCCATTTAACTTCAATGTCACTCCAGCTTGATCAATGAATTTAGCATATGTTGCCGCTAAGTGCTTACGCAACTTCTCTTCGTGATCTTCTCCTATTGGCTCACGAAGCCTTTGCAAGTCTATCCTAGTAGTCCCGGGCTCAATTTCTGAAACTTCAAATAGGGGCAATGACCAATCATCATCATTCAACCAACCGTCATCAAATTCAATTTGATAAGTCTGCATGTCTCGGTGTCTTGTAGTAATGCGTATCTGCTCAGCTAGGGCGACAACGGCTCTTTTTGTGCCAACGCCAAATATTCCGATTGTTTCGTCTTCTTCGCGGGAACCGGTTTGTCCCGGACCGACTATATATCTCAATTCATCGCGAGCTAGCCCGCCAGCATTATCTTCTATCCGAATGGTGCGATTGAAATAGTCTATCACGACATCAATTGAGATTGGTCCTCGCCGCCCATTGCGGGTCCAGACATCAAATCCGTTATCAATTAACTCACAAACTGATTTGTTTAGATCATAGTCCGCAATAATGGAGAGAAAGAGCCGTTTTGATGGAACAGCATCAAGAATAGTGACTTGTCTCTTCATAATGAGCCCCCCCGCGCAGCAAACAATCAATTAATACTTGCAAGGTCGACAGAAAATCACAACCCTTTAAAAAAATGGAGGCAGTCTATTATGCAGTATTTTGACCGAACGAAAGTTCCACCACCAAAGGCTTTCCAAGGAAAGGCAGCAACAACAGAGCGCCAAGAGCTCCTTTCATTCTTATCTCAAGATAGTGCGAGGCAAGCTCAAACCTCTCCACCATCTCGTTACTTCAAACCTGATCAAGAAGTCATAGCCGCGTTGGACAAGCTGTTTCGTTCAAAGTGCGCGTTCTGCGAAGCCCGTACCCATCTAAACGTTCAGCTTTTTCGGCCACCCGAACAAGCAACCCCGCTCGCCACAACAAAGTTTGCCCACCTCTACTACGCTTGGCTAAGGACAGATTGGACGAACCATTACCCCGTTTGCGATCATTGCTCTGTACGAAGTGGCAGGGATTTTCCTGTAAGATCCAACGATAGGGGCAGGCTACCAACAGTTGAGGAATTCAAATCATTTGCAGAAGAAAATTATGGTTTGTGGCGATACCCGCATAAAGACAAGAAGCTTCTGATCGACCCATGCAAAGATAGATCCTACATATCGCATTTTAGTGTTGATCTGTCAGGTCGGCTTCAGCCGATATCAAAGGCTGCTTTCGCAACCATTCAGACATTCGGCCTAGATCGAACGGAGTTAAATGTCTCTCGAGCACACTCTTTCGATCAATACTTGCACTTATTGCTTTCCGAGTTTGAAAGGGGCATTCACTCGTCTGTTCTCGAATTCGAACAGCTAGAGTTCGGTGGGACCTGGTACTTGTTACTTCGAAGATTACTCATTGGGACAGCAAAGAAGCTGGGACGCCCCATCAAAGTCACCAGAGAAAACATCCGCCAAGAACTAAAAAACATTTTGCGTACTGACATTGGAAGAAACGCAATGAGAGAGTGCATCGAAAACATTCATCAACCAGAAATGCTCAAACCCGTAAGAGCAAAAACTCGACAATCGGGCCCTCCCCCCCGATTAACATCTATCGAATTGGAAAACTTCAAATCACTAGAGCGTATAAAATTAACTGTTCCCGAGCCAATAAGCACCAACCCAGAACGAGAACACCCCTCCCATGCCGCAGCTTTGCTTGTTTTAGGTGAGAATGCCTCCGGCAAGAGCTCACTATTGGAAAGCGTGGCACTTGCTCTTTGTGGAGAAGCGGTACGGACTAATATTGGTAAATCCGCTGCTGTCTTTATCCTCGATCCCAATCTCATGGGAGCAAACGGAGAGAGAAAACCCGCATATTCCTCCGTCACCCTAAAATTCGATTATAGTAATGAGAATAAATTAATCATGGAAAATGATTTCCATGAGGATTTTCAGGTTCTTCATACTCCACCTGTTTTTGCCTATGGCGCATTTAGGCAGTACAGCTCAAGTCCGAAGCGCACTCTGCGGCTTGGACACGTTGGCACACTTTTCGAGCCTAGCGTAGTACTCCCAAACCCGGAAAAATGGCTCCTAAGCTTGAACGAAGCGAGGTTTTCTATGGTCGTTAGGGCTCTTCGCGAAATACTGTCTATAGATGGAGAATTTGATGTAATAGAACCTGATCGGGTAAACAATCGTTGCTTTCTTGTAACCCAAGTCGAACCTGGACAATCAGGAACATCTATTCGAACCCCTCTGGAAATAGCTTCCTCGGGCTACAGATCCGTTCTCGCGATGGTTTGCGATATACTGGAAGGCCTTATGGGACGCAGCGACCGCAACCTTCGACCGTTAGACGAACAGCATGCTGTAATTTTGATCGACGAGATAGAAGCTCATCTTCATCCTCGTTGGAAAATGCAAATAATGGCAGCAATACGAAGAATTCTTCCAAACTCCCTGATTATTGCAACCAGCCATGACCCACTCTGTGTGAGAGGTATGCACAACGGTGAGGTCGTCGTCTTCAACCGCGCGCAGAATCTTAGCGCAGACCACATCATGCCATTTATTATTGAGGAACGTACCAAACTACATAACTTTGAAGAAATGACCATTGAACAACTTTTAACATCTGATCTATTCGAGATGTTTACAACTGACTCACCCACAGTTGAGAGAGAGTTTGCTAGGTTAGCAGACATATTAGCCCGTCAAGACGACGAAGATTCATTATCGGAAGACGAAAAACTAACACTTGCTGAACTGAAGAGCCAAGTAGACAGAGCTCTCCCTTTGGGCACATCTAAAGTGCAACAATTAATTTCTTCTGCCATACACAAGTTCTTAGTAAAACGACGGGATGCAACTAAGAAAGAATTGGATGCACTGGAAGAAGATGTACGCCAACAAATCGTTAGCGCGCTGGAGAGTATATAATGCGCTTCGTGTCACGCGGTAAAACACCTGCCCCGTCAGAGCTTAAAAGCCGAAACAAAGATGGCAAAACCGAGTTCGAACGCGCCCAAGCTCACATGGCAGCACCAATCCCCCCCGGCCAAAAGCGTGCCCCTTTCAATTTCCGCGTATATAAGTCAGATGAAGTAAAACAACGACTTGAAAAGCTATTTCACGGA
>NZ_CP121124.1:320000-735000 GCF_038070535.1 Thalassospira sp. SN3W
CGGTCACCGGCATCGCCAAGGCCCGGCACGATATAGGCCTTTTCATTCAGCTTCTCGTCAAGGCCCGCGGTATAGACCGGTACATTCGGATGCGCGTCATGGAAGACCTTGACCCCTTCGGGAGCCGCGACCAGCGCCATGAAGCGAATGTCTTCGTCCTTAACGCCATATTTGTTCAGCGTATCAACTGCCGCCACCGCCGAATTCCCGGTCGCCAGCATCGGATCGACCAGGATGAAGGTCCGGCCTTCAACCTCGGGCAGCTTCACCAGATATTCGACCGGCATGTGGGTTTCGGGATCACGATACAGGCCAATATGGCCGATGCGCGCGGACGGCATCAGTTCGATCAGACCATCGGCCATGCCAAGACCGGCCCGCAGGATCGGCACGACGGCCAGTTTGCGGCCCTGGATCATCGGTGCCTTCATCGGGCAGATCGGGGTGACGATATCCTCATAACTGACCGGCAATTCGCGGGTGATCTCGTAGCCCATCAGCAGCGCAATTTCCTTCAGCAGCTGGCGGAAGGTCTTGGTCGAGGTATCAACCTTGCGCATATGCGTCAGTTTGTGCTGGATCAGCGGGTGATCGAGAATATGAAGATTGGGAAAATCGTTCTGTGTGGTCATGTTTCTGCCAACCATCCTGATGTGCAAAGCTGCCCGCGTGGCACGTCACGGCTTTGCTTTCCGAAAAACTCTGGCGTACCGCCTAAAGCCTTTGCCCTGTGAAGGCAAGTAGAATGCCGCAAAGATGGCGCAAAAACAAACCCGTTCATCAGAAAACAGAAAGGGCCGATGCAGCATCTGCACCGGCCCCGGTATCATATTGATCGACACTATATATATGTGTCAGTTGACTTCGCGGTCATTAGGTTCGGCCCGGACCGGGAAACCGTCAAGATTCTGGTCCTTCTTGACCGCACTTGCCTTGTCGCGCGCTTCCTTCATGGTCGTAAATCTGCCAACCCGGACATAATACCAGGTGGCATCCCCTTCGGGGCCACGAGCGACAACCGCGACCTCAAGGCCAAGCTTGCGCAATTCTTCGGCACGCTGGCTGGCATTTTCATGCACCTTGAAGGCCCCCACCTGAACCGAGAACGGGGCGGCCGCCCCGGACGCGGTTGCTTTGGGCGCAGACGTCGCTGCCGGTTCGGTTTTCTTGGCAACCGTCGTGTTTTCCGCCGCGGCGGCCGGAGCTTCGGGGACCGCGGGTGCCGCCGATGCGGATGTGGATGCGGATGTGGTTTCTGATGACTTGGCTGCGGCATCATCGGATGATTTGATTTCCGGTGCCTGAAGCTTGCGCGGGGCATTCGCGCCCTGATCGGCCTGTTCCGCACGGGCTGCCGCCTTTTCGGCGTCGCTCATTTCCGGGGCGGCCGGGGCATCATTTCCGTCGGTCGTACCTTCATTGGCCGCCTCACCGTTTTCCGCGGCATTGCCCGCATCCTCGCCCTCGATCACGGCACTGCGTTCGGCAATCAGATCCCCCACCGGATCATCGGTCGCAGCCGGTGCCGCCGGGGTTGAGGATGACGTTTCAGCCCCCGACAGAGTACCGGCATCGGGCATTTCGGCTGTCGGTGCCGGGTTTGATGTCGGACTTTCGGGCAGGGTTGCCAAAATTTCGGCCTGCCCTGCCGGTTTTTCGTTGGCTGCCATCTGTTCGTCAGGGTCCATGAACAGCCCAGCGCCGACCAGCATGCCGACAAAGAACAAGACCAGACCGAGCATGCCGGCACCGGTTGCGAGACCCAGTAAGGTTTTGCGATCCATTTCTGCTATCCGCCCATTTTGTGACTGTCGATGACGCCCGCCGTCCTCGCCGTGACCATTGCGGCCATAAATAAACGCCGGTAAGGGCGCGTCTTTCTGCGGTTCCGGTTTCGGGTCCGCATGCAGGTCGGTGCGGTTGTTTTCGTCTTCGCCAGCCATTTTCTGCCGGTCCTTTACGACTGATTATCTGTAAATATCGCGCGTATCCGTCATGGCGATTGAACCCCGCCACAGGCTACCCTGCTTCTTTTAGGGCACAGGCCGTTTATAAAACGCTAAAAACGCTGGCCCGGTCGCACCCAAAATCGCGCGCCGATATGCAGATTGCAGATGTCATGAAACTTTGGCGATTTCAAAACACGGATGTCGCAAAACCGGCCAGCAGGACAAAAAAAGGGAGGCTGGTATATAGCCCGGAATTGTCCCGCACAATTTCCGGATACCAGCCCCCTCGAGTGAGAGAGATCGACCTTCGGGGAGAGAGAGTCCCGAAGAACAGTGACCATCAGGTACGCCATGTCAGCCTGATGGCCCGTCGCAAACGACGTTGCCGTCTGCATTTGACAAACACAGTCATAGAGCATCAGAAATCCAATTGCAAACGATTATCACACTCGTTCGCAAGTTTTTTTGTGTTTTTTCAATAGCCATCCGAAATTCACGGGATTCCCGGCCCGGATTTCGCGCCCGTCACGAATATATAGAATACTGTATACCGCGAAAAACATGGGGTTTGGGGCAATAGCGCTATTGTGTTTGCCGCCAAGCTCTGTTTGGATCAAACCAATTACCCCCCAAGAGGTAGACCGGGAACGAAGCACCAAAAGAACCATAAAAAACTGGCTCTGGAGTGTAATGAATGACGGGAGACAAAGCCGCGAAGACGGCTATTGCAGGGGGCGCTACGGGCCTCTTGACGTTACGGCGCATCCTGCTTGTAACAGGTTTGCTTTTATCGGGTGCAGTCACATGGATGTTGCTGTGGACCGGTGACACCTATCGAAACTTTGCCGTTGATACGCTGAACAATTCGGTCGGCGGCACAGTCAATTTCTTTGTCCGTTCACGCGTGGCACAGGATTACGCAGACAAGGTCACACCGATTGTCAATGAATGGTCGCGCCTTGGCAGTCTGGTCAAAAGCTATCAGGATAACGATCAGGCCCGCATGAAGGCCGAACTTAACATCCTTTCCAATGCCAGCCAGATCGTTCAGGGCGAACTGGTTCTGGTCGAAACCATCGCCTATGACACCGATTTCAACCAGCTTGCAACCTCGGATGCCAATCTGGGGGCCAGTGTCACCGATGATGCGGCGGTGATGGATTACCTTAAAACACGCGACAAGGCCGATGCCCGCAAACCGGTGACCTATATGTGGGCAACCCCAACCGGCAAACCGGTTTTCAGCACCATCGTTCCGGTTGGCGGTTTTCGTGCTGTCGGCTTTATGGAAGTCATCACCGATCCCCTGCCTACCCTTACAGGTATCGGCAAGGTGCTTGGCGGTAATTTCCGCATTCTTGGCAGCGACGGCAATGTGCTGTTTGAAAGCCTTGAAGACGGGGAAGCCAGCGAAGGCGGCGAAGCCCTGGCCCCAACGGCCGATAGCGAAGCCCCTGCCCCGGCGGAAGCAAAACCCACCGAAGCAGCGGGCGGCACCCATCGTGCCACCGTCGATATTTCGGTTGGAAACGACCGTGGCGGGGTTTGGGCCACCGCCACGTTTGATCGCGATATTACCGACTTCTATTCCCAGACCGACGATCTTCGAACGCTCTCGATCGAAATTCTGGTCGCCGTCCTTCTGGTTGGCTGGATCGCTGGCTGGATATTGCTCAGAACCACGGTATTTCGCAATCTGCGCGCCTTTGCCGGGGCAATGACATCGATCTCGAACGGGGATACCAATGTCCGCCTGCCCCGGGTCGGGTCCGATGAAATCGGCGAAATGCGCAAGGCGCTGGTCGGCCTGCGCGAAGCCGTGCGTCAGGCGATGATCCTGCAAAACATGGTCGAAAACACCCCGACCATGACCGCCCTGATCACACCTGAAGGCGAACTGACATATCTGAATGCCAGTGCGCAAACCTATGTCGGTGGTGATGCGGCTTCGGTTTCGGGCGATTTCCTCAAGGTCGGTGCGGAATTCCAGAAACGGCTTTCCAACCCGGCCAACCTGCCCTTTACCGAGGTGGTCAAAACCGAACGCGATCACCTTGAACTTCTGGCAGCCCCGGTGCGCGACAAGGACAATGCCCTTGTGGGCACCATGCTGGCCTGGAACGTGGTGACCGAACGCGAAGAAAGCCGCATCGCGGTCAGCGAAATGATGGCCGAGGTCGCCCGGGTTGCGCAATCGGTCACCGAACAGTCCGAAGGGCTTCTTGGCCTTGCCCGTGATCTGACCAGCCAGTCGGAAAACACGGTCGATCAGTCAGGCAGCGCGCTTGACGTCTCGCGCGAGGCGGCAAGCAACACCCAGAACGTCGCCACCGCGGTCGAGGAACTTTCATCCTCGATTGCCGAAATCAACCGTCAGGCATCCGAGGCCGCAAACGTGACCAACCGGGCGCGCACCGAGGCAGAGGAAAGCCAGCGCAATATCGTATCGCTTGAAAAGGCAAGCTCGGAAATCGGATCGATCATTGATCTGATCAACGATATCGCGCATCGCACCAAGCTTCTGTCGCTTAATGCGACCATCGAAGCCGAACGGGCGGGCGAACTGGGGCGCGGCTTTGCCGTTGTCGCAAACGAAGTCAAATCGCTTGCCGATCAGACCGCGAGTGCGACCGGCCAGATCGGCGATCTGACTACTGCAATCCAGCAGGAAGTCCAGAAAGCCGCCCATTCCATCAGCACGGTGGGCGACGTTATTCATCAGGTCAACGATATCCAGTCGACCATCACCCATTCGGTGGATGAACAGCGCCGCGCGACCAGCGAGATTTCGGAAAACGTACAGCGCATTGCATCAGGCGCCGGATCGATGGACCAGATGATCCGGTTCGTGAATGACGGTGCCCAAAGCACGGGCCGCTCGGCCCATGACCTCAACACCGCCAGCCGCGAACTTTCCGATATGGCGCGCAATCTTTCCGAACGCATGAAGGAATTCAGCGAACGGATGAAACTGACCTGACCTGCGCCTGCTTCAAACAGGCCAAGACGAGAAAGGCGGCACATATCGCGTGCCGCCTTTCGCGTTTTCCATTGGTCGGCTGTTTAAGCCAGCGGTTCAGGATCAAGCAATATGAACGATCCGCGGCAACCGGGCAAAATGCTGTGCCGGACCCCGCGTGGGATCAGGTGAAAATCACCAGCCTTAAGGTGCATCGGCACCTGATCAAGCTCCAGCACCAGTTCACCCTCCAGCATCAGGATCGCTTCATCCCAATCCGAATGCATTTCCTCGGCAAGGCCGACGGCATCTGCCTTGAAAAGTTTCATCCGGACACAGCCAAAATCGGCAAGAACCCGGCCCTTCCATCCGTCGGAAAGCTGTGCTGCAACGGCGGCCAAATTCATATTCTATCCCTTTCCATTCGCAACAACCCCCATCGCAAATCATGCATATCGGGCGCATGGGCCTTATGAAGAAAGGCATTCACGCAATGACCCATGGCCTCATACCGCCCGCGATTTCGATGCGATTTCATACAGATCACGCGAAATGTCCGGTTTGGCGAGGATACGATCAAGCGCTGCCTTCATCAGGTCGGCCCGCGCCTCGTCATATTTCGCCCATTTGCCAAGCGGCGCGCAAAGACGTGCCGCGACCTGCGGGTTGATATCGTCAAGCTCGATCAGGCGGTCGGTATAAAACGCATATCCGCTGCCATCCGCCGCATGGAAATGGCGCGGATTGGCCATGGCAAACGCCCCGATAAGCGATCTGACCTTGTTCGGGTTGCGCATGGTAAAGAGCGGATGGCTCATAAGGTCCTTCACGCGCGACAGCGTATCATCGCGTGATGACATCGCCTGCAGGCCAAACCATTTATCCATCACCACCGTATCCGTGCCAAAGCGCGCCTCGAAATCGGCAAGTGCTTCGGCCCGGCCCGGATGATCCAGATGGTTCAGCACCGAAAGGGCTGCCATCCGGTCGGTCATGTTATCGGCGCTGCGATATTGCTCGGCTGCCAGATCGGCAAATTCGCCCTCGCCGCTTGCCACCAGATAGGCCAATGCGGTTGCGCGCAACGCCCGCTGCCCGGCCGATTCCGCGTCCGGGGTAAAGGCCGCGTTTGACGCGTTCTGGTGATAGGCATTGCCAAATTCTGCCCGAAGGTCCGATCCGATCCGCTTGCGCAACGCATTGCGCACCTGATGGATCGCGTCCGGGTTGGCCGGTTTGCGCTGCTCCGAAAGGAATTCTTCCCCCGGCAGGACAAGCGCATCGGCCCGAAACGCCTTATCAAGATCGTCATTGATCAGGGTCGCACGCATCGCCGCCACAAACTCGGTCACATCGCCCAATGCCGCGTCGGCATCGCCGCCATTCTTTTCAAATTCGGCAATGGCCGAAAGCATCAGCGCGGTCGCATATTTCTGCCCCGCTTCCCAGCGATTGAACGCATCGCTGTCATGCCCCATCAGGAACACAAGCTCCTCATGCGGCTGTTCGGTCGCGACATTGACGGGGGCGGAAAAACCACGGTTGAACGACACGACCGGCACCTGGTCGATATTATCAAACACGAATTCCTGTTCGGCCTCGGTCAGTTGCACGGTGCGCGAAACCAGCTCCCTGCCATCCCGGCCCAGAAGGCCAATCGCAATCGGCATATGAAGTGCGACCTTGTCCGGCTGCCCCGGTGTCGGTGCGGTTTTCTGGGAAACCGTCAGGCGGAACTGCTTGGACTCCGCATCATGTTCACCGCGCCAGCTCAGGCTCGGCGTCCCCGCCTGCGAATACCAGATTTTAAGCTGGCTCAGGTCAACATCATTGGCATCTTCCATCGCCTTGGCAAAATCATCGCAGGTCACCGCCTGCCCGTCATGGCGATCGAAATAAAGGTCGATCCCCTTGCGATAGCCCTCTGCCCCCAACAGGGTATGCATCATGCGGATCAACTCCGCGCCCTTTTCATAGACCGTGGCGGTATAGAAATTGTTGATTTCCATATAGCTATCCGGGCGGACGGGGTGGGCCAACGGCCCGCCATCCTCGGGGAACTGGCGCGCACGAAGTTGGGCTACATCCTTGATGCGCTGCACCGGGCGGGACCGCTGATCAGCCGAAAATTCCTGATCGCGGAAAACCGTCAGGCCTTCTTTGAGGGACAACTGGAACCAGTCCCGGCACGTCACCCGGTTGCCCGACCAGTTGTGGAAATATTCATGCGCAACAATCGATTCGATCAATTCATAATCCGTATCGGTCGCGGTATCGGGCTTGGCCAGGATGTATTTGGCGTTAAACACATTCAGGCTCTTGTTTTCCATCGCCCCCATATTGAAATCGGAAACCGCGACGATGTTGAAAAGGTCCAGATCGTATTCGAGGCCATAAACCTCCTCATCCCACTTCATCGACCGTTTCAGGCTGTCCATCGCATAATCGCAACGGTCTTCATTGCCATGTTCAACAAAAATCCGCAGCGCCACATCACGACCCGACATGGTTTTGAAGCTGTCCTCAACACAGGCCAAGTCCCCCGCCACCAGCGCAAAAAGGTAACTCGGCTTCGGGAACGGATCTTCCCACACCGCAAAGTGCCGGTTGCCGTCAAGATCACCGCTATCAATCAGATTGCCGTTTGAGAGCAAAACCGGGCAGTTCGCCTTGTCGGCACGGATCGTGACCTTATAGGTCGCCATCACATCCGGGCGATCCGGGAAATAGGTAATGCGCCGGAATCCTTCCGCCTCGCACTGCGTGCAGAACGCGCTTTGCGATACATAAAGCCCTTCAAGCCGCGTATTGGCCGCAGGCGATATCTGGGTTTCGATATCAACAACAAAGGTTTCGCCCGGTGCGCTAAAGCTGAGCCCCGATGGATCGACATTATATTCATCAACACCAAGCCTGCGATCATCAACCGAAACCGAAACCAGCTTCATGTCTTCGCCGTCAAGATGGACCATGTCGCCGCCGCCGGTCCCACGCACAGGATTCGCATGCACGAACAGCCGCGATTTCACATTTGTAACATCCCGATCAAGCTCGAACACCAGTTCGACCTTCTCGACCAGAAAGGCCGGTGCGGTGTAATCTTCGCGGCGGATGACTTGCGGTTGATCAGACATCAGACAGTCCTTTTTCCCTTGGTCTGCGCGGCGTTGCCGGTGATTGTATAAAATCGCCAATGTTGCAGCGCGGCGCAGTTCTTCAAAACTGAATTTCGTTCATTAACCCAACAGATAAGGTAAATTTCACTTTCCGACAAATGCAGAGTTTACGAGCCGGATTTTAGTCGTCATAATCATTAGTGGTGGCGCGAGGGGGGCCGAAGTTTCACATTTCGTGGGGCGAGAGTGATCTTTGGTTTCCCTCACTCCTTTCTGCCAGCGCAGCAAGGACGCATCAGGGTCGCACCACACCAGACAAACAATGTCATCCCGGTTTATCGTCCCCTCACCTTAATATTATCGTGAGACGCCGTTAAAAGATAACGGGATGGAATAATCGCGACCTTTTAAGGGAAATGACTTCCGGGGAAATCGCCAATGGCTGACAGCTTCCAGATTCTGATCGCAGACGACCACCCGCTTGTGCGCGGTGCCCTCAAACAGGCCCTGTCATCAGAATTGGAAAACGTCACACTGTACGAGGCCGGAAGCCTGTCTGAAGCCATCGAACAGATCGAAGCCCATAGCGGCGATATCGACCTTGTCCTGCTGGACCTGCACATGCCCGGCATGAACGGCTTTACCGGCCTGTTCACCCTGCGCGCTTCCTATCCCGACATTCCGGTTTCCATCGTCTCGGCCAGTCAGGAACTGCCGGTTGTCAGACGTTCGATTGAATATGGCGCATCGGCCTTCGTTCCGAAATCCGCCCCCGTTGATCAGATCGGGACGGCCATCCGCACCGTTCTGAACGGTGATATGTGGATGCCCGACTGGGCGCGTGACGCGATTGAAAACGGCCCCGCTGATGACGAGGCCACCGGCCTTGCCGAAAAAATCGGCCAGCTGACGCCACAGCAATTGCGCGTGCTCAACATGCTGACCGAAGGCAAACTGAACAAGCAGATCGCCTACGAGCTTGACGTGACAGAGGCCACCGTAAAGGCCCATGTCTCCGCCATCCTGCGCAAACTGTCGGTCCATAGCCGCACACAGGCCGTCATCATGGCCCGTGAACTGCAATTGCAGGAACCGGCCATCGACGCCTGACGGGTCGCAAACTGTCACTTCCCTGCCAGACCGGCACCAATTTATCACCGTAATTGCGCGTGATGATCCCTCTGCAAAGCACAGGAGATCACCAGATGAAGAAATCCCTATCGCTGTCTGCCGTGGCGGTTGCCGTCTCGCTTGCCGTCGCCACCCCCGCCCCGGCCCTTGCCCAGCAGGACCCGCAAAGCACTGCCGCCATGGCCAAAATTCTCGGCGACGTCATCGGCAATACCATCCGCAAGGCTGCCGAAGATGTGCGCGCCAATACCAGTATTGACCCGCTGGCACGCGGTTACGGCAATGATCAAAACGCACCGTCCGTACCGGCCAATCCATCCGATGCGCTTCGCCGTGAACTGGCGACGCTAAATGCGCAGCACGATCAGGCAATCACCACCCATCTTGAAGACCTGCATGGCGAACTGGAAAAAGCCGAACTGGAATTTCAGAACTTTGCCGAACGCGCAGATAATGCCGACGAAGTACGCGACAGGCGCGACAGCCTACAGGCCAGGGCCGACACGGCCTATGAAAAGTTTGCCAAAAACATTGCCGCGGAAAATGCCCGCTTCGATGAAAAACGCGCTGCCATCCTTCAGGGCTGACGCGCCCCTGCGCCTAGGTCCGCAACAGATCACTGGCCGCATTCTTTACCGCGCCCGATACCGCATCAATCGCGGCATCGTCGCTAAGTGCGCGCGTCACTGTAAGCCCGCCGATCAAAATCCCCAGAAACGCCCATGCCTTTGCCAGCCGCTGATCGGCGGGAAATTGCGGCAATCCTTTCGCCACCAGTCCGGCAATGGTCTGCATTTTTCGGTCATACAAGGCGCGGCTTTTCGCGTCGGCGCGTGACATTTCCGGCGACAGGCTGGTCATCGCGCACCCGCATGCCAGATCGGCTCTGTGATCGCGCCCCAGATAATAATCAATAAAGGCATCGGTCCAGCCATCGCCAAAATCGCGCTGAAACCGCGGAACCCCGTCAATCACTTCGTCAAGGCCAAGCTCAAGCGCTGCCAGAAACGCCCCGTCCTTTGATCCGAAATGGGCGTAAAACGCGCCCGATGTCGCCTGTGCCGCCTTGGAAATCCCGTCAACACCGACCCCGGCAAAGCCCTTCTCGCGAAATCCACGGCTTGCCGCGTCAAGGATATTGCGCCGGGTTTCCTCTTTGCGTGTCTGGTTTTTGACCATCGGATCCTCAAAAATATATTGATCGTTATATTTTTAATTGACAGACCCGAATTTGTCGATCAGTTATTTAAATAACGAACGTTATATTTCTTAACTCCAAACGGATCATCCTCATGACAACAGGTCCAGAAATCACTGCCAAAGCCGGTCAAAACCGGTTCGGGCGACGCGACTTTCTAAAGCTTGCCAGCAGCACCGCCGCGATGGCGGGCGCAGGCCTCCTTCTGCCGTCACGCTCACGTGCGGCGGCCATCACTTCAAATCCGGGAAATACTCAGATGTCACAGAACGCCTTCGTCTATACCGAACTGCAAATCTCCGCCCCCTTTGATCAGGTGCCATGGCAAAACATCAATGACACCATCAAGACCCAGCCGGGCTTCCTCAACAAAACCTGGCTATCGGGGCTTGGTAACAATTCGGCGGGCGGCATTTACGCCTTTGACACCATCGAAAATGCCAAAAAGTTCGTCACCGGCTATTTCCCGGCCGAAGCACGGAATTTCGGCGTGGCGCAAACCACCCGCGTGTTTGATGCGCTTGCCACCACGGAAGCCAGCATCGACATGAATTCGGTGCATTACGGTGCAGAACTCGATGTCAAACCGGCCGCCTTCGTTTACACCGAAGTTCAGCTTCACGTACTGCCGTTTGACAATGGCCCGTGGCGGACCTTCAACCCGGTCCTGAAACAGCAGCCGGGCCTTCTGGCCAAAACGTGGTTAAGCGGCCTTCACACCGGCACGGTCGGCGGCTTCTATGCCTTTGACAGCATCGACAACGCCAAACGCTTTGCCCTTGATTACTTCCCGACGGAAACCAGGGCTCTTGATGCCGCCTTCTATACCCGCATTTTTGACGCCACCGTGACCGAGGCCGCCAGCCGCGACATGGCATCGCCCTTCTATGGCTGATTCCACCATCCCGACATAAGCCGCACGGGCGCTCAGGGCCATTCTGCCTTGCGCGCCCGTCGATCGGATCGGCAGCGCCATCCTGCGCAAACTGTCGGTCCATAGCGTATTCAGGCCGTCATCATGGCCCGTGAACTGCAATTGCAGGAACCGGCCATCGATGCCTGACGGGTCGCTGCGGCAATCTCCTGACCAATTATTTCTATTTCGCGTTGAATCTGGCTATGCTATTGAATAATCATTCATTATTCACCTCGTCGCCCGGTCGACAGACTGCGATAGCAAACAGAGCCACAAAATCATGCGCTTTCCTCTAAAATCACGTATTTCGTGTGCCGGTATCGCAGCCGTCATCCTGTGTGCCGCTGCCTCCCACGCCTCTGCTGAAACAGACTGGTCGGGCTTTTATGGCGGCCTGGCACTTGGTGGCGCATATAGTGCGGCAAAGCCGGACACCGACGTGCTGTATACCGGTTATTTCCAGGACAGTGCCTTGGGCAGTGACAGAAACCAACTCACCCCGATCCTCAATGAAACGATCGACGGTTTTGACGTCACCGGCTCTGCCCTTTTCGGATACGACCATCAGGACCGTAATATGATTTACGGGGTGGAAGGCGATCTGACATTCATGCCGTTTTCTGAATCAGAAAGCCATGGCCGGACCCCGTATGATACATCTCCGGCCAACAGCTTCACGTCCCAAACCACCGTTGAATCGGATTTCACCTTTAGCATCCGCCCCAAAATCGGCTATGCGACCGGGGGATGGCAGGTCTATTTCGCGGCGGGTCCATCGATCAGCCGGTTCAAAACCACACATAAATTCACCGATACTTTTGGTACAGGCACAAATCATACATTTACCGATACGAAAACGGCATTCGGCGTGTCGGGCAGCATCGGGGCCGGGTACCTGATCGGCAATGGCTGGTCGCTTCGCGGGGACTATGTCCTGACCTATTTCCCGTCCATTGTAGACGGCGACAGAGACATTGGCCAAGGCGGTGCTGCCTCAGACCTTTCTTATGATGGCGACTTCCAGTCGCACAATGTCCGCTTTGCATTGATCAAGCGCTTCTGATCTTCTGACATATGTCTGGCTCAAAACGGCGTCCAATTCGGGCACCGTTTTGCTTTACTAGCCACTTACATTCATCCCGGCGGAACATCACCCTGTCACAAGACGTTAAAGGCAGGTCACCCTCCTGCCGCCTGCATCATGCCCGGCAGAATTCCGCCCGGAGCGTATTGCATGACCGATCCGATCAAGGCATCCGACACCCCCGCCATTGAAACCGGTGCTGCGGATGCCCCTACCGAAATCGATGAAGCCGAACAAAGAATGTTAAGCGCGCGTGCACGCGCCTATCGCCGGGCGCGCACGGTATCGGTGATCGGCACCTTCGTCATTCTGGCCTTTGGCTGTTTTTACGTCGCCCAAAGCCTGATCCTGCCGGTGATACTGGCCTTCCTGCTGGCACTGGTGTTTTCCCCGGTCGTCCGCACGCTGGCCCGCTATCGCATCCCGCAAAGCCTGACCGCGCTTGCGATTGTCCTGACCCTGACGACATCCGTGATCGCCGGGATTTATGGTCTGAGTGAACCGGTATCAAAATGGATCGATGACGCCCCCAAAATCGAACGTCAGTTGCGCCTGCGTCTGGCCGATCTTGGCGGGCCGCTTGAAAAACTGCGCGATGTGCAAAAGCAGGTCGAAGAAGCCACCAACCAGAATGATCAGGCCGACACGCAAAAGGTCGTCGTGCAGGAACCCACCATGATCAGCCAGGCCGCCCGGGGCGCACCGGAAATTGTTGCCGGTATTGCGCTCATGCTCGTGCTGCTGCTGTTCATTCTCTCGTCGGGGGATATGGTCTATGAAAAAATGGTCCGCGCCCTGCCAACCTTTGGCGACCGGCGAAAGGGTCTGCGCATCGCGCACGATATCGAACGCGAAGTCTCGCGTTATCTCCTGACCATATCGGCAATCAATATCGGGCTTGGCATCATCATCGGAAGCCTCCTTGCCATTGTTGGCATGCCCAATCCGGTTTTATGGGGCATTGTTGCGGCGATCCTGAATTTCGTGCCGCTTCTGGGGGCGGTTGTCGGCATCGGCATTGTCGGTATGGTCGCACTGGTTTCCATGCCGACCACAACCGCGGCCCTGCTGCCACCCGCGATCTATCTCGCCTGCACCGCCCTTGAAGGCCAGTTCCTCACCCCGGCCCTTGTCGGCAACCGGCTGCGCATCAATTCGGTCGCGATCATTCTCGCCATTGCGTTCTGGGGCTGGATATGGGGCTTCATCGGTGTGCTTGTCGCCGTCCCGCTTCTGATCGTCATGAGCGTCTTTGCCAAACATGTCGAAGGATTGGGGGGCTTGCGCGAAATGCTCGGCCCCAACAACAATAACGGCAACTGATTTCGACCCGATGGCAACCCGATTGCGAAACAACGCAAAAACTGCCAGTCTTCTGGCATGTCAGACGCATCAAACGAACCGTTTCTCATCCTGTCTCATGACTGCACCGGGGTCGAGGCCATTATGGCCAGGACACGCCACAGCTTTGCCAGACACAGCCATGAACAGTTCGGCATCGGCTTCATGTTTGAGGGCGCGCAAAAATCGCTTTCGGGGCGTGGCATGGTCGAAGCCGGGGCGGGCAACATCATCACGGTCAATCCGCGCGAAGTCCATGACGGCACGCCGATTGGCCAAAGCCCGCGTGGCTGGAACATGCTGTATTTCGATCCGGACCTGATCAGTTACGCCGCCCACGACATGACAGACGGCAAATCAGGCGAATACGAATTCACCAACCCGGTCATGACATCCCCCGATGTCGCAAATTGCTTTGCCGCCCTTTTTAACGCCATCACCCAGGGTAACAGCCAGACCGCAGCCCTCCGGCGCGAAGAAATGCTGTTTCTTCTGCTCCATCACGCGATCATTGTACCCGGCATCAAACCGGGCCAATCCGCCCCTGTCCGCAATCAGGCCCCCAACCGTGCCGATCAAAAAATCGCGCGCGCCAAGGCCATGATTGACGATGCC
Organism: Thalassospira sp. SN3W; assembly: GCF_038070535.1. Lineage (NCBI taxonomy): Bacteria > Pseudomonadati > Pseudomonadota > Alphaproteobacteria > Rhodospirillales > Thalassospiraceae > Thalassospira > Thalassospira sp. SN3W. The sequence continues at coordinate 334,310 of NZ_CP121124.1, forward strand.
CCGGACGAAAACCTCTCGCTGGCCGATCTTGCCAATGCCGCCGGGCTCAGCCGCTTTCAGACCGTCCGCCATTTCACCCGCGCCACCGGGCTTACCCCGCATGCCTATATCATCCAGCGCCGCCTTGACCTCTCCCGCCGCCTGATCGCGACGGGTACAGCACTTGCCGAAGTCGCCGCAACCGCGGGCTTTGCCGATCAAAGCCACCTGAACCGGCATTTCATCCGCGCCTATGGCCTGTCACCGGGGCGATATGCCCGCGCACTTCGTGCAAACTGATCCATTTCCGGGCCTGCAATTCCGTTCAAGAATACCCGATCAAAACACGCTTAACTGCGCGGATCAGGTCAAACCACAAAACGGAACCATGCCATCATGATCAGCCCCGACTATCTCCTGACCTCGCTTATTGTCGTCCTGCTGCCCGGCACGGGGGTGATCTATACCCTTGCCATCGGGCTGGGTCGCGGCATGCGCGCCAGCATCTGGGCGGCATTCGGCTGCACGCTCGGCATCCTGCCCGCCATGGGCGCAAGCATCCTTGGCCTTGCGGCCCTGCTGCATACCAGTGCGCTTGCCTTTGAAACCCTGCGCTATCTTGGCGTCGCGTGGCTGCTTTACATGGCGTGGGGCATGTGGCGCGGCACGGGTGCGATGAAAGTCACCGCCAAATCCGATCCCGTCAACGCCGCCAAAATCATCCGCGACGGCATCCTGCTTAACGCGCTCAACCCGAAACTCTCGCTCTTCTTCCTGGCCTTCCTGCCGCAATTCGTCACCCCCAACGCCGCCGGAACCACCGCCCAAATGACCCTGCTCGGCCTGATCTTCATGGCGATCACCTTCGCAGTGTTCATCGTCTACGGCTTCTTCGCCAGCACCCTGCGCCGCCGAGTCATCGAACGACCAAAGATCATGAACTGGCTGGGGAAAAGCTTTGCGGGGGCCTTCGCCCTTCTCGCGGCAAAACTGGCGCTCGCCGGACGTCCATAATCCGCTGGATACGCAACACCTCGAACCGGACCAGACGCACTGCATAGGCCTCTGGTTCTCGGTTCCGGCTTCAAGCCAAACACCAGGCCCACCTGCCGATGACACAGGATGCCCGCACCAGTGACAGTCGATGAATGTAAGGCAGGCGCACTTGTCGCCGTCGGTGATTGGCCTTCCGGCATTTCCTAGCGCAGCCATCGCCCCCGTCGCCAAGCCAGATGATCCCCGGCATCGCCTCACCCCGGATCACCTCACTCCGAACGGCTCGCCCTCACCCAAAGGGCACATCTCTCCCGTCATGATTCACACCAATTTTCCGCAAATTCTCCACGGGCTCATTACCCGGACGCAATACCGCCGTAATGACTTTTCCACCCTCCCGTCATGATCCGTTGGCGCTGTCGTCCTTTCGGCCTGTCAAATCGCGGCCCTGTCATCGTCGTTACCAGCATCATCTTGCTCCTGTCTTTCCGGCCCGAATACGCAAAAACCCGCGAAAGCGTGATTCGCTTTCGCGGGTTTTGGGTCCGGGTGCATTTCCCCCGTTGACTTTTCTTTTATGCCACAAATAAAAGAACAAATCAAGAACAATTTTCAGGCAATTTGCAAAAAGTCCGAAGCCCTTGAAAAGATGTTGTTTTTCAAAACCCTATGCCCCTACTCCGCCGCATCGGAACTTTGCCGGGTCACTGCCCGCGTCATAAGCGCCCGCAATTTGGCCGGGCGCAGCGGCTTGTTCAGCAACGCGAATCGCTGTGCCTTGATCAGTTCCGCCGTCTCGGTACTGCGGTCCGCCGTGATCACCACACCGGGAATATCAAGCCCGCGTTGATCCCGCAGCCGGATCAGCACATCAAGCCCGGTTTCCCCGGAACTGAGGTGATAATCTGCCAGAATGATGTCGGGGACAAAACCGATGTTATCATCCTCATCTCCAAGCAGGATTTTCTCGGCTTCCACGCCCGAGCGTGCGGTCGCCACCACACAATCCCAGTTTTCCAGCATGGCCCGCATGCCATCAAGGATATCGGGTTCGTTATCGATGCAAAGGACGCGCAAACCGCCTAGTTCGCCTGCCATCCGGCGGCGCGGTTTGGGCATTGCGGCCTCGTCAACAATGCCAATCGGCACATCGACCGAAAAAACCGTCCCCCGCCCCGGGCGGGACCGCACCGAAACCGTATGATCAAGCGACCGGCCAAGCCGCTCGACAATCGCAAGGCCAAGGCCAAGCCCCTTCACATCGGTGGTTTCCGGCCCCTCAAGGCGATGGAATTCGCGGAAGATGATTTTAAGCTTGTCCTCGGGGATGCCCGGCCCGCTATCCCAGACCTCGATCCTGATCTTGTCACCGCGCATCCGGCAACCGACCACCGCCCCGCCATGGCGGGTATAACGCAGCGCGTTGGAGATAAAGTTTTGCAGGATACGGCGCAAAAGCCTGCTATCGCTTTTGACCCAGACATCACGCGGATGCACTGCAAAACGAAGCCCGGCCTTTTCGGCCACCGGGGTGAATTCGGTCTTGAGCGCATTAAGCACATCCGAAACCCGGAAATCACGGATGGTCGGCTGCATGGCACCCGCATCAAGCTTGCAGATATCCAAAAGCTCGTTAAGCAGTTCCTCAACCCCCTTAAGCGACAGATCAACCTTGTTGACCAGATCATGGATGTCGTCGCGAAGCTCCTTGCCCCCCAGTGCTACGGTAAACAGGCGCGCGGCATTAAGCGGCTGCAACAAATCATGGCTGGCCGCGGCAAAGAACCGGGTTTTGGTATCGTTCGCCGTTTCGGCCTGCTCCTTGGCGACGGAAAGCTCCGAGTTCAGTTCTTCAAGCGCATGCGTGCGCTCCGTCACGCGGGCCTCAAGCCCCTCGTTGGCATCCTTAAGCGCCCGTTCGGCATTCCTGCGTTCGGTAATGTCGTGATAGATACAGAAATAACCAAGCACTTCGCCGGTTTCGTCAAAGTGCGGGATATATGTCCCCTCGGCATAGCGGTCCTCGCGTTCGCTGCGCTGATCCCGTTCGCTGCCATCACTCGCCCCCCAGCCTTCCTTGGGGGCGGGGAAATCGATCTCGAAACTCTGACGATAGCCTTCAAGCACCGCGCGGATCATCGGTTCCAGCCGGACATAGCGTTCCTCGCCCACCGCTTCGCGCACCGCCATGCCATGCGCCTCGATCCGGCGGATGCCAAACATCCGCTCATACGGGCGGTTGGTAAACCGCAGCCGCTGATTTTTGTCGGCATAGGCGATCATGACCGGGATGTTATCGGTATAAATGCGAATATTGCGCTCGCTTTCGCGAAGCGCCTCCTCGGTCCGGACACGTGCGGTAATGTCGGCAATGGTCGCGACAAACCCGCCATCGGGCATCGGGTTGGTCCGCATTTCAAGCACCATGCCATCCGTTCTCTTGCGCTCGTAAGTATGCGGAAGCCTGCGCATTTGCGGGGCGGCATTGCGGCCCAGAAGGATATCGATATCGACCGCACGCGCCCCATTGTCGCGGCAGATATCGACCAGTTCCGCAAGCGGCATCGTGACCTGAATATCGCTTGCGGTGATGCCCAAAAGATCGATAAAGCGATGGTTCCATGTCGCCAGACGCAAATTCTGGTCAAACACCCCGACCCCTTGCGAAATGTTTTCCAGCGTATTGAGCAAAAGATCCCGGTTGAATTTGATCGCCTCGGACGCTTCATCCAGAAGCTCCATCGCATCGCGCCGCGATACCGCCTTGTCGGGCAGCAGAAGCGCCATCACCACGCGCGATGACGCCGCACCGACCGCGCCTGAAAGCAGATGTTCGGTAAAATTCGCCGCATCAAAATCGGCAATATCGGATCGTTTGCAATCATCGCCGCGCTGGCTAAGGTAGGTGCGAAACGCGCGCTCTGCCCAATGTTTGCCAAGGAACCGCGCGGCAAGGTCTTCAAGGTCGCCAATCGTCACACGCCCCGGCCATGTATCGTTTCTGGCCTTGGTATCCTTGCGATAGATATCGACAAAAAGCTGGGCCTGGCGGCGCTGGGTCACCCCTTGCACGCCAATCGCCGATCCGACAAACATCAGAACGAAATTAACCCCAAGTGACCAGACAACCCCGTGCGTCAGATGGTCCTCGATCCCCACACCCAGCAACGCCTGCGGCCGCAGAATCCCGATGCCAAGCGGCCCGTCCGTCAGGATCGACATCGGCAAAAGCCCGCTTTGGATAAAGCTTGGCAGCAACAGGGTATAGCTCCACAGCACAAACCCTGAAATCAGGCCAAGCCGCACGCCCGTCCGGTTGATCGATTTAAGGTAAATCGCCGCCAGAACTGCCGGGCCGAACTGCGCCACCGCGGCAAAGGACAAAAGCCCGATATCAGCCAGCGCGTATTTTTCCGACAGGAACCGGTAAAAGCCATAGGCCAGAAACAGGATGGCAATGATCGCCGCACGCCGGATTTTCAGAAGAACCTGGCTGACATCGCCTGCGAACCGCCCCTGCAATTTCTGCGACCGCAGCAAAAGCGGCATGACCAGATCGTTACACACCATCGTCGATACCGCGACGCACGATACGATCACCATGCCGGTACTGGCCGAAAGCCCCCCGACAAAGGCAAACACCGCCAGCCAGTTTTCCCCGCCCAGCAACGGCAGCGTCAGAACAAACGTATCGGGATTGACCGCCGGGTCCCCCCCAAACAGCAGAATGCCCGCAATCGCAATCGGCACGACGAAAATATTGATCGCAATCAGATAACCTGGAAACAGCCAGCGTGCGGATTTCAAATTCCGGCTGTCATCATTTTCAACGAATGTCACATGAAACTGGCGCGGCAGACAGAAAATCGCAAACAGCGCCAACAGGGTCGAGATGAAGAAATGCGATGACAGCCACGCATCGGGCTTGAACATCTCGGTAATATCGGGATTGGCTGCGGCCCGGATGCGCATGTCGCCAAAGCCATCAAACAGCCCGTAAACCACAAACAGCCCGACGAACAAAAGCGCGACCAGCTTGACCATGCTTTCGAATGCCACCGCAAGGATCAGCCCGTCATGATGTTCCGACGCATGGATATAGCGCACCCCGAACAGGATCGCGAAAACCGCCATCAGGATCGTGACGTAAAACGCGGTATCCTTGGAAAAATCGGTCGCACTGTGGCGCACGATCTGCTCGCCGACCTCGCCGATTAGAACATCAAATGACAGCGACACGGCCTTAAGCTGAAGCGCGATATAGGCCAGAACCCCAATCACGGCAATGATCGCCACAAGGGCGGCCAGGCTTTGGCTTTTGCCATAGCGCGAGCCAAGAAAATCAGCAATCGAGGTAATGTTCTGTTCGCGGCAAACGGTCGCGATTTTGGTCATGATACCAAAACCGACAATCATCATGATGATCGGGCCGATATAGATCGGCAAAAACGCCCAGCCGCGCGTCGCCGCCGTCCCGACCGAGCCGAAAAACGTCCAGCTCGTGCAATAGACCGCCATCGACAGCGCATAGATGCTGGGCTTCAGCCGCGACGCCCGCCATTTTTCGGCATATTTGTCGCCATAATGCGCAATCGCAAACAGAAGCCCGATATAGGCCATGGCAACAATGAAAATAAGTCCGCCCTGAAGCATCCGGCTTATGGCTCCGCGTATCGATCATGCCGCCAAAACAGTTGGTTGGCGTTTGGACTATACCACGACGCGCTTATGGACTAAAACGGCGCAAATCCAAACCCGACCAAAGACCAAGAACGATCAGGATTGTCATGTCTTCCGATTACGGCTTTTACGCAGGAATCCTGCGCTTTGTGGCAAAGAAAACCGAAAGCGACGACCGCGAGATAAAGGTCATGATGGGCCATCTTTCCGGCATCGCCACCGCCATCGAACAGTCCGGACGCTTTGTTGTCGAACGCGCCAATTGCGAAAGTGCCGCCCGTGCCTTCGCCGGTGTCGCCAAATTCCTCCAGGAACGCATCCTGCCCGAGGCCTTGGCAGCGGGCAATGAAGGTGCGGTAAATCAGCTCAAATGGGCGATTGAAACCTCGCTCGCACTGGGCTCGGAACTGGTCAAACGCATCGCGCTTGAAGAATATGAAGGCCAGGACAAATTTACCTTTGACCTGCCCCTGCCCCCCGGCGCGCCGACCGTGCATTGAAAATGCTGCCGGACCGGACACCATTCACACAAAAAAAAGCGGCACCCGAAGATGCCGCTTTTTCCTTATCCGGTCATATTGGCCGAAAGTTCTCAGGCGTCGGCCCAGACATTGGCACGTTGCAGAAGCCCGGTGGCTTCGAACTCCTTGCCATACGGTGCGGCCTTTTTCACGAAATCCATATAGGACGCATAGATACGGCCGTTCAGTTCGTTCTGATCGGCGATTTCCTTGACCGCTGCCTTGACCTCGGTGGCAAGGGCTGCAATCACATCGTCGCTGAAATGACGGATTTCCGCCCCCTTGGCCAAGACGGCCTGATAGGACTGGATGTTGTGGAAGGTGAAATCTGCCAGTGTCTGTTCAAGATTGGCCTGCGCGGCGACGGCAAAGATTTCCTGAAGGTCCTCGGGCAACTCCGCGAATTTGTCCTTGTTGACAAACACTTCAATCCCCGTCCCCGGCTCGGCAAATGCCGGGGTGTAATAATATTTGCCAACCTGGGTCAGACCAAACGCATAATCGTTCCATGGGCCAACCCATTCGGCGGCATCAATTGCACCCGACTGCATGGCCGGCAGGATTTCGGCTGCGGGCAACATCGTCACATTGGCACCCAGACGGCGCATCGCTTCGCCACCGATCCCGGCATAGCGCATCTTGATGCCCTTGATGTCGTCGACGGTATTGATTTCCTTGTTGAACCAGCCACCGGCCTGCAAACCGGTATTCCCGGCCGCGAACGGCTTGACGTTGAACTGGGTATAAAGCTCGTCCCAAAGTTCCTGCCCGCCGCCAAAACGCAGCCAGCCCGACAGTTCCCAGCCCATCAGACCGAACGGAATGGTCGAGAAGAAGTTTACACCCGCATCCTTGCCAGCCCAGTAATAAGGGGTGCCATGCGCCAGTTCGGCCACGCCCTGCTCGACCGCATCCATGCATTCGAATGCCGGAACAAGTTCGCCTGCACCGTAAACGGTAATTTTCAGACGACCGCCCGACATTTTGGTCACACGCTCGGCGAATTTTTCACCATTGGCACCAAGGCCCGGCGTGCCCTTCGGCCATGGCATGACCATGCGCCAGTGGATCTGTTCATCGGCTTTGGCAATTGAAGGTGCGGCACTGCTGGCGACAAAGGCACCGGCGGCCATGCTGGCACCCGTCAGGAACTGACGACGTTTCATTGTGGGGCTCCCAAATTCATATTGGCAATTTTTTGCGCAAATCTGCTTCTAAAATAGCATTCGTAACTTTGCAAGGGATTGAAGTTGCGGCTTTTGCTGTCTGTGACACGTCATATTCAAAGTTCCCAACATCCCGTAACGTCGATGACATCGCGCAAAGTTTGCTTGAACTTTGCCAGAAAACAAAAAAACGGGGCCGCCCGAAAGCAGCCCCGAATTTCCAGCATGTCGCTTTCCGGATTTCGCGGGACTTAGTATCCCCACACTTTCGCACGATGCAAAAGTCCGGTTGCTTCGAATTCCTTGCCATAGCGCGCCGCCTTCTTGACCAGAGCAAGATAGCTATCGGCGATCCTGCCGCTCAGGTCGTTCTTCGCAGCAATTTCCTGGACCGCGGCATTCGACTGTTCGGCCAGCGCCAGAATGACATCATCCGAGAACTGGCGCACTTCAACACCCTTGTCGATCAGCGGCTGGTAGGATTGCAGGTTGTTGAAGGTAAAATCAGCCAGTGTATTTTCGGCAATCGCCTGCGCGGCATAACGAATGATCGCCTGCATATCCTTGCCAAGCGCGTCGAATTTTTCCTTGGAAATAAAGATTTCAAGGCCCGGTCCGGGCTCATGGAATGCCGGGGTATAATAGAATTTGGCAACCTGATAGAGACCAAATGCAAGGTCATTCCAAGGACCGACCCATTCGGCGGCATCAATCGCACCGGACTGCATCGCAGGCAGGATTTCGCCCGGCGGCAACATGGTGATGTTGGCACCAAGGCGACGCATGGCTTCGCCACCAAGACCGGCATAACGGGCTTTCAGGCCCTTAAGGTCCTCAACCGAATTGATTTCCTTGTTGAACCAGCCACCAGCCTGCATGCCCGAGTTACCGGCATAAAACGGCACAACGTTAAATTCGGCATAGGCTTCTTCCCAAAGCTCCTGCCCGCCGCCAAAGCGAAGCCAGGCGGAAAGCTCCCACGCGGTCAAACCAAACGGAATGGTCGAAAAGAAGTTCAGCGCCGGGTTCTTGCCCTGCCAGTAATAAGGGGTACCATGCGCCATTTCGACCACGCCCTGTTCGACCGCATCCATGCATTCAAACGGCGGAACGATTTCACCGGCGCCAAAAACCGAAATATTCAGGCGGCCATTGGACATTTCCTTGACCATGGCAGCGAACTTTTCGGCATTGGTGCCAAGGCCCGGCGTTCCTTTGGGCCACGGCATGACCATCCGCCAATTCAGGCTTTCCTGCGCGGATACGATGGCCGGTGCGGCAACCGTAGCCGCAACCGCGGCACCGGCACCAATACCGGCCCCTTTAAGGAACTGACGACGTTTCATTGTAACCCCCTAAACTCTTTTACTTTGGTGATTTTTTGCGCAATCACCAGCATGCGTTGGGGGATTTTGGCGAAAAGATCGCGCATATGCCACTATTTTTGCGCATAGCGATGCGGATTTTTTCGCCGACGCTACGGCAGCTTAGCTATTGCCAACATATCGATTGTAATTGGCAACGAATTCATCCGTTTCGCCCTTGCCCCCGGCGGTATTGTAATATTGCTTCCAATAGGCCGCGAGCCCGGCAATATCGTTGGCATCGGGCAACGGGGCACTGACCCGCATATATCGCACCCGGCACATGGCAGCCGCATAGGCATTATTGGTTGCAAGCTGGGTGGCCTTGTCAGGCTGCAGCGCAAGATAGGCATCAATCTTGGCTTTCAGATCCGCGCGGTAATCCAGAAAATTGACATAGCAATCATTCAGAGTTGCCGGTTCCATCTGAAAAATACCGCGGGCCGGGCCGCCGCCAAGTTGTTCCACATAGGTCCCCAACCCGCTTTCCTGGGCGGCGGTCCCCATAAGCAGGTTTTCAGCGGCCTGCGACCACAGACCAAGGTTTTGCAAAACCGGTCGAATGATGGACAGGCGCAATTGGCTGGCATTGATGGACATGATGTTTCCTTTGTGTGCATCGAAACTGAGTTGATCAGCCTGACGACGCACGAGGACCACATTCGTGATCACGGTCACATCCAACACATCCTATACTTGTACAACACCCATCTATCCGTTTGATAAAAGGAACAAGTATCTGGCAGAGAACGGTATATCTTGATATCTGTCCAACGGACGGCCGACATTCCTACCCTTAAGGATAGTTAACATCATAATATCTTTAACCAACCTAAGGTAATGCCCCGCCAAACAACCTTTAATGACAGACATCGACGAGGGACCCGCATGCATCAGGAAATTAAACGCCGTCTTGAATTCATTGATTTCAATGAAAAGAAGGCAGCCAACCTTAAAAAGGCGTGGCCGATAATCGAGAAAAACCTCGCCCCGATACTGGATGAATTTTATCGAAAAGTGATGGCGCGTGACGATTTGGCCAAAATCATTGGCGATCCGTCCGGTATCGAGCGTTTGAAAAATGCCCAGCGCAAACACTGGGCAAAGCTGTTCGACGGTACATTTGACCAGGCATACTACGACGATGTCCGCCGGATCGGTAAAGCGCACGAAATCATCGGCCTAACCCCGGAAGCCTATGTTTCTGCCTACAACTTTATCATGGCCAAGCTTTGCGATATTCTTTTTGCCCATTTCCGCAAGGACTCATCGGCTTCGCAAATTGTAACCGCCGCGACCAATGCCATTCTGATCGATATGGAAATGGCGATAACGGTTTATTACGAAGAAACTCAAAAAACATACAGCAACCAACTGGCGAAAATGTCGGGTGAGTTCGAAGCAACCGTTTCAAAGGTTGTCGACGCACTGGCAAGTTCCGCAGAAGACATGTCGAGCGCCTCGGAAACACTGATCAGCAGCATGAGCCAAACCACCGAACAGGTGGAAAGTGCGAAATCCGCTGCCGAGATTTCGGCGGAAAACGCGTCAACCGTGGCAGGGTCTGCCGAGGAGCTCGATAGCTCGATCCGCGAAATTTCAAGCCAGATTTCACGCGCGTCAAGCGTCTCAAACGAAGTTGAAAGTTCCGTACAATCGACATCGGATGTTATTGCATCGCTGAATGTTTCCGCCGAAGAAATCGGCACAGTCGTCGACCTGATCGACAAGATCGCCAACCAAACCAACCTTCTGGCACTGAACGCAACCATCGAGGCAGCACGTGCAGGTGATGCGGGCAAGGGCTTTGCGGTTGTCGCAAGCGAGGTCAAAAACCTTGCCAATCAAACGGCCAAGGCCACCGGCGACATCACAGCCCAGATCAACAATGTCCAGCAAAACACCTCCGCCGCCGTGACCGCCATCCGCGAGGTTGCTGGTCAGATCAGTTCGATTGTTGATTCCATCACCGCCATTTCAGCCGCCGTTGAACAACAGGCCGCGGCAACCACGGAAATCAGCTCCAACATCACGGCGGTTTCATCGGCCAACAGCAACGTGAACAGCAATCTGGAATCAGTTAGCGGCACCGCGCATCGCACAGGTTCGGTCGCAGAAGAGGTTTATAAGGTTTCAAAGGTCTTAAAAGAGCATTCCCGTCAGCTTAAGACAGATGTGAATGCCTTTGTATCACGCCTGACCGAACCCAATTGATCCTGAGCCCCTAACGCCCCCGTGCTTCAGAGGGCGAAATGCCAAAGACCCGCTTGAACGCGGTTGCAAAGTTGGCAGGACTTGAATAACCGGCCATCCAGGCGGCCTGACCAATCGTCAGGCCGTCTTTTTCCATAGCATCACGCGCTGCAATCAGGCGACTTTCGCGGATGAAATCCTTGACCGTCGTGCCATAGGCATTTTTGAAAATACGTTGCAGGCTGGCAATGCTCATCCCGCACTTTTCCGCCAGGCCAGACAATGTCAGGTCATCAAAAATATGTTCCAGAACATAGTTGCGAATTTCCTGCGCCTTCTGATGCTGGGCAAGCGCATCCGGCTCGACACTTGCCTCCCCGACCTTAGGACCAAGTGCCCCAAGCGCCTCGGCGAAAATTTCCAACCCGCGGCTTTCGGCATAAAGATCACGAAATAGCGGATCATCGGTCGGTGGATAGAGCAACTGGTCCGCCAGTGCGATGGCACGACGTGACGGTTGCCACCTCCGAACAGAGATCCCGGCATGAATAAAATCATCAATTGCGACATGACGGCTGTCGGTGTGATTGACCCGACTGGCAACCCAATCGAATTTCGCGGAAATCATCACTTTGCTGACATCGTCACCCTGTTTAAGTTGCCGATGCAACATGACCGGTTGCGATAGGGCCCAAATAAACCCCACTGGTTGATCCCGTGCATCCAGATCAAACGGAACATCATCGAATGCCCCGCAAACGCGCCCTCGCAACACAATCGCAACCGTGACGGCGGCTTTGACGGGAAACTTCACGTCCGCATCCTGCATGCTGACAGTATCGGTCGTGTGGATATTCAAAAATGACTGAAGGTTGTCGTTTGACAGTCGCCCGCTCATCACCGGACGACGTCGAATACCCTCGGCTACATTGCGCGGTAGCGCTGTTCCGAAATCTTCAAGCTGCTGACCGGTGATGGTTTCCCGCCGCGTCACATTGCGCCGTAAACGTTTCGGCGCATGCTGCCGATCAAACGCCATATGGGTGCCCTTCCAAGCCTGAATATCCCGTCAAAAGCAAAATTTGCGTTTTCGCAAACATCATTGGCGATCTCGCAAACGGTATTCCGATTGCTCGAACCATTGCGATAATAATATTCAAAATCATTCGCATTTGGCAATTTATTTGATAAGGAAATCAGCATGTCGCAGCCATCAAGACCGGTCTTGCTCGAAAAATACCGCCAACCGCTTTATGGCCTGTGCCGCGCAACCCTGCTCGCCGGTGTCGCCCTAACGGTACTTCCGGTAGCAGCCGTCGCACAAGAAGCCAAAGACGAAACCGTTCTGGCACCAATCGAAGTCACAGCAAGCCAGAATAACGGCCCAACTACGGCCGGGAGTGTAACGGTTACGCAGGACGAGCTTGATCGCATCAATCCGCAAACCATCAAGGATGTGTTTGCGAACGAACCATCGGTTCAGGTTGGCGGCCCGACCGCCATCGCGCAAAAGGTTTATGTGCAGGGCATCGAAAACACCAAGCTGAACGTTCAGGTAGACGGCACCCGGCAGGTTGATTCCACCTATCATCATATAGGCACCGCGATCATTGATCCAGGAATGCTGAAATCGGTAAAGGTTGAGTCCGGGATCGCCCCCGCCGATGCCGGACCAAATGCATTGGGCGGCTCAATGGCTTACGAAACCAAGGATGCCCGTGACATTCTCGACCCGAATGATCCGTTCGGCGGCTTTGCCAAAATCCAGTATAACAGCAATACCAAAGGCCTTACCGAATGGCTGACCTTGGCCGGTCAGCATGACGGCTTCGAAGCTCTTGCCTATATCCAGAACAGCAATCAGGGCAATTACAAGGACGGCGATGACAACGAAGTTGCTGGCACGGCAGATGGCAGCGAAAACGGACTTGGCAAAATAGCCTTCACCGGCACCGAAGGTTCACGGATTGAAGCATTTGCAAGCCATTTTGAAGACGAAGGTGTGCGCCCTGCCCGGCCAAACTTTGGAACCCTTACCAGCGGCGCCTCGCCGCAGTGGATTTCATACAAAGATACCTCGCTTGGCATCAGTTATGTCGATGAACAGCCAACCGATCTTCTGGCACCGGAACTGAGCCTCAATTACAGCAAAACCCATCTTGATGTTCCCAAACTGAACGGCAACACACACCTTGAGGCAGAAATTGAAACCTTGAACGGTAAGGCTGCCAATACTTTTGACGTCGGAATGGGCGGGATAACAACTGGCGTCGATTTCTATCATGATCAAGCAACCGGCGGCGGCGACACGGCACGCCCGGCTGGACGTGCCGGGCGATTTACCGAAGAAACAACCAATATCGGCGTCTTTTCACAGGCACGCCTTTCGCTGACCGATCGCTGGCGCGTCTCGTTCGGCGGGCGGGGCGATCAACAATGGTTCGAAGGCATTGACGGAACCGATTTCAGCGAATTCGGACTTAGCGGTAACGCCAATACCGAATATGACCTGACCGATGACCTGATGATCTATGGCGGATTAGGTACAAGCTTTGGTGGACTGCCGCTGGGTGAGTCTGCGATTTACAACTACACCGGCATCTGGACCTATGACGGTTTCAAACCGTCCCGGTCGCATAACTACAAGGCAGGCGCACGCTATCAGTTGGCGCAATGGGATTTCGATGGAAACCTGTTCTACAACAAGATCAACGGTTCCCATTCGCTTGAATATACAACACGAAATACGACCAGCGATCTTGCAACACGTGGTGTCAATCTGTCCGTCACCTGGACATACGGCCCCGGCTTTGTCCGCGCTGCCTATACCCATACCGATGTAGAAAGAAATGGCAAAGTCCCGCTGAGCAACGATGCGTCCTATCAAGGCGTCATCGTCGGTGACATTGCAAACTTTGAAGTCGCCCACCGGTTTGATGACCTTGGCATTCAGGTCGGCTCGACATCTGAACTGGCCCTGTCAGACGACGATCCCGAAAAGAACGGCAATGCCAAGCTCGACACTTACTTTGTTGCCAACCTGTATGGTGAATGGACGCCAGAGACATTGTCGAATGCGGTAACCCTACGCGTCGATGCGCTGAATATTTTTGATCGTGACTATGTCGCCCGGACCACGCCGGGCTACGACAGCAGTGCAATTGAACCCTATCACGAGCCGGGTCGCACCTTCCTTGTTTCAGCAAAGGTGGCGTTCTGATCAGACCATCTTCCAACAGATCCTCTATCCGCGATGGGTGGCATGCCGTGCCACCCATTTCGGCGTTTCTGACTTTCCTGCAATTCTTGCCTATTTCAACAGGACTTCCGCAATGACATTCAAACGCGTTTTAACGCTGGCCGCAGTCGCTTCAATGATCACCTTTCGGGCTCATGCTGGCGAAACCATTACCCTGACCGATGTTTCCGGTCGCGAAGTCACGGTCGAAGTACCGGTCAAGCATATGATCCTTGGCGAAGGGCGTTTCTTGCCAAGTCTTGGCATCCTTGATCCTGAAAATCCGGTCCGCTGGGTCGCCGGTATGATGGGGGAATTCAAAAAACTTGATCCGGCAACCTTTGCACAATACCAGGCAAAATTCCCCGAGATTGACGACATCCCGCTGGTCGGCCGCAGTGGCGAGGCAACATTCAGCGTCGAAAAGGCGATTACAGTTGAACCCGATGTCGCAATTTTCGGCATTGATGGCGGTCATGGTCCGGGATCAGACAGCCATGAAGTCCTGAGGCAATTTGGCGCAGCTCACATTCCGGTTGTCATGATCGATTTTCGCAGTGACCCATTTGGAAACACCCCAAAAAGCATCCGTATCCTTGGCAAATTGATGGGCAAGGAAGATCAGGCAGAGGCTTTCGTCAAATTCTATGAAGACAATCTGGCGAAGGTCAGAACAGGTCTGGAGGGTTTAACGCATAAACCCAAAGTCTTCCTCGAAAGCCGGGTTGGTCTGCATGGCACCTGCTGCGAGGCGATGGGCAACCAAATGATCGGAAGGTTTGTGGAGCTTGCCGGTGGCGAAAATATTCTTGCCGACCGGATTCCGGGCGTCATCAGCCAGATTTCAGTTGAACAGCTGCTCGTCGATCAGCCCGATATTTATGTCGCAACCGCAATTGGCGGGGCAACAATGACGGCCGAACAGAATGTCGGCCGCATCATACTTGGAACCTACGCAGATGCCGAAACATCACGCGAGTCTTTGGCCAAAAGCATGGAACGCACCGTCTTGCCCGAGCTCGACGCCATTAAAAACGGCAAAGTCTATTCCGCGTGGCACCACTTCTATAACACGCCAATGAATGTGACGCTGTTACAGGCCATGGCGAAATGGTTCCATCCCGATCAGTTTGCCGATCTTGATCCAGACGCAACCCTCGCCGAATTCTTTGACCGGTTCCAGCCGGTAGCACTGAATGGTGTTTACTGGATCGGCCTTGATCGGCCATGACCGGCCCGAACATCCCCCAAGAAACCATCAGAGATCGATAAATCAATGTTCAAAACCACAGGATCGGTTCAGACCGGGCAGGCCAGTAAATACCTGCAACAACTCTGCAAGCACTTTGCCCACAAGGTGGAAGTCGATTTCACGCCCCATGAGGCCCATGTGAGCTTTCCAATGGGCCCATGCATCATTCTGGCCGATGACGTCACCCTGCGCTTTCAGGGACAGTCTGAGAAAGCCGAGGGGATTGAAGCCATGAAAGGTGTTATTGTCTCGCATCTCGATAAATTCGCATGGCGCGAGCAGATTGAATATGTCTGGGAAGACAGTTCAGATTAAACCTGCCCGCCCCGTAAAACAAAGAAGCCAGCCTTTCGGAGCAGGCTTCTTTGTCTAGCGCAAGTCGTAGATCACAGGAATCGTCAGGTTCATCTCTGTGCGCGCCATATCTTCGGGGAATGGCGGGAAACGTTTAACCCGCTCGATCATATCCTGGGTCGCACGATCAAGAATAGACGAACCACTCGGGCTGGTCATTTCAAAGAAGGAAACAGTACCGTCACGCTGGATGACCAGCCGGACCATGTTCTGCCCCTCTATACCGCGGCGTTTGGCACGATCCGGATATTCGCGATAACGCATCAACATCTGAACCACAGCTGCTTGATAGTCGGTAAAGGCCGCACTGCTCATTGCCGCACCTCCGCCACTTCCCGATGCGGAACTTGCGGCCTGGCTTTGGGTTGCTTCGCCAACCGTGCCTTCTGATTTTACTGAATCGACGGGGCCGCCGGATGGTTGCACGACCGGTTTGGCTTCAGCCTTTTCAACAGGTTTGGGGGACGTTGCCGGTTCCGGTGTTGCTTTGGGGGGCTCCGGCTTTCTGCGGACCGGCATGACATCGGCCAAAAGCGGACTGATTTCCGGTTCCGGCTCTGGTTCCGGTTCAACCGCTTCCTCAACCACCGGCTCAGGAACAGGTTCCGGCTCAACGATCGGTTCGGGATCGGGTTCGGGTTCCGGCTCAACAACCGGCTCGGGGACCGGTTCTGGTTGGGGTTCGACTTCCTCGACGGGTTTTTCACCCTGCTTACTGTCTTCAGAATCAGCACTTTCTTCGGGTGTTTCGGCCTCGCCCTGGGTCGCCTGACCGCTGCCCAGCGAGATGCTGATACTTTGAACGGCCCCTGCCCCGCCCCAACCGGCAGGTTGCGGTTCAGGCATGGCAAGAACGATCCCACCGACAAGAACAATACCGGTCAGCCCGGTCGCAATCAGGAAATCAATGCGTTTCGACATATTCTATCCGTCTTGGTCCTGATCTGCTTGCATCGCGGTCATCAGTTGCACCTTTTCGACGCCCAGTTCCTGCAACCGTTTCAAAAGGGCAACAACGCTGGCACCTTCTGTGGTGCGGTCAGCACGAATTTCGACTGGACGACCGGCATAATCAGCCGGTAGCAACCCCGCAATATCCGCAAGGTCTCCCTGCCGGTCTTCAATCCCGATTTCGGCATTTTTGCCAAACCAAAGGACAATCGTGTCTTCTGGCTGGCCTTCGGCCGTGCTGCTTGCGGGCGGATCCACGTCAAATGGCCCCAGCTTTTGCAGACTTCCGGCTATCATGAAGAAAATCAGCAGAAGAAAGACGATGTTGATCAATGGCAACATCGGTTCCTGAGCCGGGCTGTCATCGGTGATCTGGATGCGACGCTTCATTCGATCAGATCCACATCAGTCACACCGCCACGTCCCAGCGCATCCATCACAACAATAAGATGCTGCAAATCGGCACCATTGACGGGCCGCAGATGAACACTGGCACCGGCATGGTTACGCAAAATAGTCACGGCAAGATTGGAAACAGCGACGGCTTCACCATTCAACGACAAACCACCATTGGCATCGACATTGACCGTTACCGGGCGAATATCGCTGCTGGCCCGTGCCTGACCGTCCATAACAGTCACCGACATTTCAAACCCCTTCCAGTCAAGAAAACTGGAAGCCAGCATGAAAAAGATCAGCAGGATGAAGACAACATCAATCAGCGGCGTCAGGCCGATCATCGGCGAAGCACCACGACTTCGATCACGCAATTGCATAAGGCGTATTCCGACCTTGTTCGGGCTTATTCCGCAGCCTGGCGCAGTTCAGCGACGTTTGACGCGCGAAGCGCACCCTTCCGAGCCAACTCACCACGATTGATCACCATGGTGCAGACATCTTCCATCACGGCCGCAGCACGCGCGATAACGCCCTGCATCCACATATGGAACGCGGTTGCCGGGATCGCGACGACAAGGCCGATTGCCGTCGTCAGAAGTGCTAGCCAGATACCGCCCGAAAGGACAGAAGGATCAATACGGCTTCCGGCACCTTCCATCTTCTGGAAAGCTTCAATCATGCCCATAACGGTTCCAAGCAACCCCAAAAGAGGGCTTAAGACCGCAATTGCCGACATAATCCGCAAACCGCTGTTCAGGCCATCGATTTCCTTGCGTGCATGGGAAGCAATGATATCGGACGCCGCTTCACGGTTTTCCGGGTTGGCAACGGACAAGGTCATGCCAAACAGACCGATGCGAGCAGCCGGATGACGGCGGCGCGACAGAATCTGCGCGACCTGCTTATCATCACCATTGGAAAGATGACGTTCGACATCCTTGGCAAAACCATCCGCGAAAATTCCACGCCGGATAAAGCCGACCAGCTTGTAGAAGAATATCAGCATCCCAACCAATGCAAGCGCGGCCAGAACCCAACCGACAACACCGGCACGATCCACAAGATCAAAAACCGGCAAGCCACTGATGGCATCCGGAACGATTGTGCTTTCGGTGATGGCAGCTGCGTCATCCGCCATCAGCAAGCCGGTTTGCGGATCAAGGGTTACCGCCCCACCTTCTGTTTGCGTGATCGCACCGTTGGCGGCATCCGTGGTTACACCGTCAAGGCCAAGCGGAGTCTGCGCATCTGGCGATGCGGACATCGGATTTACGGGTTCAGGCATGTAACTCTTCCGATCCAAAATTCGATCAGCACCGGACGTCCTGCTCCGGTGCATTTGAAACTGATTTGCATTACTTACAAGAAATCACATTGCGATGCAATCGCAACAGCGAAAAGACGAGCATTTTTCGTGCATGGCCGCATTGCATCGCACGTAAAACAGCGCCCGTCGCAGGCGCTCAAACCGGATGGAATCGGTTTTTGAAAACAGAAAAGACCACGGAAAAGCAAAACCCCCGGAACATCTGGGTTCCGGGGGTTTTGAAATGGTGAGCCCGACAGGATTCGAACCTGTGGCCAACTGATTAAAAGTCAGTTGCTCTACCAACTGAGCTACGGGCCCTCAACGTTGGTGAGCGGCCTTTTAATGTGCTGATCGCAAAGGGTCAACCCCCCTTTTTCGATCAAACTGCATGACAGCCATTCAAATGGTAAAAAATATCAAAAACAGGCCCGTTTCAAATCCGCCCCAAATTGACATTCGCATCGGCTGGAAAGCAGTATGACAGTGATCGCAATAAAATCATGAAAAAGAAAAAGCCCCCGAAACCGATTGGGTTTCAGGGGCTTATTGGTGAGCCCGACAGGATTCGAACCTGTGGCCAACTGATTAAAAGTCAGTTGCTCTACCAACTGAGCTACGGGCCCTCAACGTTGGTGAAGCGCGTTTTAATGGGACTGGCGGCTGCGGTCAACACCTGTTTTCCATATTTTCCCGGTTTTTGCACTTTCAGCCCCCAAAACGCGAAAGCCGCCCTGATCAAGGACGGCTTTCGGTTGCATTATAGGGGTCAAAGCGCTTATTGCGCGTCAGCCGCGACCTGCATTTTTACAATATGGTCCGGGTCTGCAACCCGGCCATTGGCCCAAGGTGCCCCCTTTTTCAGGCCATCGACATATTCCATACCCGATACGACCTGCCCCCATATGGTATATTGTCCATCAAGATGCGGCGCATCGGCAAAGACGATGAAGAACTGCGAATCAGCGCTGTTCGGGTTGGACGAACGTGCCATCGAAACCGTACCGCGCACATGATTCTCGTTCGAAAACTCCGCCGGAAGTTTCTGGCCCGAACCACCGGTACCGTCCCCTTTGGGGTCACCGCCCTGCGCCATGAAGCCTTCGATCACACGATGGAAAGTCAGACCATCATAGAAACCTTCACGAGTCAGTTCCTTGATACGCTCGACATGCTTGGGCGCCAGATCCGGACGCAGCTTGATCACAACGCGACCTGCTTCAAGATCCAGATACAGGGTGTTTTCCAGATCCTGCGATGCATCGGCCGACTGGGCCTGAGCACCGCCGCCGATACCACCGTTCGACATGGTCACTATTCCTAATACGAGTACAAAAAGAGATGCGAGACGAATAAGACGCATGGGTGCGCTATTCCTTTTCTTCGGCCAGCTTTTCGTGCAGTCGCTTCAGCACGTTTGCCGGCACAAATTCGGTAACATTACCGCCCAGACGGGCGATTTCCTTCACAAAGCGCGAAGACACGAATTGCTGTTTGTCGGATGCCATCAGAAAGACCGTCTCTACCTTTGGGGCAAGACGGGCATTCATTCCGGCCATCTGGAATTCATATTCAAAGTCAGACACAGCCCTCAGACCACGAATAATGATGCTCGACCCGTTTTCCTGGGCAAACTGCATCAGAAGTGACCCGAACGGCTTTACGATGGTGCGGGCAGCAACTTCGCCGCCCGCAGCCTTAAGAGCCTCTTCGACCAGAGCGCAACGTTCTTCGACCCCAAACATCGGGCCCTTTCCCGCATTGACCGCAACGCCGACAATAAGCTTGTCGACGATGCGGGTCGCGCGACGAATAATGTCCATATGCCCCTGGGTTACCGGGTCAAAAGTGCCCGGATAAATCCCGATACGCGAGGCGTTTGAAGACTGTTCGTTCATTGATCTTCCGTTTTATTCGTCGGTGTCGTCTGAACCGGTTTCCAATGCCTCGCTGCTATCCTCGGCAACGGTCGGTGCATCTTCGCCTGATGCGATTTCGGTGCCTTCTACACCTTCTTCGCCTTCAAGCTCTTCTTCACCATTGTCACCCAGATTGGACAGACGTTCGACAGCAACAACCTGTTCGTCTTCGGCCGTACGGAACAGGGTAACACCCTGTGTCTTACGCCCGGCAATGCGGATATCGTGTGTCGGCATACGAATGACCTTGCCACCATTGGTGACCATCATCAGTTCGTCGCCTTCCTCAATCACGAAGGATGCCGCGACATTGCCATTGCGTTCCGACATCTCGATATTGGCAAAGCCCTGCCCGCCACGACCGGTTACGCGGTATTCATAGGCAGACGTACGTTTGCCATAACCATTTTCTGTAACCGAAAGGATCAGCTGATCGCCTGCCAACAGTTCGTCGTAACGTTCCTGAGAAAGGATTTCCAACGGCAGACTATCATCAGCCGAGATTTCCTCGCGACGCAGCTTGCTTGCGATCGACAGATACTCGTCACGCTCTTCCATCGAGGCATGGTTGCCAAACAGGACGGACATCGCAATGACCGCATCCTCGTCAGCCAGACGAATACCGCGTACACCGACCGAGTTACGGCCAGTAAAGACACGAACATCTGCAACACGGAAACGAATGCATTTACCCAGACGGGTCGTCAGCAGAATATCGTCATCGTCCGAGCAGGTCTGAACCGCAATCAGCTTGTCACCACGATCTTCTTCAAGTTTCATGGCGATCTTGCCGTTTGATTTCACATTCACGAAATCGGCAAGGCTGTTACGGCGGACGTTACCGGTCGAAGTCGCAAACATCACATGCAGGTTCGGCCATTCTTCCTCGTCGGGAAGCGGCAGAACCGTTGTGATATATTCGCCTTCTGAGAGCGGCAGCAGGTTCACAAGCGCCTTGCCGCGCGATTGCGGCGTACCCAGCGGCAGGCGCCAGACTTTCATCTTGTAGACCATCCCCTCGGAACTGAAGAACAGAACCGGGGTGTGGGTGTTGGCGACGAACAGTTTGGATACGAAATCCTCTTCGCGCGTTGCCATGCCCGAACGGCCTTTGCCGCCACGACGCTGTGCGCGATAGGTCGACAGCGGAACACGCTGGATATAGCCGGTGTGCGATACGGTCACGACCATATCTTCACGGGCAATCAGGTCTTCGATGTCATGTTCGAATTCGGCTTCAAGGATTTCACTGCGACGTTCATTAGCGAACTCGTTCCGCATTTCCGTCAGCTCATCCTTCAGGATGATCATCTTGCGTTCGCGTGAACCAAGGATATCAAGGAAATCTTTGATCTTCTCGCCCAATTCGGTCAATTCGGACGCGATTTTATCACGTTCCAGACCGGTCAGGCGATGCAGACGCAGTTCAAGGATTGCGCGCGCCTGCGCTTCGGACAGGCGATAATTGCCATCGTCCGAACCAACCTGGTTCGGGTCGGCGATCAGCTCGATCAACGGAACAATATCGCCCGCCGGCCAGCTACGCTCCATCAGTTGTTCACGTGCGATCTGCGGGTCTGCCGCAGCACGGATCAAGCGGATGACTTCGTCGATATTGGCCACCGCAATGCCAAGGCCGACTACCAGATGGGCGCGCTCACGTGCCTTTTTCAGCAGGTGAATGGTCCGGCGCGTAATGACTTCTTCGCGGAATTCGACAAAGGCCTGAATGATTTCTTTCAGGTTCATCAATTCCGGCTTGCCACGATTAAGCGCCAGCATATTGACGCCAAACGACGTCTGAAGCGCGGTAAAGCGGAACAACTGGTTCAGAACGACATCGGCAACCGCATCACGTTTGATTTCGATCACCATGCGAACGCCCGAACGGTCGGACTCGTCACGCAGATCGGAAATACCTTCGATCTTCTTGTCACGGACCAGTTCGGCGATCTTTTCCATCAGGGTTGCCTTGTTCACCTGGAAGGGAACTTCGGTAACAATGATGGCTTCACGGTTGGCACGGATTTCCTCGACATGGGTACGTGCGCGCATGACGACAGAACCGCGACCGGTTTTAAAGGCCGAATGAATGCCCGAACGGCCCAGAATCAATGCACCGGTCGGAAAATCCGGACCATGCACGAATTCCATCAGGCCTTCGACGGTGATCGCCGGATTATCGACATAGGCCATACAGCCATCGATAACTTCGCCAAGGTTATGCGGCGGAATATTGGTGGCCATACCA
Source organism: Thalassospira sp. SN3W (assembly GCF_038070535.1). NCBI lineage: Bacteria > Pseudomonadati > Pseudomonadota > Alphaproteobacteria > Rhodospirillales > Thalassospiraceae > Thalassospira > Thalassospira sp. SN3W. The sequence goes on from NZ_CP121124.1 coordinate 356,879, forward strand.
ACAGCAATACCACCTGCACCATTGACCAGCATGTTCGGAAAACGTGCTGGCAGAACCGACGGTTCCTTGGTGGTTTCGTCGTAGTTATCGCGGAAATCGATGGTTTCCTTATCGATATCATCGAGCAGATAATGGGCTGACTTGGCCATGCGGGCTTCGGTGTAACGCATGGCGGCGGCCTTGTCGCCGTCCATCGAGCCGAAGTTGCCCTGCCCGTCAATCAGTGGCAGGCGCATGGAGAATCCCTGCGCCATACGAACCATCGCGTCGTAAATCGCGCTGTCGCCATGCGGGTGGTATTTACCCATCACATCCCCGACCACGCGGGCCGATTTACGGAATGGTTTGTTCCATTCAAAGCCGTTTTCATGCATCGCATAAAGGATGCGTCGATGCACGGGCTTCAAACCGTCGCGGACGTCGGGCAGCGCACGGCTGACGATCACGCTCATCGCGTAATCAAGGTAGCTGCGGCGCATTTCTTGTTCGATGGATACCGGGATAATATCGCGGCTATCTGGATTGGTCTCTTTGGTGGACAAAAGCCGTGACCTCTTAAACGCTTGATCAGAAATGCTTCAAACGGCGTGACATATGGACATATGCCTGACCAGTGAGCCGGAAAGTATCAGGTTTGTCCGGCACAAACAATATTGACAAATCTGCCTGTCCCGGCATTCGGCACAAACGGCGGAAATAATCGTAATTTACGCAAAAATGCCCACCCCGAAGAGTTATTTTTTGGTCCCGGGTGCGGTCATGATCGGGGTTACCGGGTCACATTCCATTTCGGCAACATCACCAGCCCTGACAGACTTTCGTCCGAAACGCAGCTGGGAAACGGCAATCCCGGCCAAAATAACGCCAAGCGCAATCACGCTGGTCGGTTTGGGAACTTCGTGCAGAACAAGAAAACCGATCATCACACCGACTGCCGGCACAAGGTAATTGTTAAACACCACAAAGCTCGCTCCAGCGCGCGCAATCAGATACAGGATCAGGAACATGGCAATGCCAGTCGGAAAAATCCCCAGATACAATATCGAAAGCGCCCCTTCGACGTCCCACCCCATATTCCAGGGCCGATCAACAAACAGTGCAAAGGGTGCAAGCATCAGCGCGGCAAAAGTCAGGATCACCGCCGCAGACCCAACACGCGGCTGATCACGCAGATTTCGCGCCACCAGTGATGAAATCGCGTAGCACACTGCCGCGATCAAAACTGCCAACTGAAAAACAAGCTGCCCACCAAGCCCGGTCAGGGTTTCCGGCCCGACCAGAACAATCACGCCAATAGTGCCAAGCACTACACCAAGCGCCTTCCCCATCGAAAGTTTTTCATCATTCGTAACAAAATGCGCCAGCGCCACCGTTGTCAGCGGCACGACAGACATCAGAATTGCCGCTAGCCCGGCATCGATTTCCGTTTCGCCATAGCTGATCAGGAAAAAGGGCACAGAATTCCCCAACAACGCAACAAAGAAGGTCGACCACCACGCGCGCCGTCCCTTGGGAAGATCACTTTTGCGAATAAAGGCAAAGGCCCATAGCACCAGTGCGGCGACAGCCAATCGCCCGGCTGCGACCACCAGCGGCGAGTAGGCATGAACACCAATCTTGATGAAGGTGAATGAACTGCCCCACATCAGCGCCAGTAAAAACAGCAACGCAAATTCACGAATTCCCGGACGTGTCATCTTCCCAGCCTATTCTTGCCACAGTTATTGGGCTTTATCGGATTTCGAAAGCCAGATGACAGCGTTAGAGCCAGAAAACACGAGAATCAAGAAAATAGCTGAAAATCAGCCACCGCAGGATGTGGTCCGTTATCAGCAGCGCCCCAGCACAAGAAACACCTTATATAGCGTAAAATCGCCCGTCTGACTTTGACGCAGCACAACGCGGCTACAGCGAAAAGATGAAAAAAGACAATGGATACAACTTAATTGTTGCGAATGATTTTCAATCGCTTTATCTTGGGCGCAACAATATGAATGGGATGCGAGCAATGAAATATGTGGATCAGGAACTGACCATCGACGAAATGCTGGCCGATCCGATCGTCCAGACATTAATGCGCTATGATGGCATCTCGGCCAGTGACGTCCGTCACACGATTGATCAGGTTTTGCAAAATCGCCTGCCATCACCCCCCGTTCGCGCCCGAAGCAGCCGCGCCCCCCACCATAACTGGCGCATGACAGCGGCGTAAACAACACGACCTCAGGGATGGCTATCGTTCAATGACCAGTCATAATGATAGAAGCTGATGGGCAGGTCCTCGCCGTGAACGCTCAGCCATGTTGCAAGCTCCAATCCGGCATAACGCGCCAGATGATCGGAAAATGCCGCATCGCTTTTGCCAAAATCGGACCGATACCAGTCAAAAATCGAAGACAGTTCGATCTCTGATCCGTCTTCGGCCAACCTCACCGCCCGTTCATCCTGGATGAAAGCAAGAGCCGCCTTATCAAGCTGCTCTTCGATCCGGGTTCCGTCATAGGCCGTCGCTGCCAACGCCGGACAACCAATTGACGCACAATTAAGGGCATAGTGAATACGCGCATCCTGCCAGATGGGCCGCAGGATACGATGTTCGATATCGTTCAGGCTCAAAGACCTGCCTTCGACGGTCAAAAGTTTTTTGTCCCAAGGGCCTGACGAAAATAATCCAAGCGAAAAAAGCCCCGGTGAAATGTCAATATCCCGAATGCTGTCAACCGGGTAATGATCCATGACCACCGCAACAGTCTGCGCATTGTAAAGATTGATCCAGAAGGCCATTTGCTGATCGCGGTTATATGCGTCAATTTTAACCGCCTGCATGGCATTAAGATAATCCGAGAGATGCGTAAGGCTTGAAGATTTGGCACCGGCATAATCAAATGCCGTGACGCCAGACGAAACCACCACCAGATGATGGTCAAGGATCGTCTGCCAGACAGAATGATCAATGATGGCGTCGTTCGAATCATCATGCGCCTGCCAATCGGGCCATAGATCAGCATCAGGTGCGGCAATTGCAGGTACCGACACTATCACCCAAAGCGTGATCAAAACAGGTATAAGCAGGTGTTTCAAACGGCTATTTCCCCTACACCATATCGACTGCGTTCCTGCATTCTATGATCGATCAGCAATTCAAGATCACATCAAACTGCCGTGATTGCAGTGATGCCAATCATATACACTTAACCATAAGTTGATATATAATGCTCCCATGACACAGGATGGTGCAATTCAGCTTATTCCTGGCAGTGGTGGGCAACTTGGGCAAGTCATTGCCACCAGTGCCCTTCCCGGTGCCGGGCAACAATCTGCAGGATCAGGTTCTGCTGAGGGGGGCTCTGTTGCAACACCTTTAAGGCCCGCTGCCGTGTCAATCCGACCGATTGGCAATGCGAGCACCACAACACCGCTATCCGATCCGGCGCCAAACGCCCCCTCCACACCGGTTAACAGTGCGGCATCAATTGTTACCATTATTCAACAACTTGATCCTCGCGCCCTGCCCGGTGCGTCCGTACCCGACATCCGGGGCAGCACCGCGCAACAACGCGAAGTACGCGAAACAACACCGGAAAGTGCACGCCTGCCAACAAGCAATCCCGCCCTTTTGACGGACCGGGAACGCGACATTGTTCGGGAATTGCAGGCGCGTGACGCCAACGTCAGGACCGAGGAAGAAAGCCATCAGACCCTTGCTGGTGCGAATGCCGGTATGATCAGTTACAGCTATACCGCCGGTCCCGACGGGCGGCTTTATGCCACGGGCGGCAAGGTCAGCATCCATCCGCTTCAGGGCCTTGACGGGATTGTAGCGATTGCCAATCAGGCCGCCATATCGCGGGCCGCCTCTATGCCCGGCACATCATCGGCCGATTTCAATGTTGCAAAGGGTGCGTCACGCAACATCAGTGCGATGATCGCAACACAGGCTATTGCGGCAGCCGAAAGCTATCGCATGACATTAGGGCTGAGCGCGGCACCAGCCAATATTGATATCACGGGCTGACCATCACCGTAGAAGCCACAAAAAAGGGGCCTGCATAACAAGCCCCTTTTGAACATGATCGACGCAAACCTAACCGGCATAGTGCCAGTAAATCGGGAAGCCCGGATCAAACACCGTGACTGGGCCCTCACCGGTTTCAATTCTGGCCGGGAAAGTTGCCGCCGCATCGCGTTTTTCCAATGTGATCTTGTCGCCATTCAACGGCAGACCATAAAACTGCGGACCATTGACCGAGGCAAAGCCTTCAAGCTTGTCCAATGCCCCTTCTTCCTCGAACACATGCGCCAGAAGTTGGACAGTATTATTGGCGGTAAAGATACCGGCACAACCACACGCGCTTTCCTTGCGGTCATCGGCATGCGGGGCGGAGTCAGTACCCAGGAAGAAACGGACATCACCGCTGGTTGCTGCCTTGCGCAGTGCGAGGCGATGTTTTTCACGCTTCGCCACCGGCAGGCAATAGAAATGCGGATGAATGCCGCCGACCAGAATGGCATTGCGGTTGATGATCAGGTGATGGGTCGTGATGGTCGCGCCAAGGTTCCTGTCATTGGCTTTGACATATTCGACACCGTCTTCGGTGGTGATATGCTCCATGATCACACGCAATTCCGGCAAACGCTTACGCAGCGGATCAAGAACGCGGTCGATGAACACGGCCTCGCGGTCGAAAATATCAATCTCAGGATCGGTGACTTCACCGTGCACGCAAAGCGGAATACCAAGGCTTGCCATACGTTCTAGCACCGGCATCGCCTTGTCGAAATCGCGCACGCCGCTTGCCGAATTGGTCGTTGCCCCGGCCGGATACAGCTTCAGTGCGGTAATCACACCGGACTTGTAGCCTTCCTCGACATCATCGGGATTGGTCCCTTCGGTCAGGTAAAGCGTCATCAAAGGCGTAAAATCGTGCCCCTGCGGGATGACCGCGTTAATCCGGTCACGATAGGCAATCGCATCCTCGGTCTTGACCACCGGCGGCACAAGGTTCGGCATGATGATCGCACGCGCAAAATGTTCGCTGGTTTCGCCAATAACCCCTTCAAGCATCGCGCCATCGCGCAGATGCAAATGCCAGTCATCGGGACGGCGAAGGGTAATGCGATTTACTGAATTTGCGGACATGGGGGCGACCTCCTCGGAACCGGAACAAACGAATGGGCGCGAGCGCACAGGCTAACTAGCAGATCAGTCCCGGTTTTGGAATTGGAAAGCAGCCCGAAAGACAAAAGGCCAGGCATTTCTGCCTGACCTTTTCACATGGGGCGAGTGATGGGACTTGAACCCACGGCCCCCAGAGCCACAATCTGGTGCTCTAACCACCTGAGCTACACCCGCCGTCGTGTGGCGCGGTTTTTATCGCCGGGAGCCCCGGACGTCAAGCGCATATTTTTACTTTTTTGCCCCGTTTTCCCCCGAACTTCGCAAAGTCCCGCAAACCGGGCGACTGCGGGTTCTGTATCTGGTACTTATCATCACAACCAATCCGCCCGAACAGGCTCCCATCCGTTTGAACATCTTGCGCGATCAGGCAAGTGCGCTAATTAAATCAATTCAATATCTTGAACACGCCCGCCATTCCGGGCGAAATTAACACGGCGCGCAGACGCAAAACGGCCATGCGCGCCACAAAAGAGAAAACAATACGGAGTATCGGAATGAAGTGGGGCGTCATCAGCACGGCAAAGATCGGCACGGAGAAGGTCATTCCGGCCATGCAGGAAAGCGACAAGCTTGAAATCCTTGCCATTGCCGGACGTGATCTGGAAAAAACGCGTGAAACTGCCCAAAGCCTGCGCATTCCGCGCGCCTATGGATCCTATGAGGAACTGCTGGCCGATCCGTCAATCGAAGCAATCTACAATCCCCTGCCCAACCACTTGCATGTCGAATGGACAATCAAGGCGCTGGAAGCCGGAAAACACGTGCTGTGCGAAAAGCCCATCGGTTTGGACACCGAAGACGCCAAACGCCTGATCGCGGCCCGCGATAAAAGCGGCAAACACGTGCTTGAGGCCTTTATGGTCCGTCATCATCCGCAATGGCAGGAAGCACGTCGTCTCGTAGAAAGCGGTCAGATAGGCACGATCACCACGGTGCAAAGCATCTTTACCTATTTCAATGCCGATCCAAACAATGTGCGTAACAAAAAGGATATCGGCGGTGGCGGCTTGCTTGATATTGGCTGCTACTGCATTGTCGGCCCACGCTATATCACCGGTAAGGAACCGGTGCGTGTGGTTTCCCTGATGGACAAGGATCCGAAATTCGGTACTGACCGGCTTGTTTCGGGCATGCTCGATTTCGGAAGCGGCGTTCAGGCAAGTTTTGTTTGCGGCACACAATCCGCCGCCGTGCAGCGCGTTCATATCCTTGGTACCGAAGGCCGTATTGAAATCATCATGCCATTCAACCCGTTGCCGGAAAATCCGGCGGTGATCAGGGTCGGCACGCAAAAACAACCGGGTTTTGACGAAGCACGCGAAATCAAATTCCCGATTGGCAACCACTATACCCTGCAAGGCGAGAACGCGACGGCAATATTTAAAGGCGAAAGCCCGGTCGACTACCCGATTGAAGACGGGATTGCCAACATGCAGATTCTGGATGCGTTGGCCCGTTCGGCCCGCACCGGGAGTTGGGAAATGGTCAATTCCTGATCACGGTTGACAGCGCCCATAAAAAACAGGCCGAAGGTTAAAGTTCTCGGCCTGTTTCCCTTAAATGCCTTGCTTTGCTACCTTGCAAACGCCTTCTTCATCCGCTCAATCGCCTCGGACATTTTGGCTTCTTCCTTGCAGAAGCAGAACCGCACAAAATTGCGAACGCCGCCATCCTTGCCCTGATAGAACGCCGAAACAGGGATCGCCACAACACCGGCTTCCTTGATCATGATCTGGCAGAACTCGACATCATCGCAATCATAGCCCAGCGGACGGAAATCGCAGGTGATGAAATAAGTACCCTGCGAGTCCAGAACACCAAAGCCAACCTCTTTCAAACCCTTCATTAGGAAGTCGCGCTTTGCCTGCATTTCAGCAGTAAAACCTTCGAAGTAATCATCACCTTTGTTAAGGCCGTAGGCCACACCATGCTGCAGCCCTGGCGGCACGGTGAAAACAAGGAACTGATGCGCTTTTTTGATCGGCTCCATCAATTTTGCACATGCTGTGATGTATCCGATCTTCCACCCCGTCAGTGAGAATGTCTTGCCTGCTGATCCGATGCGTACGGTGCGATCATGCATACCGGGAAAAGTCATCAGCGGTTTGTGTTTGCGCCCGTCAAAGACAAGATGTTCATAAACCTCGTCACATAGTGCGATCACATCATGCTTGATGCACAGATCAGCAATGAATTGCAGTTCATCATCGCCATAGACCTTTGAACAGGGGTTCTGCGGCGAGTTTATCAGGATCAGCTTGGTTTTTTCCGAGAAGGCCGCTGCAAGTTCTTCGCGTGGCAGATCCCAGCTTGGCGGTGTGACACGTACCAGTTTGGGGATACCGCCCGCAAGCTTCACCATAGGAAGGTAGCTGTCATAAAGGGGTTCGATCAGGATCACTTCATCGCCGGGCGCAACAAGACCAAGGATCACATCAGCCAGCGCCTCGGTCGCACCGACCGCGACAAGGACTTCTTTCTTCGGATCGACCTCGATATCATAGAAACGCTTGTTATGGTCGGCAACCGCCTGAAGCAACTCCGGAACACCTGCCAACGGCGGATATTGATTGGACAGTTCCATCGTCGCCTTGGCCGCAGCTTCGCGAATATCAGCCGGACCGTCAGTATCGGGCGCTCCCTGCCCCAGATTGATGGCATTATGTTTCTGGGCCAGTTCGTTCATCACTTCAAAAATCGTGATGCCGCCCGAAGTGAAAAGAGGATTGCCGACAAATTCGGTCATGAGGCGTCCTTCTCTGAGTTTCAGTACCGGTCGGTCGAAACCGGCTTTTATCTGCCTGGTGGCGCAAATTATAAATCAGACAGGCAGATTATATGATCCATGCCCTGTCGTCATGATACGTGTTTTATGTATTTTCTGTCGCACGACGCAGGCAGATCAGGCAAGCACGGATCGCGGAGAACCTCGTTGCCCCCTGCCATCTCACAATGTTTGCATAAATTTTAAACATTCTGCCTAAAAGACAATCAGATGCGATCAAGAAAATCTTAAAAACTTCATGGGTTTTGCTGGGTTTTCACACAGAGACTCCTTAGAATGACCGCGCGGGCCAAAACTGGCACGGCCCGTGCAATTAACGCGGCAAAGCAATGGAGCTTTCCGAGTTCTACGCAACTCTCGCAAAAAGCAGAGGGCGCTTAATGAAAAAGATTGAAGCCATCATCAAGCCATTCAAGCTTGACGAGGTTAAAGAGGCCCTTCAAGAGATTGGCCTCAAAGGGATTACCGTTACCGAAGCCAAAGGCTTCGGCCGACAGAAAGGCCATACGGAGCTGTATCGCGGCGCCGAATATGTTGTGGACTTTCTGCCGAAGGTAAAGTTGGAAATCGTCGTTGAGGACACGCTTGTCGAGCGTGCGATTGAGGCAATCCAGCAAGCCGCTCACACCGGTCGTATCGGTGACGGTAAAATCTTCGTTTCCTCGCTCGAGGACGCGATCCGCATTCGTACCGGTGAACGGGGCAACGACGCGATCTAATCGGTCCGTTACCTGACATTGAACATCGTACGATCACTAATTTTGAGTTTTAAAGGGTTGCATCATGTCTGACGCTGCTTCTGTACTTAAGCTTATCAAAGAAAAAGGCATCCAGTTTGTCGATCTGCGCTTTACCGATTCCAAAGGTAAATGGCAGCACACCGCGCAGGACATCTGCACAATCGACGAAGACGTTTTTGTTGACGGCATCATGTTCGACGGTTCGTCGATCGCTGGCTGGAAAGAAATCAACGAATCCGACATGATCCTTATGCCGGATCCGTCGACCGCTGTTGTTGACCCGTTCACCGCGCAGCCGACCCTGATCATCGTTTGCGACGTTATCGAACCGGCCACTGGCCAGGGTTACGAGCGTTGCCCGCGTTCGACCGCGAAACGCGCACTCGCATACATGAAATCGGCCGGTATCGGCGACACTGCATATTTCGGTGCAGAGCCGGAATTCTTCATGTTTGATGACGTTCGCTGGACCACCGCAGGCGAAGGCATGGGTTATCAGCTGGACTCCGAAGAAGGTCCGTACAACACCGGCACCGAATTCGAAGGCGGCAACCGCGGCCACCGTCCGGGTCCGAAGGGCGGCTATTTCCCGGTACAGCCGGTTGACTCGGCCAACGACATCCGCGCCGAAATGGTCAACTACATCAACGAAATGGGCGTGCGTTGCGAAAAGCACCACCACGAAGTTGCACCGTCGCAGCACGAACTGGGTATCGCTTTCGGCACCCTGATCGAACATGCTGACGCCGTTCAGGTTTACAAATACTGCATCCACATGGTTGCACATCAGTATGGCAAAACCGCAACCTTCATGCCGAAGCCGGTCTTTGGCGACAACGGCTCGGGCATGCACGTTCACCAGTCGATCTGGCACGAAGGCAAGCCGCTGTTCGCTGGTAACGGCTATGCGGACCTGTCTGACACCGCTCTGTACTATATCGGCGGTATCATCAAACACGCCAAAGCACTGAACGCTTTCACCAACCCGACGACCAACTCTTACAAGCGTCTGGTCCCGGGCTTCGAAGCACCGGTTCTGCTGGCATACTCGGCTCGTAACCGTTCTGCTTCCTGCCGTATCCCCTACACCGCGTCCCCGAAGGGCAAGCGCGTCGAGATTCGCTTCCCTGATCCGCTTGCCAACCCGTATCTCGCATTCACCGCAATGCTGATGGCTGGCCTTGACGGTATCGAGAACAAGATCCACCCGGGCGATGCAATGGACAAAAACCTCTATGACCTTCCGCCGGAAGAGCTCAAAGAAGTTCCGACCGTTTGCCGCTCGCTGCACGAAGCACTTGACAGCCTCGACGCAGACCGCGACTTCCTGAAAAAAGGCGATGTGATGAGCGACGACCTGATCGACGCTTACATCGCCCTGAAAATGGAAGAAGTTATCCGCTTCGAACAGTCGCCGCACCCGGTCGAATTCGACATGTACTACAGCGGCTGATCCTTTCACCAGAAAGGACGCATCGAACACGAAACGCCCGGCCATGTGCCGGGCGTTTTTGTTTGTGCCAACCACCAGATTCCCGGCAAAAATGTGCCTGATTAGACCTATTAGCTAATTGAAAATCTCGGCAAAACCGCAGTACTGGCGGATGCAACTGATCAAATCAGCAAAGGAAAAGGCGGGATGATCACATCCCCCCACCCCAAATTCCACTTGAGCAAACCAATCAGACCTAGACAGTATCATCCCTGTGCAAATCGGGTTCAAGTTCTGGCCGATAGAGACAGGCCCGCCCCTTGCCGGCTTCTTTGGCCTCATACATGGCCTTGTCAGCACGGCGCAATTGCTCGGTCATGTCGCAATAGCCTGCGTCGAAAACGGTAAAGCCAATCGATGCACCAATATCACAACGATTCCCTTCCCACATATAGGGTTTGGAGATCTCGGCAATAATGTCATCGGCCAGTGCCGCCATTTCCTTTTCATCACCTTTATTAATGAAAAACAGGGTAAATTCATCACCGCCCAGACGCGCCACTTCCTCCGCCCGACGGGCAACACGCTTGAGCCGCTTTGCCGTTTCAACCAGAACCCAGTCGCCAGCACCATGCCCCAATGTATCGTTCACGGTCTTGAAGCCATCAAGATCAAGCAGGAAGATTGACGCTGGCGTATCCGTACCGCGCAAGACAGTTTCACATTGTGAAAGCTTCTGCATGTAACGCGCACGGTTTGCCAGGCCGGTTAGTTCATCGTTATTTGCCTTATTCTGCAGTTCACGTGCGGCAAGCTTCTGCTTGGTGATATCACTTATCCACCAGAGCACAGATTCCTGCCCCTCAAATGTCAGCGGCTCCATGGATGCCTTCAACCAGCGCGCATCTGAATCTGCCGGACGGCGAATGCGTAATTCCACATCCTGCAATTCGCCAAGCATATCCATATCCTGAAGACTTTTTTCTCGGTATCGCTCCGAAAGAAGCACTGTGTCCGTTGGCACCGTTCCATCACTATCAAGAGACAGAAGAGTCTCGAACATCTTGTTATAAAACTGGAATTCCCCGCCATCCCGGTTGGAAATACCAACACCTATTGGCGCCTTTTCCAAAAGCCCTGTCAGACGTTGTGCTGCCGCGGCGACTTCGGCCTGTGCCTGTTTTAGCGATGTCACATCAATCAACGAGCCAATCGTACCGGCAATTGCGCCACTTGGCCCCTTCAGGCTAGCGGCTGCAAACAATGCGGATTTTTCGACACCGTCCATTTCGAAATCAATTTCATGACGCACATTGCCTTCTGATTTCAGCAACGGTGCCTCGTAATCGAAAATGCGGCTAACAAGCGGCGCCGGGGCCACATCGGCGAATTTGCCGCCAATCACCTTTTTGGGATCCTGCCCCAGCAACCCGGCAAAAGCATCATTGCAACGGTTGATCACACCATCCAGATTCTTGAGGTAAACCGGGATAGGCAACACATCGATTAGATGCTGGATGAAAAGCTTGTGATCGGCCAATGCCTTGGCAAGTTCTTCTGCCTTGCCAGCCTCGCGAAAGACCAGTGCTGTCACACCTTCGGGACCTTCGGCCTTACGCCACGTAACTTTTCTGCCATTCATTTGAAAGGCTGGCAAATCGGCCTTGGCATCCTTACCAGAAATGAGGCTAAGCGCTTCGCGTGCCGCACCGACACTGTCGCCAGACGAAAATTCCGCATTTTTGGCAAGAAAAGCAAGGAACTGCTTGATTTCGGTTCCGTCTCGCAAGGCCGACTTCGATGCGTTAAAAAGGTTAACCGCAACCAAATTGGCATGGGCGATTTTCAAATCGGACGAACCGATGAATATAATGCCGTCACGCGATAGTGCTGCTGTGGCGACAATGTCTGGAGCAATTGACAATACACGCACGCGCCGCTTTGCGACGCACTCCCTTTCCCGTGTTATCTATAATGCCCCAAAACCATCGGATTTTATTACCAAGGCCGCTTAGCAGGCCCTTTTTCAAAGCTCTTATTCCATACGTAAGTATATGACAAGCTTAGTCTTGCGACCAGAGCCAATGCGTCACGATTTTTTATCGCCGACCGGCAGGTCAATATATCCCCGATCAATGCAATGTTCGAGTTCACGCGCAGCCGCAAGCATTTCCTGATAGCTCTCGCGAAGAAGTTTAAGCTTCGCCAGTTCCTCGGCCGTCGGATGATTGTCGTTGCGATCTGCACTGAGCTTGAAGGCATATTTCAGATAGTCGGCACGCAACTTGGCAACATTGATAATAAGCGGCAAAGCCGTATCGACGCTCATATCAGGGATCGCAGGACTGATGACTTCATGGTTCACTTCACGCAAAACATGCTCCATAGCCATCATGAAACGGCTTTTGCTGCGTCCGGCATCCTGCGTCATGATTTACCCTCCTTGGCGATAACGGTCTGGAATGACATACATTATCTCCTGTTAAGGTAAAAACTCCTATAACAGTTTTACACCCCTGCACTTGATGTTTTTCAACCTTTAACTGCCTTATGTGATCACGACTTGCGCGAACCGGTCAGGCAGGCTAGACGATGAAGCATGCAATTCTCGAGACAAGGAACCCGATCATGGAAGCACGCGTAAAGTGGCTTGAAAATCTGACCTTCACCGGCACCAGCGGCTCTGGCCATGGCGTTGTCATGGATGGCAACCGTGACACCGGCTTTGGTCCTAGCCCGATGGAGATGCTGCTTCTCGGTCTGGCAGGATGCTCGTCGATTGACGTCGTACATATCCTTCAGAAAGGCCGCGAGAAAATCATCGATGTCCAAGCCGATGTCAAAGCCGAGCGTGCGGAAACCGACCCCAAGGTATTCACGAAAATCCACCTGCATTTCAAGGCCAAGGGTGAAAACCTGAACGAAGCCAAACTGGCCCGTGCGGTTGAACTTTCAGCCGAGAAATATTGCTCGGCCTCAATCATGCTGTCGAAGGCGGCCGAAATCACGCATAGCTGGGAAATCATGGAATAAGCCAGCTTTCGGGCGTGTTCTGCCACCGATTTCAAAGCGGTCCGTTACGGGCCGCTTTTTTGTTGGTCGCGTCATAATGCAGCCTGAGTTAGAGTTTATCGGACAAGCCACCACACCGAAACGAAACGGGGAAGCATTCCATGTCCGCAAACGGCCTTTTGCGTTCGACACTTGTCGCTATGACCATTTCGGCGACGATTGCACTGTCGGGATGCATTTTCGAAGACCCGCAACATGATCCGTCCGGCCTTGCCATTGGTGCCCCCGCCGAGAACCAATCATTTGACGATTATGTCAAGAAAACCCGCGAACAGCTTCGCACGGCACTTAAAGCAAAGCGCTTTGACAAGGAAGCCGCGCCATTTGGCCAATACGATCTTGACCAGGTGGTCGCGATGCGTGCCCCTTTCGCATCAGGTCCGAACAAAGCGGCCTGCGATGCGGCGGGCAATGACACGGCACATGGCAAAGATGTCGGTTTCCTGATGGTACATGGCCTGACAGACAGTCCGTTTCTGATGACCGATGTGCGCGATACGTTGCAATCCAAATTCCCATGCGCGACCTTCCATGGCCTGCTTCTTCCGGGGCATGGCACCGTCCCAGGTGATTTGGTTGACGTCAGTTACGAGGACTGGATCAAAACAGTGCGTTATGGCATGGACGGGTTCGCAAACGGCACCGACCATGTCATCACCATTGGCTATTCGATGGGGGCGGCCCTGATCGGGCGCGAATTTGATGCCCGTCGCCGCGATCCGCGGATGACGGCAATGGTTTTACTATCGCCGGGCTTTGCTGCCAAAAGCGATCAGGCATGGCTGACACCCTATGCCCGTTATGTCCAAAGCTGGGTTGGCAAAGGTGAAAACAGTGATGCTGCCAAATATGGTTCGATGGCAATGAATGCCGCAGCGGAATTTCATCTGCTGACTGAACCCTATCGCGATGGCACCATGGATACGTTCGATATCCCCGTCTTCATGGTGGCCAGTTCCGATGACCACACGGTTGATCCCTTACTGGCGGCCGACTTCTTCTGCAACAAGGTCACAAATGATAACAAGCGCCTGATCTGGTATCAGGGCGAAGAACACCTGATTGACGAACATCCTTTGTGCGAGGGTGTCGACATTGTCAAATCTGCGGCTCCGGACTGGCGGACGCTTAATCATGCCCATACTGCCATTACCATGCATCCCGATAACCAGCATTACGGTATGGATGGCATTATCCGTCGATGTGACCATTACGACGAGCAAAGCGCCAACAGTAAATGCCAGACCAGCAGCGATGCGGTTTATGGTGAATTGAATCTGTCGGATTCCGCGTCCCCGGGCAGTCTGCGGCGCGGAACCTTCAACCCCGATTTTGTCAGCATGCTCGACAAAATGACCCATTTCATCGAAGTGTCACTGGAAGTCCCGGGAAAGACCGCAAATTGATGAACAGTTTGCACAACTGATCATCGCCTGCCGCCATAAGAAGCACGCACAGACATGACCTTTGCCATTGATCGATTTACCGGACGAAGCGGCCTGACATTTCGTTATGCCTTGCATTCGCCTGAAAATGCCGTTGGTCATGTCCTGATCCTTCAGGGGCGCGGCGAGTTCATCGAACGCTACGGCGAAACGGCACATGAACTTGCCGAACGCGGGCTTGGCTGTGTCACTTTCGATTTCCGCGGACAGGGCGGATCAACCCGCGAAGTCACCGAAAGCCATATGGGTTATGTCCGCGATATCGCCCATTATATCGAAGATACGCATGATGTGCTTTCGCACCTGGCCGATCATTACAATATCCACTGTGATCTGCTTCTGACCCACTCGACTGGCGGGCTGGTGGGCATGCACATGCTGCTTGAAAAACCGTCCCTGTTTGAAAGCAGCGTCATGATCGCCCCATTTTTCGGGCTTGGTGGGCCGGACTGGATCGCACTTGCCGCGCAGTTTTTGTCAGCCGGACTGTGCCGATATGGTTTCGACAAGCAATTCCTGCCAGGACAAAAGCTGCTGTCACCACTGCAACCCTTTGGCGATGATAATCTGCTGACGTCGGATAGGGCGCGCTACGAACGCAACGTCACCTGCCTGCAAGATAACCCTGATCTGGTGGTTGGTGGCGTTTCGGCGGGATGGCTTGATGCCTGTTTCAGGGCACAGGCGGAATTATCCCAGCGTATTGTACCGGATAATAATTTTGTGACCTCGCCCCTGCCCCCGATTACGATGATTCTGTCAGGAAACGATCAGGTGGTCAGCAACCGCGCCACACAGGAACTGTTTGGCGATCATCCATCGGTTGCAATGGTCGAAATCCCCGAAGCCCGCCATGAAATCCTTCAGGAACGCGATGTTTTCCGAAACCTTTTCTGGCAGGCATTTGACCAGCATCTGGCAACCAATCATACCGACTGGCCCCTGACTCGTTTCTAATAGGCACGTCTACCTTCTCAAACCGACTGCAACATTCTCTTTTCAAACCGTTCACGTCGGAACCGGCTGGGCGACATGCCGCGATGACGGTCAAATTGCCGATTGAAATGCGACAGGTTCTGAAACCCGGATTCCTCCGCCACCCGATAAATCGGCAATTCGGACGACAACAGCAAAGACACCGCCCGCCCCAACCGCAATCCCATTAGATAATCCTGAATGCTTGACCCTGTATGACGTTTGAAAAAACGGCGCAGGGTCCGCTCGCTCATGCCGGTCTGCTCGGCAATTTCAGCACTTCCGGTTTGTTCGACATAGTGCGAATGCAAAATATCCAGAACCCGACCAAGCCGGGTTGCCTCATGATAATCGGGCACCGTCGCGTCAAACCGTTCGGACGCAAGCGGTATCCGTTCCTGCGCATCCAGCAAAATCCGCAATACTTCTATCAGCAACAATAACCGGTCGGCCGGATCGCCTATATCAAACCGGTGTGTGAAGGCCGCAACCTTTCGTGCTGATAGGGTATCGAACTTCACACCCCGCCGTGCATCTGTCAGGACAGGTCGCAGCCGCGCAAATTCCGGCATGGTTTCACAAACATTATTGATCCAATCGGCCGTAAACCAGAACACAAAGGCCTGATGTGGCCGTTCGCCCGGCTTTGCCTGCAAATCAAGATCATAGGCTCCCATATCGATTTTCCCGGATGCGGGCGGGGCGGCATTGTGCGAATGCCATGTATGGGGCAGGTTCGGGCCCAGCAAGACCAGATCATCGTCACCGTAAGAACCGATATGATCCCCGACATAGCGTTGCCCCTCACTTCCGAGCGTCAGGGTGAGTTCGTATTCCGGATGAAAATGCCACTCGAACGGGATCGCACGCAGGTTCCGGTGCAGGCCGCGCCATGACCGATCCGGTGCAATTTTCACATGTTCGAACAGCAGTTTCATTCAAACACCCGCTTATACGGCTATCAAAATCGATTAATTTGGCCGAATAGTATCATATTATGTCCGCCCTGTCAGTGGGCGCGACCATTGCGGCCCTCTAGAATGGTTCCAACATCATGAACCATGCGGGAGGAAAAATCATGAGCATGCTGGCAAACACAACCATGGCAACAATGGCCCCGACCGGCCCGAATGCGAACCGGCCGGGCAATGCCTCGGTCAAGGAAGTCACCGGCACGCAATTGCGTGATCTTAAAAAATCGCTGCCGCTCCGCGTGCTATCGGATGCGGACTTCAAACACTGGCAAACCTATGGCTTTGTTGTCGTAAAAAATGCCGTCCCGCAGGAACAGGTCAAAGCCACCGTCGATTTCCTCTGGGAATTTCAGGAAATGGATCCGAATGATCCGGCAAGCTGGGCCCGGCCGCAAATGCGCGACCATGCCATGACCGAACTGAACAATTCCGGCATGGTCGAAGCCTATCATCATCAATCAATGTGGGATAACCGCCAGACGCCGCGGATTTATGACGCGTTTGTCGATATCTGGGATCGGACCGATCTTTGGGTATCGATTGATCGCGCCAACCTTAATACGCCCAATGTCGGCACGCGTGCCTTTGATGGATTCATCCACTGGGACGCCGATACCAGTCAGGACCCGTTGCCGATCAATGTGCAGGGCGTTTTATCGTTGGTCGACACCAATGATGATATGGGTGGGTTCCAGTGCGTACCGGACCTGTTTGCCAATTTCGCCGAATGGCTTGCCACCGCGCCAAAGGACCGAGACCCGTTCCGGCCGGACATCGCCAATATTCCTTATGAACCCAAGCGCATCCCGATGCAGGCGGGCGATCTTCTGATTTTCAATAGCCTGCTTGCACATGGCATTCGCGCCAACCGGTCCAACCAGAGCCGCGTTGCGCAATATATATCCATGGCCCCGGCAACGCCCGAGGAACAGGAACTTGTTGATTGGCGGACCAAAAGCTGGTCGGAACGCCTGCCGGCACGCGGTCACGCCTTCCCGGGTGACCCGCGCAATTGGGAACAGACGCGCTATGAACGCGCAAAGCTGACACCGCTTGGTGAAAAGCTTCTGGGTAAAGTTGCCTGGTAACAGAACAAAAAACGCCCCGGATTTCTGGGGCGTTTTGTATTAGTTCGCATCAAGCTTTGCGATCAGTATGGCTTTCGTGTCCGCATCCACAAAGGCCGCCTCAAGGGCGGTACGCGTTATACCGCGAAGCTCATTCTCGCTAAAACCAAACACATCTTTAGCGCGCTGATACTCCTCGGCCAATGTTGTGTGGAAGAACGGCGGATCATCTGATCCCAACGTCACCTTAACCCCGGAATCATAAAGCCTGCGCAGTGGGTGGGATGCGTAATCCGGATATACAGACAGGGCAATATTCGATCCGGGGCACACTTCCAGAACAATGCCGCGTTTCACCAGTTCTTCGACCAGTTTCGGGTCTTCGATGGATCGCACACCATGCCCTATTCGGGTCACCGGCAATTTGTTGATTGCATCCCAGACACTTTGCGGACCTTCAACTTCACCGGCATGCGTTGTACATCCAAGCCCGGCATCGGCGGCAATTTTATAGGCCGGGTAAAACGCTTCCTGCGAAAACATGCTTTCGTTCCCGCCCATGCCAAACCCGACAATATAGGGATGACCACACGCAACCGTATCAGTCGCCACACCAATCGCCTTTTCCGGGCCGATATGGCGAACGCAGGTCATGATGATCCGTCCGATAATTCCGGTTTCCTTCCCGGCACGGTCAATCCCCTCGGCAACACCATTCAAATGATCATCAAAGGAAATGCCACATTCCAGTGCATGTGACGGCGAACAGAAAATCTCGACATAAAGCGCCCCCGCTTTGGCCTGTTCGCAAAGATACCAATGCGTCAGATCGGCATAATCCTTACCGGTACGGATTGCCGCACTCGCCCTGTCAAAACTGCCCAGAAATTCGGGGAAGTTTGACCAGATATACCGATCCTGATCATCATAAATCCCGTCCGGAAGGCTAATACCGTTGCGGGCGGCGAATTTGCGCACCAATGCAGGGGTCAACGCACCTTCCATATGCAGATGCAATTCGGCCTTGGGAATATGCTGTGTCATTTCTGGCGCTCCGGATTTTCTTATTTTCTTTCCTGATCCAGTTCTAGCGCCAACAAGGCCCTAGGTCACGCAACAACCGTTTTCCGTCGCAGCATTTTTATCGAAGCCAAAAGCGCGCCACCAACAATCAAAAGGCACCCCGCGATCACGGTCGGGCTTGCTTCGGCTTTGCCAAAACCGATCAGCAGGATCGTGCTGAGTAACGGTGCACCATAAGACGCGACACCCAGAACCTGAATATCGCCATGCTTGGTGCCATAATCCCAGACAAAGAAAGCAACCCCGACCGGGCCAAGACCAAGCCCGATAATCGCAAGCCATTGCCCCGCATCCGGCATGACCCAGATTTCAGTCACGCCGTGTGTTATGAAACCCAATAACGCCGCACCGGCACAAAATCCGCAAACGGCTTCAACAGGAACATTGCGATAGCGCCGGTTCAAAACCGAATATCCCGACCACAGGATAGAGCAAACCATTGCCGCACCATAGCCAAGACCATAGGCCGGATCAAAATCAAACCCATGCCCTTTGGTCACCAGAACCGCAGCCCCGCAAAGTCCCAGAACCGCACCGGCAATGTGATACCAGCGCAATCGTTCGCCGGGCAGAAGTGCAGAAAACAGGACAATAAAAAGTGGCCACAGATAGGCAATCAGACTGGCATCAACCGCGGGCGCATTGGCCAAGGCTACGAAATAGAAAAAGTGATACCCAAACAACCCGCCAACCCCAAGCACCCAGGCACCAACCGGTTGCCTCAATGCCTGAAATGCCGCCAACCCGCCGCGCGCGATCCAGATAAAGCTGAAAATGGCCGCAACGGAGAAACAAAGACTGACCAGTTGAAAAGGCGGGATGGCACTGACTTCTGTCGTAAATAACGCCAGCAAGGCCCAAAGCACAATGGCAATACCACCAATCATGGTGGCCTTTGTACGGTGATCAAGCAAAGTCATGAAACCATCCCGAAGTTCAACTAATCGCAGCGGTGATCAAAGCAGGTCGGGATGAAGACGTCTTTGCCGAAACTCCGGATTTCATTCGAATGAGATAAACTCGGAGGCCTTTAAGTTCGGCGGCGAAGCGCAATCGGCGCATGTCCGAACCGCCGGGAAAAGGCACGGGAAAATGCACTTTGATCGGTAAAACCGACCTCGCGCGCAATATCGCCAAGCGGCATTTTATTTTGCGGATCATTCAGCATTGCATAGGCACGCTGTAATCGTTGTTCGCCCAGCCAGCGCATCGGCGTTGTACCCAGATGCTTTTGAAACGCCGCAAATAACGCGCTTTCCGATTGCGCGGTAATCTCCGCCATTTCAGTAACCCCGACCGGCTCAGAAAGGCGCAGCTCAATCCAGGCAAGCAGGCGCTGCAATCGCATCGGGATCATGCTGCCTGCGTCGGCTTTGTCAGTTTGCGTGGCTGCTGAATGGCACAGGACTTCGCCTAAAGTTTTGCAAACAAACGCGTCATCGGCAAAGGTGTTTTCACACACAGCAATTCCCGCCACATGACGCAATGACAGATTTTCAGATTGCAGGCTCCCCTGCCCATCCGGCGAAAATCGCCGTATGCGCGATATCACACGCTTTTGCTCAAGTCCTTGCAAAAGACCTGTCAAATGCCCGGCATAGCCAGCCCCGACTTCAAGATAGGGTGACGCGCCCGCCTGATACCAAAACCGTTCAAGCCCGGTTTGCGCCGCAAGATCGATATCGACATCAAGCACAAGAAAACGGTTCATCCCCAACGCCCGATAGGCATGGGTATCGCCCGCCGGAACAAACGCCAGCCTGCGGCCCGAAACACAGCCACCGCGCCCCTCGACCTCAAGCTCGAGCATGCCAAGATCAGCAATGATGATCTGGTGGAAATCGTCGTGACTGTGGCTGGCGGCTTCAGACCGATACTGGCGAAAACTTGTTTGCATTTCTGTTCCTGTTCAAGAGCCACAGGATATGCGATTGCCGCAGTTCCGCAAAGCCCCTCGACAGCCGATACCGGCACAAACAAAATCAGCAAGGCGTTTATTAAAAACGTCTTGCTGATTGGCCGCCCGGGAGGAAGGCTAAAACCTTATGAAAACAGTTCCCTGTTTTCTTCAACGATCTGTGGCAAACGTTCCATGGTTCCCGAAAGATGCTGCCGCATTTCCGAACTGGCCAAATTGCCATCACCGGACTGGATCGCAGCAATTACCGCCTTGTGACCTTCAAGCACCGAAAGCATTTTACCCGCACGCGGCAGATCAAGCATGCGAACACGTGCGAGATGGCCACTGCGCGCCGTCACCTGCA
The DNA here is from genome assembly GCF_038070535.1 of Thalassospira sp. SN3W. NCBI lineage: Bacteria > Pseudomonadati > Pseudomonadota > Alphaproteobacteria > Rhodospirillales > Thalassospiraceae > Thalassospira > Thalassospira sp. SN3W. The sequence goes on from NZ_CP121124.1 coordinate 377,895, forward strand.
CATGCAGGTTTGATTGATTGACCCCATTGAAAAGAGCCGCATGGAACGTCTCATCCAGCTGCTTGAACAGATCAATCTGTTCGATATCACCCGCAAGGGCTTCCTGCATTTTGATAATGCCCTTGGCTTTGACAACGGCGGCAGTTTCCCCCATTTCCGCCAATTGCCGCACCACTTCGCATTCCGCCGCAACACGCAGAAAATGCTCCTCGCGGATACGAGCAACATCAATCTTGGTCACCACGGTTCGCGACTGGGGATAGGATGCGACCAACCCATCCTGTTCCAGACGCATGATGGCTTCACGCACCGGTGACTGGCTGACTTTGAAACTGTCCGCCAGTTCTGCCCGAACCAGTGTTGTTTCAGGCGGAAGGACAAGCGAAATGATCCGGCTTCTCAGTTCCTCATAAACAAGTGCCGAAGCAGGAACATGCGCATTGGCTTTCATCGCGCTATCATAAACAGGCATGAGACCGCCCATGAATGTATTCATTTTCACTCAACTCCCGGCAATTGCGCATGTGCCTGCATCCCTTGGTCCCTTCATTACATCAATGCGTTGGGCAATAACAACGTCAAGCTTGGCACTGCCGCCATCAGAACGAAAAATACCACCATCGCAATGAAGAACGGGATCGATGCCCGGGTATAAGCCCCGGTTTTGACATCCAGAATGCCACAAACCGTAAACATGATGACCCCGACCGGTGGCGTTAAACCGCCAAAATTGATCAGGGTCACGATCAAAATCCCCATATGGACCGGGTCATATCCGGCATTGACCAGAACCGGCATGACAATCGGCGTGACCAGAAGGATGTTGGCCGCTCCTTCAAGGAACATGCCGCTGATCACAAGAACCGCGACAACAAGCGTCAGGATCAGAACTGGGTTTTCGGTAAGCGTTGTGACGAACTCGGTAATCTGCTGGGGTGCGCGTTCAATGGTCATGGCATAGCCCAGAACGGCGGCCATAATGATCAGCAACATCACCATTCCAAGGTCAGAAACAGAGCCGGTCACCGCTTCGTAAAGCTTTTTGCGGTCCAGTTCCCGATAAACAAAAAATCCGACACAAAGCGCATAGAAAACAAGGAACGCGCCCGCCTCGGTCGCGGTAAACAGACCAAAGCGGAATCCGACAATCAGAATGACCGGAAATGCCAGCGCCCAGATGCTTTCCGAAAAGCTCGACCAAAGCTCTTTTCCACTCGGCACCTTTGGCAGGTCGGGTTTATAGCCGTTCTTATGCGCGACAAACCAGGATGTGATCATCAGGACAATCGTCAGGAAAATACCGGGCAGAACGCCGGCCAAAAACAGGCGACCGATCGAAACTTCATTCACAAACCCGAACAGGATCAGTCCGATGCTTGGTGGAATGGTTGCGGTGATAACCGACCCGAAGGCCAGAACCGCAGCCGTTGATGCCTTGGAATAGCCCTGCTTGATCATGCTGGGCCCCAGAAGGCGCGCTTCCATCGAGGCATCAGCAACGGCCGACCCCGAAATCCCGCCCATCATGAAGCTTAGAACGATGGATACCTGTGCCAGCCCCCCGGCCATCCAGCCGGTTAGCAAACGGGCAAACTTGACCAGACGGAACGTAATCCCCGTCACATTCATCAGATTTCCGGCAAGGATGAAGAACGGCACAGCCAAAAGCGGAAAGCTTTGTGTTGCCGTTACCATTTTCTGGATCACCACGGTTGGCGGCATGGCCCCGGTCATAATGAAGACCGGCACCGAAGCAAGCGCTAGGGCAAAGGCGACAGGCATTCCGATGACCAGAAAAACTGTAAATAGTACCGCAATCAGTATGAGCATCAGAACTGCCCCCTGCTTCGAATTCGTTCGATAAGCTTAAACACCATGGTCCGCATCAAAAGGATCAGACCGACAACCATCGAAGCATGGATGTAAGAGGCATGGATTTGCGTTGCGCCAACAAGACGGGGATGCATCAAAATCATGTTGCCCCACGCGTAATACAGCAGAAACGCAAGGAACCCGATGATCACGACGATATTGAACAATTCGACGAGATCGCGTGCTTTGGGGGATATGTTGTCCTGCAGGATCTGAAGACCGAAATGCCGGTTTTCCTGCATGCCAATGTCAGCTGCCAGCATGCAAAGCCAGACGAAAGTAAGCTGGGCCATTTCAATTGACCAGATAATCGGGGATCCCACCGCCCTGGCAATTGACGCAACGCCCACCAGAACGACAATTGCAACAAGCAGAATCCCGGCACAGGCAAACTCAATTTGCTTGAGCATGTATTCCATTCCATCTTGAAGATTGATGTGCGTTGCCCCGCATGCGGAACAACGCACATTCGCAAGGCACGTTTACCGTTACCGGAAAATCAGCGACCGAGAACTTTATTGACGATGGCGGCCTCGGCTTCCAGATCAAGCTGCTTGTAAACCGGCCTTACAGCTTCCTTGAACGGTGCAAGGTCAACTTCGCTGACCTCAACCCCGCTTGCGGCAACATCTTCAAGGGCCTTTTCGCCAAGCTCGATGGTTAGCTGCGACGCATAACGACCGTCCTCGACCGCAAGATCACGTACAATCTTCTGATTTTCAGGAGAGATTTCATCCCATGCCTCGGCACCAACAACCAGCGCGGTCACGAGCTGGATATGGCTGGTTTTGGTCACATTCTTGATCACTTCGTAAAGTTTGGCATTCCAGATTGCGGTCGGCTGGGCTTCGGCACCGTCAATCGTGCCAAGCTGAAGGGCGGTGTATACTTCGCCCCATGCAATCGGGGTCGGTTCGGCTCCCATTGCGCGGATGGTTTCAATCCAGACAGGCGCACCGATTGTCCGCATGCGAACACCGGCAAGATCGGCCGGACTTTTCACCGGTTTCTGTGTCAGGGCGTGGCGCGCCCCCTGATACCAGTTCGATGCAATCATCACGAGGCCGGATTTCTCGCGAAGTTCATCACCCCAGGCGATATATTCATCCGAAAGGGCAAATTTGTCGGCCTGTTCATAGGTATCAAACAGGAACGGTGCCGACATGATCGCCAGCGACGGAACGAAACTTGACAGGCGGGCGACATCCGTGACCGTACCGATACCGGCACCCGCACGCGCCTGATCGATCATTTCGGTGGTGTCACCCAGCTGGGAATTGTGGAAAACCTCGATAATAACGTCGCCATTGGTGGCTTTTTCGACATCAAGCTTGAACTTCTCAAGCCCCTGCCCCATCGGATCATTTGGCGCCAGAACCGTTCCGATACGAAGCGTCGTTGCAGCCGTCGCAGGCATGCCCGCAGCAAGCGCCCCGGCAAGTACAGCACAGATTCCGAGTGTTTTCGCAGTAAATTTCATTATGGAAGTCCTCCCGTTGGATTGGCATTTTGCCATTAATTGATATTTTAGTTTGTTTGAAATTTTAGATATCTCCGGTCAATCTTGTCAATCGATTTTTCAACTTGTAAAAATTATTAAAAATCAAATACTTAATTGAAAATTTCAATTCCAGGCGCTGAAACTTGTAATCAACCGAGAAATGATCTTTGACCTATCTGGGACGCAAAATCAGAAATTGGCCGCCGTCGAATGTGCGTAAAATCCGATCATATTTGCCGATCACATTTGGCAGGCAGGTCCGATCTCGCCCGACGTTCAGGCTTTTTTTGCCACACCCAAATCCCATATGCTTTAATGAAGGAAGTCATTATCTTACAAGATGATGGACCTTCGGGTGATCTGGAAAACCAAAAAGCGGAGACGATTTTGACCTTCTGCGAGAAGTGCGACCAAATACCGGAAATGGCCCCAAGTGAAGGCCGCCTTTACCTTTGGCCTCCTGTTGCACATACAACGGGAAAAATTCTTGCCAATATCAAGAAGTCCGGGCACTCCGCAGAAAAAAGCACATCCGTTGCAACGCTTTATCTTGATTATGTCCGTCCGGGTCTGCGCCCGCTGATTGACGCGATTTCCGAAAATCTGCTGCCCGAAGAAATCACTGACACCAAGGCGCTGATCATACCTGGCAATAGGGAACCCCAACTTGACGACATTGCGCGCGTCACGTCGCTCGGCGCCATACGCGCACAGATCGGCGCGGAATGGCTTGGCGATATGCTGCGGGAAAATCGCCTGAATTCCGTGTTCCAACCGATTTTTGCCGTTGGAAACATCACAAAACCCTATGCCCATGAATGCCTGATCCGCGGGACCGATAAAACAGGCAATGTCATCACACCAGATAAACTATTCGGCGCGGCCCAATCAGCCGATCTGCTGTTCCAGCTTGACCGGGCAGCCCGGGCTGCAAATGTCCGTAACGCGCACAAAGCAGGGATTTCGGGAAATCTGTTTATCAACTTCACGCCAAGTTCGATCTACGATCCGGATTCCTGCCTGCGCACAACGATTGATGTGGTGTCGGAATGCGGGTTGGATCGCAACAATGTTGTCTTTGAAGTTATCGAAACTGAAAAAGTCCGCAGTATTGAACATCTTGGTGCGATCCTGAAATCCTATCGCGATTCTGGTTTTCGGGTTGCACTGGACGATGTCGGATCGGGCTATTCTACCCTGAACATGTTGCCGCAGCTGCAACCCGACATCATTAAAATCGACCGTGAACTGATCGACCATGTTGATCAGGATAAATACAAACAGGCCATCGTCAGCAAGCTGATCGATCTGGCCAAGCAACTCCAAATTGACGTCGTCGCAGAAGGGATCGAACGCCAGGGCGAACTTGATTTCCTGACCAATCACGGCGTGGATTATGTGCAAGGATATCTGCTTGGCAGACCAAACGCCTTGCCCTTTGCCGGCAACGCATAAAGCCCAATCCCATTATTCCGCAATCTCGCAACGCCATCGCTTGTCTGCGGGCACAAGCACATCGCCGCCCCCGCCGCTACCGGGCGACGCTTCGGAACTTTGCCGGGGTCAGGCCGGTAAAGCTGCTGAACCGCGTGGTCAGATGGGCCTGGCTTGAAAAACCGGTGGCGAGCGCGATATCGGCAACCGACAATGCCGGATCGCGCAGCATCCGTTTGGCGGCCTCAATCCGGCGGCGCAGAACAAATTTATGCGGTGCCTCGCCCACCGACTGGCGGAACATGCGCGCAAAGTGATAGGGCGAAAGCCCTGCCTCGGCTGAAATCTGTTCGAGTGACAGCGGCTGATCCAGATTGGCCTCGATAAAATCAAACACACGGCGTCTGATTTGCGGCGACAGGCCACCGCGCACCCGGAATTCCAGATCCCGTTTCGAGGAATAGCTACGCAGCATATGCCCCATCAGCATCTGCCCGGCGCTTGACATTGCCATGCGGTCCGCCGGGGCACTCCAGTCCAGCGGCAACATGGCATGGCGGATTGTCTGCTCGATCAGGGGATCAAGGAAGAATGTCTTTTCAGGGACCTCAACGGCGTTGGGTTCGATATCAAACGCCTCGACCACCGCGCGTTCCCACGCGGAATGCGGGATATAGAGGTGGAACAGCTCGACCTCGCCATTGACCACCCAGTCCGATGTCAGATGGGCCGGCATCAGGCAACAACGCCCCGGCCCGCCACCGGTTAGCGGATCGGGTCCGATCTGGCGTTTAATGCCTGTACCACCATTGACATACAGGCTGATGGTATGATGGTCGGGATCGGTATAGCGGGTCATGACATCGGCATTACGCCGCCAGTGTGCCGCCGAAATGCTGTCGCCAAAATCGCCCGCATTCAGCAGTTCGGCATCACCGATCAGCTGATTGTAGACTTCAAAATTCTGGTATCGGCCATTGGGCACAAACATCGGCACGTCCTGTTTCCAAGGCACAATCATCGCATTGCAGCACCATATTGCAAAGCCCGGCGTGCGAAGGACTGCATTGATTTGCGCAAGATTGTGAAAAACACCGCAAGTTCGTGAAAGCCCGTCCCCCTCAAAACGGTCTATAAACTGGCTTCGGATATGCCCCACATATCATTCTCTCCCTCTCGCCACCGGAGTTTCCACTTTATCATGACCGCATTGCTTTTTCTGATCGTCACGGCCTGCTGGGGATTTACCTGGTATGCGATCAAGCTTCAGATCGGGCCGATCCCGATTGAAATGTCGATCTTCTATCGCTTTTTGCTGGCCGCTGTCGTGCTGTGCGGGTTTCTGATCCTGTCGCGTAAATGGCGGCCGGTTCCGTGGCGCGCCCATCCGTGGATCGTGCTGCTGGGCTGCGGGTTGTTTGGCATCAACTTTATCCTGATGTATTCGGCGACCGGCTATATCGCATCGGGGATCGTTGCGGTGATCTTTACCACATCGACCATTTTCAATGCGCTTGGCAACTGGGCCTTTTATGGGCAGCGGCCGGGTCTGCGTTTTGTCCTGGGGGCGGCGTTTGGCCTTGGCGGCATTGCGTGCCTGTTTGCCAATCAGATTTATGCCCTGTCGCATAATCCGCATGCCATCACCGGCCTTTTGTTGGCCCTTGGCGGGACGGCGGTGTTTAGCATGGGCAACATGGTTTCGGTCAAACTGAACGCGATGGGTATTCCCAACCGCGATGCGGTCGCGCGTGGCATGGCTTATGGTGCGGTCATGCTTCTGATCTTTGCCCTGCTGCGCGGTCAGACGCCGGTCCTGCCGACCGATCCGGTCTATATTGGCGGGCTTCTGTATCTGGCCATTCCGGGGTCGGTCGTTGCCTTTATTGCCTATCTGGCACTGGTGCACCGGGTCGGTGCGGGGCGTGCGGCTTATGTCACCGTCCTGTTCCCGGTGGTGGCCCTTACGGTTTCGACCTTCCTTGAAGGCTATGTCTGGACGCCGATTGGGGCGACGGGGCTTGTGATGATCTTTCTTGGCAACATCACGATATTTGCCCGCCTGCCCGGAGCAAAAGCCAGAGCCGCCAAAGCCGCGGCCAAGGCATGAACAAAAAACGGTTGCCTGACGGTATCGCGGGCGACCGTTTGCCAATCTATGCCGGTTTGGCTTTGTTCCCGTGCCAGACTTCAGGGTTGATCATGTGGATCGGATCGCCATTGGCATAGGCCACAACCTGATCGAAAATATCGCCAAACTGCATGTCCAGCTCATCCTCGGTCACGAAGCCGACATGCGGGGTTGCCAGCACGTTGGGATGGTTGGCAAAACGGTCATCGGCGTCGATCAGGGGTTCGGTATCGAGCACATCGACCGCCGCCTTCCCCGGACATCCGGCATCAAGGGCCGCCAGAAGGGCACCCGGTGCCACCAGCCCGGCCCGCGATGTGTTGACAAACAGGCTGCCGGGCCGCATCCGGGCGAGATCATCGGCGGTAATCGTCCCGCGGGTTTCCGGCGTCAGGCGCATATGTACCGTGATGATATCGGGCGTGGCAAAGAATGCCTCGCGCGATGCGGCGACATCAAGGCCGTCATCAGTAGCCGCCTTGCGCGATGCCTCGGACGCCCAGACCAGCACATTCATCCCGAACGCCCTGGCATAGCCTGCCACCACGCGCGAAATCTTGCCATATCCCAGAATGCCGATGGTTCGCCCGCGCAATGTCTTGCCGATTCCCATCTGCCATTGGCCTGCTTTGAGCGACGCATTCTGTTCGACGATCTGGCGGGCGGATGCCATGATCAGCGCCCATGTCATTTCCGCCGCCGCATAGGATGGTGCCTTGCCCGCCCCCTGTTTCGAACACAGCAACACGCCGCGTTTCGTGCAGGCATCGACATCGATATGCGGATAGGCGCTGCGCTGACTGATCAGTTTTACGCCTGGCAAATGTGCCAGCAATTCATCGGTGATTTTGGTGCGTTCGCGAAACAGCACGACCGCCTCCGCATCACCAATTGCGCCCGCCAGATCGGCCGGATCATTATATTTCTGCCGAAGGATGGTCACGTCATGCCCGGCCAGCTTGCTATAGCACGGCAGATGAAAAATGCTGTCGAGATAGTCGTCAAGAATTGCGATCTTCATTCCAAATCCCGCGTCGTTTGCGAATGCGTCCGTGATACTCGCATCACAGGAATACCGGCACAAGCCAGATCGGCGCAAATATCGGAAAAAAGTTCTTGATTTGTTCTTTTAACTATGGCATAAAATAAAAGTCAACGGGAGAAATGCACCCGGACCGAAACCCGCAAGGCCTTGTGCCTTGCGGGTTTTTGCGTTTGGGGCTGGATGAAAGAGGTGATTGGGATGCAGGGACAAATACACAGAGCGGGCGGCGGGGCGACCCGCAGGATGTTGATCGGGGGATGGCGGAGCCATTACGGCGGCGTTCTGCCCGAGGATTAAGGGGGCTAACCCGGTCATTTGTCATGACGGGAGAAGTGCGTCTTTTTGGCAAGGGAGCGTTAAATTCGCCGGGAGCGGCGGCAATGGCAGCATGGGCAGCGGCGAGCAGCAGTGAGTTGCGGCCCGCCGACGATGGACAGGTGGGGGCCGTACGCCCGAAATCCGTCTGCGGGGCAAACTGGCGAAGGCCCAAGATGTGTCCGGGCTTCACCGGTTGGCGGAAATGTCGCCGGGGGCAGCAGCAGCAAGCCATGGCCCGTCGAAGATGGACGGGGCTGACAAGTGTGAGGACCGTGTGCCCGAAAACCGTTTGTGGGTGAGTTTGGCGCAAGCCCGAGGTTTGTCTGGAGGCCAGAGCGGCACGTTGTTGCCGGGACCGGAAAGTGATCGAGGTGGACGGAGAGCCCGATAGCCGTCCGTCGGCGAGGTTGGAAATGGCCCTTGGTCTGTTCGGGCGTCGGTGGTTGCAGCACGTCGGGTTGGGGGCCGGTTTTGGGTGGCGTGCGCAGCCCTTTCGGGGTCGTTTGCCGATCTGCGGATGGTGACCCTGCCGCCGAATGGGCGCATCGAAAATGATCAGCACGGAGCCAGCCTGTGCGGGCCGTCGAACCGATGATGCCGGAAGCAGGCAATCCCGGCCGGGCGGCTTTCTGGTGCTGTGCGGCAACCTCCTGCCCACGACCCTCATCACAAGCCAGTTTCAAAACCGTCTTTGCAGATCAGCATAAATACCATCGGCAAAGAGGTAACCAATGAAATTCAAAACAGATGACGATGCACATAGTTTTGACATCTCACCAGAAGGTGCAGGTCTGGAAGGAATATATGATGGCGACAGCACACAGAAATCATCGCTTGAATTCACCAATACCCTGCCAACAAGCGACGGTAAATTCAGCAAAGTTCCCAAAGGATGGATTGCACAGGACGGCTATATGACAACCAACCCCAAACAACAGGGACTTGGTTACATGATGTCATTTGCCGGTGCGACCATGGCCGCGCAAGGCGATATCGAACATGTGTTTGTGTCTTCTGGCAGTGTGGGGGGCGGCGGACAGGCCGTTATTGCCGCACTGGGTGGTGCAAAATACGACCTTTCTGTCACCATGCAGGACGGCAAGACTGAAATCTTTGGCGGTTATGCGATCCCGGTCGCCAGCATGCTGGAAAAATCCGCACAGGGATGGAAGGCAAAAGGCTGGGTGCTCACGGACGACACGCTTTAATCGACCGATCCCAGATATTTCAGCCCCGGGCAGTTCAAGCTGACCGGGGCGACAACATCCTTACTGGTCGAAATAGCAATCCTGATCGATATCGGCGAGCAATCCGGCCTCTGTCGGGGACCAGTCCAATTGCCGACGGGTGATGTCACTTGCCGCCGGGCAATCGAGTTTGGCGAAATGGGTGAACCAGCCGAAATGATCGGTGGCGGCGTCGGCGGTTTTGGATACGGTAGGAATACCCAGCCGTTTGCCAATCACCCCGGCGATCTCGCGAAAGGCGATGCCGGTTTCGGCAACGGCGTGATAGACGCTTCCCGGCATTGCGACCTCGACCGCGCGGACATAGGCACGCGCGGCGTCAAAGCGATGCACGGCGGGCCAGGCATTGTTGCCATCGCCGATATAGGCCGAAATGCCGGTCTGGCGGGCGATGCCAATCAGGATCGGCACAAAGCCATGATCGCCCTTTCCATGCACCGAGGGCGGCAGGCGCATGAGCGACACATTAAGCCCCTGCCCGACAAGCTCGGCCACGGCGCGTTCGGTCGCAACACGCGGCATGGCGTTTGGCCCGAAATCGGGCATGTCCTGCTCCGTCACCTGCATCCCACCGGCCAGAAGGCCGAGGCCAGAGGTCACGACAAGCGGCTTTTGCGTGCCCGCAATCGCATCGCCAAGGGCGGCGATGACCTCCGCATCCTCGGCACAGCTTTGGGCGTAGCGTGAAAAGTCGTGATTGAAAGCCGTGTGAATGATCCCGTCGGCCTCACGCGCCCCGGCGCGCAGGTTTTGACGATCATCAAGATCACCGCGATGCACCAAAGCCCCGGCCGCCAGAAGCGCAGCTGCCGACGCATCGGACCGTGCGAGCGCCAAAACCTCATGCCCGGCCGCGATCAGATTTTCCACCACCGCCGATCCGACAAAGCCACTCGCCCCGGTTACAAAAATACGCAATTCCGTTCTCCACTTCACATTGCACATGATCAATGAGCAAACGATAGGCGATGGCGATTGGACGATCCATGCGCTATGATCCATATTACTTTTGCAATCGTCCAAAAAGAGACTCCCCATCCCATGGATCCGCTTTCCGATATCCTGTCGCTGCTTAAGCCCCGCAATTACATGTCGGCCGGGTTTGATGCCGCCGGTCCCTGGGCGATCCGTTTTGCCGATCAGGCCAATTCCATCAAATGCGGCACCATCGTTTCCGGGCAATGTTATGTCAGCGTCGAAGACCTGGCGGGTCCGGTGCTGTTGACGTCGGGAAGTTCCTTTGTCCTGCCGCGCGGGCGGACCTTCTTTCTGGCAAGCGATCCCGATTGCCCGACCGTTGAAGCGCCGCACATCTTTGCCAAGGCCCAAAGCGGCGGGATCGTTAAGCATAATGGCGGCGGCGAATGCTTTATCGTCAGCAGCCGCTTTGTCCTTTCGGGGCCGCATGCCGACATGCTGATGGCGGCCCTGCCGCCGATTGTGCGGATTGAAAATGATCAGGATGAAGCCAGCCTGCGCTGGCTGGTCGAACGGATCATGCAGGAATTGCGCAACCCGCAGCCGGGCGGTTTTCTGGTGTTGCAACATCTGGCGCATACGGTGCTGGTGCAGGCGCTTCGGCTGCATCTGAGCAATGCGCGCACCAATGGTCAAAGTGATAGGACCGGGCAAACCACCCCAACCGCGCCCAACGGCCCTGACATTCCCGACTGGTTCGCAGCACTATCGGATAAACAGATCGCAACCGCGATTGCCTGCATCCATGCGGACCCCGCCCATCCCTGGACGCTTAAGGAACTGGCCCGCCATGCGGGCATGTCACGCTCGGCCTTTGCCGCCCGGTTCCGCGATGTCGTTACCGTCCCGCCGATGGCCTATCTGACCCGCTGGCGGATGCTGCTTGCGGGGGACCGCCTGATCCATTCGGGACTGCCGGTTTCGGAAATTGCCCTGTCGGTGGGGTATGAGTCTGAAAGTGCGTTCAGTACGGCGTTTAAACGGGTGATGGGGTGTGCGCCGAGGCGATATTCGAACATATCAGCCACTCTTGAGGATCAATCTTTATAGACTTCCCTATAGTCAATAAAGGTATTTTGTCTAGCTTGTTCATCGACTTTGTCAGAGTATTTATCCCATAAGTCATTCAGCTCTTTAATGCCACTTTTGTCAGCCCACGGCGTATTAAAAAATTCAAAAATATCAAATTGGGGAGTCGGGAACGTTCCAAAATGTGCAATTTGCAGAATTTCGTTTCCGAGAGCATTTGCTACTCGGATAAGGATTTCGTGACAGTCTTCAATCTCATTGATTGCGAAATATTGAGGCTCTTCATCAGAAGATGACCTTGAAAATTCATCGGCAGCATGAGCAATGAGTTTATTTGTACTTTCCCTTAATTTTACAAGAACGTCAGAACTCATCAGGTTCTTCAGCTCGCTGAAAACATCAGCACTTATCAAATCTGTGCGACAACGGTTTGCTGCCTCTACGCCAGACATTTGATCAAATAAAATATGTTCAGCACGGGCAGTTTCCCATGCATCTGGCCCAGTTGTGCTAACCCAAGTCGCCATTCCGTCTGAATGCCGTAACTGCTCATAATGTTTATCACGCACAGGCTCCCAGTCGTAAGGGAGACCTTCAAATGCGAGATAATTTTCACGTGTGATCAGTACTCGATTTTTTTCGACATCTTCCAGAAGACGTTGAAGACTAATCACTTGATGCTTTGGAGTGCGAGCGCCTCTTTCTATCTGGCGACGAACAGCAGTTGCCTGAAAGGAGACATAAGACTGATCAATAAATTCAGCCAAAAATCGATTTTGAGACAAGAAATCTTTTTGAAAATTTACTCGCCTAGATTCATTTACAATCCGAAACACAGCATAATTCCAGATCATTGAATGTAGATGAGGAATAATAGCGTGCGTATCATCGCCCGAAAGCCATTCGGACCATTCATCAACTTTAGAACGGAATTTTATGTGTGTTTCCGTATCTGAAACATCGGTTTCTTCAATTGGAAACATAAATTTCGATGACGACATAACCACCCCGAAGAAACTCTCAACAAATAACATCTATTCGTACTTTTAGATGGCTGGAAGATGCGTTGGCTTTGTTGGGGCGGAGGATTTCGGTGGTGGTGAAGGCGGCTTAGTGGTGGGTGATGTTTAGAGAAATAAATCAGTCCCCTTTTTTACAAAATTTTGGATAGGATCAATCAGCACAACCAATAATAGCAAATAAATTCTCGACACCCATCTCAATAAGCAGCAAATTATATAAGATAGCGGTTTGATTCGGAAGTTACTTCGAATGGTAAAATCTAGCACATCAACAGCAAGCTTGCACGAACTGGTAAGAGGCCAACTTCCTGATGGTTCAGTTATTGTCAGAGAAGTCGACCATCCTTACCTGATTCTAACTCCCGACATGTTAGTTGGGAATTCAGGCGATTTGGTTGCAATATTTTTCATCAGAGCAAGCGAAGCTAGAGATAAGTCCAATCTACTGGCCCGACTGTCAGCCTGCCGCCTTGGTTTACCCAATCATACTAGGTGCTTACTTCTCGTAGAGGATTCACTCGAGAATAGTTTACATGGCTCTGAACACCACTTCCATGAAGTACTAAGTGAAAAAGATCACAAATCGATTATTCATTTCCTAAAAGATAAAAATGCGCGCGGAATAATAAAAGAAATCCCAACAGGTATTCGACGCCAAACCCACAACGCATACGGAGTATCTCTCTCCTACTTTAAAATACAAGAAAAAGAGTCAAAAATAATAAATGAAGAAAAAACAAATAAACAAGATTATCTGGAAACAATAGAAAAAATAAAAACAAAAATAGAAACAAAAAATATTTATAAAAAAACAAAAAAAATACGACAAGAAAATTATAGAGGATTTCCAATACACCTCATAAGCCCCAACATAACCAGCAATGCTATGTTAACCATATACAATTTATGCAATAAATATTTCAAACATCACTTCACCCTTGATACAGGGATCCCGTACCCAAGTGAACGGATGCAACCACAATTTTTCGTTGTTGATCAATTTCCGCTAACAGTCACCGACCCATTTAAACCTATTCGATGCGCTGCATTCTCTAACTGGTGCACAGTTGACGCTAATAACTTAGCCCAACTTGACCAGTTCGTGGAGCGTTTCTCAACAGCATTTTTCAAGAGGGTAAAATGAGTTTTGGTGTCAATCGTGTCGACACAATACGAGCCCTTATAGAGGGGTCTGTTATATCCAATTCGCAAACATATCAGAAAATCGCAAGCGAGTGGGATGAGGTAAAGACCGCATCATCAACCAAACCAAAACCGCGGGCCCGCCTACTCTGTGTTATTCACGCAACACGTGCTTTAGACGGAACCCTAAAGAACTTCGTTAAAGAGTCAGGCATTCAATGCTCAGGACATTCTATGGGCGCCTACCTTCATGCCCTTATGAATCATAACGTGCAAAACTTGAACCAACTTACAACAAGTCAAAGAACTTCATTCCAGAACAATATAGTATCACACCGCAATCGCTATATGCATGAACCCGGTGAATTTCCCGCCAGTGATCATGAAGTACGGACAATCATCTCAAACATCCATACATGCGTTACTGTCGTATTAGCCCTAAGATAAACAATTTGTGCAATACACTTACTCCCCCCATGTATTTCACACGCTGGAGCAGCAGGAAATAGATGCGGGGGCGGGGCAAGCCCTCTCCGAGGGTGCCAATTAAAAACCCCCTCAGGCGGAGCCATGAGGGGGTTTTTAATTGGTAGCCGAGGAGGGACTTGAACCCCCGACACGCGGATTATGATTCCGCTGCTCTAACCAGCTGAGCTACTCGGCCACAGCGTATATATAGCGTATGTATTCTGCGGGTTCCGTAAGCGCCGGAACGGGGCGGTTTTTACGTCAGGGAACCGCCCCCGTCAAGCGCCTTTTTGGTGTTTTGCGGAAAAAAGATATCCGCAAAACCGGCAGGTGAGCAAATGCCCCGCCTGCCCGCTTTATGGATGATCACGCCGCCGTCGGGGCATGAGCGGCCAGAAGTTCCTGACGGGTGATCCAGCCGCCGCCCATTACCCGGTCGCCAGAATAGAAAACGCCTGCCTGCCCCGGTGCGATGCCAAACTGCGGGTCGTGCAGTTCGATGCGGGCAGCACCCGCGCCTTCGGGGTAGATGGTGGCCGGAGCCGGTGCCATGGCGGAGCGCAGTTTGACTTCGACCTCGACCCCGTTCGGGTCAATCGCGTCACCATCAAGCCAGTTCAGTTCCTTGACATAGACCATCTGGATCGCAAGCGCCGATTTCGGGCCGACCACCACCTGCCGGGTTTCGGGCAGGAGTTTGACGACATAAAGCGGTTCTGCGGTGCCACCGATGTTCAGACCGCGCCGCTGCCCGATGGTGTAATGGATCAGGCCGCGATGATCGCCCAGCACATTGCCATCAAGATCAACGATCTGACCCGGTTCACCGGCTTCGGGGCGGAGCTTTTCGACCAGACGGGCATATTTGCCATCCGGGACAAAGCAGATGTCCTGACTGTCGGGCTTGTCGGCCACTTCAAGGCCGAATTTGGCGGCAAGCGCACGGGTTTCGGCCTTGCTCATCAAATGACCAAGCGGGAAGCGCAGGAAATCGAGCTGTTCCTGTGTCGTGGTGAACAGGAAATAGCTTTGATCGCGATTGGGATCGGCCGCGCGGTGCAGTTCGGCATGGCCGTTGGCACCCAGTTTGCGCTGCACGTAATGGCCGGTCGCCATGCAATCCGCGCCAAGGTCATGCGCGGTTTCCAGCAGATCGCGGAATTTGACCGTCTGATTGCATTTCACGCACGGGATCGGGGTTTCGCCGCGCATATAGCTGTCGGCAAAATCGTCGATCACTTCTTCGCGGAAGCGTGATTCGTAATCGAGCACGTAATAGGGAATGTCGATATCCTCGGCCACCTTGCGCGCATCATAGATATCGCGCCCGGCACAGCAGGATTTGGCCCGTGACGGCGCATTCGCCCCCATATCGTAAAGCTGAAGGGTAATGCCGACCACGTCATAGCCTTCGGACTTCAGAAGGGCCGCAACGGCGGAGCTATCGACCCCGCCCGACATGGCAACAACCACGCGGGTATCTTCGGGGGCTTTGTCAAAGCCAAGAGAGTTCATTTTTCCCACCCATCCGCGGGTCAAGGCCGCGGCGACAAGAAGTTGATGTAAAATAGCGATGGGTGGCGTTCAAACCACCCGTGAATTCATGTTGGGGCACATATAAGGCATCTGCGCCTATTTTGCCAGATCAAGCCCCATCTGCCAGAAATCGGCTTCAAGGCGGCTTGCCCTGGCGAAGATTTCCGTGAGACCCTTGATCCGTGCATCACCCCCGCGGGTTTGCGCGGTATGTTCCAGAAGATCGATTTCGGCCTTTGCCACGTCCTGGAATTCGGTCGAGGCATACATCTCGATCCAGGGGCGGTACGGATTTCCATCCAGCCTTGTATCAGAACTTGCCATCAGGCGGTTTGCGATTTCGGCATAGCCAACCATACAGGGCATCAGGGCGACCTGAAGATCAACCACATCGCCGCGTAGCCCGCAATCGAGCACATAGCGGGTATAGGTGATGCAGGCGCGGGATTCTGGCTCTGCCACGATGTCGGCCTCCGTCAGGCCCCAGCCTTTGCAGAAGTCGAGATGCAGGCTCATTTCCATATCAAGGATCGCATGGACCGTGCCGGAAAACTGGCGCATGGCGCGCAGATCATCGGCCTTATAGGTTGCGAGTGCATAGGCGCGGGCAAACTGGATCAGGAACAGGTAATCCTGAATGAGGTAGTGCCTGAACGCGGCTTCCGGCAGGGTTCCGTTGCCAAGCTGTTTGATGAAATCGTGGCAGACATAGCTTTGCCATGCATCGGGGGCGTTGGCGCGAAGACGGCCAAACAGGCTTTGGGCCGGGATGATATCGGTGAAGGTGTCAGTCATGGTTGTCAAAGCCCCTGCCCGTGATGATGTCGAAATACGGATAAAACAAAGCCAGCCTGCGGAAGGGTCCGGGCTGGCTTGTATCGATGCGGGTTCTGCTGTCTGGATTCCCGCTTTCGCGGGAATGACGTGTTAGCAGATGACCCAGATCCTAATCGTCGCGTTCATCGATCCATGCCATCTGGATGGCTTCGAGGATCTTCTCGTTCGATTTCGCGGGATCGTCGTCAAAGCCGTCAAGCTCACAGATCCATTTATGCAGATCGGTATACCGCAGATTGACGTTATCCTTGTCGGGATGGGCTTCTTCGAGCTCGATCGCGATATCCTGAATATCTGTCCAGCGCATGGGTGTCCCCCTGTTGGCTTGGGCGGAATTTTCGGTGTTACTTGTCGACCATCATGTTGCGCGTGGCAGACGGCAGCATGACGCGCAGGCCGTCGAGCTCGTCGCTCATGATGATCTGGCAGCCAAGGCGCGAGGTCTCGGTCAGGCCGAATGCGAGGTCGAGCATGTCTTCCTCGTCTTCGCTTGGCTCGTCGAGCCTGTCAAACCAGCTATCGTCAACAACGACATGGCAGGTCGAGCAAGCGAGTGATCCTTCGCAGGCACCTTCAAGGTCGATGCCATTCTTGTGGGCAGCTTCCAGAACGGACAGACCGTCGGCAACGTCAAATTCCTTTTCGGTGCCATCGGGTTCAACAAAAACGATCTTAGGCATCTGTGCCTTTCTCCTCGGTAATACTTTTTCGTTCGATCTCTGGTCCGACCTGACCTTGGCGGTTGCACGGGACAATCGCCGCAGTTGGCCGGTTTGTCAATTATGTCTGGCCTCTAATTCACCTGATCGACATTGCGACCGGCAAGGGCCTGACGGATACGGGCGTCCATACGGGCCTCGGCAAAGGGACGCGATGCGTCTTCCAGGGCCTCGGCCTGTTCGTTGATAAGGTCGCGATCCTCGCCCGACATGGCGGCTTCGAGTTTGGCAATCGCGGCCGAAATATTGTCTTCGTCCTCCGGCGTCAGAAGCGCACGGTCAGCATTCATTGCGGCCTGCACGGCAAGCACATTGCGGCGTGCCTCGACCCGGGCTTCGGTCAGGAGGCGCATTTCCATATCCTCGCGGGCATGAACCATGCTTTCGCGCAGCATGTTGGCCATATCAAGCTCGTTAATGCCATAGGTCGGCTTGACGGCGACTTCCTGTTCGGTACCGGTGGTTTCCTCGCGTGCCGATACGGTCAGAAGGCCGTCGGCATCGACATTGAACGTCACCTTGATGCGCGCAGCACCAGCGGCCATTGACGGGATACCGGTCAGGGCGAAGCGCGCAAGTGAACGGCATTGATCGACCATTTCGCGTTCACCCTGCACCACATGGATCATCATGGCCGACTGACCATCCTGATAGGTGGTGAATTCCTGTGCCTTGGCGACCGGGATCGGGGTGTTGCGGTCAATGACCTTTTCGACAATCCCGCCCATGGTTTCAAGGCCGAGCGACAGGGGTGTCACGTCGAGCAGAAGATTATCCGAGCCGCCCGTCAAAGCCTCTGCCTGCAGGGCAGCGCCAAGGGCGACGACTTCGTCCGGGTCGATATCGGAAAGCGGTTCCTGTTCAAACAGATCGGCAACGGCACGGCGGACGGCAGGCACACGGGTCGAGCCGCCAACCAGCACGACGCCCTTGACGTCATCGGCCAGAATATCGGCGTCATCAAGGACCTGTTCGGTGATTGCAATCGTGCGCGATACCAGTTTGGCGATCATCGCATCGAACGCGGCACGGGTGACGGTGTGGGTGGTTTCCGCCCCGCCAAGCGAGACGGTGACGCTGGTTTCATCAGCATCGGTAAGCGCCTCTTTGACCTTGCGGGCGGTTTTAAGCAGGCGTTTGGCATCCGATGCATCCAGATCATCGGTGGTGCCGCCGCTTTTACGTTCGGCCAGAAGATGTTCGGCAATGGCATGATCGAAATCATCACCGCCAAGGGCGGCATCCCCGCCGGTTGCCTTCACCTGGAAGACGCCCTTCTGCATTTTAAGCAGGGAAATATCGAACGTGCCACCGCCAAGGTCGTAAACGGCATAAAGGCCTTCTGCGCCGTTATCAAGGCCATAGGCAAGGGCGGCGGCAGTTGGTTCATTGACCAGACGCAGGACTTCGATCCCGGCCAGACGGGCGGCGTCCTTGGTCGCGGTGCGCGCGCCATCATCGAAATAGGCCGGAACGGTGATCACCGCCTTTTCGACCGGCTTGCCAAGGCTTTCCTCGGCCCGCGCACGAAGCGCACGCAGGATATCGGCGGAAACCTCCACCGGGGTCAGGACGCGGTCGCCGACATTAAGCCGCACCATCATCGGTTCGCCCGATGGGGTGGCGTCCTCGGACGGGACTTCGACGTGATAGGGCAGCGTGCCGGCAATCGATTTGACATCGGCGATGCCGCGCCCCATCAGGCGTTTGACCGATGATACGACGCGATCCGCATTATCGTTGATCTGATCACGGGCCGCCTCGCCCACCACCGGATCGGCATCCGCGCCATAATAGACGACGGAGGGCACGATGGCATTGCCGCCGGATGTATCGCGGAGCACCTCGGGTTTTTCATCGTTCGAGATCGCGACGACGGAGTTCGTCGTGCCCAGATCAATGCCAACGGCAAGCTGACGTTCATCTTCGTGGGGCAGCGGCGTCTGGCCCGGTTCGTGAATCTTTAGCAAAGCCATGAATTCTATCCGTTCTTTTTAAATGATCAGGCGGCGGCAAGACGCGATTTCTTCGCGCGCGCTTCCTCGGTCATTTTCATCAGGTATCTCAACCGGGTTGTCAGTTTTCTGGCCCGGTCATAGGCGTTCTGGTCTAGTGCCTCGGCAACGTCCTTTTCACACGCACGGGCGGCCTTGCGGGTATCCTTGATCATGGCGTCAATCGTGCCACGATCTTCAGCATCATGCAGGGCTTCGCGCATTTCCATGGCTTCCATCAGAAGGGCGGGATCGTTGACCGTGTGCCCCTCGCCGCCTTCGGGTTCGTGACCGGCCAGACGCAGAAGATATTCGGCACGTGCGACCGGGTTTTTAAGGGTTTCGAACGCACCATTCAGGGTTGCCGCCTGCTGCGATGACAATGCCTGTTCACGGGCGGATTTCGATGCGAAGCGGTCGGGATGGAGCAGTTGCTGCTGCTTAAGATAGGTTGCCTCTATCGCATCGACATCGATGATGAAGGTGCGTTCCAGGCCAAAGCGCGTGAAATGGTCAAGCTGGCCGGGGGGCTGAATGGCATTGCAGGTATCGCAAAACAGGGCTGATGCCTCGACCGGGCCCTTGCAGGACCAGCAGACTTTATGCTGCGGCTGTTCTGCGGTGCGCGTTTCTGAGGTACCGGTATTGCTCACGCTATGCACTTTCAAGATTTAAAAACAAATGACAGAACGACAAAATAACGACGACCGGGGCTGCTTTCAGTCGATGGCCCCGGTGATCGGAACGTCCATCAGAACATCCATCACCGGGGCCATGACCGATCAAGAAGCAGGGAAAACCCGGCAGACCGTCAGACGTGGAAGGATTCCCCGCAGCCGCAACGCCCCTTTTCATTGGGGTTACGGAAGACGAAGCCTTCTTCCAGACTGGTGACCTCGTAATCCATCTCGGTGCCAAGCACGAACATGATGGCTTTTGGGTCAATCAGAAGCTTAACGCCGTCCTCAAGCTCGACGACTTCTTCGAAGCCCGATGCATCATCTGCATATTCAAGCGTGTAGGACAGACCCGAGCACCCTTTGCTGCGCACGCCAAGGCGGATGCCTTCGGACGGTTTGCCGCGGCTATCAAGCAACGCCTTGATATGAACAAGCGCCTCAGGGGTGACACTGATCGGGGACGGTAATGCCATAGTCTTCTCCTGAATTCCCGAAAACGAAGGGGGTAGAAGCTGCTTATTCAGCAGCTTCGACTTCGCCCTGACCGTTTTTGGTCTTGTAGTCGGCAATCGCTGCCTTGATGGCATCTTCTGCCAGGATCGAGCAGTGAATTTTCACCGGCGGCAGAGCCAGTTCTTCGGCGATCTGCGAGTTCTTGATCGAACCGGCTTCGTCAAGCGACTTGCCCTTGACCCATTCGGTGATCAGCGAGCTTGACGCGATGGCCGAACCGCAACCGAACGTCTTGAACTTTGCATCCTCGATGATCCCGTCGGCGGTCACCTTGATCTGCAATTTCATGACGTCGCCACAGGCCGGTGCACCGACCAGACCGGTACCGACAGACGTTTCGTTCTTGTCCATCGAACCGACATTGCGCGGGTTTTCGTAATGGTCGATCAGCTTTTCACTATAAGCCATGGTAAAAGTCCTCCTAAAAGTCCTGTTTCTCTCTCACGAGAAGGAATAGTTCGTTACGCTTAGTGTTCAGCCCACTCGATCGACTTGATGTCGATGCCTTCCTGGGCCATTTCCCAAAGCGGGCTCATTTCGCGAAGGCGTTCGACAGCGACACAGATCGAATCAATCGCCTGATCGAGCTCTTCACGGGTCGTATAACGGCCAATACCGATGCGAAGCGAGGTATGGGCGAGTTCTTCGTCAACACCGAGCGCACGCAGAACATAAGACGGTTCCAGCGATGCCGAGGTGCAGGCCGAACCGGACGACACCGCAATGTTCTTGATGTCCATCAGAAGGCTTTCGCCTTCGACATAGGCAAAGGAAACATTGAGGTTGCCGGCAACGCGCTGTTGCTCGTCGCCATTGACATAGATATCGGCCAGGCGATCCCGGAAACGTTTCATGGTGTAGTCCCGCAGCTCCATGATGCGGGCATTTTCTTCGGCCATTTCGTTCATGGCGATGTCGCATGCCTTGCCCAGACCGACGATCAGCGGGGTCGGCAGCGTACCGGAACGCATGCCGCGTTCCTGACCACCACCGGTGATCTGTGCGATGACGCGAACGCGCGGACGACGGCGGACATACAGCGCACCAATGCCTTTCGGGCCATAAATCTTGTGGCCGGAAATCGACATCAGGTCGATTTTCATGTCATCGACATCAAGCGGAATCTTGCCAACCGCCTGTGCGCAATCGGTGTGGAAGAACACACCGCGTTCGCGGCAGATTTCGCCGATTTCTTTCAGCGGCTGGATCACGCCGATTTCGTTGTTCACCGCCATGACCGACACAATCGCGGTTTCATCGGTGATCGCGGCTTTCAGCTGTTCAAGGTCGATCAGGCCGTTATCCTTGACGCCAAGATAGGTTACTTTGAAACCTTCCTGTTCAAGGTGACGGGCACTGTCGAGCACGCATTTATGTTCGGTCACGACCGTGATCAGGTGCGGTTTTTTCTTGCCGTAGAACTTCATCACGCCCTTGAGCGCAAGGTTGTTCGATTCCGTCGCACCCGAGGTGAAAATGATCTCTTTGGACGAGGCGCCAATGATCTTGGCGACCTGGTCGCGTGCGACCTCGACCGCGTCTTCCGCTTCCCAGCCAAAGCTGTGGTTACGCGAATGCGGGTTACCGAACTTCTCGGTGAAGTAGGGCAGCATGGCATCCACCACACGCGGATCGGTCGGCGTCGTTGCCTGGTAATCCAGATAGATCGGCTTTGCTTTAAGCTCGTTCATAATTAAGGCTTCCTCACTCACTCTTTTTCAGGCCGCGTGGCGCGCACTTTTCTTACGCACTGCATTGCCCCGCATCCGGCTCCAAACGCGGATAAATGTATCAATCTCGTCATCGGTGGTTTCCAGTCCCAGACTGACCCTTATGGCCGATCCGGCATCCGTAACCCCCATTTCCTTCAATACGTGGCTTTCACGTACCTTGCCTGATGAACAGGCTGATCCCGAACTGATCGCAACCCCTGCAAGATCAAGCGCCATCACCTGGGTTTCCCCCGGCATGCCCGGCAGGATCAGGCAGCTGGTATTGACCAGTCGATCCGTTCCTTTTCCGGCAATCAGAAGTTCGGGGGCTTCTGATGCCAAAACCGTTTCCAGACGGTCGCGCAACGCACGGACATCGTCCATTTTCGCCCGGCTGGTGTCGGCGCGTTCGGCCGCAGCACCAAAGCCTGCGATACCGATCACGTTTTCCGTGCCGCCACGGCGGTATTTTTCCTGACCGCCACCGCGGATCTGCGGCACCAGCATCACGCCGGGCGCAATCGCCAAGGCACCAATCCCTTTGGGGCCGCCGATCTTGTGGGCCGAAATCGACACCATATCGACCAGAAGCTGACCCATATCGACCGGCAAACGACCCAAGGCCTGAACCGCGTCACAATGGACCTTTGCGCCATATTCGCGCGCCAGAAGGCCGACTTTGGCGACCGGCTGAATAACGCCGGTTTCATTGTTGGCCAGCATCACTGAAACCAGAACCTTCTGCCCGGCATCGGATGCCGCACGCAGCATGGTTTCAAGGGCGGCCAGATCAATGACGCCATCGGCATCAACCGGGATGCGTTTCGCATCCGACCGGGCTTCGATCACCGAAGGATGTTCGACCGCACTGGTAAATACGGTGACATCTTCCAAACCGTTCAGGGCCAGATTGTTGGCCTCGGTACCGCCGCTTGTGAAAATCACGCGTTCGGCATCGCCACCGATCAGATCGGCAATTTTACGACGGGCGTGATCGACAATCTTGCGGGCTGCACGACCGGATGCATGAACAGATGACGGGTTGCCCGCGATTTCCATCGCCACAAGCATCGCCTGCCGTGCTTCGTGGCACAGTGGCGCGCTGGCGTTGTAATCAAGGTAAACCGGGTTGGTCATCTGTTTATAATCATCCTTATTCGCATTTTCTGATCTGCCCTCGATATAGAGGACAAGTTACTGGGCCGCAACCTGGCTCGGCTCTTTGATTTTCGTGGTTCTGGGCTCGAACATGCGTGCCCCGCCCGGAACACGACGATCCACAACATCAGCCAGACTGACAGAGGCCAGATAAAGATAAATCTGGTTGCCCAGCTCTTCCCACAATTCATGGGTCAGACAGCGGCCCTGATTGGCCTTGCAGCCCTTTGGCGAGCCCGATTTGCAGCGGGTTGCGCGGATCGGTTCGTCAACAGCCAGAATAACATCGGCAACGCGGGTTTCCTCGGCCGTGCGGGCCAGAAGATAACCACCACCCGGACCCCGGACAGATCGGACAAGTCCGCCTTTGCGCAATTTGCCAAAAAGCTGTTCCAGATAGGACAGGGATATTTCCTGACGGTCCGCAATATCGGCAAGCGCGACCGGCCGGTCCCTGCTGCTATCAGCGAGATCGACCATCGCCATGACGGCATAGCGGCCTTTTGTACTCAGCTTCACGGTGCGTCCTCCTACCTGTCGATCAGACCCCGAACTGTCGGGAAATGATCACAAGCTCTGTATTTCCTTTATGGGCGATCAACATGTCTATTTGATGCCCGACCTGTATCCGCCCGATTGGGACGGTTACAAATATTACTCTGACGCCGCGACAATCCGCGGCTTTGCCGGTGTATCCGCACCGGCGGCTGTACCTGCCCTGTCGGCTTCGAGGGCGGCAACCTGATTGCGCAACGTCTGGACTTCGCGGCCCAGTTCTTCAAGCGCGCGCGCAACCGGATCGGGCAAATCGCCCAGCGGCGTGCCATAGGCACAGAAACGGTCGTCCTTTTCCCGACGGACGATCTTGGCCGGAATACCGACCACGGTTGCGCCTTCGGGGACTTCGGACAGCACGACGGCGTTGCCGCCAACACGTGCATTTTTGCGAACAATGAACGGACCAAGGATCTGCGCGCCAGAACCGACAATCACGCCATCTTCAAGCGTCGGGTGACGTTTCAGGCCGCGCTGGCCATCGCTATTGACGCTGGGCGATGTCCCACCAAGGGTAACCCCCTGATAGAGGGTAACGTCATCGCCGATTTCGGCGGTTTCGCCAATCACAACACCCATGCCATGATCAATAAAGAAGCGTTTGCCGATGGTCGCGCCGGGGTGAATTTCAATCCCGGTCAGCCAGCGCAAAATCTGTGACAGGAAGCGTGCGGTGATCCTGAAACCGCGCTTCCACAGCCAGTTTGTGCCGCGATATCCCATGATGGCATGGAACGCCGGATAACAGAGCGCGATCTCCCAGCGGGAGCGTGCCGCTGGATCGCGGGCGATCATCGCGTCTATTTCCTGACGAATTAGCTTGAACATCGGGCTGTCCACTGTGTAATTAGTAGCTTCGATTCCCGGCAGCCGACATCGTTGCCCGCAGCGCGAAGCGCGCAAAACGGACAGCAATGATGCCATCGGATTAGCCGGAATATAGGATAACCGAGTAACCTGGTCAAGTATTTGCCCAAAGCAATTTATGCACAAGAACGAAAAAACCTACAAAAATACTCGGATATATTCTTTACTCACCCCATTCCATTCGTGGACAGGAGCAGTCTGATCCATGCCTGAGGTCATTTTTAACGGCCCTGAAGGCCGCCTTGAAGGTCGCTATCACCACAATGGCGCAGACGATTCGCCCATTGCGCTTATTCTTCATCCACACCCCCAGCAGGGCGGCACCATGAACAACAAGCTGTGCTTTAACATGTTCAACATGTTCAAAGATCGCGGCTATTCGGTCATGCGTTTCAATTTCCGCGGTGTCGGACGCTCGCAGGGCGTTTATGATCAAGGAATTGGTGAATTGTCGGATGCGGCATCCGCCCTTGACTGGATGCAGACCTATAACGCCAATGCGCGCGCAACCTGGGTTGCGGGCTATTCATTCGGTTCGTGGATCGGCATGCAGCTTTTGATGCGCCGCCCGGAAATTGACGGTTTCATTTCGGTTGCAGCCCCGGCCAGCGACTATGATTTCACCTTCCTGGCCCCCTGCCCGTCATCGGGCATCATGATCCACGGGTCGCACGACACCAACATCCCGCTGGCGTCCGTCAACAAGCTTGCCGACAAGCTGAATGCCCAGAAAGGCATCGAAGTTGATATGTGCGTCATCGAAGGTGCCGATCATTACTTTGCCAAGCAGCAGGACGACGTGATCAAGCATACGGCTGCTTATCTGGACAAGCGCAGCGCGTAAGCACTGCCAGCCGGACAAAAAGACCAAAGGCCGCCTGATCAGGCGGCCTTTTTGCTGTGATAGAGCTTTCCGCCCCGGCATGGTTCGGGAACGCCGGTTGTGCCAGGAAAACTGAGCGGCAGATCGCAAAGATGACGGACCGCAAGATAGCCAAAGCATTCGGCCTCGACCGCATCGCCGTCCCAGTCCAGATCGTCAACGGATCGTACTGGTACACCCAGCCGATCATTCAAATGTGCCATCAAATAATCATTGTGACGCCCGCCGCCACAGACAAACCATTGCAGGGGAGCCGCAGGCAGGTGATTTACCCCGGCAACAACCGCCGCCACGGTGCATTGCGCCAGTGTTGCCGCCCCGTCGGCAACGCCCAGCTTTGCCTCTGCCACCAGCCCGTCAATACGCGATGCCATATCTTCGCGATCAAGCGATTTGGGCGGGATGCGGTCGAAATACGGGTCTTCAAGGAATTTGACCTCGATCATCGGGTCCGGCAGGCCGGATGCGGCGGTTGCACCGTTAAGATCGACCGGATTGCCGGTATGGCGCAACATCCAGTCATCAATGCGCGCATTGCCCGGCCCGCAATCAAAAGCCAGCAATTCGTCATCGGCACCGATCCATGTGACATTGGAAACGCCGCCGATATTAAGAACAGCCACCGGCATATCAACACCGGCACTTTTCATCAGGGCGGCATGATAAACCGGGGCCAAGGGCGCGCCTTCGCCCCCGGCGGCAACATCGGCCAGCCGGAAATCGGCAACAACCGGAATGCCGGTTTTTTCGGTTAGCATATCGGGCGTTCCGATCTGGCGCGTGATCCCCGATGCCGGTTCATGAAACACGGTTTGACCGTGAAAACCGATCACACCGATTTCGGATGGGGAAATCGCCGCACGATCCAGCAACATGTTAACAGCATCCACATGCACCAGCGTCAGATCATCGGCCACAACATGCTCGCTGTTGGTGGCAGCACGATTGCCAAAGCAGCCGCGCATGCGTTCGCGCAATTCGGGACTATACGGCACGAATACGGCATGACCGGTACGCCGGACATCGACGCCGTCGGTTTCAATCAATGCCGCATCCACCCCGTCAAGGGATGTGCCGCTCATCATGCCGATGGCCTTGATCCAGCCGGTTGTCATTTTGTACTCCGTTCCCGTATGCGTTTTTGCGTTTGTCAGTGCCGCAAGAGCGCAGATTAAGCCCGATTTATCGCGAAATCGTTACCATGCATTGCAAACAGGGCGTCGATGCGTTGCCGAGGGGATATTTTCTGTGCTAGATCATCGCCTCCGCCCTTTGGGGTGCTCGTATTTTTACACTCACAACCAACATAGCGCAAAAACCATGACTGAACTGAAGTCTGATTTTCTCCGCGTCATGAATGACCGCGGTTACATCCACCAATGTACTGATCTTGAAGGGCTTGATGCCTATGCGTCAGAAAAAAAGGTGGTGTGCTATGTGGGCTATGATTGCACCGCAGACAGCCTGCATGTCGGGTCGCTTGTTTCGATCATGATGCTGCGCTGGTTGCAGAAAACCGGCCACAAGCCGATTGTCCTGATGGGCGGCGGTACGACCCGTGTTGGTGATCCGACCGGCCGTGATGATGCCCGCCCGGTTCTGACCGATGAAATCATTGCCGCCAATATGGCCGGTATCAAAAAGGTGTTTCAGCAGTTCCTGACATTTGGCGATGGCCCGACCGATGCGGTCATGGTCAACAATGCCGACTGGCTGGACAAGATCAATTACATCGAATTCCTGCGTGATTTCGGGCGTCATTTCTCGGTCAACCGGATGCTGAGCTTTGATTCCGTCAAGCTGCGTCTGGAACGTGAACAGTCGCTGAGCTTCCTTGAATTCAACTACATGATCCTGCAGGCCTATGACTTTGTCGAACTGCAGCGCAAATATGGCTGCGTCCTTCAGATGGGCGGTTCGGACCAGTGGGGCAATATCGTCAATGGGGTCGAGCTTGGCCGTCGTGTGGATGACAGTGCATTGTTTGGCCTGACCACGCCGCTTATGACCACCGCATCAGGTGCGAAGATGGGCAAGACGGCATCGGGTGCGGTGTGGCTGAACGAGGAACGCCTGTCGGCGTATGATTATTACCAGTTCTGGCGCAACAGCGAAGACGCCGACGTGATCAAATTCATGCGTCTGTTCACCGAGCTGTCGCTTGAACAGATTGCCGAATATGAAAAGTTCGAAGGGGCCGAGATCAACGAAGCCAAGAAAATCCTGGCGTTCGAGGCGGTCAAGCTGTGCCGTGGGGAGGAAGCCGCCCTTGCGGCAGCGGAAACCGCGCGCAAGACCTTTGAGGAAGGCGTTCTGGCCGACGATCTGCCGACCTTTGAAGTTCCGAAATCGGAAATCGATGCGGGCATCGCGGCGTTTGATCTGTTCCGTCGTGCCGATCTTGCCAAATCGGGCGGTGAAGCGCGCCGCCTGATCAAGGGTGGTGGTGCCAAGATCAATGACGAGAAAGTCGATGATGAAAACATCATCATTGGCGGTGATGCGGTCAATTCTGACGGCGTGATCAAGCTTTCGGCGGGTAAAAAACGCCACGTTCTGATCAAGCCGGTTTGACCCAGCCACCCGGTTTTATCGGATTGAATATCAAAGGCCCCGGGCATGCGTCCGGGGCCTTTATTTATTTCATCCCGGTTCAGCGCCGGTTATCAGATTGCGGAACACGCCCGGCACAAAGGTCGATAACGGATTGACCGTGACTTCCGGGTCTTCAAGTGCGCCTTCGATGGTGTAGGTCGGGGCGAAAATACCGCCGCCTTCCTCGCCCACCAGCAAATCCCCCAGAAGCGGGATCGCACCAAGGGCGGAATTAAGCGCATAGATCGGCACAATCGAGCCTGCCAGCCGGATTTCGGCCTTTGCCATGTCAATCGAGCCATTGCTGGTCACGCCAACCGCCGAGCCGTTGGCGGCAAATTTGCTGAGCGCGAGCACATCATTGGCATAGGTGAAATCGCCGTTCAGTTCGTCAAAGGCAATGCCGTTTCCGCCCAGCACATCGGCAAGACCGGTGAGCGATGCCGCGCCCAGAACACGGGCAGCAAGCGGTGCATTCACCGCCCGGAAAGCCGTGATATTGACCTTGCCCGTGAAGGGTTGCGACCATGTGCTATCATCAACCGTCCCCTCGATGGCAAGCGCGCCCCCCAGAAGATTCTCGTACAAATCCACCGCACGCAGGAACTTGCCGGCATCTTCGCTGGTCAGGCGGACATTTCGCGTTTTCGCATCCTTGCGTTCGACCTGGACAAAGACGTTTGACCGATCCCCCAATGTGCCGTTCAGAACCAGTCCGTCCCATTCATCGCCAACGACGTGAATGGAACCTTCAAGATCGCCAAGCAATTCGGAATTGGCCATGATCACCTGATCGATCGACAGGAAGATATCGGTCTTCCCGCCAACGCGCGAGGCATTCTGGCCGATGCCGCCACTATTGGGGCTTTCGACCGGGCCGGGATCACGCGGCGCATCGTCATCGGCAATCCATGGCTGCGCATCGGCCTGACGGGCGGCGATTTCAACCTCGCGGTTTTCGCCGGTCTGGTTAAGCAGGATCGATCCATCGCGCAGAACGGGACGGTCCCCCTTGATCAGAAATTCGGAGGCTTCGAGCCGGATATCCATCGTATCGAAATCCCCCGCCGGTCTGGCCGGTTTTTGCACGCCGTCCTTTGGGCTGTCTTCGACGAAGGAACGCAGATCAAACTGATTACCCTTGAGATCGACCAGAAGCTTGCCCCCCTGATCAACCGTGATGGCCCCGGATACGGCAAGGTTTTCGCGGAACCGGGTATCATTCAGATTGATGGTGAACTTATCGGCAATCGGGCTGTCGCCGCGCCAGCGCCCCTTGGCCTTGGCGACCAGTTCAGGTGCCATCAGATCAAACGACCGGACTTCACCCGCCCCATTGGCCTTGACGGTCAGGTCAAACGCAAGGCTGGCATCCTGCCCCGGTGTTTTGTGATAATCGACCATATCAAGCTTAATGTCGGCGGCAGACAGGCTGGTTTGTGCCTTGATCACGACATCGCGGCTGCGCAGATGTTCGATGGTGACCTTGCCGGTGGCGACACCGCTTGCATAGGGATCAGCGGCAAAGCCGACCTGTTCCAACGCGGCAAGATCAAGGTCGCCTTCAAGGTCATAGTGGCTGATGACGGGCGTATCATCGGCAAAGCTTTCGATCCATTTGATGTTTGTTCGGCCCTTGCCAATCGCGGCCTCGCCCGACAGTTCGAGCCCCTTGGTATTGACCTGCAATTCAAAGGTGCCATCGGAAAGATCAAGTTCACGGAACGCATCGGTAATCGCGGCATTTTCGATGCGCGATGCAGCGGCAACTTCGACATCATCGAAAGACAGGTCTTTGAGCAACGGGAAATGCAGCTTGACGCGGGTTGCCTGTTCGCCATCGACCTGTGCGGGATCGATGCCAAGCTTGGTTGCGAAACCAAGCGGTTCTTCATCGATCATTTCAAGCACATTGCGCGCGCCGCCGTGGGCGACAACCTCGATATCGGCCATTTCGGTGTCGGTATCAAGCTGCGAGAAGACAAGCGTTGCCTCGTCAACCACGATCCCGTCAGCTTCGCCTTCATTAACGAAAATGCTGAAACTCGACTGATCAAACTCCGCCCGTCCGCCGGCCCCCAGAACCGATGGCATATCGCCAAGGTAATGCACGGTAACACCGGTCATGTTCATTTCGCCGTCCAGATGATCGACAACGATGTTTCCGGTTTCGTCCTGATGCAGTCTGGTGCGCAGTTCGGCCTGATGAACGATCCCGTCTGTCAGGTTTTCAACCACCCAGGTGCGTGCATTATGGCCAATGGTTTCGGGCCACAATTGCGGCAGGTCATTGGTCCGCACATCGGTTGCCGTCGCGGTGATATCAATGGCCCACTGGCCAAGCGGGTTTAGCGCAACACCTTTAAGCACCACGGCGGTTTCCCCGGCTTCGATCCGGACGTCATCAAAGCTCAGCCGACCGGGTACGAAGCTCAGATCCGCCTTGCCACCGGTGACATGATAGGAAGCGGTCATGGGGGCGGGAAAATCAACCCGCCCGACCCCAAGATCAAGATCGGTGCCAAGTTCGATCACGCTGCCATCCGCGCCAAGTTTTGCGGTGACACGCCCGGTTACCGGCACCTCGATCCCGGCCAGATCGGCAAACATATCGGAAATGCTGGTCAGTTGTGATGGAACGACTTCGCCCAGATCGACCGCCATATCGATTTCTTCGATCCGGCTGTCATATTCGGCGGTGACATTCACATCGGTCGAGACCGTCCCGGCATTGACCTTCATCGTCGCATCCGCGTGGATACCCATGGGTTTGCGCGACAGTCGGATAACGGCAGACGGTGCAGACCAGACGATATCAAGTGCCTCGTCACGTACTTGAAGATCCGCGCCAGACACCCCGAACGATTCAAAATAGGCTGCTGCCGGGAAATCGGCGGCCTCGCCCGAAAGGATCGCAACGATTTCGCGCATTGCACTGCTGCCGTCGCGGATGCCGCGCTGTGCATCGCTTAACGGTTGATCGGGTTCGGGCGATGGGTTTTCCGAGGCGGTTGGCATCGGCATGGTCACGACGGGTTGATCGGGATTGTTCTGGGCCGGTGCCGTACCTGCAACGTCATCTGCGCTATCGGTTTCTGCCGCAGGCACAGGTACCGTATCAGATTTCACCGCATCCGTGGTTTCGCGGCTTGCCTGTTCGTTCGCGGTATAGCCGATATCGATCTTGCCATCGGCACGGCGCACAAGGCGTAATTTGGGGCCGATCAGGTTGAGTTCGCGCAGCGCCAGAACGCCGTCAAACAATGCGCGGCTGGAAAACACCACGTCGGCCTCTGGAACATGCAGCATTTCATTGTCCGCACCATCGCGGACCGAAACATCGCGCAATCGGATATCGAACCG
This sequence comes from Thalassospira sp. SN3W, assembly GCF_038070535.1. NCBI lineage: Bacteria > Pseudomonadati > Pseudomonadota > Alphaproteobacteria > Rhodospirillales > Thalassospiraceae > Thalassospira > Thalassospira sp. SN3W. The sequence continues at coordinate 409,495 of NZ_CP121124.1, forward strand.
TTCCTGCCATCCGCGCCAGAACAGGACCATATCGCCAACATCGAAACGGGTGTCGCCGCTGCTTTCGTTCAGCTCGGTCACGACATACGGTACGAGACGATGCAGGGAAACCGGGCCTTGCGAGATGCGCCAGACCAGTACACCAAGGAAAACGCCGACAAACAGGACCACGGCAGCAAGAAGCAGCCCACACCAGCCGGTAAAGATTTTGATGCGACGCACCTGCCTAAAGATCCCGAATTTACGATGCCATGAATGACTTTTCAATCAATGCAATAACGCCGTCAAGCCAATGAAGTTTCGCGGATGGCGAAAAACCTAATAAATGTAAACTGATACTGTTTCCCTGTCGCCTTTTTGGTATCGTCGGAAACAAAGGAAACAATCTGTGTCACGTCCTGCCCTGACCGGATGCCGGAAACACCCCGCAAAGCACGACAAGCCAAGGGATAGCCCGGTTCGACGTCCAAGAGCAACACAAGGAAAGCAAAAAGTGTCTCTTTCCTGGATTACACCTGATCTGCCGAAACCCTTCGATGCGGATCGCTGCAATAACGGTTTCGAAAGATGGTCAGCACTTGCCGATCGTCCCGTCTTTGAACATCTGGCACAACAGATTGGCGACATTGCGGCCAACAGCCCGAAAAAAGATGTTCTGGCGGCAATGTTTGGCAATAGCCCGTACCTGACAAACCTGTGCCTGCGCGATCCTGATATCGTCTGTCTGACCTTTGATCAGGGACTTGATGCCGCCTTTGACGCCGCCCTTGATCCGGTGCGCAAAAGTGCGAATGCCAGCGCCCTGGATCAGGCAAACACCATGGCCGAAGTGCGCAAGGCGAAACGCCGGGCGGCTTTGGTTATTGCGATGGCCGATATCTGCAAGGCCTGGACGCTTGATAAAATCACGAGCGCGATTAGCACCACAGCCGAGGTCACGCTTGAATTCGCCTTGGCGCATTGCCTTTCGGCAACAGCCAGACAGCGCAAATTCGACCTGCCCCATCCCGATGATCCGTTGCGCGATTGCGGGATATTTGCGATTGGCATGGGAAAGCTTGGCGCCAAAGAGCTTAACTATTCATCCGATATCGACCTGATCTTCCTTTATGATCACGAGGTCGTCACCTATATCGACCCGGACCGTTTGCAGCAGGATCTGGTGCGGATGGTGCGCGATGTCACGCGCATCATGGAAGAACGCACCGGTGATGGCTATGTTTTCCGCACCGATCTGCGCCTGCGCCCCGATCCGGCATCCACCCCGCCGATCCTGTCGATGCTGGCGGCTGAAACCTATTACGAGACGGTTGGCCAGAACTGGGAACGTGCGGCCATGATCAAGGCACGCATCGTTGCAGGCGACAAAAAATCAGGGGATACATTCCTTGAAATATTGCGCCCTTATGTCTGGCGCAAGCATCTTGATTTCCTTGCCATTCAGGACATTCATTCGATCAAACGCCAGATCAACGCCCACAAGGGCGGCAGCAAGGTCGTGATTCCGGGCCACAATATCAAGCTTGGCCGTGGCGGCATTCGCGAGATCGAATTTTTCGCCCAGACCCAGCAACTGATCTGGGGCGGGCGCGAGGTTGCGCTCCGCTGCAAGGCGACCTGTGATGCGCTGCGCGAATTGACCGAATTTGGCCAGATTACCGAACAGGTTCGCGACGAAATGCTTGTCGCCTATGAGTTTTTGCGCACCGTTGAACATCGTTTGCAAATGACAAACGACCAGCAAACGCAGACATTGCCCGACAATGACGAAGGACTGCACGGGCTTGCGACCTTCCTTGGCTATGCCACGCTTGATGGTTTCAAAGCCGATCTGTTGCATCATCTGCGCAAGGTCGAAAGCAATTATGCCGAACTTTTCGAAGATGACATTCCCCTGGTCGCATCCGACGGCAATCTTGTCTTTACCGGAACGGAAGACGATCCTGATACAATTGAAAATCTGCGCCAGATGGGGTTCGAGAACCCGACCAATGTTTCGGTTACCGTGCGGGGATGGCATCACGGGCGTTATCGTGCCACCCGGTCAAGGCGAGCACGTGAAATCCTGACCGAGCTGATGCCGACCCTGTTGAAGGCATTGTCGCAAACCACCAACCCGGACATGGCGTTTCGCGCCTTTGATGAATTCCTCAAGGGGCTGCCTGCTGGCGTTCAGCTTTTCTCGTTGCTGACGGCAAATCCGGAACTGCTTGAGCTTCTTGCGCAGATTGCCGGTACGGCACCGCGCATGGCCAAATATCTGGGGCGCAATGCCGGGGTGCTTGATTACGTTCTGATGTCGGGCTTCCACGACGAACTGCCCGATGCCGATACGATGCTTGAGGAACTCAACAGCCTTCTTTCGCGCGAGGATATGGTCGAAGACTGGCTTGATACCGCACGGCGCTGGGCGAACGATCAGAAGTTCCGCATCGATGTGCAAACCATCCAGAACCGCCATACCCCGCATCAGGCAGGCCGGGCATTGGCCGATGTCGCCGATGTGGCCATTCGCGGGCTTTTCCCGCGCATTGCCGATGATTTTGCGCAAAAGCATGGCAAGTTTGACGATGGCGGGCTTGCGGTCTTTGCGCTTGGCAAACATGGCGGGCAGGAACTTTCGCCCGGTTCCGATCTTGATATGATCTTTGTCTATGAAGTGCCCGAAGATGCCGAAGAATCAAATGGCGAAAAGCCGCTTAGCCCCGGCCATTATTACATCCGGCTCAGCCAGCGTTACATCAACGCCCTGTCGGCACCGACGGCCGAGGGGGTCCTGTTTGAAACCGACCTTCGCCTGCGCCCCAGCGGCAACAAGGGACCACTTGCCACCCATTTCAAAAGTTTCGAGGCCTATCAGCTTAACGAGGCCTGGACGTGGGAGCATATGGCACTGACCCGGTTGCGTCCGGTTTATGGCCCGCAGACCCTGTGTGACAGGGTCATGGAAACCACCAATTCGGTGTTGCAGAAAAAGCGCAATCCCGATGACCTGCTGCGCGATGTTTATGACATGCGCAACCGCATGGATGCCGGCAAGGGGGATAGCCACCCCTGGGCGATCAAGATGCGGCGCGGCGGGTTGGTTGATCTGGAATTCATTGCGCAATATCTGCAACTGGCGCATGCCCATACCCATCCCGAAATCCTGTCGCCCACCACGCGCGAGGTTTTCAAAAACCTGTCATCCGCCGGGATACTGGAGGCCGAAGAAGCAACCTTCCTTGCCAATGCCGGATCATTCTGGCTGGCGTTGCAGGCAATGCTGCGCCTGACGACCGAAGGGCCGTTTGATCCCGCAAATGCCAGTACCGATTTGCGCCGTATGCTCGCACGCGCCGGGCAATGCGATGATTTCGATGCCCTTCAGGCCAAGCTTGACGAAGCCGCGGGCCGGATCAAGGCGATCTATGATCGTCTGATTACCGAACCGGCCGAAAAACTTCCGCCCCGTTCGGAATGAGCAGAGTGATCCGGAACAATTTGCAATGCTTATAAGGTTTTGTATTTTCGCAAGCACGGTCTGGAGAAACTTCCTGACATGGCTTTCCGAAGCTGGTCAGGGACGTGAAACTTTGAACAAGGATAGAACAATGGCACTTGATGTTGGTGACAAAGCCCCTGATTTCGACCTGCCGACCGACGGCGGCGGTTCGGTCAAATTATCGGACCTTAAGGGCAAACCGGTTGTGATCTATTTCTATCCCAAGGATATGACGCCGGGCTGCACGACGGAATCGTGCGAATTCCGCGATGCCGAACCCGATTTCAGCGCGGTCAACGCCCAGATCATCGGTATTTCCAAGGACAGTGCCAACAGTCACGACAAGTTCAAGGCCAAACATGACCTGAACTTTATCCTCGCATCGGATGAACACAGCACGACCTGCGAGGATTACGGTACCTGGACCGAAAAAAGCATGTATGGCAAAAAATTCATGGGAATCGAGCGCAGCACATTCGTCATTGATGGTGATGGCGTGATCCGGAATGTCTGGCGCAAGGTAAAGGTCAAGAACCACGTGGCAGAGGTTCTTGGCGCGGTCAAAGCACTGTAATTTACCGCCCCAGTCTTACGAATAGGGACCGGTCGGATGAGAATCCGGCCGGTTTTGCATTTTTATAACAATTAAAAACGGATATTTTTCAGGCACCTAATAAACCCTACCCTTATTCAATATGTTGCCTTGCCTTGTTTGTCGGGCTAAGAATCCGGATATGGGAGTATAAGGTGTATCGATTTTTACACTTCCTGGTGAATGGCGAACGACCGGGGAACCGGCAAGGCAGGGTAAAACAATGAACAAGAATGTTATCGATCTCGACGATCAGATGCTCGCCGATTTCCGTGATGAGGCGAACGACATCGTCAACAGCATCGGCGTGCATCTTCAGAATGCGCGCAGCAAATCCGATCCGGCGATCCTGACATCGATCCAGCGCGAAATTTTCAATCTTCGATACAAGGGCAAGTCGGTTAACGCGCCGCTGGTCAATCTGACCAGCCACCGTCTTGCAGATTATGTCACGACATGCCGCGAACTGACCGAGGACGCGATTGCCGATATTCAGGCCTTTATCGACAAGATCGAGGGGCTGCTGGATGGTGACATGTCCGGTGGCGGTGCCGATTCAGCCGAATTCGTGCGTGAACTGCCGTCCAAACGTGCCCCTGACATTGATCCGAACTGGCTTAAAAAGACCAATGTCGAAGCCCTTCTGGTCATTCCGCAACGTTCCATGTCAGCCATTGTCGAACGCGAACTGGCGGCTTGCGGTTATCGCTGTTCGGTCACGCAAAGCTCGTTTGAGGCAATTGAACTTGCCGTGCGCACCCGCCCGGATTTCATCATCGTTGCCAAAACCATTGATGAGCTTGGCGGTGTTGACGTTGCCAGTGCGTTGCAGGCCATGCCGAAAACCCGCAGCATTCCGACCGCGGTTCTGACATCGGATGCCCCGAACCACCCGTCCCTTCAGGACCTGCCATGCCGAACCGCGATCATCCGTAAAGGCCCGGCCTTTGGCGAAGATCTGGCCGAAGCACTGGCGCGCTTCAACATTACCTGAGACATCATCGATATATCCGGGTTTGACAGGGCGGCCGTGATTTTTCCGGTCGCCCTTTTTCGTACCATCACCACGCCGGGATTGACCCGTTATCCTGCACATGGCACAGAATGCCGGTAATCCTTCATGTTCCGGAAAAGCCTCATGTCCCGCCTGACCCTTGCCGAAGCAGCCAAACGCGCCCTTCTGACGGCGGATGCCACGGAAAAAGCCGATGTCACCGCCGAAATGGCGGCGATGTGGCGCAATGGCGAGATTACCGAGGTGGGTTCAACCGATCTTCCAGATCGCCCCGGACGCCCGGCAAAACCGGAACTGCTGCCGCCCAACAAAATGCCCAAACGCAAAAAAGGCAGCGTTCAGGGCCGCATCGGGCTTCTGCATGCCCTGGCCCATATCGAACTTAATGCCATCGATCTGGCTTGGGATCTTTGCGTGCGGTTTCCCGAAGCCGACATGCCCAAGCATTTTCACGATGCCTGGGTTCAGGTCGCCGACGACGAAGCCCGCCATTTCAAGATGATCAACAAACGTCTGGGTGAAATGGATGCGGCCTATGGCGATTTGCCTGCCCATGATGGCCTGTGGCAAACATCGATGGACACGGCCTATGACATTCTGCCGCGTCTGGCGGTCGTTCCGATGGTGTTCGAGGCACGCGGCCTTGATGCCACCCCACCAACCATCGAACGGTTGCTGTCGCATGGTGATACCGAAAGCGCGCGCATCCTTAAAATCATCGCCCATGATGAAATCGCCCATGTTGCGGCGGGACGTAAATATTATGAATATGTCTGCGATCAGCGCGGCCTGCCCTATTACACGACATGGCATGACATGCTGCGCAAACATTTCCGCGGGCCGCTTAAACCGCCCTTTAACGACGAAGCCCGATACGAAGCCGGAATGCCGCCCGATTATTATCAGGACTATGTTCTGGAACTGCCGGGCGAGGATGAATAGGCTCAGGGCCGATGCGGTTTTTATCCCGTTCCTTGATACATCGCAAAGTTTAGAACCATATTATCCTATACCCTTCCTGCGCGCTTAATGCATGCCCGCTACCCGTGGGCATAAAATCATTCCGCAAGGAGGATATGAGCATGCCTGCTACCATGAAGGCCGCCGTTGTGCGGGAATTCGGCAAGCCATTGTCGATTGAGGAAGTCACCGTCCCCAAAGTCACGCCCGGCAAAATTCTTGTAAAGATCACGGCATCCGGCGTTTGCCATACCGATCTTCACGCTGCGGAAGGCGACTGGCCGGTCAAGCCGAACCCGCCCTTTATCCCCGGCCATGAAGGTGTGGGCATCGTTGCCGAAGTTGGCGAAGGCGTCACATCGGTCAAGGAAGGCGACCGGGTTGGTGTGCCGTGGCTGCATTCGGCCTGCGGGCATTGCCATCACTGCATTACCGGCTGGGAAACACTTTGCGGCGAACAGCTTAATACCGGTTATTCGGTCAATGGCGGATTTGCCGAATATGTTCTTGCCGATCCGAACTATGTCGGCCACCTGCCCGATCCGCTTGAATTTGGCAATGCGGCACCGGTGCTTTGCGCCGGGGTAACGGTTTACAAGGGGCTTAAGGAAACCGAATGCAAACCGGGCGAAACCGTTGTCATTTCCGGTGTCGGCGGGCTTGGTCACATGGCCGTGCAATATGCCAAGGCCATGGGCATGAAGGTGATCGCGGTTGATATCAGCCCGGAAAAACTGAAACTTGCCAAGGACCTTGGCGCTGATTGGGTTCTGAATGCCAAAGAAACCGACGTGGTTGCCGAAGTGCAAAAACAGATGGGCGGTGCGAACGGGGTTTTGGTTACGGCCGTTTCCAAATCCGCCTTTGCGCAAGGTGTCGGCATGCTGGGCCGTCATGGCACCATGGCATTGTGCGGCCTGCCGCCCGGCAAGTTCGAGCTTGATATCTTTGATACCGTCCTGTCGCGCAAAACCATTCGCGGCTCCATCGTCGGTACACGTGCCGACCTTCAGGAAGCATTGGGATTTGCGGGCGATGGCAAGGTGCATTCGCACTTCACCACCGAACCGATGGAAAACATCAATTCGATCTTTGATCGCATGCGGGCCGGAACCATTGATGGCCGTATCGTGATGTCAATCTGATCAACCCGATTTATCGCTGAAATAGCCAAAGGGCCGCCCTGAAAAGACGGCCCTTTGGCATTTCACCACATTTATTTCAAATCCTGCCCGCTTAGCGGATCTTCGCTGTAATAACGCACCGGCACCGCATCGCCAACGATGTTGCCCACCCGCCTAATCCAAGCGGCAAGCCCATCGTAAGGCACCATATCCAGATCGGCTTCATGCGCCAGATGCGTGTAGGCATAAACGGCGATATCCGCGACGGAATAGCGCGAATTTGCAAGAAAATCCTGATGACTTAAGTGACGGTCAAGCATCGCCAGCACATTTTTGGCGCTAGCACGTCGGTTTGGTAGCTGTGCATGATTGGCGTCATTTTTTCCCGTCAAATTCCAGTATCGCAAGCTTGCGATAGTTGCCTGGACATAGTCAGCTTCGAAAAACAGCCACTGGCAGACCTTGGCGCGCTCAAAGGCGTCCGAGGGCAAATAATCCGTTCCATCCGCCAGATAAAGCAGGATGGCATTGGATTCAGCAATAAAGCGCCCATCATCAAGTTCAAGCACCGGCACCGCCCCCGCCGGGTTCATTTTATAGAACCCATCGGTATGGCTTTCACCGGCAAAAATCGAAACCCATTGTGTTTGGTATTCACGACCCAGATGAGCGCAAAGCTGTCGTATCTTCCACGCGTTTTGTGATCCGGCGTAATCATAAATCTTCATCAGATGAGACCTTTCAGGCAAAGAAATAGCGTTCCGGCACATGATCCGCCGGTCGTTACTCAGGAAAATTCAGGATTATCGGGGATCAGGCGGCTTTTCGGGCCATCCTCGCCTCGTGATCGAGCAGCCAGCGTTTGCGATCAAGCCCACCGGCATAGCCGGTCAAAGTCCCGTCCGATCCGATGACCCGGTGGCAGGGCACAATGATCGAAACCGGGTTAAGTGCATTGGCACGTGCCACCGCGCGGACCGCTTTGGGGTTGCCAAGGATATAGGCCTGCCCGACATAGGACCGGCTTTCGCCGCTGGGTATGGCGATCAGGGCATCCCAAGCCGATTTCTGAAAATCGGTGCCGATCATCCGGACATCATCCATCGGCAAGGGCATGAGGCGACCGGCAAAATAACTGTCCAGCCAATCGGTGACGGATTTTGGGGCAACGCCGCCTTCGTGCCAGTCGACATTTTTAAAACGCCGCGTCTGGATGGTGTGCAGGCGATCATCGTTGTTTTCGAAATCCAGATGCACCAGTTTGCCATCCACCATCGCAAGGCTGAGTTTGCCAATCGGGCTTTGATAGCGGGCAACGTCAATACGCGTTGTCATGGTCATTTCCCTTTCCTTGGAGGCTGGGGCTTTGGCTTTGGCGCATGTTCCTGTTCAAGTGCCGACCACAGATATTGCGCGGCATAGGCACGCCACGGACGCCAGCGTTCGGCATGTTGTTCCAATGGCCTGGGCTTTGCCGGGCCACCGCCCATTTCCGATGCCTTGAGGATGCCGAGATCAGCCGCCGGGAAGGCATCCGGGTCGCCAAGACCGCGCAGGCCGAAATAATTCAACGTCCACGGGCCGATCCCCTTGGTCGCGGTCATTGCCGCCAGGATGTCATCGCCCGATTGTCGGTCACATTGCGGATCGGCAAACAGATCGATGATATCGGCAAGTGTCTGGGCGCGGCGGGTCGTAAGCCCGATTGATATCAAATCCTGTTGTTGCAGGGTGGCGGGTTTCGGAAACAGATGGGTGATGCCGGTTCCGGCGATCAGGTTTTCAGGCAAAACCTCGCCAAAGCGGGCCACCAGTCGCCCGGCCAGTGTTCGGGCGGCGGCAACCGAAACCTGTTGACCCAGTACCGCCCGGATCGCCAGTTCGAACCGGTCCCAGCATCCGGGCACACGCAAGCCCGGGCGTTTATCGACCAAGGGACGTAGCAATTCATCATCGGCAAACAGCGCCGTGATTGAGGGCACATCGGCATCCAGATCAAACAACCGCCGCACCCGGCCCCCAATTTCAAGCACGGCATCACGCGCCGGACCGCGCAGGATGACGTCCACCCCGCCCTGATCGGCTGCGAACCGGCAAATCATCAGACCGACGGCATCATTGATGCGAAAACCGCGGGCATAGGTGCGGTCACCCACCGCCTCCAGCCCCGGAATGGCGCGGGCCCGGAAGAATGTCAGAAGGTAGTCGGCATCAAAGGGTTGGCGGGCGCGCAGGCGCAGGATCAGATCATCACTTTTGGGCGCGAAGGGATCATTATCGTTTTTGTCTGACACGGGTTTGGCCTTTATGCCGCGCCGGAACGCGGTTGGTGCGTGGCCATAGGCGGTTTTCATGGCGTCATTGAACCGGCGCAAACTGCCAAACCCGGCAATGGCGGCGATTTCCGTCATTGACAGGTTGCTATCGACAATCAGTTGCCGGGCACGCAGCAGACGCCTTGCCTTGGCATGGTCTTGCGGGGTGACGCCGGTATGTTCCTTGAAGATACGGCGCAGATGACGATCTCCGACGCCAAGCCGGTCGGCAAGCTGTTCGACCGATCCGGTTTCAAGCGCGCCTTCTTCGATCAGCCTTACCGCACGGGCAACGGTGGCGTGAACCCCGGCACTGGCCGGTGATCCGGGGGCGGCTTCGGGGCGGCAGCGCAGGCACGGGCGGAACCCGTGGGCAATTGCCGCCTCGGCACTGGGATAAAATTGCACATTCACGCGCTTTGGCGTGACGGCCGGGCATATCGGACGGCAGAAAATCCCGGTGGTCAGAACGGCGGTGTAAAACCGACCGTCAAACCGGCGATCCCGGGCCTTTAATGCGTGATAGCAGATATCGTCATTGAGCTGTTCCATACCCGGCAGTGTAGCAGAACACAGCAATAAAACTCGCCAGATTCGGACTCAAACGTGAAACCGCCGGATCACGCCGGCAGTCTTAGTTCAACGGAATATCGTTTGCGCCCTTGCCTTCCTGATACTGATCAGAAAGCGCGTCATATTGCGCGGCAATCGATTTTGCCTTTTCACACCACGCTGCACGGTCGGCTTCGGGCAGTTCGGCAATCATGCCCATCATGGAATGACTTTGCCAGAATGCGTTGGATTTGTTGTATTCCCCGGCATCAAGGGTGAAGACTTCCTTGAGGATTTTAAGGTCATGGGGGATTTCAAACGCGTCGCGGGAATCTTCATGGCTGAAGAAATAATAGAAATTATCAAACCCGGCCCAGGTGATGGCGGATAAGCACATTGAGCACGGCTCGTGCGTGGAAAGAAAAATCAGTTCCGACGTCGCCGGACGCTGATCAGAGGGCATTTCATAAAAACGTTTAAGACAATGGACTTCACCATGCCAAAGCGGGTTTTCCGTCTCATTATTGGTTTCGGCCAGCACCAGCGAATGATCGGATTTGCGCAACAGGGCCGCCCCGAAAATCTTGTTCCCGGCGGCGACACCCTTGCGGGTTTTGGGCAGGATGTCATTTTCAAGTGTGGCAAACAAGGTGGCAAGAAGGGCGGTTCTGTCGTCGCGTGGCATAAGGGCGGTTCCCGATGAAATGTTTGATGCTTTTTGATGGCTTCCATTTCATCGTCAATGAACCGCCCTGCCAACAGAATTTATTGCAGGTTTTGTGACCGGACGGAAGAAACACGATGTGCGGCATATTGATAGCGGCAGGAACCGGATGGTTTCCTAACCACGCAGGATGCCATCATTGATGTCTTCGTAACGCTGATCGGCGGGAACAGGGCGATAGAAATCCGGGTCCAGCAAGGTCGTAACCGCGATAAGCGTCGGCGATTTTCGATCCCGAACCTTGGTGATCAGGGCATGATCAACCGGTCTCATTTCGCGGATTTTGATGACCTCGAAAATGGGACCATTCGGGGTGGCAAGTTTGAACTGGTCGCCAACAGCGACCTGGCCATGGGACTGACGCGGCATTTTTGGACTTCACCTGACTGATAGACGTTTACTCAAGATGCAAAACCCGCCGAGGCCCTATTTTTCAAAGACTTGGCCCTTTCGTTTTTCAACGGATTTTGCTTATCGGCAACACACTGCCACACATATCAGGCGAGACTATGACAGAAACACGTTTTTTACGCGCTCAACGTCAAAAACCATATCATCCTAATCAAAAGATAGCTTATACGACATTCACTTATTAAGGCATAAAACCAAAAAATGACTCAAATTATCAAACATCGAATTCAAATGCAGGTCAGATGGGAAAAAATTTTCGCTATGAACGTAAGCATTTAATGTATTAACAGACACAATGCTTTCTGATTTTTCGAATTTTTTTATATTTTGAGCCTCCTTTTTACTTAAATCACCATTTTCCAACATGTGATCAACAACTTTGACAAACCTAGAAGACAGCCTATCTTTATCATAAACAACTACACCACACCTTTGTATGTAGTTATTTATCGCATTCTCTATCAAAACACGAAATAGTACAGAAATTGCGTTATTGTGCTTATCGAAATAGAGATGATACTGTAATTCCTGCCATATATCGTAGCATCTAGCAGTATGCGGTTGCTGGATTATTCCGTAATCAATGTCCGTCCTAATTAATGCTCGACGAATGTGAGGCTTGGGTGCGCCTCCCAACTGATAAGTAGTGTTTCCCCGGTTTTCTCCATAATTTTCGGTTTCTTTTTTAGGCTTACTTTTCAGTGGCTTTTCTTTCTCTAGAGAATCCTTAGCTGAAGGCAGTATTCCATCATTTTCAAGAATATCTAAGTATTTCCTTTTTCCTTTATTATCCCATATTCCTTCCAAAACCACATTCTTCTCAATTAAATCGCTGCAAATTCGCAATAAAGCACCCATAACTTTTTCTTCATTATGAGTAATTTTTAGCTTATTCTTTTCAACAGAAATGCCAACGCGATTTCTCAGAGCGTCCGAAGATAAAAGTCGGTTTAGGTTTGACCTAGGAACCTTTACATTGTCGGCAAGCAAATTCGCTTCACGTAATTTGGCTTCAATCTCTTCAGCAACATTTACCTTGGTATGCTTACCCGTTCGTTTAACAAAATTTGATTTCGCTTCGGGATCCCAAGGGCTTTGACCAACCCCACCTTGGCCACCTGTATGACGACGATAGAGAATTTCGTCTATTCGTTCTCTATCTTCTTCAACTTGACATGAAATCTGACTTGGAAAATTACCGTTCCATCTCGATCTCTCAATAGAAAAGAACTCACGCCAACTCTCATTTGGCGCGGACTGAGGATCAGATAAAAACTTTAGACATGTAGTGCGACGATTACCGTCATAAACGATGTACTTTCCGTTTTCTTTGAGGACTAAAGGCGCTTCATAAATCTCACCTGAGGAAACTATATCTTTTGTCAATTTACGCATGTGAGCAGCTCGATGCTCTAGAAGCCAAGACATCCCCAACTCAGGTGAAGACAGTTCACCATGTCGATCATTCGAATTATTAACTACTAATTCGGAAAGCTTAATCTCTTGAACTTTCAAAATGCCCGCCCTCAAAATGCGAAATACACAACCCTATACTAAACCTTAGATATTAAACACTACATGAGACAAGCATAAAATAAAAAACCCCGTCGAAAAGACGGGGCTTTTATTTTTTGGAACCAGCCAAGAGTATCTATCAATCGATGTCTTCGACCTCACCGGCGGAACCGGTGACCTTGGCGGCCAGGGCGGCGGCCATGAAGGCATCAAGATCGCCGTTCAGAACGCCCTGGGTGTCGGATGTTTCGACACCGGTGCGCAGGTCCTTGATCATCTGATAGGGCTGCAACACGTAGGAGCGGATCTGATGGCCCCAGCCGATATCGGATTTGGTATCCTCAAGCGCCTGGGCTTCGGCTTCGCGTTTCTGAAGTTCGGCCTCGTACAGGCGGGCTTTGAGCATCTTCATCGCGGTATCGCGGTTTTTGTGCTGTGAACGGTCGTTCTGGCACTGCGCGACGATACCGGTCGGAATATGCGTGATACGCACGGCCGAGTCCGTTCTGTTAACGTGCTGACCACCGGCACCCGATGCGCGGTAGGTATCAATCCGAAGGTCCTTGTCGAGCACTTCGATATTGATGTCGTCATCAATCACCGGATAGACCCAGCAGGACGAGAAGCTGGTATGGCGGCGCGCGGCACTGTCATAGGGCGAAATACGCACCAGACGATGCACACCGACCTCGTTTTTCAGCCAGCCATAGGCATTATGACCGGTGACTTTATAGGTCACAGATTTGATGCCGGCTTCCTCGCCATCGCTTTCTTCGAGCATTTCAAGCTTGTAGCCCTTGGACTCCGCCCAGCGCACATACATGCGCGCCAGCATGCTGGCCCAGTCCTGCGCCTCGGTCCCGCCGGCACCGGCGTGGATTTCGAGATAGGCGTCATTGGCATCCGCCTCGCCCGAAAGCAGGCTTTCAAGCTCGCGCTTGGCCGCGATTTCGCGAATATCGCGCAGGCCCTGCTCGGCCTCGGCAACGGTTTCGTCATCACCTTCGGCTTCGCCAAGTTCGATCAGACCGATATTATCTTCGAGTTCCTGGGCAAGGGCCTTGTAACCATTGATGGCATCGTCAAGCCGGGTACGTTCCTGCATGACTTTCTGCGCGTTTTCCGGCTTGTCCCACAATGTGGGATCTTCGGCCAGCGCGTTCAGTTCGTCGAGGCGTCTAAGAGCGTTATCCCAGTCAAAGATGCCTCCTCAGCAGTGCCATCGACTGCTTGATTTCATCGACCAATGCCTGTGCTTCGGCGCGCATTGATGTCTCCGTTATTCATATGAAATTCTGTAAGGCCGCGAAGGATCGCAGCAACTTCGGCGGCGCTTATAGCAGTTTTTGCCCCGATTGAAACCCCCGCGGGGACGCACGGCAGGCATGGAAAAACCCGGCACATCAAATGCGCCGGGTTTAAAGGGGTATTGCGTGGGTCAGCTGTAAACCGGATCAAGCGTCACGGTATAGAGTTCTTCGTCGGCCACATCACGAAGCGACACGCGGAACTGTTCGTTTTCGGCGTCGATATCAACAAGGCCAAAGAATTGCAGGCCAAAGGATGGCGGCAGATTAACGCCCTGTTCCTCAGTTGGATGTTTGGTATACATCACCTGCGGACCGAATGTATTATCCATGTCATTGGGGCCAAACGTTCCGGCATGCAGCGGGCCGGAAACGAACTCCCAGAACGGATCGAAATCCTGGAACCGGGCCTTGTTCGGGTCATAGTAGTGGGCGGCGGTATAATGCACATCCGCTGTCAGCCAGACGGTATTGAGAATGCGGGCTGATTTGATGAAACGCAGCAATTCAACAATTTCAAGTTCGCGCCCGGCCGGAGCACCATCACCATTGGCCAGATTTTCAAAGGTGCTTTTGTTTTTCCAGTCATCATAGACAATCATGCCAATTGGCATATCCGCAGCAATAACTTTCCAGGTTGCCTTGGAATTCAGCAGGCTGCGTTTAAGCCATTCGATCTGCTCCCGGCCAAGGAAGGTTGTCTTGTCATTGGGTTCCGGGCTGTTATTGGCATCGTTCGCAGCGCGGTAGGTGCGCATATCAAGGAAGAATATCTCAAGCGACGGACCATAGGACACCTTGCGATATACCCGCCCCGGTTCGGTTGCATGTTCGGTGATCGGCAGCATTTCACGAAATGCCCGGTTGGCGCGTGCGGCCAATAGGGATACCGATTTTTCGCTGTAACGATCATCCCCGGTCAGCATTTCACCGGGATACCAGTTGTTGGTCACTTCGTGGTCGTCCCACTGGTAATAGACCGGGATCAGGCGGTTAAATTCACGGACATTCTTATCAAGCATGTTGTATTTGTAATTACCGCGGAATTCGGCAAGGGTTTCGGCGACCTTGCCGGTATCCTCGGTCGTGATGTTTGTCCAGATATCGCCATCGGGCATTTTTGCCTGTTCGGCAAACGGACCATCGGCATAGATGGTATCGCCGGAATGGATGAAGAAATCCGGGTTGTGTTTGGTGATCGTGGCATAGGTTTTCATGCCGCCGCGATCCTCGTCAATGCCCCAGCCCTGCCCGGCCGTATCGCCCGACCAGCCAAACCGGATATTGCGTTTTGCCGCCGGTGCGGTGCGGAAATGACCGATCACCGGTTCGGACGATGCCCGTCCATCATCAAGATTTTCGAAATGGATTTTATAAAACACGTCCTGCCCGGCCGGCAGATCATTCAGGGCAAGCTTGCCGGCAAAATCACGTTCCGGCAGAACATCGACATGCGGAATTCTGACGGATCGTGAAAAGTTTTCCGTTGTGGCGATTTCGGTAATCATCCGTGATGCACGATCCGCACGGCCCCAGATACAGGCGGAATTGGCGGTAACATCACCACTTTGCACCCCATGCGTGATCAGCGGACGATCCGCCGCGCGCGAAATCGACGGCATGAAAAATCCACCCATCGCGGATGCCGCACCGGCGGTGGCGGTTACAGAGGCGGTCGTGGTCAGGAATTTTCGGCGGGAAAGACGAAAAGACATTGAAAGAACCCCTTCAAAATTTGAAGTAACACCTTGAAGAGTATGACAAATTCAAATGACAGGACCGTTGCGGCCTCTTGATGGTTTTATCAACATTTGATGACACTGGCGCGCGCAATACGACGTTTGCAGCCCCGCCTCGTTTTCAAATGAAAAAGACCGGATGCGATTGCATCCGGCCCCTTAAACATTCCCGCAAAAGCGCGGCAAAGATCAGTAAATACCACCCGGGCTTGAAACGCCGCCGGTATTGCCTTCGGCACCGACGCCGCTGTAACCGGCATCGCCACCATCAATGACGTTGTCATTCGATGACGGAATGGTGCCGGGTTTGAAAGCTTCCCAGATCACATTCTGATCCCCTGGACGGGCCGGAAGACCGGAACGGGCTTCAACGCGGACCATGCGAATGCCCGGCGGTGTACGGAATGGCACGGCCTTTGTGCCCTTTAATGCATCGCCCATGAACTGCTTGAAGATCGGGGCCGCGGCACTTGCCCCCTGCTCCTGATCGCCAAGCGAGCGGTTATCGTCAAAGCCGACATAAACACCAACCGCAAGGTCGGGCGAGAAGCCGACAAACCATGCATCGCGGCTATCGTTCGTGGTGCCGGTTTTACCCGCCAGCGGATAACCGAGTTCGCGAATGCGACGACCGGTTCCGCGTTCAACCACACCTTCAAGCATCGATACCATCTGGAACGCGCTTGCCGGGTCGGTAAGCTGTTCACGGGTATCGGGCAGTTCAGGGGGCATCTGATTGCGAAAATCGACATCCTGACATTCCGCACACTGGCGTTCGTCACGACGATAGATCACTTCACCGCGACGGTTCTGAATGCGGTCAATCAGGGTCGGGGTGATTTTCTTGCCGCCATTGACAAATTCCGCATAGGCCGCCGTCATGCGCATGACGGTGGTTTCCGCCGCACCAAGCGCCATCGAAAGAACCTGTGGCATATCATCGACAACACCGAAACGTTGCGCGTAATCGGCAACCTTGTCCATGCCGATGGTCTGGGCCAGACGTA
Source organism: Thalassospira sp. SN3W (assembly GCF_038070535.1). Classification (NCBI taxonomy): domain Bacteria; kingdom Pseudomonadati; phylum Pseudomonadota; class Alphaproteobacteria; order Rhodospirillales; family Thalassospiraceae; genus Thalassospira; species Thalassospira sp. SN3W. The sequence goes on from NZ_CP121124.1 coordinate 426,240, forward strand.
CCGTCATCAGGTTACGCGACAGTTCGATCCCCAGACGCATGGTCGAAGGACCATAGAACTTGCCGCTATAGTTGCCCGGCTTCCATTTACCAAGCCCAGGCCCCTGATCAATCACGAATGGCGCATCCAGCACCAGGGTCGACGGGGTAAAGCCCTGATCAAGGGCGGCCAGGTAAACAAACGGCTTGAAGGCAGAACCGGGCTGACGACGGGCCTGGGTCGCGCGGTTGAATTTCGACATGTCATGCGAAAAACCGCCCGACATTGCCAAAACACGCCCGGTATGCGGGTCCATCGCGACAAGCGCCCCATTGACCGCAGGGATCTGGCGCAGGCCATAGGTATTGGGCGGCAGTTCTTCGCCATCAAGTTCCGCAAAATGCCTCACATAGATCACATCACCCGGCGACAGAACATCCGACGGGCTGTTGACCGCAGCACCAAGCTTCTGGCCTTCTTTCCACGGACGCGCCCATGTCAGGAAGCGAAGCGGAATGCGGCCCTGCTTGCCCGACAGAAGGCCAAGGGTTGCTTCTTCGGCACTGACACGCAGAACAACGGCCTTGTCCCATGGCAAATCATTGGGTGTTTCGACTTCGCGCAGTTTCTGCTGCCAGTCATCGGCCAGATCGATATTGGTGATCGGACCGCGCCAGCCATGACGACGGTCATATTCCACAAGCCCTTCGACCAGCGCCTGATCGGCAATGGTCTGCAGGCGCGGATCAACCGTCGAGCGGACCGACAGCCCGCCATCATAAAGCATGTTTTCGCCGTAACGGTCGACCAGCTGGCGGCGGACTTCCTCGGCGAAGAAATCAGCACGATAGGTATCGACAGACTGGCGTTCCTTGGCAATCAGCGGGCTTGCCCACGCGTTCTGGGCTTCGGCCTCGGTGATGAATTTTTCTTCGAGCATCCGGCCAATCACCCAGTTACGACGCGCTTTGGCTTCGTCATGATTGCGGACCGGATGATAATTCGACGGTGCCTTTGGCAGGGCGGCAAGATAGGCCGCTTCCTCGATATTGATTTCATCAAGAGATTTATCGAAGTAACGCAAGGCGGCGGCGGCAACGCCATAGCTGCCATTGCCAAGGTAAATCTCGTTCAGATACAGTTCAAGGATATGTTCCTTGGAAAAGGCACGCTCGATCCGGAAGGAAAGGATTGCTTCCTTGACCTTGCGTTCATAGGAAACTTCGCTGGTCAGAAGGAAGTTTTTGGCAACCTGCTGGGTGATGGTCGATGCACCGACCGGACGCTTACCCGTGCCCATATTGACAACGTTGGTCACGGCTGCGCGCAGCACGGATGCGAAATCGATGCCCGGATGGCTGAAAAAGTTTTTATCCTCGGCCGCGACAAACGCATCGACAACAACATGCGGGATCGAGGTGATCGGCACGAAAACGCGTTTTTCACGCGCATATTCGGCGATCAATGCCCCGTCACTGGCATGGACGCGTGTCATGACTTCGGGTTCGTAGTTTTCAAGCTGGGTGTAATCGGGCAAGTCCTGACCGAAATGCCAGAAGATCGCCAGAACGCCGATCCCGCCGGCAATTGCCATCAGGAAAAGCACACCAAAAATACTTAGTAAAATACGCATAAACAGGTCTTTATCATTTTGCTGTTTTGGCCTGATCCGGTTTGGCGCGCACCAAAGCGCACCTTTCGGAGAATTGCAATCAGCCTTATCATAGCGGCAAAAAAGTGACGGCGTTGTGACACTGCGCACGGCCACCGTATTTTCTGTTCCGACCGGGCAAAGATTATAGCCCTACCGCCCCATCAAAGCGAGAGTCGGAAATTCCATTGCACGGAAAAGTTATGCAAATTGCCAATATGCTTTTCGAAATCCGGGGACGAAGCCGTTGAATCCGGCTTAGAATTTATGTTTTTCGAAATAGATATCGATGGCGCGCAGTACAGCTTCGGCGACCTTGCGCCGATGTGCCGGGCTTTGCAACAGCTTGGCATCCGTCGCGTTCGATAAATAGCCCATTTCAAACAGGGCTGAGGGGATATCAGGGGCCTTGAGCACGGCAAAGCCCGCGAACCGATGGGTCCGGCGTTGCAGTTCGATGCTTTTACCCAGTTCGGTGACCATATTGGCCGCAAGGGTCGCCGACAGGTTCATGGTTTCGCGCTGTGCCAGATCGATCAGGATGCTTTGCACCAGCGAGTTTTCTTCCGATAGGTCAATACCGGCAATCACGTCGGCCTTGTTTTCCTTTGACGCCAGTGCGGCGGCTTCTTTGTCCGATGCGTTTTCAGACAGGGTATAGACCGATGCACCGCGATGCTTGGAATTGCCAATCGAGTCTGCGTGCAGGGAAATAAACAGATCGGCCCCGTTTTTACGCGCGATTTCGGTTCGCTGGCGCAATTTCAGGAACACGTCCTTGTCGCGTGTCAGAAGCACACGATACCGACCGGAATCGGTCAGAACCTTTTCAACTTCGCGGGCGGCGGCAAGCGTCAGGTCCTTTTCATAGACCCCGCCAACCCCGATTGCGCCGGGATCAACCCCGCCGTGACCGGCATCAATCGCAATCAGCGGCTTTTCCGAACCACCACGACCCGACTCAACCGCGACATCGGCACTTTGTTCGGTGGCACTGGTGTCGTTGCGGCTGCGTGCGGAATAGGCGACCATGCTTTCGCGTGATGCCGCCATAAAGGCATCACGCTTGGCGGGCGACAAATCAACGACAAGACGATGGGGCTTGCCATCGGATGCAGGCAGCGTGAAGATTTTTGAAACAAGTGCCGGTTCGGCAACGTCAAGAACCACACGGAAGGTGCCCGGTTTGAACAGGCCGTAACGCAATCCCGAAATCAGGCCCCCGCCCGACGTTACCTTGCCCGGGGGGGCGGTCCATTCGATTTCGGGCATGTCGATGATGACGCGATATGGATCGGGCAGCAGAAAGTAGCTGAACTCGACACTGCGATCGAGATCAATGACAAAGCGGGTATAGTCGGGATAAACGCCAAGGCGCGCGCCAAGAACCTTGGTTTCCTGCGCATTTGCCGTGGCAGAACCGCCGACACAGATCATCATCGCCAGAAAAAGCGACAAACAGAGTGCAGCAACAATCCGGGCCGGTTTTTGCCCGACCAAGAACAGCGTTTCTGTCGTCGCATTCACCTGCGAACCCGTTTGAACTGATACCATCGTCCTGCTGCGTTTATCCTGAGAATGCGGAGTAATTTTAGACTGGTTGTCTGCGTTTATAACAATGCGTTGGTTAACGGGCAATTGACTGCCCGTGAAACACGCGACGCGCACAACATTCTTCGTTTCGATGTCCATTACATTAATGTAAACGGTAAAAACATTGCAGGATCATGGATTTGGCAGAAGGCATCCGTGATTGGCGCAATCGGGCGAAAAACTTCGCGATTTTGAATTCAACCACAACAAAGTCATCGGACAACGTAACAAAACTGTTTGTCGCGGGACTTCAAAAGAGATATGTTGCACCCGAGATTCCTATGCCTTGCGGTGTGAACCTTATTAATCCGCCAGGCTGAGGACGCGACGAGGCCAGTTCTCGGGTCGGTGTCTCGGTGACGCGGCAATTCCCGCTCCCGATAGAGCCCTCCCATTCAAGGCTGTCTTGGCGCGCTCGAGATTACGCAACCAATTTTTGTTTCAACACCAAAACCAGGTCCGAACCGGAAGAGCAGCCGAAACGCGATGAACCAGATATATACAGGACATATCGCGACCTTTATGGACGGCGCCTCCGGATACGCCGGTTTATTTGCATACCAGCGCAACATCGCTTTACGCAGGAAACTGGCGGGACCTTTAGGAACAGGTTCCGAATGGTCAAACGCATGCTCATCGATGCAACGCACACGGAAGAAAGCCGTGTCGTTGTTATTAATGGAAATCGCCTAGAAGAATACGACGTCGAAACTTCGACCAAGAAGCAGATAAAAGGAAATATCTATCTCGCGAAAGTGACGCGTGTAGAACCGTCCCTGCAGGCGGCCTTCGTCGATTACGGCGGAAACCGCCATGGTTTCCTCGCCTTTAGCGAAATTCATTCCGACTATTACCAGATCCCGGTCGCAGATCGCGAAGCCCTTTCGCGTAGTCATAGTGACGTCAAGGATGCCGACATCGTCGAAGACAATATCGGCGACGCATCCGAGGGTAACGATACCCCGAAAAAAGAAAAGAAACCGGCCCGCACCCGCAATCGCCGCAAACCACGTGCGAAAGCATCGGACGAAACCGCGGTTGAAACCGATGCAGAAGCACCGGCAACCGACGAAAACGCCGATAGTGCGGAAACTGTTGCGGCCGACGCCCCGCAGGAAAATGACGCTGCGGCAAGTGATGATGCGAACGATGAAGACGCAAAACCGCGCCGTCGTCGCCCCCGCAACCGTCGCAAGAAATCCGATGAGGTCGAGGCATCTGGTGATAACACCGCCGACGCATCGTCGAACGATGGTGATGATACCGATGGTTCGGGCGGCGGAAATGCTGCCATGTCAGCAGAAATTGCCGAACTGACCGTCGATATCGAAACCGAGCCGGCCGGTGCCGCCGAAGAAGAAGACATCGATGATCTGGGCGGCGATGACGGGGATGAATTCTCCGACAGCCATCGCCCGCAGATGCAGAAGCGCTACAAGATTCAGGAAGTGATCAAGCGCCGCCAGATCCTGCTTGTTCAGGTGGTCAAGGAAGAACGCGGTAACAAGGGTGCTGCGCTTTCGACCTTCCTGTCGCTGGCGGGTCGTTATTGCGTACTGATGCCAAACACCCCGCGCGGTGGCGGCATTTCGCGCAAGATCACCAATGCACAGGATCGCAAGCGCCTGAAATCCATTCTGGCCGAACTGGAAATTCCGGATGGCATGGCCGTTATCGTGCGTACAGCAGGTTCGGAACGCACCAAGGCCGAAATTAAACGCGACTTCGATTATCTGATGCGTTTGTGGGATCGTATTCGCGAAACCACCCTTCAGAGCCAGGCACCATGCCTGATTTATGAAGAAGCCGATCTGATCAAACGGTCCATCCGTGACCTTTATGCACGCGATGTTGACGAAGTTCTGGTCGAAGGTGACGAAGGTTACCGGATCGCCAAAGACTTCATGAAGATGCTGATGCCGTCACATGCAAAGCGTGTGCAGCCTTACAAGGATCAGGGTGTTCCGCTGTTCCACCGCTTCCAGGTGGAAAGCCAGCTTGATGCGATGCTCAATCCGGTCGTGCAGCTGAAATCGGGTGGCTATATCGTCATCAACCCGACCGAGGCACTGGTCGCGATTGACGTGAACTCGGGCCGTTCGACCCGTGAACGCAACATCGAAGAAACCGCGTACAAGACCAACCTTGAAGCCGCCGAAGAACTCGCACGCCAGCTGCGCCTGCGCGATCTGGCCGGTTTGATTGTGGTCGATTTCATCGACATGGAAGACCACCGCAACCAGGGGGCGGTTGAACGCAAGCTTAAAGAAGCCATGCGCAATGACCGGGCCCGCCTGCAGATCGGCCGTATCAGCCCGTTCGGCTTGCTTGAAATGTCGCGCCAGCGCCTGCGCCCGTCGCTTGTTGAAAGCGCGTTCGAGGTTTGCGCACATTGCCGCGGTGTCGGCCTTGTCCGTTCGATCGAAAGTGCCGCCCTTCACCTTCTGCGTGTTCTTGAAGAAGAAGGCATGCGTCGTCGTTCCGGTGCACTTACCGTTCATGTCGCAAGCGAAGTCGCGCTTTATATCCTGAACCGCAAACGTGACACGCTGGCCGAAATCGAACAGCGTTACGGCTTCACCGTGATGATCTTTGGCGATGACAGCCTGATTTCGCCAGATCACCGGATTGAACGGTCACGTGCGAAAAAAGGTGACGAAGAAGAATCCCTGCCGGTTCTGAACACCGACAGCGTATCTTTGACCGCGATTGAAAGCCCGGTTGAACCGGACGAAGACGAAGAAGAAGAAGACGTTGCAGAGGCACGTGATACCCGTGATCAGCGCGACGACGATGATCAGGGCAACAAACGTCGCCGTCGCCGCCGCCGCCGTCGTGGCCGCAATGATGAACGTGATGACCGTGATGATCAGAACCAAGCCGATGATGCATCAGATGATGCGGCCGGTTCGTCGGATCGCGGTGATCAGGACGATAACGAAGATGATGACGACGACGAAGCACAGCGCAAACGCCGCCGTCGCGGCAAACGTGGTGGACGCCGTCGTTCACGCCGTCAGGAATTTGAAAACGCACCGCGCGTCAAATCGCCTGCCGATGATGCACAGGCAACTGCCCTTCGCCGGGATCGTGATCACAGCGCACCGGAAGGTCAGGTCGAGGATCAGGTTGTTGATGCCGACAGCGAAGGTCAGGATGCCGACAGCTTCGATCAGGAAGGTGTCCGTGCCGGCCGTGAGCGCAGCGCAACCGCCCCGGCCCCGGCACGGCCGCGCCGCGAACGTCGTGATCGCAATGACAATCGCCGCAACAGGCGGGATCGCAATGACCGGGGTGATGTGAAAAACATCCCGATCCAGAGCGGCCCGGCCCCCGAGACTGCGGAAGAAATCGCCAAGGAAACCGTTTCGGCACCAGCACAGAGCCCAGCCGCCCCCCCCGTAGCAAGCCCAGCGGAAATCGTGGCGGAAAAACCGGCAAGCCCGGCCCCTGCCCCCGCAGCAGCACCGGCAGCGGAGAAATCCGAACCGAAGGCAGAGCCGAAAAAACCGGCACCAAAAGCCGAAAAAACCGCCGAGCCGGTGGCGAGTGAACCCGCTTCTGCCGAACCGGCAAAAGACGAAAAACCCAAGTCGAAGAAACGCGGCTGGTGGAGCCTTGGTCGTTAAGATCAGGACCCGATAAAACCCAAAAGGGCTGCCGAACATTCGGCAGCCCTTTTCGTTGCGGTCTGTTTGAGATCAGGGGCTTATCGCTGCCAGTTCTTCAATGCCTTTACCGCACCCAGCATGGTCGCCTCGCTATGTGCGAATGAGAATCGGACATAGTGTTTGCCGCGAAGCCGATCAAAATCCGTGCCCGGCGTGGTGGCAACACCGGTTTCGTCAAGCATGCGACGGCAGAAGGCCTCACTATCGTCCGTCAGGTCGCGGACATCGGCATAGAGATAGAATGCACCATCCGCCGGGGCGAAGTTGCCAAATCCGGCTTTGGGCAGTTCATTGAGCAGGATTTCACGATTGCGGGCATAGGCCGCGACATTGGCCTGCAATTCGTCCTCGCAATCAAATGCGGCGACGGCGGCGATCTGTGATAATGCCGGGGCCGAAATAAACAGGTTCTGTTGCAGGCATTCGACCGCCCGCATCAGATCAGGCGGCACCACCGCCCAGCCCAGACGCCAGCCGGTCATCGAGAAATATTTCGAGAAGCTGTTGATGATGATCGCATCATCGCCGAATTCAAGTGCGGTGCATTCGCGGACATCGCCAAACGAAATGCCCTGATAAATCTCGTCACTGATCAGGCGAATACCGTTTTCCCGGCAATAGGTCGCCAGTTCGCGGTAAGTTTCAACGTCAATCATGCTGCCCGCCGGGTTGGACGGGCTTGCAACAATCAGACCGTCAATCGGGGCTTCGAGGTCACGCAGCATGGCCACGGTTGGCTGATAATGGCTTTCGGGACCGGCAGGCAGATTGACGGTTTCAATGCCGAGTGCAGTCAGGATGTTGTGATAGGCCGGATAGCCTGGTGCCGCCATCGCCACCCGATCCCCGGCATCAAAGGCCGCCAGAAACGCCAGCACGAAGATCGAGGAAGAACCGCTGGCGACACAGATGCGTGACGGATCAACCGATGCGTTGAATTTACGCTGATAATGCCCGGCGATGGCTTCGCGCAGGGGATCAATCCCCATGGCATTGGTATAACCGATCAGATCGTTATCAAGGGCACGGGCCGCGGCCTCGCGGACCTTGCGTGGGGCCGGTGTGCCGGGTTGCCCGACTTCAAGGTGATTGACAGCCTTGCCGTCGCGTTCGCGCGCGTTGGCGGCACGCATGACATCCATAACAATAAACGGCGAAATGGCACCGCGGCGCGATTGTTTCAAAGCCATTTGTGGGGTCCTGCTTTGTATCTTGAAAATCGGGGCAGGAAATCCTGCCCCGATGAAATGTCTGTAAAGGGTGGCTTACTGGGTGCCCGCCATACCGCCGCCCGCAGGATCGGCAATGAACTGGCAGCTTTCAGGATGCGGCGGCACCCCTTCAAGGCAACGCACGATATTGACCGCCGGTTTGCCTGCCGAATTCATCGGGACATTGGCAGCCGTCCCCTTTTCGATCAGGTCTTCGGCCATGGTCGCGATCTGTTTGGTCGCCCCGGCCGGAGTCCCGGTGCCAGCGATCCCATAGTAATATTCCCAGACAAACGGGTTGACCATAAGTGCCGGGCCCATCAGCGGGGTCTGGGCATAACCCGCATCCCCGGCGGCAAGGTTAAGACCGAACGCATCGGCACCAAGCCCCGCACCAAACGGTTTGTTCATCGTGGTCATGCAGGCAACCGCATTGGCCTTGCGGTCCAGCACGACAAAGCCGCTGCGCCCGGTATTGGCTTGAATGTTGCTGTCAGCAGCTTCGATATCGGCCAGATAGCGGTTCAAGATCGCGCCAAGTTCCGTTTCCGCGTCAATAACCGAACGCCCGTTATCGGAACGCGGCGGATAGGCAAGATAAAGCGTTTCGTTGCCAACCTTGACCTCGGTCGCGGTTTTCCATTGCGGTTTGTAGGAACGCATGTCTTCGGCCGTCAGCGTGCCACCGGCATTCTGAACCGCGGTTGCGATCTGGGCGCCAAGGGCACCGTTATAAAACTCGCCCGGTCCCTTGACCCTAAGAGAGGTCAGAAGTGCGCCAAGATTGACGGAACGAATCCGGTCACCGACCTGTAATGTTTTGCCATCTGGCATGAAAACATCGCGCAGGATCGGACTTGCTTCGATCCGGTCGCGATTGCCTTCGATATCATCAACCATCGAACGCGATACCGGAACACCAAGGCGAGCATACTGTTCGGCGGCCGAAAGAAGCTGCGGCCATTGCAGACGACCATAACGTGCACTAAGTGCATAAAGGCCGCGCGGGACACCCGGAACGGTCGTTGCGACCTGTCCATCTGCGGTGCGAGTCCCCGGACGTGGCCAGAAATCAAGGACTTCGACCTTCTTCGATTCCCGATCATGGACAACGCAAACCCCGCCACCACCGATACCGGCAACCGATGATTTGGTCACCGTCATGGTGGCATAAAGCGCAACAGCCGCATCGGCCGCCGTGCCGCCAGCCGAAAGAACATCGCGCGCGATACGGACCGCACGGGGTTCGTCGGCAACCACGCCACCAAGGAAACCACTGACGGCCCCGATTTGGCCAAGATTATCAGTATTATCAGTACCGCAGGCAGCAAGACCGGCAGTCATTGCGATTGCCGCCATGATCCGCCATGATGGCTTGCGCGTCGGGAACCTGTCCGCACGGGTCGGGTCGACATAAGATGAACGAGAACACGGAACGCACATTTTGCTCAGACGCATTATTACTCTCACTGCCATTTTCCTTGTTGCCCTGCCCAGCACAGTTTTTGCGCAGGGTCGTTCTTTTATCCGGGATACCGAGATTGAGGAAACCCTTCATCTCTATGCGACCCCGATATTCAAGGCTGCCGGGCTCGATCCGCGCGGCGTTACTGTCTATATCGTCTCAGATCCCAGCCTGAACGCATTCGTTGCAGGTGGCCAAAAGCTTTTTATCAATACTGGCCTCTTGTTGAAAGCCCAGACTCCCGAACAGGTTATGGGCGTGATGGCCCACGAGACCGGCCACATTGCGGGCGGGCATCTTTCACGTGTTCATGATCAGCTTCGAAATGCATCTGCTGTGTCGATTCTGTCAACCATCGTTGGGGTTGCTGCCGGTGTTGCCGCCGGACGTGCCGATGTGGGTACGGCAGCCGTGCTTGGCGGCCAGAACGTTGCCGAACGCAATTTTCTGGCCTATTCGCGAACACAGGAAAGCAGTGCCGATCAGGCCGGCGTCAAATTCCTGAGCGAAGCAGGCATATCATCGCGCGGCCTGATGGAATTCATGGAAACGCTTGAAGGTCAGGAATTGCTGAGCACCGCGCGTCAGGACCCGTATCTGCGCAGCCACCCGCTGACGACCGAACGTGTTGATTTCCTTGAAAACTATACCGCGAATTCACCGTTAAAAGACGCCAAGGTCGATCCGGTTCTGTATGAACGCCATGACCGCATGCGTGCCAAGCTGTATGCGTTTACCAACCATATCCAGCATACTTTGCGCACCTATCCCGAGTCCGATACCAGCGTTTCGGGGCGCTATGCGCGCGCCATCGCCTATTACCGGGACTCGCAAATCGAACCGGCGATGAAACTGATTGACGGACTGATCGCCGAAGAACCCGAAAATCCGTATTTCGAAGAGCTTAAGGGTCAGGTCCTGCTGGAATTCGGCAAGGCCAAGGAAGCCACCGATCCGCTGCGCAAATCGGTCGAATTATCCAATGGTGCCCCTTTGATCCGCCTTCTGCTGGCGCATGCCCTGATTGAAAGCGGCGATGATGCGGTTCTGGGCGAAGCCAAGGAAAACCTTCTGGGGGTTCTTTCGGTGGAACGTGGCAATGCATCGGCATGGCGATTCCGGGCGATCATTGAAAACCGTCTTGGCAATGAGGGCGAAGCATCGCTGTCGCAGGCGGAATACAGCCTTTTGACCGGGGACCGGGAAGCGGCGAAATATCATGCGGTGCAGGCCGACCGGAAACTTGAAAAGGGCACCGCGACCTGGCAGCGCGCACAGGACATCATTCGGGCGACCGACCCGGAAGGCAAGGACAAGCCCAATTGATATCGGTTCTGTCGCCGCGGGCGGGCGTCATTTCGATGATGTCGCGCCGTCTGGGCGTTGCTTTTATGGCGGTTTACGTCCTGGCCGGATGCAGCCTGCCCGATGCCGGGGTCAGCGTCGAGGGAGACCTGAAGCTTCTTTACGCCCCCTTCTCGCTTGGCAATCCGCCGCGCTACTGGCATTACGCCGACCGCCCGGCAAAGCTTGATCAGGGTGAACAGTCAAAGGCCAACAGCCTTTACTGGGACGATATTGATGGGCGCATCGCCCTTGCCATGCGCCCGGCCATTGCCCCGTTTGAACTTGGCCGTCGAACCAATATTTCGGTTCTTGCATCCCCCTATCTATCTTTTGACTGGTTGATGAACGCATCCGCCCTGCCCGGCGATACCGAGCTTGTGCTTGGTTTCCGGTCGGAGTCACAAGGGGATTGGGGCGAAAGTGATCTGGGGGTTGGCAAGCCGCCGATTGATCACGTAATCCGCCTGCCGATCGGGGGCGATATTTCGGGCACTGTCGGCTGGCAGCGGGATTATTTCGATCTTTCGACCCTGCATCGACGATACTGGCCCGACACAGACACTGTCGATGTTCGTCTGGTATGGATCGGCGTCGCATCGTCACATGATCAGCGCCCCGATGTGGCCGGTGTCACATATCTCTCGCATATTTTACTTTCCCGTTAGGGTGCCCGTCTCGTATCAATGATTTAAAGAAATCAGGTCCTGCGCGATGTCAGAAACATCCGGGACGAAGACAACAGAGGATTTTCGATGAATTCGCTTATGATCAAACGCCTTTTGGGCGGTGCCGCCATTATGCTTTCTCTGGGTTTTGCCATGGGGGGCCCGGCACAGGCAGCAGACCTTAGCGACGCACAGAAGGCAGAGATCGAAGGCGTGATCGAGCAGTATCTGATGGAAAACCCGGATGTTCTGTTGCGCGCCATCCAGAATGTTCAGGTCTGGCAGACAACCGAACAGGCCCGTCAGCAGGCCGAAGCCATTCAGCCGGTATGGGATGCGCTGGTTGCTGACAGCTCCGTGCCATCGGTTGGCCCGCTTGATGCACCGGTTACCGTGATCGAATTTTTTGATTATCACTGCGGTTATTGCAAACGCGCCTTTGACGGTGTGAAAGAACTTGCGGAAAATTCCGACGGCAAAATCCGCACCATGTTTGTTGAATTCCCGATCCTGCGCGAAGAAAGTGCCAGTGCGGCACGTGCCGCACTGGCCGCTGCCAAGCAGGGCAAATACATGGAAATCCACGCGGCCTTCATGGAAAGCCGTGGTGTGCTTGACGAAGCACAGATCAATAAGCTGGCCGAAGATGCCGGTGTTGACGTTGATCAGATGCGCAAGGACATGCAGTCGCCGGAAATCAACGGCATGTTGCAGCAATATTCCGCCATGGCGCGCAGCATCGGGGTTAATGGCACCCCCGCCTTCCTGATCAATGGTCAGATGGTGTCGGGGGCGGATATGGAACGGGTCAATGCGCTGGTCAAAGCCGGACTTGAAGAAGCATCCTGATTTTTAAATCACCTGCGACTACGGATGCAGTCAATCCGTTTCGCAGCCTTAATAAAACAAAAGCCCCCGTTTCGGTATCGAAACGGGGGCTTTTTATCGGGCGTTTGCGCGATCAGATCAAACCGGCCAGCGGCGAGGACGGATCGGCATATTTTTTCTTGGGCATACGACCGGCAAGGAACGATTCACGCCCGGCAATGATCGCATGTTTCATGGCACGCGCCATGCGGATCGGGTCCTTGGCACCGGCAATCGCGGTATTCATCAGAACACCGTCACAGCCCAGTTCCATGGCAAATGCCGCATCGGATGCGGTGCCGACACCGGCATCGACGATCACGGGCACCTTGGCGTTTTCCTTGATGAGTGCGATATTGACCGGATTCAGAATCCCCATGCCCGATCCGATCAGGGAGCCCAGCGGCATGATCGCGACACAGCCCATATCTTCAAGCATCTTGGCCTGAATGGGATCGTCGCTGCAATAAACCATCACGTCGAAACCGTCCTTGATCAGGGCTTCGGCCGCCTTGAGGGTTTCGGGCATGTTGGGATACAGCGTTTTCTGATCGCCCAGAACTTCAAGCTTCACCAAGTTCCAGCCGCCGGCTTCGCGGGCCAGACGCAGGGTGCGAACCGAATCATCGGCCGTAAAGCAACCCGCCGTATTGGGCAGATAAACGTATTTTTTCGGATCGACATAATCGACCAGCATTGGCTGCGACGGGTCGGTCAGGTTAACACGACGCACCGCAACCGTAACCATTTCGGCACCCGAGGCATCAATCGCGATGCGGGTTTCTTCGAAATCCTTGTATTTGCCGGTACCGACGATCAGACGCGATTTGAATTTATGGCCCGCGACGACAAAGCCCGCGTCATCGGCCGATGCAAGATCGGCATCCGATGAACCGCCACCAATGAAATGAACGATTTCAAGTTTATCGCCATCGGCAAGGGCGGTATCGCCATAGGCCGTTTTCGGCACGATTTCGAGATTGCGTTCCACCGCGACCTTGGTCGCCGTGATCCCGAGTTCGCCGAGAAGATCGGCAACGGTTGCTGCGGTATCGATGGTGCGGTCTTCACCGTTGATGGTCAGGCGCATCTGTTCGTCTTGTCCTTGTGGTATCAAAATATTCATCTATTGGCGCGCAGTATGCGCAGCTGCCGGGCGAGAGGCAAGCTGTGATCGGCGGATTCTGCCATGCGGGGCACACAAAGCTGTCCCGATGGCGATGATGCCAGCATGATCTTGCGGCTACAGTCATAGCCTCGTCCGAATGCAACGTTGCGTCAGACTTTGGTCGTGCTATAAACGCATCACTATATGTTGGGCATGTGGGAACGGATGACAAAACCCGTCTACATTCTGAATGGGCCGAATTTGAACCTGCTGGGACAGCGTCAGCCGGAAATATACGGTTCGACCACCTTGCGGGATATCGACGACATGTGTTCGGCACATGGGTCGCAAATAGGCCTGCCCGTCGTCTTTCGCCAAAGCAATCATGAAGGCGAACTGGTTGACTGGATTCAGGAAGCCCGGCAAGAAGCTGCTGGTATTATTATCAATGCTGGGGCATATACGCACACATCGGTTGCGATCCTTGACGCCTTGCTGGCATCCGATTTGCCGGTCGTCGAGGTGCATCTTTCAAATATTCATCAGCGGGACGCATTCAGACATCATTCTTACGTCTCAAAAGCTGCAAAAGGCATGATCTGTGGTTTTGGCGCGCAGGGTTACATTCTTGGCCTTGATGCCATCAGATCACTGATCCACACACCATCATAAAAGATATCGAAATGAGCAAGTTCAACATCGACAACGATACCATTCGCCAGCTCGCCGAGCTGCTGGACGAGACCAACCTGACCGAGATCGAAGTTGCCGCAGGCGACAATCGCATTCGCGTCGCCCGTCAGGGCACCATGGTTGCAGCCGCTCCGGCTGCTGCACCGGTTGCGGCTCCTGCTGCGGCGGCTGCTCCGGCGACACCTGCTGATGCAGGTTCCCATCCGGGTGCTGTAAAATCGCCGATGGTTGGCGTGGTCTATTTCGCACCGGAACCCGGCGCTGCACCGTTTATTTCGGTCGGTTCCAGCGTTTCCGAAGGCCAGACCCTGATGCTGATCGAAGCAATGAAGACCTTCAACCCGATCCGCGCGCCGAAATCTGGCAAAATCAGCCAGATCATCGCAACCGACGGCCATCCGGTCGAGTATGACGAGCCGCTGGTCATTATTGAATAAGCCGGGGTAAACACCGCATGTTCGACAAACTACTGATTGCCAACCGTGGCGAAATCGCGCTGCGTATTCAGCGCGCCTGCCGCGAAATGGGCATCAAAACTGTCGCGGTGCATTCCACCGCCGATGCCGATGCCATGCATGTCCGCCTGGCAGACGAAGCCGTCTGCATCGGCCCGGCCGCATCGAAAGACAGCTATCTGAATATTCCGGCGATCCTGTCGGCTGCCGAAATCACCGGGGCGGAAGCCATCCATCCGGGTTACGGCTTCCTGTCGGAAAATGCCGACTTTGCTGCCATGGTCGAAGAACATGGCTTTGCCTTTGTCGGTCCGTCGGCGGAACATATCCGCATGATGGGTGACAAGATCACCGCCAAACTGACCGCAGCAAAACTGGGCATTCCGGTTGTTCCGGGGTCGGACGGGGAAATCACCACCGTTGCCGAAGCCCAGAAATGCGCCAAGGAAATCGGCTATCCGGTTCTGATCAAGGCATCGGGTGGCGGCGGCGGCCGCGGCATGAAAGTGGTCGAGCGCGACGAAGACCTTGCCGAAGCCTTTTCCATGACCCGCAAGGAAGCATTGCAGAACTTTGGCAATGCCGCAGTTTATATGGAAAAGTACCTTGGCAAACCGCGCCATATCGAACTTCAGGTTATCGGCGATTCCCACGGAAATGCCGTCCATCTGTTCGAACGTGACTGTTCGTTGCAGCGCCGTCACCAGAAAGTGCTTGAAGAAGCCCCTTCGCCGACGCTGACACCGGAAGAACGCGAACGTATCGGATCGACCGTTGCCAACGCGATGCGTGGCATGGGATATCGCAATGCCGGTACGATTGAATTCCTGTATGAAAATGGCGAGTTCTATTTCATTGAAATGAACACCCGCCTGCAGGTCGAACATCCGGTAACCGAAGCCATTTCGGGCGTTGACCTTGTGCGTGAGCAGATTCGCGTTGCCGCAGGCCTTGAACTGTCCTTTACGCAGGAAGATCTGGAAATTCACGGCCATGCGATTGAATGCCGCATCAATGCCGAAGATCCGGAAACCTTTGTGCCGTCACCGGGCAAGATCAAGGAATATCATGCACCGGGCGGTTTGGGCGTTCGTGTCGATAGCGGTATCTATACCGGTTATTCGATCCCGCCCTATTACGACAGCATGATTGCAAAGCTGATCGTGCATGGGCGTGACCGCGAAGAATGCATGATGCGCCTGCGCCGTGCGTTGGCCGAATATGCGATTGGCGGGATCAAAACCACCATTCCGCTGCATCAGAAGCTTCTGGCGCAGCCTGATATCCAGAAAGGTGATTACGATATTCACTGGCTGGAAAAATTCATGGGCATGAAGAAGTAACCTTCTTTATCCCGATCAAAAAACGGGGCTCCCGAAAGGAAGCCCCGTTTTTGTTTGGGAATTTCCGTTAGCCCAGCAACGCCCCTAGCGAGAGGCGATGGCAACCGCCGCTCCGGCCATAACCGTTGCACTGGTGCGGTTGGCGATTTTCATAGCGCGTCGGCTGCGGATCAGGTGGCGCAGACGCGACGCCATGAAAACCCATGTCAGGTCAACCGCGACCAGAACCACCATCAGGGCGACGGAAAGTTCGAACCAGCCAAACAGCGACACGGATGCCAGATCAATCACGGTTGGAACCAGCGCCATATAGAACAGCATGATTTTCGGATTGCCCATTGTCACCGTCATGCCCGCGATGAACATCCGGACACCGGATTTTGTATCGGGGATGGTTTCAGCATCGACATCAACAGGCGCGTGCCACATCTTCCACGCCAGATACAGAAGATAGGCCACACCAACATATTTGATGATGGCGAACAGGAGATGGAAGCTGTTTGCGATGGCCGACAGGCCAAGTACGGCAAAGCTGAGCCAGATCAGTTCGCCAATCCACAATGCGGCCAGAAACGGCAGGATATCGCGGTATCCACGTGCAAGAACCCGGGCCACCAGTGCCGCAACACTTGGTCCCGGCGATCCTGATGCCACCAGCAACGCCCCGGCAAAAATAATCAACGAAGAAATTTCGAGCATTTTACAATTCCGGCGCGAAAGAATTAATCATACATTTCGATTATCATGCCAAACATAGTCGATGGACTGCAAGCTGCTATCTTGTCAGAACAGTGCGCGTTCACATATGTAAACAGACGATTTGCAAACAGGACCGAAACCATTATCACCGCGATCATGTCGAACCAACTGACCCCTGATCTGTTGATCCGTGCCTATTCGGTCGGCCTGTTTCCCATGGCCGAAAGCCATGATGACCCGACCCTTTACTGGATTGACCCGGAATGGCGTGGCGTATTGCCGCTTGACGGCTTCCACGTGCCCAGAAGCCTGCGCAAAGCGGTGCGCAAGGAGACATTCAAGGTCCATGTAAACAAAGCATTTCCCGATGTCATTCGTGCCTGTGCGGAGCCAACAGACAGCCGGGATGACACCTGGATCAATGACAATATCCTTGATGCCTATTGCGCGCTTCACAAGATGGGGTGCGCCCATTCGATCGAGGCATGGCTGGATGGCAAGCTGGTTGGCGGTCTTTATGGCGTCAGCCTTGGGCAGGCGTTTTTTGGCGAAAGCATGTTTTCGCGTGCGACCAATGCATCAAAGGTGGCATTGGTGCATCTTGTCGCCCTTTTGCGGCAAGGCGGCTATACCCTGCTTGATACCCAGTTCGTCAATGATCACCTAAAACAGTTCGGGGTGGTCGAAATCCCACGGGAACGTTATCGTTCCGAACTTGCCCGCGCGCTTGCCGGACGGGCGAGCCTGCCGTTTGAAGCGGACCCCGAATTTATCGAACAGGTCTTGCAACAGGGCGACCGCTAACACCTGCCCGCGCCATGTTTTATCCCCTGCCCCGTGCGGGCTTGTCCCCCACGAAAGACTGATCGTTACAATGCAGATACGCCCCGCCACCCAGAATGATGTCGCGAAAATCCTTGAAATCGTTGCCCCGGTCCTTCGGGCCGGTGAAACCTATGTCATGCCCATCGACATGACCGACACGGAAGTGTTGGCCTATTGGATGGGCGCGGACAGGGAAACCTTCGTTGCCGAGGAAGACGGGCAGATTGTTGGCACCTATTACCTGAAAGCCAATCAGCCGGGCAATGGTGCCCATGTCGCCAATTGCGGCTATATGACCGCCCCCGATGCGGGCGGGCGCGGGATTGCGCGGCGAATGTGCGAAGACTCGCTGATCCGTGCAAGGGATCGGGGCTTCAAGGCAATGCAGTTCAATTTCGTCATCGCCAGCAACAAGGCCGCGGTGCATCTTTGGCCGCAGCTTGGCTTTGAAATTGTCGGGCGTTTACCCGGTGCCTATATGCACCCGACCCACGGCGAAACCGACGCACTGATCATGTATCGCAAACTATAAGAAAAGAGCGGAAACAATGATATTTCCGCCCTTCTCAGTTTGATTGGATTGCGCAACTATAGATCAGAACAGGAAGCGAACCCGAAGCGTACCGTCGATGGCTTCGAGTTCCTTGCGGATGCCAAGCCCCGGCTGGATTTCCTCGTCGACTTCGACAACCACGTAACCCACGCCGCCTTCGGAACGCAGATACTGACCGCTGATATTCATGCCGCGCGTTGCAAACACGTCGTTGATTTTCGACAGAACGCCCGGAACGTTGCGGTGAATATGCATGAAGCGGGTGTGCTTGCGATCCTTGACCGGCAGCGAAACTTCCGGGAAGTTGACCGCGCCCAGCGTCGACCCGTTATCGGAATAGGTGATCAGCTTGTCGGCAACTTCGACACCGATATTTTCCTGTGCTTCCTGGGTGGAACCGCCGATATGCGGGGTCAGGATCACGTTCGGCATACCGCGAAGCGGGCTCTGGAATTCCTCGTCCTTGCCGGCAGGCTCGACCGGGAACACGTCAAGGGCTGCACCGGCCAGATGGCCGCGTTCCAAGGCCGCAGCAAGGTCTTCGATCACGATGACATTGCCACGTGCCGCGTTGATCAGATGCGCGCCCGGCTTCATCTTGGCGATTTCGGTTGCGGTGATCATGTTTTTGGTCTGTTCGTTGGCCGGAACATGCAACGAAACGACATCAGATTTCGCCAGCAATTCATCCATCGAACTGCACGAGGTTGCGTTACCCATCGCAAGCTTGTTGATCACATCATAATAAATGACGTTCATGCCAAGCGATTCCGCCAGAACCGACAGCTGCGATCCGATATGACCATAGCCGATGATGCCCAAAGTCTTGCCGCGCGCCTCGTACGAGCCCTTGGCATTTTTAAGCCAGCCACCAGCATGGGCAGCCTTGTCACGCTGCGGGATACCGCGCATCAGCATGATGATCTGGCCCAGAACCAGTTCGGCGACCGAACGTGTATTGGAATAGGGCGCATTGAAGACCGGAATACCGCGCATCGCAGCGGCTTTCAGATCAACCTGATTGGTGCCGATACAGAAACAACCGATAGAGGTCAGCTTGGGTGCAGCGTCGATGACTTCTTCGGTCAGTTTGGTGCGGGAACGGATGCCCAGAAAATGCGCTTCGGAGACGACGGATTTCAGTTCATCCGCATCCAGAGCAGCAGGGTAGTGGTCGACATTTGAGTAGCCGGCCTCTTTGAACATCTTTACAGCGTTTTCATGGATACCTTCGAGCAGGACGATCTTGATCTTGTCCTTCTCCAACGAAAGCTTGCTGTTCACGGCGCACCATCCTTTTCTTTGCGAGGGCGACACGGGCATTTCCCGAGCCGTAGGGCCGTAACGTTACGCGCCCTTGGCCCAATGAAATAGGGCCTAAGGCAACGTCCGTCAAAGGCTTTCCCTTGCGCAAACATGCAATGCGCCTATCTTCTGAACGCATATACCGGCTATTGCGTATAGAATGCAGGCCCGAACGGCGACCAAGGATTGAACACAGGGGACCCCATCTTGCCTGCCGAGATAAGAACCGTTACCGATATCCATGAAATCGGCGCAACCGACTGGGACAAATGCGCAGGCACGGCCAACCCGTTTGTCAGCTTTGCCTTTCTTTCCGCAATGGAAGATAGCGGCTCGGCCAATGCCGATACCGGTTGGCAACCGTTTCATCTGGTGGTTACCGATGATGACGATACGGTTGCCGGGATTGTGCCGCTTTATGTCAAATCGCATTCCTATGGCGAATATGTCTTCGACTGGAGCTGGGCGGAAGCCTATGAGCGGGCGGGTGGACGGTATTATCCGAAATTACAGGCCGCAGTACCCTTTTCACCGGTTCCGGGCCCACGGCTTCTGATACGGTCCGATCATCCAGCCCCTGAGCGCGTTCGCACACTTCTGATTGGTGCGCTTTGTGCCCTGCCCGAACGGCTTGGCATTGCCAGCCTGCATGTAACGTTTTGCAGTGGCGATGAAAGCCGGGTGATGGAAGATGCCGGATTTCTTCCGCGAACCGGCATTCAATATCACTGGTGCAATCGTGGTTACGACAGTTTTGACGATTTCCTTGGCGCGCTGAATTCGCGCAAACGCAAAAATCTGCGCAAGGAACGCAAACAGGTGCGCGATGCGGGATACAGCTTTGAAGTTCTATCGGGTGATGACCTTAAAGCCGCCCATTGGGACCGGTTTTATGCCTTTTATCACGACACATCGGATCGCAAATGGGGCCAGGCCTATTTAACGCGGGAGTTCTTTGATCTTCTGCATGAACGGATCCGGGACCGGACCGTTTTGGTGGCTGCCTTTCGTGACGGCGACATGGTTGCCGGGGCGCTCAACCTGATCGGCACGGAAACCTTATACGGACGCAACTGGGGCACTGTTGACCGGACCCCGCTTTTGCATTTCGAGACTTGTTACTATCAGGCGATCGATATCGCGATTGAACGCGGCCTTAAAACGGTTGAGGCCGGGGCACAAGGTGAACACAAAATCCAGCGTGGCTATGAACCGGTTCTGACCCATTCGGCACATCTGATTGCCGATGCCGGTTTACGCACTGCCGTGGCCCGTTTTCTGGATCAGGAACGCCATCATATCGCGCAGGACCGCGAATTTATCGTGGCCGAACACAGCCCGTTCAAACAGGAATGAACCGGCAGCTCCGCCAAGCAAAAAGGAGCACGATGCATCAGCATCGCGCCCCTTCCTGACTGCCCAACCAACTCGTTATTTTTAGACGGCTCTGACGTCGTTCAGGAAGCCATTTACATGGCTTCTAAGCTCATCATTGGCGGCCGCAAGACGACCGACACAGTCAAGCTGACCATTCGAAAGATCGCCGCTTTCGGTTGTGGCCTCGGCAACACTTTTCACCGCATTTGAAATCGCGACGTTGCCATTGGCGGCCCCTTCGACACTGCGTGAAATTTCTTCGGTTGCAGCGCCCTGCTCTTCCACCGCACTGGCAACAACCGACATCAGTTCATCAATTTGATGAATGGTTTCGGCAAAGCCGCGAACGGCTTCGGCGGCGGCACCGGTTTCACCCTGCATTTCGGTAATTTTCGCAGTGATCTGTTCGGTTGCCTTCACCGTCTGGGCAGCAAGGTTTTTGACTTCCCCCGCCACCACAGCAAAGCCCTTGCCTGCATCGCCGGCACGTGCGGATTCAATTGTCGCGTTAAGTGCCAGCAGGTTTGTCTGATCGGCAATGTCGCTGATCAGGCTGACAACTTCACCAACACTTTGCGCCGCTTCGTTCAGCATTTCGACACGCTGATTGGTGCGTTCGGTTTCCGCAACGGCATGCTGGGTGATTTCGGTAACACGTGCGATCTGCGATGCGATTTCAGAAATCGACGCGGAAAGCTGCGCGGTTGCCGATGCAACGGTTTCGATGTCTCCCGATGATTCTTCGGCCTGCTCTGCCACACTTTTCGCATCCTGATTGGCGCGAACCGAATGTGACGAAAGCGTTTCCGATGCACTGCGGACCTCGTCCAGCGCAACATTAACCGCCGAAAGAACTTCCTGGATTTTATGATCGAAACCGGCAGTCAGAGTGCCCATACGCTTGCTGCGTTCGATCTGGCGTTCGGCTTCAATCCGTTCCTGTTCGGCCATCCGGGCACGTTCACGGGCGTTTTCACGGAACACTTCAAGCGATTTGGCCATCGCCCCCACTTCGTCGGCGCGCTTCATATCAAGGATTTCGATATCAAGGTTGCCAGATGCCAAACTTCCCATCGCATCCGTCATCTTGCGGATCGGTGTCGCAATAAGGCGCGACAACGTGCCACCAAACAATGCCGCCATGGCGATCAGCAAAACAACACCAATGCCCAGTGTGGTCTGAAACAGCATCATGGCCCGTTCGACACGGTTTTCGACATCCAGGTTCATCTGGTCGATATTTTCTGCCAGTTCCAGGGCAATCTTCGATACGCTGTCGGACAGTTCGCGCGGTTCGCCGGAAGCTTCAATCGCACGCGCATGGTTGACGGTCAGATAATGACGCATCAGTTTCGCCTGTTCGCTGGCGATCTCTTCCCAGCGATCAATTGCGCTGTCCATCTGTTCGATAAGATCGGCAATTGTCGGGTTAATCGTCGCGTAGACTTTCAGAACATCGGTGCGGGTATCGATTTCAGCCAGCGATTCCTGATAACTTTCAAGTCCGGTCCGGTCACCGGTTGTCAGGAAATAAACCAGTTCCTGACGCGCCATCAGATAAGAGCGGTCCAGGTTGCGATAGTCGCGTTCGAAATCAGAAAGATAATCACGTTGATCATTGGCAGACTTGACCTGGAAAGTCGCAAACATCCCGGCACCCGCAACCATCAGGATGACCACAATCATCACAGCAAAGCAGGTCGTCAGCTTGGCTGGTATGGAAAGGTTTTTGAAGAAGTTCATTGTCCGTCTCCCTTACAACTGCTGACGACGCGCGAGCTCATTAAGATTGACCTCGATCGTGACGGCACCGATTGGTGCCCCTTGCTGATCGCTCATGGTCATATTGAGCTGCGAACGCCAGGTGTCGGATTCTTCGTTATATTCAGCTTCATCAATGAAGACGGCGTTGGCTCCGTTGGGGAAGGTGTTTTTGAACTTGGCCTCGTCCCCCTGCCAGAAATCGGAAGTGATCGAGCTTTGCCCGACATTGAGGCCGACAGCGTCCATGACAAATATTTCGGCAAACAATCCGCCGGAACGCGCCTGGATCTGCGTCAGATAACTGGAAAGAGGATTGGTCAGAATGGCTGCGACCAGCGGCTGGTCCTCGGCTTCGCGTTCCGCCACCCATTGTTTGTCGGCAGCATCGATCTGATCCTGCGTCATTCCTTTGCGCAACCGGTTCTGCGACGAGATCGAAAGCTCGACCACCGGATTTGCAAGCCATTCCCGAACATCACGGATCGTGTCATCCGTAATCAACTGGTCCGGTGCCCCGGGCAAATCTGACTTGGCATTGGCGGCAGTGGCACCAAACGAAGTGCCAATCATCAGGCCCGTCACCAGAACAAGGTGTTTTGTTATCTTCATAACCCTTCCTACCCCTCCGTATGCAAATACTATCCCTTGGTATAGATTATACAGAGAAAAATCTGTTCATCAACTACTTTTAGACGCAGGAAAATATATACAAACACGCATACATTATCCGATATCCCCATATGGGGATGCCAGTTAAGCCATTGGAGGGCTGGATGATAAGAAAAGGGGGACAAAAGAAAAAAGCGGCGGAAAAACCGCCGCTGAGTTTGGTTGGGACACGAGCAAACTGCAGAAGATTACGTTGTTCCAGGCGCAAGATGCGCCCCTGCAAAGAACAACTGTCCGATCACCCATATGCATAGGGTGTGCCAGTTTTTGGCATCATCTTAAAATCGCAGAATTTGGCCGATTATTGATTGAAAAAACTCTGATAAGACAACTACTTCAAAATTAATTCGCAATTTGCGACAGAAATATTTGCAAAATGCGATAACCATTCTTTGCATTTTGCAAAACGCAATTTAAGTCAAATGACAGCAGGATTGATCTGCAGATCAACCGGCGTTGCGGCGTGCCGGCTTACGCTTTTTCCGATTTCCGAAATTCAGCAAAGCAGGAGCGTTTTCAATGATTTCCTGAAGAATTTCCTTGGCAATCTCAAGGTCATCCTTGGCACCTTCATCAAGGTGGCTGATATATCGCGGATTGGAAATCATGCGCTCTGCCTCATAAAGCGTGCGAAGCTCGCTTTGAAACATCTCGCGCGCACCAAGCGGCAGAACCGGCTTGGCACTCATCACAAAGAAGAATTTCAGGCTGGTTTTGATCACGATGCGCAGCATCAGAATCTGCAATTTATGGAATTGCTCTTCAAGCTCGTCCTTTTTCGGATGCTTTTCAAGCTTTGCAAGGCGGTCGGTGATCACCAGCGAAAGCGCTTTGAAATTATCGACTTCCTCGCGGAAAGGCCGGTAACCTGTCACTTCCGTTGTATCGACCGTCTTCTCGATCACATCTGCCAAAGCCACAAGCCTGCGCGCCTGCGATTCAAGTTTGGACAGAAACTTCTCGACCTCATCACGGTATTTTCGCTGTGTCGCCTGGTTCATTGTTTTTATATGCCACCAAAAGCAATTGCCCGAAACAACTGTTCCGGGCAATCACAATAACGCGCCAAAACTTAATGACAAGGTAATCGATCACAGGGCAATCAGTTTGCCATTTCCGGATCTTTTTCCTTTTTCGACCCGCCACCATTTTCTTCCGGATAACGGAAGATAACGGCATCGTCTTCGATATCGACCAGAACGGCCCCGCCCTTTTCGAGTTTGCCAAACAGCAATTCCTCGGCCAGCGGCTTTTTGACGTGTTCCTGAATGACACGCCCCAATGGACGCGCCCCAAAGGCCGCATCATAGCCCCGTTCGCCCAGCCAGGTCCGCGCGGCTTCGGTCAGTTCGATCGAAACATTGCGATCTGCAAGCTGGACTTCAAGCTGCAGTATGAACTTATCCACCACCATCTTGACGACCTCCGGCTTGAGGTTTTCAAACGGAATGACCGCGTCCAGACGATTACGGAATTCCGGCGAGAAAGTTCGCTTGATCGCCTCTGCATCCTCGCCGGTACGCATTTCACGTTTGAAACCGATGGGCGGCTTTGCCATATCCGATGCGCCCGCGTTGGTCGTCATCACCAGCACAATATTACGGAAATCAACGGTCTTGCCGTTATTATCCGTAAGCTTGCCGTGGTCCATCACCTGCAAAAGAATATTGAACAGGTCCGGATGGGCTTTCTCGATCTCGTCAAGCAGGACAACAGCATGCGGATGCTGATCGACGGAATCGGTCAGAAGCCCGCCCTGATCGAAACCGACATAGCCGGGCGGCGCACCAATCAGGCGAGAAACGCTGTGGCGTTCCATATATTCCGACATGTCGAACCGTATGAATTCGATCCCCATGACATGCGCCAGCTGCTTGGTCACCTCGGTCTTACCAACACCTGTCGGGCCGGAGAACAGATAGCTGCCAATCGGCTTTTCCGGTTCGCGCAGACCGGCACGTGCGAGCTTGATCGCGCTGGCAACAGCCTCAATCGCCTTGTCCTGCCCAAACACAACGGTCTTGAGGTCACGTTCCAGATTGGCCAATGCCTTACGGTCATCCGTCGACACCGATTTTGGTGGTATGCGGGCAATCTTGGCGACGATTTCTTCGACATCGCGTTTGGAAATCGTGCGCTTGCGCTTGCTTGGTGCCACCAGCATCCGGGATGCCCCGACTTCGTCAATCACATCAATCGCGCTATCGGGACGTTTGCGGTCATTGATATAGCGTGATGCCAGCTCGACCGCAGACCGAATGGCCTCGTTGGTGTATTTGACGTGATGATGTTCCTCGTAATAGGGTTTGAGGCCCTTGAGGATTTTAATGGTATCTTCGGGTGACGGTTCTTCGACATCGATTTTCTGGAAACGACGCACAAGGGCGCGGTCCTTTTCGAAATGACCGCGGAATTCCTTGTAAGTCGTGGAACCGATGCATCGAAGCGAACCGCTGGCCAAGGCCGGTTTCAACAGGTTAGAGGCATCCATCGCCCCGCCCGATGTCGCACCCGCGCCAATCACCGTGTGAATTTCATCAATGAACAGAACCGCGCCATCAAACTCTTCGAGTTCCTTGACGACCGCCTTCAGGCGCTCTTCGAAGTCACCACGATACCGTGTACCGGCCAGAAGCGCGCCCATATCAAGAGAGAAAATGGTGGCATCCGCAAGAACCTCGGGGACATCACCATCAACAATGCGACGCGCCAAGCCTTCGGCGATGGCGGTTTTGCCAACCCCCGGATCGCCAACATAAAGCGGGTTGTTCTTGGTGCGACGGCACAGGACCTGAATGGTGCGTTCAATTTCGCTTTGGCGGCCGATCAACGGATCAATCTTGCCATTCTGCGCCTTGACATTAAGGTTCACGCAATAGGCCTTGAGCGCCTCGCCCTCGCCAGCGGCGGCACCTTCTTCAGCGTCGGTTGTCGCACCGGGTGCAACTTCTTCTTCGGCACCACGCGGAATGCGGCGTTCGTTCAGTTCTGGCGCCTTGGCAATTCCGTGGGAAATGTAATTGACCGCATCCAGACGGGTCATGTCCTGCAATTGCAGGTAATAGACCGCGTGCGATTCACGTTCGGAGAACAGTGCAACCAGCACATTCGCCCCCGTTACCTCTTCTCGCCCGGAAGACTGAACATGAATGGCTGCGCGCTGTATCACGCGCTGGAAACCAGCCGTCGGCTTTGGGTCCACCAGACGCGCACTGATCAGGCCGGAAAGCTCGCTATCAGCAAACTCCAGCAGATCCGAACGCAGACGATCAACATCCACCCGGCACGCTTTCAGAACAGACAACGCGTCCTGATCTTCGGTCAATGACAACAGAAGATGTTCCAGCGTTGCATATTCATGACGCCGCTCAGAGGCATATGCCAGCGCACGATGTAAGCTTTCTTCAAGGTTACGTGAGAGCATGTTTCACTCCTTCTCTAACGTGCACTGCAGCGGATGCTGATTTTGCCGCGCCAGATCCATGACCTGGTTGACCTTGGTTTCCGCGATCTCGTAGGTGAAAACCCCACAAATTCCGACCCCCTTTCGGTGGACCTGAAGCATGATCGCGGTCGCCTCTTCCCGGCCCTTTTCAAAGAACCGTTCAAGCACATGGACAACGAATTCCATGGGGGTGTAGTCGTCATTTAGCAACAACACCTTGTACATGGACGGCTTCTTCGTCTTTGGCCGTGTCTTCGTTACGATCCCCGTATTCGGGAGACCACCACCGTCATTGTCCTGATCACTCATAATCTGCTTACCGGAACCCCTTTGTTCTGCATTGTCTCCATGATAGGTCATTGAACATCTGTTTCAAAGTCCGCAGCGACAAAACGTTTCTAACCTCATCCCAAATTCATGTAGGCCGAGAATGCCGTGCTGCAAGATCATTGACCAAACTTCGTCATCTTTGCCGTAAATATCGGTAAAAAAAATAAAAACGGACATGGCTGCCAGCCATGTCCGTCCCGATACATTCATTATGGCAAAATCCTAAGTGCGTCGGGTTGCTTACTTGATCGGAACACCAGCAGCCTTGGACATTGCAGCAAATCCGTCCGTGAAAGCAGCGAACATCATTTTCTGAATTTTTTCGCCTTCGGACATGCCGGACTCGACATAGCGCTTCAATATACGCTCGTTCAGCTCCTGCAGTTCAGAAAGGCTTTCGACCTTTGAAAGCGCTTCGAAATCAGCTTGGGATGCATCAACTTCCCGCTGCGCCCAGGATGCCAGCTCAGCACCGAAGGAACCGCTTTTTTCCATCAGCTCAGATGAAACCTGCCATACGCCTTCGAAACTTTTTTGCTGCGTTTCGATCAGTTCTTCGTATCTGGCCATCATTTGCGTTCCAGCATCGGAGAATATGTCAGCCTGCTCGGTAATCTTTTCTGTCACCTGAGCAAGAACATCATTGACCGCCGTTAGACTTCCTTCGAGAGCATTCTGGGTTGCTGCAACCATGGTATCGACTTCCGGTGCTTTCCAAAGCTCTGTGAACGGTTCAAGGCTGACCGCACCAAACGCAGCCACATCACCGGCGGCCGTCGGCTGGGCTGCAACCTTAACCTCGACATCAGTTTTTTGGGTGTCTTTAGCTTTCGTCTCGGCCTTCGCTGCCACTGTCACTTTGGCCGGAGCAGCCGCTTTCTCTTGCTCTGTCACGATGGAAGCCTTCTTTAATGGGGGGGGCGTTTCGGAAATCGCACCAGATGCCTTATCGCTGGAAACCGAAACTTTGGGTTCGCTAACGGCTTTGGAGGTAGGCATAACCGTATTCTTTTTCGATGTGGTTGCCGCCTTCGGACGGCTTGCCGGTTTGGGGCCTGCCGTTGTTTTCTTTCTGGCTTGTTCGGGCGCAGGCTTGCTTTCCGCTGCTTCTGCTTTTACCGGGTCATCAGCCTTGGCCGGAGCCTCAGCCCCTTTAGCGGCAACAGGTTCTTTCTTCGCCTCCGGTACTACAGCATCCGGTTTTGATAGCTCCGCAGGAGGATGACGCAATGCCTTTGCTTCAAGCGCGCTTGCGGTTGTGACGACACGCTTCGGCCGCTCTGTTGCAACCTCGGAAATTTCAGCTGTCGCGGCCTTTGCCGGGGAAGCAGCCGACTTTTTACCGCCATCAGAAGCTGTTTTTTGAGTCACCGCCTTTGGGCGAGAAGAGACCTTCGCCGGATTAGCATTTGTTGAAGCGGGCGCAGATTTTTTGCGAGGAGTCACCATGTGCCGACCTCCTTGAATTGGGCTTGGCATTCAGAAATTATGCTGCATCGCAACATAACCCTAGATGGAATATCGGTGTGCCGTCAAGGTTGCTTTGGTGACATTTTAAAAGTCGTGAATGGGTCAAGCACGTCTGGGAGAACGGATTATCTTGATTCCCAGGAACCGATTGTAAAAAACCGGCATACGTTCAACCGCTTAGGCGGGAAATTACGTTAATCCTGATATTCAGGATGCTAAAAAAACAAAAATGGCACGGGTTATGCCGTACCATTTTCATCGAAGATTCCTGAAACGGATCAGCTTATTTCAGCTGATTTCCGCGCACGGTGCGATAGAAATGGCGAGACTCGGCTTTCTTGTCATTCTTGCTGAAAAACGGATCAGGCTGCTTTGGCGTCCCGAAAGCCGGCGGCTGTGGAAGTGTTTTTTCCAAACCCGACAGGTTTTCGAGCACATTCGGGAAAGTCAAAGCGCGCAGATCATCCTTGGTAGATGTCCAGGCGGCAAGCGTGATGCTTTGCGATGAACAGCCAATCGCAACCCAGTAATAATCGTCAGAATGCAGGCGCAATCCGTCGCGGCTTTGATATCCGAAACCATCGGCCTGAAGCGCATCGGTCAGTGCAAGATATTGTCCGCGCGACAGGTTTTCCCGCGATTCCGTCCCGCCGAAAGCACCAAGGGGGGCTGCGACCTCAACATTGACCTCGCTTACGTCAAGCGGACCAAATATCCGCGACACCATCTCAAACTGCTCCGCACCGCTCCTGGGAACAAGGTCGTAACTGCGCGTTTCTTTATAATAATCAGCATTATAGACGATGCGAATCCGTCCTTCTGCATCCCCGGCAGAACATGCGGTTCGAATGTCATCCGCATTGATAAACGAGAACCAGCTACCCTTGCGCACCAGCGGATTTTCGATATCGCTTGTACCGGTAAAACTGCATGCAGAAAGCGCCATCAAACCTGCGGCACACAGCGCGCCACCACTTAAAATTGATGATTTTGTTCTTATGTTACTGACAACAGACATTATTTTTTTACGCATTCGATCCTCGATTTTTAACCTTCTGGCGGATATAAATTGAGTCTGACGAAAAAATGAGACCGCAACAAGGCGGCAACTCAGATTATCTGAACAAGCGTTAAGCATTTTTTTAATGCCGCGATGAGACACTGACCATATTTCGTCTTGGGGATCACCGTAAAGCCGAGCCCGTCAAATGCGTTTTAAGACCCGTCTTGGGCCAAAAGCGATGGCCACCGTTAGTACTGATCAAAGTCGACCGATGTGGCAATCGCAGGGTCGCAGGATTTACTGCGTCCTGTCCGTGATGCTGCTGATCATCGCTGCTGTTGTATTCACAACACCGGCAGCAATGGCACGCACCTATACAGCGATGGTTATCGACGCCGAAACCGGCGATGTCCTTCATGAATATCGCGCCGACCACAAAGTTTACCCTGCGTCACTGACCAAGATCATGACGCTTTACATGCTGTTTGATGCGCTGGATTCCGGTAAGGTATCGCTTTCGACACGTATGGAAGTTTCCAAACGCGCCTGGGGACAGGCCCCTTCGAAATTAGGCCTTCAGCCTGGTGAAAAGATTTCGGTCGAGGATGCCATTCTGGCACTCGTTACGAAATCGGCAAACGACATTGCCGTTGTGGTCGCCGAGCATCTTGGCGGAACCGAGGTGAAATTCGCGCAGATGATGACCGCGAAAGCGCGCCAGATCGGCATGAAGAACACCACCTTTCGCAATGCATCAGGCCTTCCGAACCGTGGCCAGTTGACCACAGCCCGCGATATGATCCGGCTTGCGGTTTCGCTGCGCAAGGATTACGGCAACTACTACCATTATTTCAGCACCCAGAAGTTCAGCTATGGTAAGCGCACCTATGGCAACCATAACAATCTTCTGGCGTCCTATTACGGTACGGACGGCATCAAGACCGGCTATATCAATGCGTCGGGCTTTAACCTTGTCGCATCGGTCAACCGCAATGGTCGCCGTTTGATCGGCGTTGTCTTTGGTGGCCGGACAGCGCGGTCACGCGATGACCAGATGAAAAAGCTTCTTGATCAGGCCTATCTTGAACTGAAAAAAGACGGCGAAATCATCGCGCCACGTCCGCGCATCAGCCCGGATGGCAAAATTCTTCCGGCTGATACCCAGCTTCTGATGGCCAAGCAGAACAACGCCAATGAAGTCGAACAGCCCGGCCGCATTGATACCGAAACCGTTGTCGCCCGCCTGTCGCCGGAAACCGGCGGATGGGGCATTCAGGTTGGTGCGTTCAGCGATCAGCGTCGCGCACAGGAAGCCGTCCTTGCCGCGGCCCGCACAGCGCCGGAAGTCCTTCGGCTGACCCGTGCCGCTGTCGAGCAGCAAAGCAACGGATCGGGGGTTGTTTATCGTGCCCGCCTGCTTGGGTTTGGTGGTGAACAGGAAGCACGCAGTGCCTGTGCTGCGCTGCGCAAGGAAAAGGTCGCCTGTATCCCGGTTAATGCCGGTGATGCCGGGTAAACAGCCTGCCTCAAATCAAAAAAGCCCGCTGAAGCAATTCAGCGGGCTTTTTTGTACCTTCCAGAAAACGGCCTAGTGACCTCCACCGGGTGCAAAGAAATCATTCGAAGTCAGACCGCTTTTTTGCAGCTGTGCGGTTACCTGTGCTTTCAACCGCAACAAACCGCTTTCATCAGCGGCCTCGCAACGGGCCACGATCGCAGGCTGGGTATTGGAAGCACGCAGCAACCACCAGCCGTCATCCGTGCTGACACGCACACCATCAATTCCACTGACTTCAGCACCAGCTTCGGACAAACGACCACGTACTTCTTCGATCAGGGCGAACTTGCGGTCATCCGGGCAGTCGATGCGGGTTTCCGGGGTATTGACGGCCACCGGCATCGCATCACGCCAGTCATCAAGGCTTTTGCCACTCTGAACCAGAATGCGATACAGCCGGACCGCGGCATACATTGCATCGTCATAGCCATAGTAGCGTTCGGCAAAGAAGATATGACCGCTCATTTCACCGGCAATCGGTGCCTTTGACTCAACCATTTTGGTTTTGATCAGCGAATGGCCGGTTTTCCACATGATGGCATTGCCGCCAAGACGGGTGACCTCGTCAAACAGCGTCTGGCTGGCTTTGACATCGGCAATGATCGATGCGCCCGGCAGACGCCCGAGAACGTCGGCAGCATAAATCTGCAGCAGCTGATCGCCCCACAAGACACGCCCCTGCCCGTCAACAACACCGATACGATCACCATCGCCGTCAAAGGCAACACCCCAGTCGGCATTCAGCGATGCCACCTTGGCCTTGAGATCGACCAGATTGGCCTCGACCGTCGGGTCCGGGTGATGATTTGGGAAAGTGCCATCGATCTCGTCAAACAGCAGGTGGTGGTTGCCCGGAAGCTTTGCAGTCAGTTTGCGAACCACATCGCCTGCGGCACCATTGCCGCAGTCCCATACAATCGTCATCGGCTTGGCAACATCACAATCAAGTTCGGTCAGCAACCGTTCGACATAGTGGTCTTCGATATCAATGTCGGTAACCGAACCAGTACCGGTTTCGAAATCACCCGATGCAGCAATACGGCCCAGCTCCTGAATGGCTTCGCCAAACACCGACTTTCCGGCATTGAGCATCTTGAAGCCGTTATAGTCAGACGGGTTGTGCGACCCGGTGACCATGATGCCAGCATCGGTTTTCTGGTCATAAACCGTGAAATAGAGCATCGGAGTTGGCCCACGCCCGATCCGGACAACATCACAACCGGTCGAAACGATCCCTTCGACAAGCGCACTTGCCAGTTCGGGCGAACTCAGCCGTCCGTCCCGGCCAACGGCAACCCGTTTTCCGCCAGACTGGCGCACTTTCGTACCGAATGCCTTGCCAAGAGCAAGCGCATCGACCGCATGCAGGGTTTTGCCCACGATACCGCGCACATCATATTCGCGCAGCACGGAAGGATCAAAATTGTGTCCGGCAGAGATGGTCATAGTTCTAACTTAGCCTCCGATTGATGCACGCCCGATGCAGGAATAGCTGAAACCCTGTTCTGCCATCTCGCCGGGGTCATATACATTTCGCAAATCCACCACGATCGGGTGTTTCAGCGCAGATTTGATGCGATCCAGATCCATCCCGCGGAACTCGTTCCATTCGGTCAGAACCACCATCGCATCGGCACCTTCAAGGGTGTCAAAGGCGGTATCGCAATAAATTATGTCTTCAAGAAGCTTTTTTGCTTCTGTCATGGCTTCCGGGTCATAGGCCTTGACCGTTGCGCCCGCCGCAATCAGGGCCGGCACGATGTCAAGGCTTGGCGCATCGCGCATATCATCGGTATTAGGCTTGAACGCCAGCCCGAGGATACCGATGGTTTTGCCCGAAACCGAGCCACCACAGGCCGAAATGATGCGATCAGCCATAGCCTTTTTGCGCTGCGCATTTACATCGACCACAGTTTCAATAATGCGCAGCGGGCTGTTATGTTCCTGTGCTGTGCGTACCAGCGCCAGAGTATCTTTCGGGAAGCATGACCCGCCATAACCCGGCCCGGGATGCAGGAATTTCTTTCCGATACGTCCGTCAAGCCCGATACCGCGCGCAACATCATGAACGTCGGCACCAACCTTTTCACAAAGATCGGCGATTTCGTTGATGAAGGTGATTTTGGCTGCAAGGAAGGTATTGGCCGCGTATTTGATCATTTCCGACGTTTCGCGCGAGGTGAAGACAATCGGTGTTTCAATCAGATAAAGCGGACGATAAAGATCACGCATCACGTCACGGGCGCGTTCGTCGGTCGTTCCGATCACAACACGATCCGGCCGCATGAAATCACCAATTGCGGACCCTTCGCGCAGGAATTCGGGGTTGGAAACCACCGCGAATTCCGCATCCGGTCGCCGTTCACGAATAATGCGTTCGACTTCGCGCCCCGTGCCGACCGGTACGGTCGATTTGGTCACGATGACGGTAAAGCCTTCCATTGCGTCTGCAATTTCTTCGGCTGCGGCATAAACGTAGCTGAGATCGGCGTGACCATCACCACGACGGGTCGGCGTGCCAACGGCAATAAAGATCGCCTCGGCACCTTTCACGCCTTCCTTAAGGTCGGTCGTGAATGTCAGACGCCCCGCCTTGACGTTATTTTCAACAAGAACATCAAGGCCCGGTTCGTAGATCGGCATGATGCCGTCTTCAAGACGGGCAATCTTTGCTTCGTCCTTATCAACACAGATAACGTCAGTGCCAAATTCCGAGAAACAGGCACCGGAGACAAGCCCCACATATCCGGTCCCGATCATTGCTATGCGCATGGATGCTTTACCCCAATAGTCGTCATTGGCAGGAGCCTGTCCCGGCTCCTGCCAAAATATATTAAGTGAATTCTATTATTCCGCGGCTTCGCCCGCGGCGAATTCGTGAATAAGATTGCGAACGTCATCACGCATGTCTTCGCGTGCCAGCGCGAAAGACATGGTGGCCTTCAGGAAACCGATCTTGTTGCCGCAGTCAAAACGACGGCCTTCGAAGCGATAGCCGTAAAACGGAACTTTTCCAATCATGGCCGCAAGCGCATCCGTAAGCTGGATTTCATTGCCCGCACCGCGCGGAATATTCTCAAGAACCTCAAAGATACCCGGATCAAGGATGTAGCGGCCAATCGCCGACAAGGTCGATGGCGCGTCTTCGGGCTTGGGCTTTTCAACCATGCCGCAGGCGCTGACCAGTCGGCCATTGGTGCCTTCGACTTCAAGCACGCCGTAACGCTGGGTTTCCTCGCGCGGGACGTCCATAACGGCAACCATATTGCCACCCGTCCGGCCATAGCTTTCGACCATCTGCTTCATGCAAGGCACTTTTGACTGGATCAGGTCATCGGCCAGAAGAACGACGAAGGGCTCGTCACCGACAAGAGATTTGGCGCACAATACGGCATGACCAAGCCCCAGAGGATTGCCCTGACGGGTATAGGTCACACGACCATTTTCCGGGATCATCGCAAGCGAGGTTTCAAGCGCATCATGTTTGCCGCGCTCCATCAGGATCGCTTCGAGTTCGGCAGAACGGTCGAAATGGTCTTCGATTGCGGTTTTGCCACGACCGGTTACGAAGATGAATTCTTCGATGCCCGCCGCGATTGCCTCTTCAACGGCATATTGAATAAGCGGCTTGTCTACCACTGGCAGCATTTCCTTGGGCATTGCCTTGGTTGCTGGCAAAAAACGGGTTCCCATACCCGCAACCGGGAATACAGCCTTTTTGATTCGCTTCGACATGCCTTTTTTCCTCTGTTTTGACCGCGTCATACCCGCCTCATTCGCATTCGGCCAATCTTATGCTTCTGCCACATTTCAAGAACGCGGATCAAGCGAGTGCGCTGTTTATTCAGTTCAATCTTTAAAAAGCTGTAACAGGAGGCTCCGGGCCGCATTGATTTTGGATGCAAGATAATCTGATCCGCCATGATCCGGGTGAACTGCCTTGATCAGGACCTGATAGGCCCGATTAATCTCCTCGCGCGTCGCCTGTTCGGAAACACCAAGGATTCTTCGGGCCTCACCTGCATTCATCTCTCCGCTGCGAAATCCACTGTCAGCTTGCTCGTAATCGTTTCCGGCACGGCCGTTTCCATTATCATTTTCATCCCGGGACGCCTGCCAGTTCTGCCATCCTGAACAATCCGGTCGGCGTTCCAGATAGGTTTCCAGAACAGTCTGGCTTTGATCTTGTGCGCCGCAACATTCAACATAAAGCACGCGCATCTCGTCAACCCCGAGCGTATCCAGATCCCGCCCAATCATCGAGCCGCGCACGATTGTGCCAGCCAGTTGACCGCTGTCGTGATCAAGATACATGTGCAGATAATCCGTTTTTATCTCCGATACCCGTCCTGAACCGGCAGACGCACGCCCGGAAGGCCTGCCGCCGCCAGAGCGGGCAAAACCGAACATCCTGCGCAATAATGGCCACAATAAGCCAATTTTGAGGATTCTAGAGAGGAAGGGTATGGCAGCAACAAGGGCGGCAACCATGGCCGCAAGCTTTCCGGTCAGAAGCAACCACGCTGCCAGCACGCCCAGCGACAGAACGACGACCCACATACCGATCTTTCTGACGTGCTTTGGCTCGGCTGACGATAACCATCTGATGATAAATCCGGCAGCAACGAAAAGCCCTATCCCCAACAAGAACCATTGCATTATCGGGGTTTCCGCAGTTGGGAGCCCAGCAATTTGACATCCTGCGATGATGTTTTGTGGCCGTATTCCTCGAGCGCGTTGATCCCGCCAACCGCATAACTTGCAACCGCGCCAAGCAAATCGCGTAAACGGTCTGCTGCACTGGCATCAAAACGGGCAAAAGCACCACCGGTGATCCGGGCAATTTCGCGGAAGGCTGTCTCGGCTTTCACGTCATATCCTTCCTGAAACATGAATGCCTTGATCCCCTTTAACGCCAGTTGCCCCGCCAGCCCGGCAAGATTATCGATATCTTCCTCGAGACAATCCCCGACATAAATCAAGGCGTTGATCTTTTTATCCTTCGCCTGACTTTCAACATGACCAAGCACCCGGGCAAGCTGTGTATGCCCCGCACGACAGGTGACTTTTGTCATGGAGTCACGCAACCTTGCCGCATCCCGATACCAGGCACTGGCCTTGCATTCCGAAATCCCGCGGAAGAAAACAAGCTGAATATCCAGTGTGCTGCCAATGCCTGCGACGGCATCAAACATTTCAGCCTGCAGAACTGCGGCACTGTCCCAGCTTGGCTGACGGCTGGCCGTTGCATCCATCGCAAAGATCAGACGCCCCTGCGCAGGACCAGAAGCCGGTGCAACAGCAGCCAAAGTGCGCGCCTGCTTCACAAAGGCGGTCACGTCTGTATGGTTTGAGACATCAGACGCAACACGGCTTTGCTGTTTGGCTTGTGTTTCGGGTGTCGATTTGTTTCCGGGCACGGGCACCAACCATTTTTCAGGGCACTATCACCCTGATATAGGGGCGCTTATATCAGATCGGCAACTCTTCGCCATCTGCCGGTGTGAAGCCGATTATTTCAAGCAACGCACGAACTTCCTGGCGGGCTGCCATATGCGACATGCTAAGCGGGATTCCCACCCCCTTCTCGCGAAGGTCAAGCAGGGTCAGACCTTTCAGGAACAATTCCCGGTAGATCACGCGTTCGCCAAAGCCGGGCGCCACACGGAACCGGATACGCGCTGCCAGCTTGTCGACGATTTCGGCGATATCACGTTTATTGCGTGCATCAAGATGTGACAGACGATTACGCATGACGATCCAGTCAATGGTACCGCCATCTACCGCTGCACGGCGTTTACGTGCATCCCAGACCATTTCGGCATAGATACTTGGTCCTTTGATATCAAGGGTGTCCGGATCGATCCGGGCGAGCATATCAAGATCGATATAGCTGTCATTAATCGGGGTTACCAGCGTATCGGCGCAGGAATGCGCAAGACGCGACAGGTAATTGTCACTGCCCGGGCAATCCATCACCACAAAATTGCAGCCCATCACCAGTTCGCCAAGTGCATTGGTGAAACGCTCCCGCTCGTCAAGCTTGGCGGCATTGCCATCATCAAGCTCGCTGCGGTAAATCGGACGATGATCCGGAACAGGCAGTTTCAGCTTTTTCTGTTCGTTAAATGAAATCCGGTTTTCAACATATCGGGTCAGTGTCCCCTGACGGGCGTCAATATCGAGCGAACCAACGGAAAATCCCATTTTCATCAACGATACGATCAAATGCATCGCCGTTGTCGACTTTCCGGATCCACCTTTTTCGTTGCCAATCACGATCACATGGGCGCGCTTCGCGCCTGGCTGCTTGGCGGTAGCGATCTGTTGGCCTGCGCTTTCCCCGGTTGCGCTGGTCTCGTGCACCGTCATTGAAGTTTGCTCCGTTATTCAGGCAATTTTCTGTCCCCAGGGCCGAAACCCTGCTTCCAATGAGCGTCTTTGCCCGTAAAAATCAAGAACAAAGAATTTCATTGAAGGCAAGTTGTCTACTGGCCCCTAGCCAATCTATCACCGTACAGGTAAAGATAGGAGTAGGGAAAAATGATTTCACCAGCAATAACATGAAGGAAGGACGCAAAGTGACCAATCGGGGGGCCCTTTGGGGTGGCGTAATTGCCGGCACTTTGATGATGACCGGAATGTCGTCTGCGAACGCGCAGGATGTTGGCGGGTTTGAGCAGATTCCAGCGGATCAGAGCCCGCTTTCACTTAAATCCGATATACCGCTTACAACGGTCTTTCTGCGCCAATATCGCGAAAACAGTACCGTTTTTGTTGGTCGCTGGCTGTCGCCTGCGGCGGAAGGCAGTATCAAAGGCGCAAGCGATGATTTGTTTGTTGAAAGCGTTTTTTCGACTTCCGCCCCGGGCTTTGCCTTTAACAATGAAATGTCGTCCGAACAGCTTTTGGAGATGTTTGACGGATTGCGCGGACGAAGTGCCACCAATGGCATGAATTTCATGCAAGATACCCGATACGGGCCGATTGCAATGACCCCCTTCATTCGCGCCGGTTCACAATGCGTGTCGTTTGTCGGTCAATGGAACCCGGATAAACCAACGGTGCGTGGCAGTCGCCTGCTTGGTTATTATTGTGACCCGGTCGCGCGCCAGACCATGACAGATTTCACAGCCCCACCTAAACAGCTTGATGTGGTTGATGCCCAGCTGTTCGGGGCTAATTTCTTTACGCGGTTTGACGTGCAGCTTCCCGACGGTGTCGTGATCCCGTCAACGCAAGCAACCCCGGAAATTGTCGAAACACAGTCACCAGCGGCACTTCCAGATAGCAATACGACAGACACACCGTCCGAAGGATTACCGATCAGCACCAACTGGCAAGGATCACGCGGACAGGGAATGCTGAAATTTGATCAGCCCTCCGGCGAAGGCACGATGATTATCGATAGTGACCTTCGCCATTGTGAAGGCATATGGCGGCATGATGGCGGCGCTTATCAAAGCAACACATTGCCGTTTGGCAGCTGGTACGTGTTCTGTGACGACGGGGCATCTGCACGTGGCCATTACACAAGCGAAGACCCCGGCAGTGTGACCGGCGAAGGTCAGGATAATCAGGGACAGGCCGTTTATTTCCGTCAGATCAACTCTTAAGCCCCGGACAATTTTTTCAACATGACCACCGATATTCAAACCGTCATTATCGGCGCCGGCGTTGTCGGCCTTGCCTGCGCACGCGCCCTGGCCAAAGCCGGTCGGGAAGTTCTGATTATCGAACGTCACGATGCAATCGGAACCGAGACCAGCGCACGCAATAGCGAAGTCATCCATGCCGGCATTTACTATCCGAAAAACAGTCTGAAGGCCAGATTCTGCGTGGCAGGACGCGATATGCTGTATCGCTATTGCGCAGAAAACGGCATTGATCATAAACGAACCGGCAAACTGATTGTCGCAACCCACGACGATCAGATCCCCGCCCT
Source organism: Thalassospira sp. SN3W (assembly GCF_038070535.1). Lineage (NCBI taxonomy): Bacteria > Pseudomonadati > Pseudomonadota > Alphaproteobacteria > Rhodospirillales > Thalassospiraceae > Thalassospira > Thalassospira sp. SN3W. The sequence continues at coordinate 465,231 of NZ_CP121124.1, forward strand.
GCGCGACATTGAAAAACGGGCACATGAAAATGGGGTCCATGACCTTGTCTGGCTTGACGGACATGACGCGATTGCGCGCGAACCGGCCCTGAATTGCGTGGCAGCACTTGAAAGCCCGTCAACCGGCATTGTTGATTCCCATCAGCTGATGGTGACCCTATTGGGCGAGGCAGAGGCAAACGGGGCAACTTTGGCACTTAATACCGATGTTGTGGCCGCGAAATTTGAAAACGGCTTTTTTGCCATCGAAACGCGTGACCGCGACGGTCAGGAAATGAGCCTGACCTGTGCCGAGCTTCTGATCGCCGGGGGCCTGCATAGTCAGACATTGGCGCATAATTTTACCGGCCTGCCAGAACAGAGCATTCCGCCACAGCATTATGCACGCGGATGCTATTTCACGCTTTCGGGCAAGGCCCCCTTCTCCACCCTGATTTATCCGGCCCCCGAACAGGCGGGGCTTGGCATTCATCTGACCCTTGACCTGGGGGGACAGGCGCGTTTTGGCCCGGATGTGACCTGGGTTGAAGAACCGAACTATGACGTGCCCGAAGAAAAACGTGCGGGATTTGCAGCTGCCATTCGCAAATACTATCCGGCACTGGACGAAAATGCCCTTCAAACCGGTTATGCTGGCGTCCGACCAAAAATTCAGGCACCGGGCGAAGCCGCCCGCGACTTTCTGATTTCGGATCGCGAAGCCCATGGCATTGATGGTCTGGTGATACTCTATGGCATTGAATCACCGGGATTGACGGCATGCCTTGCAATAGCGGACCATGTCGAAAATGTCCTTTCACGACCGCAGGCAAAGGCAGCGTCATGATGGCAGAAGCAAACTGGCAAAAAGTACGCGATTTGAGCCGGGGAAAAGTTTCGGGCAAATTAACCAGCAATCCGCAAAGCAGATTTCGCTGGAAACGCAGCCTTGTCGCCTTTGGTTTGGTAGTTGGCAGCCTTTGCGCGCCTGTCACGTTGACTGCTCCGGTAAACGCCCAGCAGTTGGAGCCTTTCGTTCCGCCCCCCAACAGTCTTAGTTCACCGAGCAAACGAAGCGAGGCAACCGGAACGGAAAAGCCGGATGTTAAGTTTGCCGATGAAATGCGAAATTTCGTCATTCAGCTTAGCCGGTGGGCGAAATCCTATCGCAGCGATTTTTCGATCATTGCCCTTAATGGTCTGGAACTGACGGAATATCTTGAAACCACGCTGTTTGCATCGCGCGGGACGGCAGAGCCTGCACGCAATTATCTGCGTGCGCTTGACGGTATCATGATCGAAGCCCCGTTTTACGGTTTCGACAAATATGGCGAGCCCACAGATAGCGAGGAAACCAAATATATCCTTGGCTATCTGGATCGTATGAAATCATCCGGGCTTGAATATTTCGCGCTGGACTACACCGATAAAAGCGATGCACAGCAGGCCGCACGCCAGAAGTTGCGGGACCTTAACGCACTTTATTACGCGGCTCCGCCGCCCGATAAGCAGCTTTCGACATTGGCGAAAGTACCGCGCACACCAATTGGTGCGAACCCGCATATCATCGATAATATTCGCGAAGCCAAAAATTACGCGATCGTGCTCGACAGCTCACCTTATGGAACCAAGGACGCATTTATCGACGCAATGATCGATACCAATTACGATGTCCTGATCATTGATCCGTTCCATCGCGGCACAATCCCGCTGACCTATGACGACATGAAGCGTCTGCGTTATAAAAAAGTCGGCACGCCGCGCACCATCCTTGCCTATCTGAATATCGGAACGGCTGAAACATATCGCTACTACTGGCAGAATAACTGGCGTGCGGGCAGCCCGGAATTCATCGGCGAAGGCAACCTTGACGCGCGCTGGGGGCAGGAACACCATGTCTATTACTGGTCACAGGCATGGCAGAATATTATGTTCGGCAGCGAAAACAGCTATCTGGGCGGTATCATGAAGCTTGGGTTTGATGGTGTGGTGCTGGGCGGGCTGAATGAATATAGCTGGTGGCTGGATTACTAGATCCTGATCATGGCCACCTGCGAATTCATCACAAATCCGGGATATGCCGTCAGACCATTTGACGGTGACAGAGCAGATCGGGCAATCTTGCATCATTCCAAAACAATATGCCGCTGACAGGCAGCCCCCGGAGGTTTTGAATGTCTACGCCCATCATCCATTATTTCTTTGTTCAGTCCCCCTGGTCGTTCTTCGGGTTTAACCGCGTTGTCGAAATCGCACGCAAACATGATACACCGATCATCCATAAGCCATGCCGGGCAGCGGATGTCTGGCAACATGGCGGCGGTGTTCCCTTGGCGCAACGCCCCAAACCGCGCCAGGAATATCGCATGGTCGAAATGAAGCGCTGGGCAGACTTTTTGAACATTCCGGTCAATCTGAACCCTGCCGCGTTTCCGGTGGACGAAACACTGGCCGCGCGCACCATTATCGCGGTTCAGGACGAAGGCAAGGACCCGACCGGACTGATCCATACGCTGATGGGGGATGTCTGGCTTCGAGATCGCAATATTGCCGAGCCACAAGTCGTCCGCGAGGCGCTTGTGACGAACGGATTGTCGGGCGAATACATCGAACATGCCGATTATCCGGCGATTGCCAAAATTTATGATGCCAACAGCGAAGCTGCAAAAGCAGACAATATCTTTGGCGTTCCGACATATTTTGCCAATGGCGAAATGTTCTGGGGACAGGACCGGCTCGATTTTCTTGATCGCGCACTTGAGAAGTAAGACATTCCGATCATTACAGAAAACAACAAGGGCGGGTTGAAACCCGCCCTTGTTGTTTTGGCCGCTGGCCGGAAATCCCGTTGTGCCGGTTAGTCACGGCGTTTGACGTGATCGACAACAAAACCGTCGCAAGACGGATAGGTGTTTTCGATCATGGCAAGTGCCTTGTATTCGTCCTTGGCAGCAACTTCGTGGGTCTGCACATCGGCCCAGCGATCATCAAAAACCTCGTGGGAACGATTCTCTTTGACGCATTCACGAACGGCCTGGTTGTGCAGTTCAACCTGATAAACGGTTTGGCGTGGGTCTGTGAAAGCAGACATGTCCACCCGGTCTCCTTACTTTTGCCTGCGGCGCCCGCCCGACGCCGCCTGTGTCCTGAACCGGGAATTTCATAAAAATGAAACGCCCAACCACGAGTGTGGAACAAGTGGCTTAACGAGCCGTAAATCATCCGGCTGGATTCCATATTTAAATGAATTGATCCGGATTGAAGTGTGACGGTTTTGCATGGCTGGGTCCAAAATGGCGTAATTCTGCGGTGCAGCACGAATTCCTATCGCAGCGCAACTTGTCTCTTTCAGTTTACCCTTATGTCTGGATTTCGACCTTCCAAGCGCCGTTTGAACAACAAAAATGGGATCGCGACGCGCAACGACAAATGCCAAGATAACCATAAATCGCAAAATACGCATTTCAGTACGCGAAAGATTATTTCAAAGCACCCTCCTCACGATCACAAAATTCCATCTTTTGTCGCGCGTTTTACCGAAACGGTCTTTTTTAACCCAAAGGTGATTTTGAAATTGATCAAAAGCCCGAAGCATCAAACATAAAGGAATAATCAAGGGACCGCCCCTTGCAGAATAACGAGCTTGCGCCAGGAGGCGACACCAGGATGAACGTTTTTTCCGACACCGCATTTGACGGCCATGAACAGGTTGTTTTCGCCAGTGATCCCGACACCGGCCTCAAGGCCATTATTGCCGTGCACAATACCAATCTTGGCCCGTCGCTGGGCGGATGCCGTATGTGGCCTTATGCGTCGGAACAGGAAGCCATTCACGATGTGCTGCGACTGTCCCGTGGCATGACCTATAAATCAGCGCTTGCAAATCTGCCGCTTGGTGGCGGCAAATCGGTTATTATCGGTGATCCGCGCAGTCAGAAAACGCCCGAGCTGTTTCGCGCAGTAGGTCGGGCTGTTGAAAGGGTTGGCGGTCGCTACATCGTGGCCGAAGATGTTGGCACCAGCCCGGCTGACATGGAACAGATCGCCAGCCAGACCAAGCATGTCGGTGGTATTAATGACGGCAAAGATCCAGCACGGACCGGCGATCCGTCCCCCTTCACCGCCTACGGCGTTTTTATCGGTCTGAAAGAAGCGGTTCGCTTTAAAAACGGTCATGACGATCTTGCGGGGTTACGCGTTGCCGTTCAGGGGCTTGGCAATGTCGGCTATCACCTGTGTCGCATGCTGCATTCGGCGGGTGCACGACTGGTTGTGTCGGACCTGAATGCCAACAGCGTTAACCGGGCGGTCGAAGAATTCGGCGCTACTGCGGTTTCAACCGACGAAATCCTGTTCATTGATGCCGATATTCTGGCCCCCTGCGCGTTGGGGGGTGTCGTTAACGACCGAAGCATCGATAAAATCCGCGCCCGCATCATTGCCGGTGCCGCCAACAACCAGCTTGAAGCCGACCGACACGGCGAAATGCTGCGCGAGGCGGGCATTCTTTATGCGCCGGATTATGTGATCAATGCGGGTGGCGTTGTCGAAGTCTATTATTGCCGCGAAGGCAGGCCGGTGAGCGAAACCAACAAGCATATCGAAGGCATCGCCGCCACCGTGCGCGAAATCTTTGAACGTGCAGACCGCCAAAACCTGTCGACCGGTTTTGTTGCAGACCGCCTGGCCGAGGAACGGTTCGGGAAGCGCTGATTTTCAAACCTGCCTGCATTCCCGGAACGCAGGCAGGTTTCCGGGTCTGAAAACAACAAAGCCCCCGCTTGCGGAGGCTTCATCAAAATTTCCCGATCTATATTGGAGCTTATTCGGCGGCAATCGGAGCCACATTTGCGGTGACAGCGGCCGCATCATCGCAATCGCAATTGCCGCATGTTTTCGCCTGAAGCAATTCCGCACGCATGTGGCAGGCGCATTTCCCGCATTGCGGGGCACAGCCATGAAAACGGAATACGTCCGCAGGGCGCGTTGCACCACCTTCCTCGGCGGCACGACGAACATCGCGTTCTTTTATGGCGTTACAAATGCAAACATACATCGGCGTAATTGCAATCAGTTATTAATGACAGCAACCTACCTGTAATCCACATGCGAATAGTTTTCAAACACTTTTGCAACACGCAGATAAAAAAGATCCCCCGCAAACCGGCAGATTTGCAGGGGATCGCGAGAAAATCTTTTAATCACAAGGTGATCAGACAGTTGCGATATGGCTGACGACGCGCTTGACACCCTTGATACGACGAACGATTGACAGCACTTTGTCGAGCTCTTCGCTGCTTTGGGCATCACCCATGATGTAGACGATATTGTTCACGGACTGCCAACGGTAGTTCACCGAACTGACACCTTTTTCGGCCAATAACAATGCCTTGATCTGGCTTTCGATCCAAACGTCTGACCCTGTCTGTGTCGCCGAATCCGCCGGCACGGCATTTTTGCCATATTCGTCTTCTGCCTTGTGATAGGCCTCGATGGTTGCCGCATCTGCGACTTCAAGATGGTCATAGACAGTCTTGATGCGGCTGTCCTGTTTGACCAGCGACATCACATCAAAATATTTGCCTTTGGAATCGACCATGCCGGTGACCATCACCTGCTGTTTCCAGATATCGACATTCACGTCGATAAGGTAGGTATGGTCGACCTTAGAGAACTCGCCAAGGATGCCTGACTTGATCTGGGTATCAAGCCACTGGTCATTCCCGGTCCGGTCTTCCAGCGGCATCTGTAACGGCCCACAGGCCGCAAGCGGCGTCGCCAGCAAGGCACATACCGAAACAGCCTTCATCGCGTTGCGCCAGCCTCGGGAAATCGTGATCATCTTTGAGCTCCTTCTCATGCCGATGGATCGACATATCCAAATTCTTTCGAACCACTAATACAGCAGATCGCAATAAAGCTTTAACGCCCTGAACTGCCCGTGGTTCCGGCACATCTTGTGGCAGGCGATTATGACGAAAAAAAGCCCGCGCACAATTGCCCAGGCATGTTTCGTCGCAACACAAAGGCACAATATCGCCCCCCAAAGAAAAAGACCGGGGCGATATACCCCGGTCTCTGGTGACGGATATAGAGATCCGTAAGATCAGTTTTCTTCCATCGACATCAGTGATGCGTTGCCGCCCGCCGCCGTCGTATTGATGGTAATGGTTTTTTCGGTCGCAAAACGATGCAGGAATGTTTCGTCAGGCAACGCACCGTCATCGTCAGCACCGCTATCGGAAATCAGCGACAGGATCGCCCCGTCACGTTTTGCCAGAAGCTGCTTGAACGCCGTTACACGATCAAGCGGCGCAACGCAGGACACACCGGCGACATCGCCATCATACATCACGGCAACGCCGACCTTAGATGACACAACGCCGATAAGCTTTATCGGGAGGCCTGCTTCGAGCGCAAATACCGGAAGATCACCAAGCCATTTCTGATCGCCTGCCACAATTACCGCATTGCCCGCAGCAAGGGCTGCGGCGATATGACGGATAATCCGGGATGGCTCGGCATCCTTTTCGGCCTGAACCAGATAGACACCACGTCCCAGCATATAAAGGTCGTTGGTTTCACCGGTCGGCCCGGGCATCCGGGTCGGCGCAACAAAGCCGTTTTCCGAAATTGCGGCAAAATTCGCGATCAGTTCGGCATTTTCCGACAATTCGCTGACCGGGGCGGCTGCCAGTTTGGCCGCGAAATTTTCCAGAAGACGAACACGTTCATTGCCATCCGTCGCCTGCCATTTGACCTGTGCTGCCTGCAGGAAGCGGTATTCCTCGTCTGCCAGCGATGCCTTAATCACGATAGGCGAGCGGTCATCGGCAATTGCGGCACTACCAGCGGCCTTTTGACCGGCTTCAGTCACCGGCTTGGCAAAGCGTTCAACATAGTGCGGACCGCCTGCTTTCGGGCCGGTACCAGATTTACCCTGACCGCCGAACGGCTGCACGCCAACAACAGCCCCAATCATGTTGCGGTTCACATAGCAGTTGCCAACACGCAGCTTTTGCGAAATCTGGCGCACGGTGCTGTCGATACGCGAATGGATGCCCATGGTCAGGCCATAACCGGACGCATTGATCTGATCGAGAACCTTGTCCAGATCGCGCGCCTTGTAGCGAACAACGTGAACAACCGGGCCAAACACCTCACGTTCAAGAACATCAAGCGACGGAATTTCGAAGCAATGAGGGGCAAAGAACGTGCCGTCCTTGCATTCGGGCAAGATGTCACAGGCATGCAGCAGCTTGGCTTCCTTGGTCATGTGTTCGGCATGCGCGACAAGGGTTTTGCGCGATTTTTCGTCAATCACCGGTCCGACGTCGATATCAAGGAATTTCGGGTCACCAACGCGCAGTTCCTTCATCGCCCCGACCAGCATGTGGCAAAGTTTATCGGCGATGTCTTCCTGAACGAACAGGACGCGCAGGGCCGAGCAACGCTGCCCGGCGGACTGGAATCCGGAAATGATCGCATCCTGAACAACCTGTTCCGGCAATGCGGTTGAATCGACAATCATCGCATTCTGGCCACCGGTTTCGGCGATCAAAGGCAACGGAACACCCGGGCGCTTTGCCAGCGCCTGATTTATGACCTGCGCCGTTTCAGTCGAACCGGTAAATGCCACCCCCGCAATACGCGGGTCATTGATCAGGATGTTGCCAATCACCCGGCCCGGCCCCGGCAACAGCGTGAATGCCGCCGCCGGCACGCCCGCAGCAAGAATAAGTTCGGCGGCCTTAGCCGCGACAAGCGACGTCTGTTCGGCCGGTTTGGCAATCACGGCATTCCCGGCGGCAAGTGCAGCACTGACCTGGCCTAGGAAAATCGCAAGCGGGAAGTTCCACGGACTGATGCAGACGAAAATGCCGCGCCCTTCAAGGATGCTGCCCTCGCGGAAGCTTTCTTCTGCCCGGTTGGCATAATAACGGCAGAAATCGACAGCTTCGCGTACTTCGGCAACACCGTCGGAATAGAGCTTTCCTGCTTCGCGCTGACAGAGCGCGATGAATTCGTCCATGTTGTCTTCAAGAAGATCACCAAGACGGCGCAGGCACGCGGCACGCTCAGTCGCCGCGGTCTTGTTCCAGATTTCATAACCTTTGGCGGCGGCAACAATCGCGGCCTCGACATCGGCTTCACCGGCTTGAACCAGTTCGCCGACTTTTTCGTTCCGGTTTGACGGATTGAGGACATCAATAGCCTCGCCCGAGACAAGCTTGCCATCAATCAGCGGCGCAGCATGCCAGATTTTACCCTGAATCGAGGCCAGCTTTTCCGCCAGCGGCAGAAGCTTGGTCGTATCGGTCAGATCAATGCCCTTGGAATTGACGCGCCCCACACCATAAAGATCAATCGGTGCCGGAATTTTCGGATGGGCCTTGCGTGGCAGGGCGGCCATCTTTTCCACCGGGTCGGCAATCATTTCCTCAATCGGGAGTTGCTCGTCCTGAATGCGGTTTACAAAGCTGGTATTGGCACCGTTTTCAAGCAAACGACGAACAAGGTACGCCAGCAAATCCTCGTGGGTGCCAACCGGTGCATAAACACGGCACGGCACGTTTTCACCGTTTCTATCGACGATCTGTTCGTAAAGGGCTTCGCCCATGCCATGCAGCCGCTGGAATTCAAATGTCCGGTCATTGCCGGCCATTTCCAGAACCGATGCCACCGTGTGGGCATTGTGGCTGGCGAACTGGCAATAAAATGCATCACGACGCGACAGCATGAAACGCGCGCACGCCAGATAGGAAACATCGGTTGCCGCCTTGCGGGTAAAGACCGGATAACCTTCGAATCCATTTTCCTGACTGTTTTTGACCTCGGTATCCCAATAGGCCCCTTTGACAAGGCGCACCATCATTTTGCGGCCAACCTTGACCGACAGGTCGGCAAGCCATTCAAGCACGTGATACGCCCGTTTTTGATAGGCCTGCACCGCCAAACCATAGCCTTCCCAGCCATCAAGATCAGGGTCGGCAAAGACCGCCGCGATCACATCAAGTGACAGGTCCAGGCGATTGGCTTCCTCGGCATCGACGGTGAAACCGATGTCATATTTCTTGGCCAGTAGCGCAAGCTGTTTGAGGCGCGGCACAAGTTCATTCATGACACGGTCATAATTTGCGAAATCGTAACGCGGATGGATCGCGGAAAGTTTTACGGAGATACCCGGGCTGTTGATCGGGCCACGGTTATTGGCGACCTTGCCAATATCGTTGATCGCATCAACATAGGATTTGAAATAGCGATCAGCATCTTCCATGGTGCGGGCGGCCTCGCCCAGCATGTCATAGGAATAACGATAGCCTTTTTCTTCGTTTGCTTTTGCCCGTTCGGCGGCCTCTGCGATTGTGCGGCCCATAACGAACTGACGCCCCATAATGCGCATGGCATGGTTGAATGCCTTACGGATGACCGGTTCACCCGAACGTGCGATCATGCGCTTAAGCAATGCGCCCGGATCGGCCTTTTCCGCCTTGCCGAACTTGATCACCTTCCCCGTCAGCATCAGTCCCCAGGTCGATGCATTGACAAAGAAGCTGTCGGAATGGCCCAGATGGCTTTGCCAGTTGGCGTCAAACAGCTTGTCCTGAATAAGTTTATCAGCGGTGACCGCATCGGGAACGCGCAAAAGTGCCTCTGCAAGGCACATCAGGATGACGCCTTCCTTGCTGGATAGCTCATATTCATGAAGCAGTGCATCGATGCCGCTTTTGCCATTGTCGGCTTTGCGGACACGGGCGACCAACTGATAGGCGCGATCCTGAACACGGGCTGACTGCTCGGGTGCCAGTCGGGCGGCATTGATCATGCGCTCGACAACGGCTTCTTCGTCAGTGCGATAGGTTTCGCGAATTTTGGCGCGGATTTCGTTAGCCTGGGGCATATCAATGCGAAACATGGCGATGGCTTCTCCCTGCAAATGCGATCCTCCGGTTCCTTATGGGAACGCAGAGTTTTCTCCTCATGTGGCCACAGACAATATATATGCACTCAAAAAATGTGCTGCCATTTTCGCTAAAAATACGATATATCATCCACAGAAAAACTTTTAGTGCAGTCATTATAACTGGTTAATAGATAGAAATGCAGAAGAATCATAAAAGCCTGGACAAGATCGACAAACAGATCCTGCGCGAACTTCAAAACGACGGACGCATGTCGAATGTAGAACTGTCACGCCGCGTCAATCTTAGCCCGACACCTTGCCTTGAACGTGTCCGTCGCCTTGAACAACACGGCTTCATCACCGGCTATATGGCCCTGCTTGACCCCCGTAAGCTTAACCAGTCGCTGGTGGTTTTCGTCGAAATCACGCTTGATCGAACAACCCCGGACGTGTTTGACGTTTTCGCAACAGCGATCCGCAAATTGCCGGAAATCGAAGAATGCCACATGGTGGCAGGTGGCTTTGATTACCTGATGAAACTGCGGGTTGCTGATATGTATGCCTATCGTGAATTCCTTGAACGCCTGTCTTCGGTTCAGGGCGTGAGCCAGACTCATACATATGTCGTCATGGAAGAAGTAAAAGTCCGCCCCGGCATAACGATCCCATAAATTCCATCATTTTGGTTGCAATACAAATGCTTAGTGGCACACTATGACCAAGCCATCCTGCCGATGGCTTTGCCGGTATCGCAACGTGGCACACAGTTTCGCGTCATTATTTACGGGCCCCACAACATGTCGGAAGTCACTTTCTATTTCGATTTCTCGTCACCTTACGGTTACCTTGCGGCGGAACGCATAGAGGCCTTTGAGACCAGAACCGGCGTTACGGTCAATTGGTATCCATTCATGATCGGGGCAGCCTTCAAGCAAACCGGACAAAGCCCACTGCTGGACCAGCCAATCCGCGGCGACTATTTCAGGCACGACATGGAACGCTGCGCAAAGATGCAGAACACGCCGTTCTGCATCCCCGAAAAATTCCCCTATGCCGCACTGGTCCCGACCCGCGCCTATTACTGGATTGCATCAACCAAGCCCGCATTGGCGATCAAGTTCGCCAAGGATGTCTATCGCGGATATTTTGCCGACGGGCTTGATATGTCGGACCCGGAAGTTGTCTTTGCCACAGCCACCCGGCACTCCATCAATGCCGGAGAAATCCGCGCAGCCGTCGAAAATCCGAAATGGAAACAACACGTCCGCGAAGTTACCGACGAAGCCATCGCACGCGGTGCCTTCGGGTCGCCGTTCTTTTTCTATGAAGACGAGGCATTTTTTGGCAATGACCGGCTTGAACATCTTGAACGCTGGATCAAACTGCGCAAGCAGATTGACGACTGATCCGATCAGAAAACGTGCCCATCGAAAATCCATAACCAATTAAAATATATACGAATTTTGCGACACTTTCCCTCACTCGAAATATCATTTCGCGATCCCAATATACTGTCCATTTTTGATATACGTAAATTCGGTACTGGATTACCTATTTAATCTTGACGTTTACGTAAACTTCCACCATAACAGCAGTCATAAACGCCATTCACCACGGGGCCGTTTCCTTGCATAAACAGCCCCGGCAACAAACGGTGTCAATTGACGATGACGGTTCTGAAATCTGCGATAAATCCCCGCTCGGAAGATTTCCGCAACAATGCCGAACAGATGGAAAAACTGGTTGCCGATCTTCGTGATCAGATCACGCAGATCAAACTTGGCGGCGGTGAACGCGCGCGCGACCGGCACACAGGGCGCGGCAAACTTCTGCCCCGTGAACGTATCCGTCAATTGCTGGATATCGGGTCCCCGTTCCTTGAACTGTCACAGCTTGCCGCCTATGGCATGTATGACGATGAAGACGTTCCTGCTGCGGGCATCATCACCGGGATTGGTCGGGTTTCAGGCGTTGAATGCGTCATCGTTGCTAATGATGCCACGGTCAAAGGCGGCTCCTATTATCCGATGACGGTGAAGAAGCATCTTCGCGCGCAGGAAATCGCGCTCGAAAACAATCTGCCCTGCATTTATCTGGTCGATAGCGGCGGGGCGAACCTGCCACGGCAGGATGATGTTTTCCCGGATCGCGACCATTTCGGCCGCATCTTTTTCAATCAGGCAACCATGTCATCAAAGGGCATTCCGCAAATCGCGGTTGTCATGGGGTCCTGTACGGCGGGTGGCGCCTATGTACCGGCCATGTCCGATGAAAGCATTATCGTTCGTAAACAGGGCACGATCTTTTTGGGAGGCCCCCCCCTGGTGAAGGCCGCAACCGGCGAAGTTGTCTCGGCCGAGGACCTTGGCGGTGCCGATGTTCATTGCAAGACATCGGGCGTGACCGATCACTATGCACAGGACGATGCCCACGCATTGTCGATTGCGCGCAATATCGTCAAGAACCTGAACTGGACGAAAAATCCCGGTTTGACCCTGACCACCCCGCGCGACCCCGCCTATGACCCGCGCGAAATTTATGGCGTTATTCCAAGCGATTCCAAGAAACCCTATGACGTGCGCGAAGTCATTGCCCGCATCGTAGACGGATCAGACTTTGACGAGTTCAAGGCCCAGTATGGTACAACACTGGTTACCGGCTTTGCCCGCATTTTCGGCTATCCGGTCGGGATCATTGCCAATAACGGCATCCTGTTTTCCGAGAGTGCACTTAAAGGTGCACACTTCATTGAACTCTGTTGCCAACGCAGTATTCCACTCGTGTTCTTGCAAAACATCACCGGTTTCATGATCGGGCGCAAATATGAAAGTGGCGGCATTGCCAAGGATGGTGCAAAGCTTGTGACCGCCGTTGCGACCGCCAAGGTTCCCAAATTTACCGTCCTGATCGGTGGATCATTTGGTGCGGGCAACTATGGCATGTGTGGCCGTGCTTATAGCCCCCGCTTCCTTTGGATGTGGCCAAATGCAAGAATTTCAGTCATGGGCGGGGAACAGGCGGCAAATGTTTTGACCCAAATCCGCGCAGATGCACAAGAAAAGCGCGGTGAAACATGGCCCATAGAAGAACAGGAAGCCTTCAAAGGCCCGATCCGCGACCAGTACGAAGAACAGGGTCATCCCTATTACGCGTCTGCGCGACTTTGGGACGATGGGGTGATTGATCCGGCCGATACCCGCATGGTTCTTGGGCTTGGTCTTTCGGCAGCACTTAACAAACCGGTCGAGGAAACGCGCTTTGGCGTGTTCCGGATGTGAGGCTGGCATGAGCAATGTAAACACCGATAACACCAATCCATCAACCGATGCCGTGATGTGCCAGATCAGCGCATCGGGCGTTGCCCGCATCACGCTGAACCGTCCGGAAATCCACAACGCGTTTGACGATATCCTGATCGGCGATCTGACGGCCAAGCTGGAATCGCTGAATGCCGATCCGCTTGTGCGGGTAATCATTCTGTCCGGCGCTGGCAAAAGCTTTTCTGCCGGGGCCGACCTGAATTGGATGAAGCGCATGGCCGGTTACAGCCATGACGAAAATCTTGAAGATTCCCGCAAGCTTGCAAAACTGATGAAGGTTTTGAACTTTGCGTCAAAACCAACCATCGGGCTCATCAACGGGGCGGCCTTTGGTGGTGGGGTTGGGCTGGCAGCATGTTGTGACATTGTGATTGCGTCTGATCGCGCCAGTTTCTGCCTGTCGGAGGTCAAACTGGGCCTGATCCCAGCGGTTATTTCTCCCTATGTGGTTGAGGCCATTGGCGTCTCGCACGCCCGTCGTTATTTTATGACAGCGGAGCGTTTTGACGCCGCGACCGCCCACGCCATCGGATTGGTCCATGAAATTGTTTCAGGTGACGATCTGATAGCGCGTGGCGACGCCATGGCAAAGCTTTTGCTGGCGAATGGCCCGGGTGCCATGGATGCAGCAAAATCGCTGATTTATGCGGTTGCCAACAAACCGATTGACGATGATGTCCTTGACGATACCGCACGACGTATTGCCGATCAGCGCGCAAGTTCCGAAGGCCGTGAAGGTGTCAGTGCATTTCTTGAAAAACGCCCCGCGAAGTGGAGTGAGAATTAATCATGCTGCGCAAAATACTGATCGCCAACCGTGGTGAAATTGCCTGCCGCGTGATTGAAACCGCACGCTGCATGGGCATCCAGACCGTCGCGGTTTATTCCGACGCGGATGCCAATGCCCTGCATGTCCGACGGGCCGACGAGGCCTATCACATCGGCGGTCCAGCCCCGAAAGACAGCTATTTGCGCGTTGATCGTTTGCTTGATGTCATTGCACAATCGGGGGCAGATGCGGTTCACCCGGGTTATGGTTTCCTGTCGGAAAATGCAGGGTTTGCAGATGCCCTTGAAAAAGCGGGCTGTGTCTTTGTTGGCCCACCGGCAAGTGCGATCCGCGCGATGGGATCGAAATCCGAAGCCAAGAAAATCATGGGCAAGGCGGGTGTTCCGCTGGTTCCCGGTTATCACGGCGAAGATCAGGACCCGGATCTTCTGGCCGCAGAAGCAGACAAGATCGGATATCCGGTTCTGATCAAGGCATCGGCGGGCGGCGGCGGCAAAGGCATGCGGGCGGTTGAAAAACCCGCCGATTTCAAGGATGCCCTTGTCAGTTGCAAACGAGAAGCCGCCAGCAGCTTTGGCGACGATCATTGCCTGATTGAAAAGCTGATCGTCAAGCCGCGCCATGTTGAAATTCAGGTCTTTGCCGATAGTCATGGCAATGCGGTTTATCTGTTTGAACGCGACTGTTCTCTGCAACGTCGCCACCAGAAAGTCATTGAAGAGGCCCCGGCCCCGAACATGCCCGAAGATCTTCGGGCACAGATGGGCAAGGCCGCCGTTGATGCCGCAAAGGCGATTGGCTATCAGGGGGCTGGTACGGTCGAATTCCTGCTAGATGCGTCTGGTGCGTTCTATTTCATGGAAATGAACACACGCCTTCAGGTAGAACATCCAGTGACCGAGATGATCACCGGAGAGGACCTTGTCGAATGGCAATTGCGTGTTGCTGACGGTGAAAAGCTGCCCAAGGCACAGGAAGAACTGACCATTAACGGCCATGCCTTCGAAGTCCGACTGTATGCCGAAGACCCGCATAATGATTTCCTGCCCGCCACCGGCACACTTGTGCATATGCGCATGCCCGCGGCCAATGATCACGTGCGGATAGATACCGGCGTTTACGAAGGCGGCGAGGTTTCAATTCATTATGACCCGATGATCGCAAAGCTGATCACCTGGGATACGGATCGCATATCGGCACTGCGCCGGATGGCAACCGCACTTAACGATGTACAGATTGTCGGCGTAACAACCAATACCGGTTTTCTTGCCAATATTGCGCGTCATCCGGCCTTTGAGCGCGGCGAAGTCGAAACCGGTTTCATCGGCCAGTATCTTGACGATCTGATCCCTGCCCCGGCGGTGCCTGATAATGACGCATTGGCCTTTGCCACCCTTGATATTCTGATGCGTCGCGATGCCGAGGCCAAAAGCCATGCGGCGCAAAGCAGCGACCCCTATTCCCCGTGGCACAGCACATCGGGATGGCGGATGAATGATGACAACCACCATAATCTGATCCTGCGCCATGACGGTGCAGAACTGAAAATCAGGGTGCATTACCGCACGCACGGTTATGTCATCGATATGCCTGACGGCAATTCGGTTACGGCCCATGCCGAATTCGGCAGTGATGGGACCATTCATGCAACACTTGATCAGGTGCGCAAACGCGCAAGTGTCCTTCGCGATGGCAATCGACTGACGATCTTCCGCGATGGACGTTCTGACCGGTTGGAGATTTTTGATCCGGTCGCCGCCGCAGGCGGGCAGGAAGGTGCCGGTGGCGGGTTAACAGCGCCGATGCCCGGTAAAATCATTGCCGTGCTGGCGGAACCGGGGCAATCTGTTGCCGCAGGCGATAAGCTTGTGGTGATGGAAGCAATGAAAATGGAACACACTATTTCAGCACCGGTTTCGGGCTCGGTCCGCGAGATATTCTTTGCCGTTGGCGATCAGGTTGATGATGGCGTGGAATTGATCGCCATCGAGGAGGCAAAATAGAATGCCCCGCCTTTCGGGCTTGCCCGCGCGTGTCAAAATCGTCGAAGTCGGTCCGCGTGACGGGTTGCAGAACGAAAAGGGGATGGTTGCGACCGACATCAAGGTCGAACTGATCCATCGCCTTTGCAATGCAGGCCTTTCGGTCATCGAAGCCACCGCCTTTGTCAGCCCGAAATGGGTTCCACAAATGGCCGACGCATCCGATGTCATGGGCCGTATTTTGCGTAAACCGGGCGTCACCTATCCAGTTCTGGCCCCAAACCTCAAAGGGCTTGAAGCCGCCATCGAAGCAGGTGCAACCGAAGTTGCAGTTTTTGGTGCGGCATCGGAGAGCTTTTCGCAGAAGAATATCAATTGTTCCATCGCTGAGAGCCTTGATCGGTTCCGGCCGGTGGTCGCCGCAGCGCGTGATGCCAACATCGCCGTGCGCGGGTATGTTTCCTGTGTTCTCGGATGCCCTTACGAGGGTGAAATTGCCCCACAGAAGGTTACAGACGTCGCCAAAGCCCTGTTTGATATGGGGGCTTATGAAATCAGTCTGGGCGATACCATCGGCACCGGCACACCGGGCAAAGCACAGGCCATGATCGAAGCCGTTGCAAATCAGGTTGCCATCGAAAAACTTGCCGCACATTTCCATGATACATATGGCCAGGCATTGGCAAATCTTCTGGCGGTATTGCAGATGGGGGTTGCCACGATTGATAGCTCCGTCGCCGGTCTTGGCGGATGCCCCTATGCCAAAGGGGCCAGTGGCAATGTTGCGACCGAAGACGTCGTCTATATGCTGAACGGTCTTGGCATCGAAACCGGTGTCGACCTTGAAAAGCTTGCAGAAACAGGTAGCTGGATTACCGGAAAAATCGGCCGCCTGTCCGGATCAAAGGCCAATCTGGTGCTTGCTGCCAAACGCGACACTGTCGGGATCTGATCGCATGGCCGCCGCCGAGACATATCGTTTCCGGCGGGCCGTCCCCAGCGATTTGCCCATGATACGACGCTGGTTGCGGGTACCCGAAGTGGCGCGATGGTGGGGTGCACCGGACGAGCAGATCGAACTGATCACCGAAGATATCGAGCTGCCGGAAATGGCAACGCTGATTGTATCCTATCGCAATCGACCATTTGCCTTTGCTCAGCATTATGACGCGCATCAGTGGCCGCAGCCCCATTTTGCTCACCTTCCCAAGGGCACACGATGCATTGATGCCTTCATTGGCGTGCCCGACATGATGGGATGCGGCCACGGCAAAATGTTTTTGCGATTATTGGCGCAAATGCTGATCGAACGCGGCGCACCAATGGTCGCGATTGACCCGGATCCGGAAAATGTGCGGGCGCGAAAAAGTTACGAGGCCGCCGGTTTCATCGGTAATACCGAATATGAAACCGGCGATGGTCCGTGTGTGTTGATGCAGTTTAAACAAAACGAAGATTAAGCTGCCTTGACCGCTGTCAGGAAAGATTCAACTTTCAGACGCAAGGTTTCTGCCTGCTCAGACAGCTCACCCGATGCATTCAACACTTGCTCGGCAGCGGCGCCGGTTGATGTCGCCGCCTCGTTAACACCATGAATGTTTTCGGTTACCTCGCTTGTTCCGGCTGATGCTTGCTGAACATTTCGGGTGATTTCTTCGGTGGCAGCCCCCTGCTGTTCCACAGCACTTGCAATCGTTGCCGCAATTTCGCTGATCTCAGCAATCGTACCGCCAATAGAGTCAATCGCAACCACCGCAACTTCTGTTTCCGCCTGAATTCCTGTGATCTGGGCAGTAATCTCTTCGGTTGCTTTTGATGTCGCGTTTGCGAGATTTTTGACCTCGGCAGCAACAACAGCAAAACCTTTCCCTGCCTCACCTGCCCGCGCAGCTTCAATCGTTGCATTCAATGCCAAAAGGTTGGTCTGCGCAGCAATATCGCTAATCAACCCGACCACATCACCAATCTTCTGGGCAGCTTCCGCAAGCCCGCGGACCTGAGCGTTGGTATTTTCCGCCTCGGAAACAGCCTTGTTTGCAACTTGCGATGATTGATTGACCTGATGACTGATCTCCGAAATCGAAGCACTCAATTCCTCGGATGCACTCGCAACGGTTTGAACATTGTTGGATGCCTGTTCAGCCGCCGCTGCAACCACAGTTGACTGACGATTGGTTTCTTCTGCCGTTGCTGTCATCGATGAAGCTGTTGCCTGCATCTCTGTTGCCGCAGATGATACGCTTTTCAGCACCAGAGACATGTCGGCATCGAAATCATTGGTAAGCTTCTCGATGACTTTCACGCGGGCTTCTCTTCGTTTTTGTGCCTCGGCCTCCTGCGCGGCAAGCTGTTCAGCCCGGATCATGTTTTCTTTGAAAACCAGCACGGCTTTGGCCATATCGCCGATTTCATCCTTATGATCCTGCCCGGGGATTGGTGTTTCTTTATCGCCGGCGGCAAGAACCGTCATGGCTTCCGTAATATTCCGGATAGGATTGGATATTCCCGTCCCAATCAGCCAAGCGGCACCAATACCGCAAACCACCGCAGCAACTGAAATTGACGTCACAAGCATGATGGTATTCTGGATATCCTCGGTAACCATCGGCCCGAGCTTATCCTGCTCTTGCCTGATTTCAAGTTTCAGGTTTTCAAGATTGGATGCAACCTCTGGACCGATACGGTCCAGACCTTCAATAACAAGCTGGTCTCTTTGAGGATCACCAGCCGGAGTTTTTACAACTGATTGAAAGACTTGAAGATAGTCAGCCAAATCATCCTTCGTTTCCTCGATGAGGGCTTTTCGCGCACCCTGATCAACCAGCGTGCCGAGTTTTTCATTCAATTCAGATGCTGTTTGCAGACGCGTGAGCACAGTGCTGATGGCTGTTTGCCGCCCGGTCAGCAAATAGTCCCTAACGCCAACCCTGGCTTCGAGCATGTTGGCCTGTACCCGGCCTGCCTCGTTAGACTGTATTGCAATAGATCGGTATCTATCAAAATCGCTACCTATCCCGGTTAACGTGACGAACCCCAGTATGGATATCGACACCAGAAGCAAAAGAACGAGCCCGAAGCCACCAAAGATTTTGGGCGCTATTTTAAGTCTTTTTAAAATTGACATATTTCCCTCCAAAGATGCAGGCACACTCCTTAATGTTGTTTGGAAGGAAATAAATTCAACCAGAACAATTGTATTCAGACAGCAATAGAAAACCGCACTTTAGCGGGCCATTTTCAGGGCATTGAGCGCCGTCAGCGGAATATTCTTTGGTTACAAAATCTTAGAACTACCATAAGTTGTCTGCAAACCACCCTCCCTATCAGATGCCCCCATCCGGCGGGCCAGACGGTAACTGACGATTCCGGTGATGGTTCCAAAAAGAACAATTCCGGCGGCCTGCCCGAACAAAACACCGGTTGCGCCCAAATAATAACTGCCAAGCCATACCAGCGGGATCACCCCCAGCAGTTCCTTCGCAAGATCGAAGACCATCGCGAGATTGGGACGCCCGGTAACGTTAAAAAAGGTATGTGATGAAAATTGCAGACCGAGGAACATATAAAAGGGTGCTGTAAAACTGCAAAAAATCGATAGATACGCTGTTGTTTGATCGGTCGCGCTGAAAAGCTCCGCAATCTGGCTTTGAAACAGGAACAGGGCAGCGCAGACAGTAACCCCGTAAACCGCCACCAGTGCCCAGACATTATGCCAGATGCTGCGCACCCGTTCGGCCTTTGCCGCGGCAAAATTCTGGCCGATGATCGGGCCGATTGCCTGGGGTAACGCCATGTAGCCAACAAAGACGAATGGCGCGATACGTTCAATGATCGCCATGGCGGCCACTGCATCGGGCCCATACTTTGCCATGCTGGACATGATAAAGGCGCTGGCAATTGGCGGGCCAACCTTTGCCAATCCGACTGGTACGGTTACACGGGCAATATCGCGGATGTCCTTGCGGAAAAGATTCGCATCAAACAGGCCAAGCATGTGATGAACGTTTCGAACACCGTAAAAGGCAACTGCCATGATTACGATCCGTGACACGACGGTTGCCCATGCTGCCCCTTCGACTCCCCAATCAAAACCAAAGATGAAAATCGGATCGAGGACTGCATTGACCGCCGCCCCGGCCATTTTCGACCACATGGCGCGCTGCTTTGCCCCGATGGCACGCAACAACGCGCCCGATGACATGCTAAGCACCAGAACCGGCAAGCACAGGATCACGATCTGTACATAAGTGATGCCGATATCACGGGCCTTGCCGGTCGCCCCGAACATATCAAGCATCCAAGGTGCCGATAGCCACAAGACGACCGTCATCACGACCGATAGCACAAGACCGAATACCATAACATGCGTGGCATAGACTTTTGCCCTGTCCCGATCACCAAGCCCCTCGGCACGGGAAACAAGTGCTGTCATTGCGGTCGATATGCCAAGCGACACGGCAAGTGTGAAAAAGATAATCGGCCAGGCAAAGCCAAGACCGGCAATGATTTCCACATCCCTTAGAAGGCTCAGGAAAAACAGATCAAGCGCATCAACCAGAACCATCGCCACCAGCGCAAGCATGCTGGTATGCGCCATTGAAAAGATGTGACGCAGGATTGAACCCGAGACAAAATATTGCGACTGCATAGCCATCGAATTTCACACTGTGCAGAGCTGAAAAGCGCGTTCAGCCATCATTATTTGGCCGCAGGATAAATTCGAATTCGCGTTCTTCGGTGGTTGCACAATCATCCCCGGAAAGCAGCGGCATGCGCGAGAGACCTTCGCGGTTCACTGACGATGCCGATATTCTGGCGGCATCCGGGCCGATTTTCCATTTGGCGGCAATCACGCTGGGATTTTCGGCATCGAACTCGTCCAGCTTGCGCCCGATGCGAGACTGCAAAACCGGCGCATAAGGAAATTTCTGCTGGGTCCAGAAACGTTTAGAAGGCTGAAAATATCCAACTTCGTCCAGAAACGAGACACCAAAATAATAACAGGACTCAAGCGAGTTATAGAAACGACTGTCAGGGACGAAGCTGCCATCGCGCTTAAGGGAATGCCCAACACACCAGTCAAGCATGGCGCCAATCTGTTCGCGCGCCAAGGCCCGTTCTGCCGACTGCATATGCGGCCACCCATAGCGAAAGATTTTCGCGACATCATAGTTGTTGTGATTATTAAATTCACCGCGGCTGAGCCATCCTTGCGGATATTCCATCTGGCGGCTTTCAAGAGTGGTGCGGATGATATCGGACCAATGTCCGACGCGCCCCTTGCGATATGACACGATATGAAAAGTATAGCTGAGATCATCATAACGATGGGTTTTGCCATCCGAAATGTACCAAGGGCCCCAGTAACCGGTTTCGGGGTTCTGGATTTCATCAAGGAAGTTGCGGAAGGCATCAACATAGTTTTGATCAAGATCGATGCCGCGCACATGTTTCTGCGCATAGCGTCGCAAGGACGGCTTGAAACAAAGCTGCGCCAGACAGCAGATCACACTGCCGAATTCATCGCGCTGATTGCGCCCGGTGGTGGCAATATCGGAAACAAGAAGCTTTTCCAGATAGTTTCGCATTGCCGGAGCCGTTGCAATCGGTTCTAGGAAATGCAGCGGATAACGCGGTGCGCGGCCTTCATTGGACAATTCATGCAAACGCACAATGGTTGCATCAAATTTGTGGTGGAATTCGTTATATTTCCACCCCCACGAACCATCAACCGAAGACTGAGTTGCGACATAGCTTTGGTCAACATCGTCAAAACTGTTTTCCAGTCTGTCGACAAGTTGGTCAAGTTCCGGCCAGTATGCCGTGTATCGCGCCAGCCATTTGGCGTAGATATACAATTGCTGGGACGCCAGCATTGTCCGGCTATATTCGGAAAATTTACGCAACGCCAGCGATAGCGCCCCCAGATAATCGATATATTTGAGCGCCTTGTCCTGATAGCCGTGATCGTAACGCGTAAAATCCCGCGTAATCACGCAGCTATCACCAATCCCTGCCAGGCTTTGCTCAATCGACATTGGTTGCCTTTTCCTGTTGAACCCAGAAATGCGAACCTGCTTCCTTGCATCGGCCGTTACCGATGCCAACTGTCAGGAGATGCGTGAATTCCCCAATCCGCTTGGCAGGATTGCATCCTGTTGTTGGGACTGATGTTTTCGGGCTCTCCTTTTTAGCCTGAAGGACAACCAAGCATTTTACAATGGTTGCCACGCAAAGGCACTTAAACAGCTAATAAGTGTATAGCTTGAAACCGATCAAAACACCACTCTAAAGGTGAACTCTGGACAGTTTTTTATATACAAAAGAATAATCATTGAGCCGCCAATATCAATTCCCTGCCCAGAAATGACGACTGGACGACCGCTATCACTGACAGAAAATACCGGCATTATAAGGGCAAAAGAAAAGACGCCCTCAACGGGCGCCTTAACGTGAATGCTATTTAAAGCCTGGCTTGATCAAATCAGATGAAATCAGGACGCCGATTTAAGAGCCGTCCGACGCCGTTCACGAAGCGATGCAGCCGTAACCCGCCCATCCCCTGTCGGTTGATAATAAACCGTCATTTCCTTTAATGCGGCGCGCACTTTTGTCAGCGATACATCGTCGTCATTTTTCAACTCATATGCGTCAAATCCGCAGCGATGCATGTAAAGAATCTGGTCGCGCAACACGTCACCAATTGCACGAAGTTCACCCTTGAAACCAAGACGTTCGCGCAGAACACGCGCATAGGAATATCCACGCCCGTCGGTATAGGCCGGGAAATTGACGGTGATGATCGAAAGACGATCCAGATCGTTTGCCAGATCTTCCGGCGCATCGCCGGGGTTAAGCTGCACGCCAAGACCACCATTGCGACCGATCAGCGTTTCGCGTTCTTCCTTAAAACGCGCAAGAGGCACGATAATGTTTTCCTCCCCCGGCGGAAGGTCGGCTTCGGCGTCAAGCGTGATCCATTCCTGATCAATCACACTGTCATTCTTAACGATCGCCATAAAGCACCTCCTTGAACGGGTCCATGCCGACACGGCGATAGGTATCGATAAAACGTTCGCCGGTTTCGCGAATGCCAAGATATTTGGTCACCAGACTTTCAATGGCATCGACGACTTCGGCCTCGGAGAAACCGGCACCGGCAATTTTACCGATTTCGGCATTCTCACTGGCGTCGCCGCCAAGGGTGATCTGATAGAATTCCTTGCCACGTTTATCGAGGCCCAGAATACCGATATGACCAACATGGTGATGTCCGCAGGCATTGATGCAACCGGAAATCTTGATCTTGAGTTCGCCAATATCATGCTGGCGATCCAGATCGGAAAAACGTTCCGAAATGCGCTGTGACAGGGGGATCGAACGCGCCGTTGCCAGCGCACAATAATCCAGCCCCGGGCAGGAAATGATGTCGGTAACATAGCCAAGGTTTGCCGTCGCCAGATTGGCATTTTTCAGCTCCGCCCAAAGCGAGAACAAATCGGCTTTTTTCACGTGCGGCAAAACCAGATTCTGTTCGTGGGTTACACGGACATCACCAAAACTGTACTGCTCCGACAGATCGGCAACCAGTTCCATCTGGGTATCGGTTGCATCGCCCGGAATACCACCAATCGGCTTCAGCGATACGTTGGCAATCGCATAACCCGGTTGCTTATGCGCAATGACGTTCGAACGCACCCAGTTGGAGAATTCCCGATTTTCGGCCTTACGACGTTCAAACTCGGCATCATCGTCCGAAAGGGTTTCAAATGCCGGCGGTGCAAACTGTTCGATATAATGCGCAATTTCGGCATCATCAACGCGCAGAGATCCGTCCTTGATCTGCGCCCATTCTTCCTCGACCAGGCGCTGCATTTCCTCTACCCCGATTTCATGGACGAGGATTTTGATGCGTGCCTTGTACTTATTGTCACGACGGCCAAAGCGGTTATAAACCCGCAGGATCGCCTCAAGATACGAAAACAGATCGTTCTTGCCGATAAAGTCACGCACGGTTTTACCAACGAATGGTGTGCGACCAAGACCACCGCCCACGATGACCTCGAACCCGACCTCGCCCGCATCATCCTGATGCATGCGAAGTCCGATATCATGAACCTTTACTGCGGCACGGTCATTTGGCGACCCGGTCACCGCGATTTTGAATTTGCGCGGCAGATAGGTGAATTCCGGATGGAACGTTGACCACTGGCGGATCAGTTCGCAATAGGGCCGCGGATCTTCGATCTCGTCGGCGGCAGCCCCTGCGTACTGGTCGGTTGTCGTGTTGCGGATGCAGTTGCCCGATGTTTGAATCGCATGCATTTCGACCTTGGCAAGATCAAGCAATGCATCGGGAATTTCATCAAGCTTTGGCCAGTTATACTGGATATTCTGCCGGGTCGTGAAATGCCCGTATCCCTTGTCATAACGACGCGCGATATAGCCAAGCTGGCGCAATTGATCCGCGCGCAACGTTCCATAGGGAACAGCAACGCGCAACATGTAGGCATGCAGTTGAAGGTAAACACCGTTCATCAGGCGCAGTGGGCGGAACTGGTCTTCGGTAATATCGCCCGAAAGACGACGTTTTACCTGTTCACGGAACTGCTCGGTACGTTCCAGCACCAGCTGGCGGTCAAAATCATCATAGCGATACATGACGTATCCTCTCCTTACCCGGCCTGATAGCCGAGATCCTGCCGCACACTGGGACCCTTGGTGCGCAGAACTTCACGGTATTTTGTCGGAACCAGTCCACCGTCCTGTTGTTCCACCTCAATCAGATAAGGTCCGACAATGACAGTATCGAGCTCAGGTGCACTGGCCTCTGCCAGCAGGGCGTCACCCGCCTCTTTTCCGTCGGCAACGCGAGACTGATTGATGTCTTCACTCCAACCGCCTTCCGCGGTCAGGAAAACCACCAACCCGTCACCAAGACGGTTTGCCGTGACAACTTGCAGGGACATTCGGTTCTCTCAGCCTGTAAATCTCTCTGGTGATGTCCTGTCTATGGACATTTTCTGCACCAGAATTTGGATGATTACCGACTATTGGTCAAGTTTTTTTGTGAAATACATAAAAATACAAATTATTAATGTTATTAATACTCAACACTTGACCAAATTCCCCATGACTTCTAGGTCAGATAACACCCTGTCTCGCCTGAAAGAACATGACCAAACCATGCCCCTCCATCTGATCAAACTAAGTGTTGGTACGGAAAGCCCCGAAACCCTGCGCCAATGGCAGGCCTATTTCGGGAACCTTCATGGACGAATTTATCATACCACCCGAATGACTCCGAAACGCAAAGCGGAAATACTGGCCGGCGGATCGATCTATTGGGTGATCAAGAGGGCAATTCGCGCACGTCAGCGCATTGTCGATCTGGAAGAATTCATTGACGATGAAGGCATCAAGCATTGCCGCATCGTCTTGGACCCGGAACTTTTCGAAACTCGCACATGGCCGCACCGCGCCTTTCAGGGGTGGCGTTACCTTTCAGAAGACAAATGTCCGCCGGATGAAAAACAGGCTGGTGGCGCAGAAGCACTTCCCGAAGACATGGCAGATGAATTGCGCGAGCTCGGCCTTCTCTGAGCCGGATTACGATTTTCCCGGATCGGGGGTGATGACAGTCAAGGCCGGCTGGTTTTCCTCGATATCCTTGAGGGTTGCGGCAACTTCGTCCTTCAGCCAGCGAATAAAGGATTGTACACGCGGCCGGTTCAGGTTTTCCTCGGGACAGGTCAGATAATAGGCGTAACTTGACGCAACGGTTTGCGGAAATGGGCGAACAAGCAAACCGGCTTTCAGGTCCTGCGCGGCAAGACTGGTTCGCGCCATGCCAACCCCGTGCCCCATCAGTGCTGCCTGAATGACCATGTCGCCGGAATTGAAACGAAGCCCGCGTCGCAAATCAATTCCCTTAACCCCGACACCTTCCAGCCAGAATTGCCAATCCGCAGCGCGCGGTTGCTCAATATGCGATGTGGCGTCATGCAGAAGCTGATGACCGGCAATATCTGCAGGCCGGTTCAGCGGCGGACTTGATGCCAGATAATCCGGGCTGCAAACCGGGAAAACTTCATCACGCATCAGCAGTTCGGTATAAAGATTGGGATACCGGCCACGGCCGAAACGAACAGCAAGATCAATACCTTCGTTGCGGAAATCAACCAATCGATCATCAGCGTGGATGCGAACATCAATATCAGGATGTGCTTCACGAAAATGCCCAAGCCGCGGCACCAGCCATTTGACGGCGAAAGATTGCAATACGCTGACGGTAACAACACCAGCTTCTTCCACAGCGCGAAGGCTGTCGATTTCGCCTGCGATGCGTGAAAAGCCTTCAAACGTTGCCCTCGCCAGACGATCCCCCTCCTCGGTCAGTTGCAACCGCCTTGGCAAACGGAAAAACAAACGAAATCCAAGATATTCTTCGAGCTGGCGGATCTGCTGACTGATCGCCCCCTGGGTAACGAAAAGTTCCTCGGCAGCGCGGGTAAAGTTCAAATGTCGCGCAGCGGCATCGAAGGCACGCAAAGACTGCAATGGGGGTAAGCGCATGTTCGCCTCAAATCCACAATCATTAGATAATCTAATACATAACCCGAGAAATACTCGTTTGTCACCTACCTGATTTAAGAGGAGTATGGCTTCAACAAACGTAACCTCCATTAGAAGAACTCAATTCAGGAGAACGATTATGGCACATGCATATTGCCAGACGCCTTCTGGCCATACCAACACCAGAGCCACAAACCCGCCAACCACATCGCTGCAAAACGTTATCAACACAGTATTCAGCACAATCGCGGATACGCTTGCCAAACGCGCACAGCGCCGTGCTCTCATGCGGTTAAGTGACGCCCAGCTTTCTGATATCGGTCTGTCGCGAAGTGATGCCGAGGCCGAATACCGGAAATCCTATCCGCTTTGACATTGCCCCACCTGCGCCATGATCGAAATCCTATCCGTGAACCGGATTTGATCTACCTCCTTGCGCCCCCTTTCGATCATGGCGCATTTATGTCACTGTAATTTCCCATTAAAGTTGCAGGGCATCTACAGTATGGCGGCGAAACAGAAAGACAACCCGACGAAAAAGACAGAAAGCGGTGACAATTCGATCCGCAAGGCGGTGAAAAATACGGCGCGCAGCCGCAGGGCTTCGAAACAGCATCCCGATCTTTCCAGCCTTGATAGCGAAGCCCGTGATCGTTTTTTACTTGATGCTGAAAGCATGACGATGGATCGCCTTGATGATCGCCCGTCAAAGAAAAGCATTTCCCCGGAATCAGATACCCCCGGAGACTATGTCTCGCCTGACATCGACGCCGATCCCAAAGCACGCGTGAAAAAGATGCATGGCAAACAGTATCTTGAACTCATTGCGCCATTGCATATCGAACTTCTCAAGCTGCAAAACTGGGTGAAGGCTGAGAACATCAAATCACTGGTGATTTTCGAAGGCCGCGATGCCGCTGGAAAAGGTGGCACGATAAAACGCTTCACAGAACATCTGAACCCGCGTGGCGCACGTGTGGTTGCGCTCGGGAAACCGAATGACCGGGAACTGACTCAATGGTATTTCCAGCGCTACGTTGAACATCTGCCATCTGGCGGCGAAATCGTCCTGTTTGACCGGTCCTGGTATAACCGGGCGATGGTTGAACGTGTCATGGGATTCTGCAACATGTTCGAAGTCAGCGAATTCCTGCAATCGGTCCCGGCGCTCGAGCGCATGCTGATCCGTTCCGACATTCACATGACCAAGTTCTATTTTTCGGTCAGTAAAAAAGAACAGGCGCGCCGGTTTGATCAGCGCAAACAAGACCCGCTTAAACAATGGAAACTAAGCCCGGTTGATCTGGCATCGCAAAATCTTTGGGATGCCTACACCGAAGCAAAGACCGAGATGTTTTTCCATACCTCGACCACCGACAGTCCTTGGATCATTGTCAAATCCGATGACAAGAAACGTGCGCGCGTCAATGCCATCCGGTATTACCTGTCCCAGTTCGAATATCCGGGGAAACGATCAGAACTTCTGACCTATGATCGCCGGATCATCCACACCGTAAGCGAGGAACTGGCACTCGACGACTGAGATATGACCGATATGTATTCCGGATCGTGGAAACATTGTCTCCGTGACATTCCCTTGCATTGACATTCGCAAGGTGGCCTCCTTTACTGGTAACACCAATTACACGGGAGGCACGAAATGGCAAAATGTGCATTTATCGGGCTGGGCGTCATGGGCTATCCCATGGCCGGCCACCTGCAAAAGGCAGGGCACGACGTTACTGTTTTCAACCGCACCGCCGCAAAAGCAGATAAATGGGCGGGCGAATATGGCGGAAAATCCGCCCCTACCCCGGCCGAGGCCGCCAACGGGGCAGAATTTGTTTTTATCTGCGTTGGCAATGACGACGATCTGCGAAGCGTCGTCCTCGGCGATACCGGAGCTCTTGCCGGGGCGGCAAAAAATGCTGTGATGATTGACAACACAACAGCATCAGCCGATGTCGCCCGCGAACTATATGCCGCCGCCAAAGATGCCGGTGTTTCCTTTATCGATGCCCCCGTATCGGGCGGACAGGCGGGTGCTGAAAACGGCATTCTTACCGTCATGTGCGGCGGTGATCAGGCGGCATTTGACCGCGCGGCACCGGTTATTGACGCGTTTGCGCGCTCCTGCAAACTGATGGGTGAAAGCGGATCGGGCCAACTGACCAAGATGGTGAATCAGATTTGCATCGCAGGCCTTGTTCAGGGTCTTTCCGAAGGTGTGAATTTCGGTCGCAAGGCTGGCCTTGATATGGAAAAGGTTCTTGATGTGATTTCGAAAGGTGCCGCTGGCAGCTGGCAGATGGAAAACCGAGGCAAGACAATGGTCGAAGACAAGTTTGACTTTGGCTTTGCCGTTGACTGGATGCGTAAAGATCTTGGCATCTGCCTTGAAGAATCGAAGCGCAATGGCGCGCGCCTGCCGGTAACCGCGCTTGTTGATCAATTCTATGCGCAGGTTCAGGAGCGTGGAGGAAACCGTTGGGATACATCCAGCCTGATTGATCTTCTGGCGCGTGGATAAGCAGCACCGCAGACCTTTCAAAACACACAAAAAACGCGGCCTTTTGCAGGGCCGCGTTTTTTGACAATTTATCGCAATTAGAGCCCCGCGCGCAAAAGTGGCTCCACCTGATCCCTATACACAGCAAGCTTACCGTCACTGAAATAGCCCACGGCGCATTCAAGAACAGTATCACGCTGCAATTCCTTGGCTTTGACCTCGCCATCGCCTTCGGCGTCCAACGGGTTATCATTTGTTGCAGATTTGCCGATACGGGTAACCTCTATATCGCGTTCGCAACTTGCTGCATCCATTGATGCAAGAACCTTGCGCGGATCGCGGCGACGCGGCGGCAAGGCGTGCTCAAGGTCAACCTCCCGCTCGAACTCTTCGGCATCAGGAAGTTTGACTTCGATATCCGGGACAACACCATTGCCCTGCACGATGTGGTTTTCCGGCGTCGTGTAATAACCAGTCGTGATTTTAAGACCACCGCCAGAAGTCAGCGGCATGATGCGTTGCATTGAACCTTTACCAAACGACTGTTCGCCGATGATGACACCTCGCCCGTTTTCACGCAGGGCGGCCGCCATCAATTCGGCGCCCGACGCCGATCCACGGTCAAGCAGAATAGCCATCGGCGCACCGTCAAAATAATCGCTGCTGTCTGCTTCGTAGCTGCGCAATTTACGTTCGCCCCGCCCTTCGGTCGCAACAATCAGCCCCTTGCTCAGGAATTGATCGGCGATATCAGCGGCACTATCAAGCAATCCACCCGGGTTGCGTCGCAAATCAACGATTACGCCCCGCGGTGACCCGATCCTGTTTTCCAGCATTTCAAGATATTCGCGTGTCTGATCCAATGTGCTGGCATCAAAACGCGACACACGGATGTAGGCCAAATCGTTATCGATGATTGATGCGGTAACCGACGGCACCTCGATCCGTGCACGTTTCACGGTGACGTCAAAGTTTTCCTGCTTGCGCTGTATCGACAGTGTCACCGGGTCTCCGATGCGACCGCGCATAAGACGGACAGCCTCGGCAATGGGCTCGCCCTTCATTTCATGACCATCAATATGCGTGATCCGGTCATTGGGTTGCAGGCCAGCCCGTGCGGCAGGTGTATCGTCAATCGGTGACACGATACGGATCAGCTTGTCCTCGTCCTGCGAAATCACGATGCCAACACCGGCAAAACTTCCCTCGGTACTTTCCTGTAAACGGCGGAACATATCGTCGGTCATATATGCGCTATGCGGGTCCAGGTCGTGCAGGCTTTCGTCGAGTACAGCACCAACGATGCCGTCTGGCGTGTGATCATCAGTTTCAAGATTTGGCAAACTGGCAATCGCGCGCTCGACAAACGCCGGGCGATCAATATTTTCCACATAGGTATCGGAAAGAACCTGAACCGCTTCGACGAACAGTTTATCGGCGCGATCATATTGGTCGCTGGTCGCACTTTCGTCGACATAGTCGCGGTAGGCATCCAGAAACTGCTGTTCATCATCGCTTGGCCAAACCGGACCGGCACACGCCACCAACCTCGTTCCGGCAAATGAAATCACCACCGCAAGCAAAATTGGTAATATTCCTTTGCGCAGCACCGCCATACTCCTGTGTTTTCTTGTTCTTCAGATCGTGTCCTGATCACCGGAGGGGCAGTCTAGCTTGCCAAAGCCCGAATGGCGACCCTGCAACGGTTTTCACACCTGATTTATATCGGAACCATTATATATTACCGCCAGTAGTGCGGCGCAACACTCACTGGTTTTCCAGAAGAACATCCAACTAATAGCTTAGAGTAATTTGGTACTTTCAGAAGGAAACAGACTCGATCTTCTCCCGCCTTGTGATTATGCTATATAGCAACAAAGCCCCGAAACGAGGGCGAAACCGAGCGGGCGCCTCACAATTCAGGGAGACGTCTTTTTCCATGAGCGACTATACGCCACCACTCCATGATCTGCGGTTCCTGATCCACAATGTGATCGGTTTGCAAACCGTTTCGGATATCCCGGCCTTCGCAGAAACCAGTCCGGACCTTGTCGATGCCATTCTTGAAGAAGCAGGGAAACTGGCTTCTGGCGTACTGGCGCCCTTAAACCGTATTGGGGATCAGGAAGGTTCGGTTCTTCAAACTGATGGCCATGTTAGAACTCCGACCGGCTGGAAGGATGCCTATGATAAATTCTGTGAAGGCGGCTGGCAGGGCATAAGCGCCCCGCAGACCGAGGGCGGCATGGGGTTGCCGTTGCTTTTGGGTGCCGCCGTAGGAGAGCTTTGGCATTCAGCGAATATGGCCTTTGCCCTGTGCCCCATGCTTACCGCCGGCGCCATTGAACTTCTGACCGCACATGGATCGGACGAGCAACGCGCAATTTATCTGTCACGCATGATAAGTGGCGAATGGACCGGCACCATGAACCTTACCGAACCGCAGGCCGGTTCAGACCTTTCAAAGGTTCGCAGCACGGCCGAGCCAGAAGATGACGGTTCGTACCGGATTACCGGACAAAAGATTTTTATCACCTATGGCGATCACGAGATGACAAGCAACATAGTTCATCTTGTGCTTGCCCGGACACCGGACGCGCCAGACGGGGTCAAAGGTATATCGCTATTCATTGTGCCGAAGTTCGTTGTGAACGCCGATGGCACACCAGGTGAGCGTAACGATGTGAAATGTGTATCACTCGAACATAAGCTTGGTATTCATGGAAGCCCGACCGCTGTTCTTTCCTTTGGAGACAACGGGGGCGCCAAGGGCTATCTGGTCGGACACAAAGGCCACGGTTTGGCTTGCATGTTCACAATGATGAACAACGCCCGTCTCGCTGTCGGGCAACAGGGCGTCGCGATTTCAGAACGCGCCTATCAGCAAGCTGTATCCTACGCACGTGATCGCAAACAGGGGAAATCTCCGACAACCGGGCAGGATGAAAGCATCATTCATCACGGCGACGTCCAGCGCATGCTGATCAGAATGCGCTCAACCGCCGAAGCCGCCCGCGCGCTTTCACTTTATGCTGCGGCGCAACTTGATATTGCTCATCATCATGAAGACGAAAATGAACGCACGAAGGCGCAAACGCGCGCAAACCTTCTGATCCCAATGGTCAAGGGATGGTCAACGGATCTGGGCGTGGAAAACGCATCCCTTGGCATTCAGGTTCATGGCGGGATGGGCTTTATAGAGGAAACAGGCGCAGCCCAGCATCTGCGTGACGCGCGAATTGCGCCAATTTACGAAGGCACAAATGGCATTCAGGCACTGGATCTGATCGGCCGGAAGCTCCTTCGTGATAACGGAGCCGCGATGCGGTCACTGATTACCGAAATGCGTATGTCTGTATCCAAGCCGCATCTTGATGACAATTTGTCTAAAGCGGCGCGGATGTTCGCCCATGCCATCAATCAACTGGAACAAACCACAAAAGATATCCTCTCTAGGTGCAAAAACTCATCTGGCCTCGCTCAGGCTATCGCCTCCCCCTACCTCCGGCAGACTTCGATTTGTGTGGCAGGTTGGTTAATGTTCCGCTCTTTGGAAAAACTGACCGATAGCGACATTGAAGAGGGCTTTGCCAAAGCAAAGGGCCTAAGCTGTAACTTCTTTTTGGCGCAAATCGTTCCCGAAGCCGATTTCATGGCACAGCAGATCACCAATACGCGACACGAATTGCTGCATGAAACCGCGCCATTATTCTGACACAGCGTTGACGTTGAAATCCCCCAACCTCTTCCGGAACAGATTCTCCAGAAGAGGTTGCTTTCGCCTTTAACGGCAATCGTTTGCAGCATGCTCCACCGCAATCAGCCAGCCCCGTCGCGTAACAGTGTAATTGCCGGGATTTACCCCTAATTTCCTGTTTCGGTTTTTGAACGCTTCTCTATAATCCGGCCAATGAATCGTTTAACCCGATATATGCTGAAACAGCAGTTCATCATGATGGTGTTTGTGACACTTGGCTTGCTATGTGTCATTTGGCTGTCGCAAAGCCTGCGTTTCATTGAAATGATTGTGAACCGCGGCCTTTCGGTATCGGTATTTTTGCAGCTAACATCTCTGCTGCTTCCAAGCTTTTTGGCGATTATTTTACCGATCTCGCTCTTTTTCGTTGTAGTTTTCACATATAACAAACTTATTCAGGACCGCGAGTTGATCGTTATGCGATCCGCCGGGTTAAGCCAGTGGGCTCTTGCAAAACCGACACTCATACTAGCATTGCTGACCGCCGCTTTCGGTTATTTCCTGACGCTGTTTTATCTGCCTTACAGCTACCAGCAATTCAAAGAACTGCAGTTCTCAATCCGCAACGATTTCTCATCCGTTTTGCTGCAGGAAGGCAGCTTTACCGACCTTGACGGTCTGACAGTCTATATCCGGGAAGTCGGGCAGGATAACGAGCTACTTGGCATTCTTGTCCATGACGCCAGAGATCCAAACAAACAGGCCACAATGATGGCCAAAAATGGTGCGCTCGTTCGCACGGAAAATGGTCCGCGGATCGTATTGCTTGATGGAAACCGCCAGGAAGTCAACACGAAGGACGGCACGATGTCGATCCTCTATTTTGACCGCTATGCTGTCGATATTGCGCATAATGCAGAAGATCCAGCCCTTCGTTACAGAGAAGCGCGTGAACGAAGCGTATCCAATCTTCTAACAACCATGCCGCCTGATGTTTTGCCGAATGACATTGGCTCATTTCGCGCTGAAGGACATGATCGGCTACTTTCACCGCTATACTCCATCGGCTTTGCAAGCATTGCACTGGCAGTTCTGGTTTCAAGCAGCTTCTCTCGCAGGGGGCAGACCGGGCGCCTTTTATTTGCGATTGCAATTATGATCGTCTTCCAGGTGATCAGCATCACAATGAAGAACCTTGCAGCAAAGAATCCCGACCTTGTCCCCCTTATGTATTTGAATGCGCTTCTTCCAATCGCAGGGGGCCTCTACTGGACATTCCGCGGACCGCAAATCCGTGCGAAGGCAGGAAGCCGGGACGAGGTTCCAGCATGAGAATCTCCCCGACCCTCACCTGGTATTTCGGCAAACATGTTCTGATATCGATTCTGGGAATTCTCGCCCTTTTGATCGGATTGATCCTGATCGGCGATACAATCGAGTTGCTGCGTCGCGCCGGTGGACGCCCAGATGCGACGGTTGGTATCGTGTTTCAAATGGCAACCAGTCGAATTCCATTCATGACAGAGAAGGTCCTGCCGTTTGCTGTCTTGTTCGGATCGATGTTTTCGTTCTGGAAGCTTACTGGCAATCAGGAGCTTGTCGTCACACGTGCAGCAGGTGTTTCTGCCTGGCAATTCCTACTTCCGCCAATCATGTGCGCGATTTTACTAGGCTCCATTCAGGTTATGGCGCTTAATCCGCTATCTTCAATTTTGCTACAAAGATACGAAACGCTTGAGGCCCGGTATCTTCAGGGCAACAGCAGTGTCATGAATCTCTCGTCAAACGGATTATGGCTGCGTCAGGGCACGCAGGATGGGCAGGCCGTAATATATGCCCGCGAAGTTCGTGGGCAGGCAACAGATAGAGTTGACTTGCGGAACGTCACCGTTTTCCGTTTTCAGAATGCGGATGATTTCACAACCAGAATTGATGCGCAGCGTGCAGTTCTCGAGCCCGGCACATGGCGTTTCTATGACGCATGGACCTTCCATCCGGGACAGACTAGTGAGTTTTCATCCGAATTGATGTTGCCCACAAATCTGACCGCACGAAAAATCCAGGACAGTTTTGCATCTCCCGAAACGATGTCATTCTGGGACCTGAAGCCGTTTATCAACCTTTTGGAACGCGCCGGCTTCAACGCAACTCGCCATCGCATCCATTTTCACAGTTTGCTGTCGCGTCCATTGCTGCTTTGCGCAATGGTTCTAATTGCCGCTGCATTCTGTCTTAAATTTTCTCGACGTCGCCGCGCATCTCTTGTTATCGGTGGGGGTGTTGCGACCGGTTTCATTCTTTATTTTTGTACCGATGTCATTTCAGCACTTGGCGTTTCAGGCGGAATCCCGCCCGTCTTGTCGGCTTGGGCACCTGCAGGTATATCTTTGCTATTGGGAGTTTCCACCTTGCTTCATCTGGAGGACGGCTAGCTGAATGGCTCATACAGGGGGAATGATAAAAAGACTGGCAACGGGGACCATCCTGGGCTGTGCATTTGCTTTGGCCGGAACATATTCGATTGCCGCCAAGGCACAGCAGTCCGATGAAGTGACCACTGGAAACGACGAACAGTCCAAGATTCTTTTCAGTGCGGATGAAGTTGACTATAACCGGGAACTTCAAACGGTAACAGCGCGCGGCAATGTCGAAATCTCGCGGGATGGTCGTATTTTGCTGGCAGATACCGTCAGCTATGACAGATCACAGGACGTGCTTACGGCGTCTGGCAATGTCAGTATTACCGAACCAACCGGTGAAGTGACGTTTGCAAGTCATGTCGAACTCTCGGGTGATTTCAAGGAAGGCATTGTTGAAGACATTTATGTTCTTCTTGATGAAAACACTCGAATTGCCGGTACCGGCGCGCGCAGAAGCGGCGGGAATTTTACCGAAATTGCCAAGGCGGTTTACTCTCCTTGCAAGGTTTGCGAAGACGATCCGGAAACACCACCGCTTTGGCGCATCAAAGCAGCCCGTGTTCTTCACGATGCCAAAGAAAAAACCGTGGAATACGAAGATGCCCGACTGGAATTTGCAGGAATTCCGGTTCTTTATTCGCCGTATTTCCAGCATCCTGATCCAACAGTTAAACGTCAATCAGGTCTTTTGGCACCATCTTTTGGTAGCACGAGTTATGTCGGATCGTTCTTCGAATTGCCCTATTATTGGGCTATTGATCAAAGCAAGGATCTGACCCTTCGTCCTATCTACACAACGGACGAAGGCCCGGTTCTCGCCAGTGAGTATCGCCAACGCTTTGACAGCGGTGAAATGGAAGTTGTCAGTAGTGTTACCAGTGACGATACGGACGACTTTCAGGGGCACATTGATGCAAAAGGCCGCTTTGACATCGATAAAACATGGCGGTGGGGATTTGATGCAGAACAGGCTTCTGAAAAGACCTATATGAGCCGATATGGTTTTGGCTCACCGTCTGTTTTGACCTCCAACCTGTTTACCGAGGGTTTCAGAGGGGCCAGTTATAGCCGTGTCGACGGCTATTATTTCCAAGGGCTAAAGGCCGAAGATGATCGGGATACGACACCCATCATTTTGCCACACGCACAATTCCACGGTCAAACGGCTCCGGCGAAATATGGCAGTTACACCACCCTTGATTTGGATGCCTTGTCACTCACCCGGGAAGAAGGGGCGGACTCTCATCGCCTTTCCGCCAAAGCAGGCTGGGCTCTGCCCTATATCGGATCACTTGGGGACGTAACAAAGCTCTCGATGTCCATTCGCACCGACAATTACATGGTTTCGGATGTATCGAGAGACGGTCAACAGGATTACAACGGATATGCAGGCCGAATTCTTCCATTGGCAGCCGTCGACTGGAACATGCCATTTGTGAACAATCAGGGCAGCTACCATCATATCATCAAACCGATTGTCATGGCCGCATGGTCGCCAAACGGTGGAAACCCGGACGAGATTCCGAATGAAGACTCCCAGTCATTCGAGTTTGATGACATCAATATTTTCTCACATGACAGATATAGTGGCCTTGACCGTGCAGAAGACGGTTTTAGAACCAGCTACGGCCTTGAATGGGGGGTCTACGGTGAGGAAGGAGGATATACCAGTGCCATGTTCGGCCAAAGCTATCGCGCCAACAAGGGCGATACCTTTGAAGAAGGCACTGGCCTCGAAGATCATCTGTCGGATTATGTCGGCAGAGTAACCGTCTCTCCAAACAAATATGTCGACCTGACCTATCGCTTCAGGCTTGATAATGAAGATTTCTCGACACGCCGAAATCAGGTATCAGCAGGTTTGGGTGAAAAGGAAACGTTACGCCTTAATCTGGATTACGTTCACTTTGCAGAAGATGCTGGCAGTGATGAGTTCGGGCAACGAGAAGAACTTTATTTCCGTGCAGAGCGCCAGTTCAGCGAGTTCTGGTCGGGGATGGCATATAGTCGCTATGATCTTGATCAGAACGACCCTCTTGAATACGGTTTCGGCTTTGTTTACGAAGACGAATGCTTCGTGTTTGACGGACGGGTCAGAAGAACATTCTACGAAGATCAGGACCTTGGTCAGTCGGATGAGATTCTTTTCCGACTGGTATTCAAAACACTTGGCGAATTTGCGTCAGCAGCCGGATTATAAGGCAGTATAACTTTGCATAGCACCAGACTTTCTCATCTCGTCGCAGCAATTGCTGTCATGCTTTTTGCTGCTGTTTCGATATCGACAGCAAGAGCTCAAAGCACGATCGGCGTCGCAGCTGTCGTCAATGATGCCCCGATTTCGGTGGTCGATCTGGTAGAACGTATCAAGCTTGTCGCTGCCTCTTCCAATATTCCGATGAGCCCGCAACGAAGCCAGGAGATGGCACCACAGATTTTACAGCAGCTGATCAATGAAAAGCTGCAACTGCAGGAATCTGAACGTCGCGGCTTTGATGTGACGGACGCAGATATTGATCGCGCCAAAACCCTGATCGAGCAAAATTCAGGATTGCCAACGGGGGGGCTTGACCAGTTTCTGGCTCAGAATGGTATCGCACCAGAAACCATAAGAAACCAGATCCGTCCCCAAATTGCATGGCAGAAACTTTTGGGTTCCATGCGTCGCGAAATCGAGATTTCCGATACAGAAATTGATGACAACCTCGAACGTATTCGCAGCAACCAGGGCAAGCCGCGTAACAATGTTCAGGAAATTTTCCTGCCTGTCGATAATCCGCAGGACGAAACCAAAGTTTACCAGAATGCCCGCGAGGTGATCCGGGCCCTTGAACAGGGGGCTAATTTTGGCGGCCTGGCGAGACAGTTTTCGGCAAGCTCAAGTGCAGCAAACGGTGGTAACCTTGGCTGGCTTTATTCTGGTGAAATGGCCGGAGAATTGCAGCAGGCCATTAACCAGATGCAGCCGGGCGATGTAAGTGATCCTATCAGAACCATTCGCGGATATTACATCCTGAAACTGCTTGAACGCCGTCGGGGAGATGCCAACGCCCTGACTGATGTCCGGCTTGATCTATATCAGCTCTTTGTTCCGATTGCAGCCAACACGCCCCAAGATGAGGTCAACTCCAAACTTGGTATCCTGCAAAATGCCAAAGAAACTGCCGATAGTTGCCAATCATTGGCAAATGTCGCGGTTGACCTTGGTTCGGACATGAGCGGAAAGACCGAAGGCATATCACCAAACGATCTTGCAGGGCCTGTACGCAATGCCGTCGCAAATCTGGATAAAGGCGGTATTTCCGATCTGATCAAGGTTGATGGCGGTGCCCTGCTTGTCATGGTTTGCGACAAGACAGAAGAAAGTACTCTTCCGGATCGGGAAAGCATCCGCCAACGTCTTGAAATGGAACGCCTCGAAATTCTGGCGCGCCGTAAACTGCGTGAATTGCGCCGCAATGCGTTTATCGATATCCGGATGTAATCCGGAAAGGACGCCAACCGATGAGCAACATCAAGCCGATTGCAATGACACTGGGAGAACCGGGCGGCATCGGCCCGGAGCTCGCCCTCAAGGCGTGGCTGTCGCGCAAAGACCATGTACTTCCTCCATTTTTCATTCTCAGTCCCAAGACAATCATGGATCAAACCATCGAAAGTCTTGGGCTGCGGGTAAAAACCAAGGTGATAAACGAGGTCAGCCAAACAGGTAAGTTCTTCGAGGACGCCCTTCCGGTTTTTGAAATCCCCGGCACAGCGCAAGATATCAAACATGGAACGGCATCCAGCAAAACCGCATCTATTGTCATAGACAGCATTAACCATGCCGTTAACTTGACGCGATCAGGAACAGCAAGTGCTGTGGTAACCAACCCGATTCAGAAGAGCGCGCTTTATCAGGCCGGTTTCAAACATCCCGGCCATACCGAATTTCTGGCAGAGCTTTCTGGTCCGGGCACCATCCCGGTTATGATGTTGGCCAATAGTCAATTGCGCGTCGTACCGATGACAATCCACATCGCCCTTTCGGAAGTGCCAAAGCAACTTACCAGTGAAATGATCAAACAATTGGTCCGCATCACGTCAAAGTCGTTGCAACGGGATTTTGGGCTGGAAAAACCAAGGCTTGCGATTGCCGGATTAAACCCGCATGCAGGTGAAGATGGATCAATGGGCGACGAAGAAATCAGGATAATACGTCCTGCCATAAAGGCATTGCAGAATGAGGGGTTTGATGTCGTTGGGCCCCTCCCCGCAGATACCATGTTCCATGCCGAGGCACGTGCAAACTACGATGTCGCCCTATGTTCCTATCATGATCAGGCTCTGATTCCGGTCAAAACACTTGATTTCCATGGCGGTGTGAACGTCACGCTAGGATTGCCCTTTATCAGAACGTCCCCTGATCACGGGACGGCTCTTGATATCGCAGGTAAAGGCATCGCACGGCCTGACAGCCTGATCGCGGCCATCAAAATGGCGGCTGAGATGGCACATAAACGAGTAGCCGGCAACGCTGCCTCACAAGGAGCCTGACATCGTGTCAGACCAGAACAACGAAACCACCAGCCTTGCCAATGATGGGCTTCCACCCTTGCGCGACGTCATTGCAACGCATGAACTGTCCGCGCAGAAGAAGTTTGGCCAGAATTTCCTTTTTGATCTGAACCTGACCGGGCGGATCGCGCGCGCGGCTGCACCACTGGATGACGCAACCGTAATTGAAATCGGTCCAGGCCCCGGTGGTCTGACACGCGCCTTGCTTTATCATGGCGCAAAGAACTTGACGGTTATCGAACGTGATCCCCGTTGCCAACCGGTTCTTGAACAAATCAGCAATCACTATCCGGGGGCGCTTCATGTGATCGATGGGGATGCGCTTGACGTTGATGTTACGTCACTCGGCCCGGCTCCGCGAAAGATTGTCGCCAACCTTCCCTATAACGTGGGTACGCAACTTTTGCTGGGTTGGCTGATGCAGATTGATCAGTTTGCCAGCCTGACCTTGATGTTCCAGAAAGAAGTCGCAGAGCGCGTTGTCGCCGCCCCGAAAAGCAAGGCCTATGGCCGCCTTTCGGTCCTGTGCCAGTATTTATGTGACTGCCAGATACTTTTTGATGTGCACCGTAGTGCCTTCACCCCACCGCCCAAGGTAACCTCAGCTGTCGTTCAACTGCGTCCCAAAACAGATCGAGGCGAAGCTGTAAATCTTGTCAGTCTGGGCAAGATCACACAGGCAGCCTTTGGCCAAAGGCGCAAGATGCTGCGCGCCAGCCTGAAGACATTGAACATGGATGTCGGAATGTTGTTGGAACGTGCACAAATTACAGAGACAGCACGTGCAGAAGAATTAAGTGTAGCCGATTTCGTTCGACTAACACTTGTTCATGACGAAATGGTCGCCTGATCAGGCGGCCATTTCGGATCATCAATCTGTCAAAAGCTTTTTAACGAACCCCGGCAGTTGGGATTGGCGTTCGCGTTTAACGCGTTCGGCACCAATGATATGTTGTACATCGGCAAGACAACGTTCAAGGTCATCATTGATCAGAACATAGTCAAATTCTTCCCAATGGCTGATTTCGGCACCGGCTTTTGCCATACGCTTCATGATCACATCATCAGCATCCTGTCCCCGGTCACGAAGACGGCGTTCAAGCTCGGCTGACGAGGGCGGCAGGATGAAGACAGAAACAACATCATCCCCACCCTTCTCGCGTATTTGCCGCGCGCCTTGCCAGTCAATGTCAAACAGAACATCGTGGCCTTCGGAAAGCGCCTTTTCGACCGGGCCGCTAGGCGTGCCATAATAGTTGCCAAACACTTCCGCCCATTCCAGCAATTCATCATCGGCGATCATATGCTTGAAGGCATCAACGGATTTGAAGAAGTAGTGTATCCCTTCTTCCTCGCCCGGACGCGCTGCACGTGTTGTCGCAGAAACCGAAAGAGAAATCTGGCTGTCTTTTTCCAAAATCTGGCGTGTGATCGTGGTTTTCCCTGCCCCTGAAGGGGCACAGAATACCAGCATAACACCACGACGTTTTGCCTGATCCGTCATTGGATTGTCCTTATTCAACGTTCTGAACCTGCTCGCGCAGTTGATCGATTATGACCTTAAGCTCCATGCCGCAATTGGTCAGTTCGATATCATTCGCCTTGGAACAGAGCGTATTGGCTTCACGATTGAATTCCTGACATTGGAAATCAAGTTTACGGCCAATCGCACCGCCTTTTTGGACCATGTCGCGTGCGGCGATAATATGGGCTTTAAGTCGATCGATTTCCTCCCGAACATCCGCCTTGGTCGCAAGCAAAGCTGCTTCCTGATGAAGCCGTTCGGGATCGAACTTGCCTGTTTCCATCAGCTCATCGATCTGACGCTTGAGCTTTGCCTTGATCGCATCGCTTCGAACGGACGCGCAATTTTCAGCACTCAGGACGGTTTCCTCGATACGATCAATATGACCGCGCAGCATTTCGTCAAGCTTCGCTCCTTCTTCGGCGCGATGGGCTGCCAGTTGATCAAGCGCCTCGCCAAAGCTTTCAAGGATCGCGGCATCCAGATTTTCGCGACTGTCGTCGTCTTCCTGCTGTTCGACCGCTTCGAGAACGCCACGCACATTCATCAAATCTGCAATCGTTCCGGCCGAAAGGCTGCTGGCGCGATCAAATTCCTCGGCTAGCGCAACCAATTCGGCAAGTAAATCGCGGTTAATGCGATAGGCACTGGTTTCCCCGGGGCGGACAACATTTAACGTGACCCCCATATTGCCTCGCTTGAACCGTTTGACGACGGCGTCTCGTACAACAGGCTCCAGACGTTCAAAGCCGCCGCTAAGGCGCGTACGAACGTCCAATCCCTTGCCATTGACACTGCGAAGCTCCCAGGTCCAGCCAAAGCCTTCTGCACCGCCGTCGGTGCGGGCGAACCCGGTCATGCTTGATACGGTCATATTCTTATCCAGTCTGAATTGTCGGTTGCCCGTTTATAACGGTTGTGCCTCGGCGCGCCAAGGGATTGTCGTTTGATGATCGATCATCAAGACAGACAGTTATTGCCCGCATTTCATAATGCTGCCCTAATGCTGTCCCATGTTCCGCGCGAACAATTCGGAACACGTCCAACGGGATCACGAGCAACCATGTCACTGCAATACCACGCCATCCTGATTACCGGTGCCAGCTCGGGCATCGGGGCCGCCCTTGCGCGTCACTATGCCCGCACCGGGGTCACCCTGTTTATCAGCGGCCGGGACCAAACACGTTTGAAACTGGTCGAAAATGAATGCCGCGCGGCAGGGGCAAATGTATTTGCCGATGTGCTTGATGTGACCGAACGCGAAACGATGGCTGAATATGTTACCAAATGCGACCAGATTACACCGCTGAGCCTGATTATCGCCAATGCGGGTATTTCAGCCGGAACCGGCAGCGAGGGTGAAGACCCCGATCAGGTACGCGATATTTTTGCAACCAATGTTGCAGGTGTTCTCAACACGATTGATCCTGCCATCGACTTCATGTCCGCACGTGGGAACGGCCAGATCGCACTGGTTTCATCGCAGGCATCTTGGCGTGGTCTTCCGTCCGCCCCGGCTTATTGTGCCAGCAAGGCCGCCGTAAGGACGTATGGCGAAGGACTACGGGGTGCCCTTGCCCCCTTCGGAATAAAGGTGAATGTGATTTGTCCGGGATTTGTCAAAAGCCGCATTACCGATACCAACGACTTTCCCATGCCATTCTTCATGCAGGCCGACAAGGCCGCAATCAAGATTGATAAAGGCCTGTCGAAGAACAAGGGAATGATCGCGTTTCCCTGGCAAATGAACATTCTGGTTGGTGTTCTGAAAATGGTCCCGCAATCACTGCTGGACATGGCGGCATCGCGTATCCCGCGAAAGGCATCGAAAAGCCAAACGCGCCAAAGACTGGCATCAACTTCCGAACATATACAGCCGCGTCAATAAAAACGGGGATAACCAGTTACTTATTGGCGATCCCGGATGCGGCGCCAACGCGCGACATTGCGGTTATGCTCGTCCAAAGTCCGGGCAAAGGCATGACCGCCCGTTCCATCCGCAACGAAATAAACCTCGTCAGTTTCGGCAGGATGCAAAACGGCATAGATCGCATCACGTCCAGGATTTGTGATCGGTCCCGGCGGTAACCCGGATGACACATAAGTGTTGTAGGAACTATCGAATTTCAAATCAGCGCGCGTCAAGGCACGGTCAAGCGGTTTATCCGGGCTGATTGCATAAGCAACCGTCGGATCGGACTGCAAACGCATATTCATTCTGAGCCGGTTGACAAAAACCCCCGCAACACGTGGACGTTCCGCAGCAACACCGGTTTCCCGTTCTACAATCGATGCCAGAACAATTGCTTCTTCGATGGTATCATATGGCAGATTGGCTTTTCGTCCCGGCCATAACTGGGTTACCAGCGCATCATGTGCTGCTGCCATACGATCAATGATGCTTTGTTTCGTGTCACCGAACGAAAACTGATAGGTCTCTGGCAGAAGCATACCATCAGGCGGAACATCAGAAATTTCACCAATGAGACCATCTACAAGATTGATACGGGTGACGATCTCGCT
This sequence comes from Thalassospira sp. SN3W, assembly GCF_038070535.1. Taxonomy (NCBI): domain Bacteria; kingdom Pseudomonadati; phylum Pseudomonadota; class Alphaproteobacteria; order Rhodospirillales; family Thalassospiraceae; genus Thalassospira; species Thalassospira sp. SN3W. The sequence goes on from NZ_CP121124.1 coordinate 509,012, forward strand.
TGAGCGCAGCCCTTCAGGGATCGTCACAAACCGTTTTACAGTATCGCCGGTCGCAAGAATTTCTGCAGCCTGTTTGGGGCTGACACGTGCAGGAAAATGATATTCTCCTGCGCGCAATGCCCGATCAAGCCCGGCGATGCGGACGCCAAGCAGAAACACAAGCGGTTCCTGAATAATATTTTGGCGGCGAAAGATGTCCGCAATCCCGCGAACACCGGTACCCTGCGGAATGACAATATCACTGCCCTGTGCCAGTTTGCTGGGCGATGTATACTGCACATAAACATACACCGCCGCCCCACCAATGGTGAGCGCGGCGGTGATGCATAAAAAGCCAAGAACAAGCAGAAAACGCTTCAAGGGGTTTCCCTCTGTCAGGTTGAATCTGCTGTCTTAAACGCCTTTGAAGACCAGCGAAGCATTGGTACCGCCAAAGCCGAACGAGTTCGACAGGGCGACATTGACCTTGCGTTTCTTCGCTTCAAGCGGAACCAGATCAATTCCGAGGCAAGCTTCGGAAGGATTACGCAGGTTAAGGGTCGGCGGAACAATACCTTCATGGATTGCAAGGATCGAGAACACAGCCTCAATCGCACCTGCTGCGCCAAGAAGATGGCCGGTTGCCGATTTGGTCGAGGACATCGAAAGTTTCGATACCGAATCCCCGAACAGACGTTTTACCGCACCGAGTTCGATTTCATCACCCAACGGAGTCGACGTACCATGTGCGTTCACATAATCGACGTCTTCCGGGTTAACGCCCGCATTGCGAAGGGCATTGCGCATCGAACGGAAACCACCATTGCCGTCTTCGGCAGGTGCCGTGATGTGATAAGCGTCACCCGACATGCCATAACCGGCAACTTCGGCATAGATTCTAGCGCCACGGGCTTTGGCGTGCTCGTATTCTTCAAGCACCACACAACCGGCACCTTCCCCCATGACAAAACCGTCACGGCCCTGATCCCAGGGGCGCGATGCTTCGGTCGGGGTATCGTTGTAACCGGTGGACAAGGCACGCGCCGCAGCAAAGCCCGCCATACCCAACCGGCAAACAGCGGCTTCAGCCCCCCCGGCAACCATAACATCGGCATCGCCCAGCATGATCATGCGCGATGCGTCGCCAATGGCGTGCGCACCGGTTGAACATGCCGTAACGACAGCATGGTTAGGACCTTTAAGGCCATGTTTGATCGAAACCTGGCCGGAAACCAGATTGATCAGGCAGGACGGAATGAAAAATGGGCTGACACGGCGGGTTTTGCCGTTATTCACCAGCTCCGTGGCTTCGGAGATCTTCGGTAAACCACCAATACCCGAACCGATCAAAACACCAGTATTTTCCTGGTCTTCATCAGTTTCGGGCTTCCAGCCGGAATCGGCCAGTGCCTGATCGGCAGCGGCAACACCATAGACGATGAAATCGTCCATTTTTTTCATGTCTTTGATCGAGACATGATCTTCCGCGTTGAAAAGTCCGTCACCCACACCGCGCGGCACAAGGCCAGCGATCTTGGCCGGGATATCGGACACATCGAAAGTGTCGATGCTTTTGATTCCGGATTGGCCGTCCAGCAATTTCTGCCAGGTGTTCTGTGCGCCGCTGGCAAGCGGAGTAACAGCACCAATACCGGTAACAACTACGCGTCTCATCCCGCACTACGCCTTTATTTTATGAATACAGCAAAGACGAAAAGGGCGCCTGAGGATGCCCTCTGGCGCCCATGTCTCACGGCAAGATTAGCCGTTCGCCTTTTCGATGAAGTCGATCGCGTCTTTAACGGTCAGAATTTTTTCTGCTGCGTCATCAGGAATTTCGCAACCGAATTCTTCTTCAAACGCCATGACCAGCTCGACAGTGTCCAGGCTGTCGGCGCCCAGATCGTCGATGAAGCTTGCGTTTTCGGTGACCTTGTCTTCCTCAACACCGAGGTGCTCGACAACGATCTTCTTCACGCGATCTGCGACATCACTCATAGCTCAAATCCTTCAATAGGTTTTCTGTCAGTTGGTTTTGATTGGTTCTTCGCGCCTTCCCCCTATTGAAGGAATTTGCGAGGACCGGAATCCGACAACCGCAATTGCCGGTTTCGTGATTTTCTATAGCGGCCTCTTTTAAACAGAAAAGCAAGCAACCCGCAACGGGTTAAATCATCGCCATTCCGCCATTCACATGCAAGGTCTGCCCCGTGACATAAGCGGCTTCGTCGCTTGCCAGATACAGAACCGCTGCTGCGATCTCTTTGCTTTCCCCCATGCGCCCGGCAGGAACATTGGCCAGAAGCTTTTCTTTCTGTCCGTCATCAAGCTCGTCAGTCATCGCCGTGGTAATGAACCCCGGTGCAACACAGTTAACAGTAATTCCGCGCGATGCAACTTCCTGTGCCAAGGATTTTGACCATCCGATCATTCCGGCCTTCGCTGCCGAATAGTTGGCCTGGCCCGGATTCCCTGTCACACCAACGATCGAGGTAATATTGATAATACGGCCATGACGGCGTTTCATCATCCCGCGCAACGAGTTCCGCGCAAGCTTGAAAGCAGCCGTCAAGTTCACATCGAGAACCGCCTGCCAGTCTTCGTCTTTCATGCGCATCGCGAGCTGATCACGGGTAATACCAGCATTATTGACCAGAATGTCAAGCTGACCGCCAAGGGCTTCTTCGGCATCCTTGATCAGACCGGCAACCGATTCCTGATCAGAAAGGTTACCCGGAACGACAACAGCATTTTCACCAATTTCCGCAGCAACAGCCTGAAGGCGTTCTACGCGCGTGCCCGAAAGAGCAACCTTTGCACCGGCCGCAGCCAGAATTTTGGCAATTTCACCGCCGATACCACCAGTCGCGCCGGTTACAAGTGCGGTCTTGCCTGCAAGATCAAACATCAATCTATCCCTTTGGGTTCGTCTGTTTCGAGCAACGCTTAAAGCGTGCCGAGGAAGCTTTCGATATCGGCCGGGCCGTTAACGGCCAAACCGGTAAGATCACGGTCGATACGGCGAACCATACCACTCAAAACTTTACCCGCGCCCAGCTCCACCAGATCGGTGATACCCTGCTCTTTCATATAAAGAACAGACTCACGCCAGCGCACGGTTCCGCAAACCTGCTCCACAAGGAGTTTACGAATGGTTTCCGGATCAGCAGTTTTTTCCGCAATCACGTTTGCGACAACCGGTTTACCGGGGGCATTCATCGCCACAGACGCCAGTGCTTCGGCCATACGGTCTGCAGCCGGTTGCATCAACGGGCAATGGAACGGTGCCGATACCGGCAGCAAAACAGCGCGTTTTGCACCCTTTTCCTTGGCTATCTCGATCGCGCGCTCAACGGCCGCCTTATGGCCCGAAACAACAACCTGTCCGTCGGCATTGTCATTTGCAGCGGTACAGACATCACCTTGCGCAGCTTCTTCGGCAACAGCAACGGCGTCGACATAGTTAAGCCCCAGAAGAGCTGCCATCGCGCCGACACCAACCGGCACAGCGGCCTGCATCGCCTGCCCGCGAATTTTCAGAAGGCGAGCCGCATCTGCAATCCCAAAGGTGCCTGCAGCTGCAAGGGCCGAATATTCACCCAGCGAATGGCCCGCAACCAGATCACATTTATCTGCAAGCTTGAAACCGCCTTCGGATTCAAGAACACGGGTAACCGCAAGACTGACAGCCATCAGAGCAGGCTGCGCATTCTCCGTCAGCGTCAATTCGTTTTCAGGACCTTCGAACATCAGGGTGCTGAGTTTCTGCGAAAGAGCGTCATCAACTTCCTGAAAAACTTCGCGGGCAACCGGAAATGCATCTGCCAGTTCCTTGCCCATACCTACCGCTTGCGACCCCTGACCGGGGAAAACGAATGCGCGTGTCATTATGTGTAATTTACCCTTGTCTGCTTTCGTAAGGACCCGGTTCGGTCAGATCCCTTTTTTCGAGCTACCCTTGATACTGCCCGCAAGCCCTGTGTCAAGAACAGACGACATTGTCATGCGACTTTCCGTCGCTTTGTTGCCCGAAAGGTAACAGACTTGCCAAACGCCGAAAACAAAACCTTGTTGCGCAGTGCAACGTGGCCTGTTTGCTTCCGGCGCGTTCTTGCCCGCAAAGCATCAAGCATCCAACCTGATATATACAAGTGCTATTCAATTCTGCACTGAATGACACAAAAGGCCGGTTTTCTGCGGTTTACCACTATTAAAGAACGATCAATACCCATACCGTTCATGATGGCAGGTTTCGCGCGGTTTTCAGCAGAAGTTTGATGGGGCATTTACGGTTGCATGCCCTGTGGAAAAGTGTATATTCCGCCGTCTCACGGCTCCTTGCCGGGGTTGTCCGGCTATGCCTGCATGGCACGAGGTCATGCGAGGAAGAGACAAGCCAAAAGGAGTAATAGGAGTATTATGAATAAGTACGAGAGCGTGTTTATCGCACGTCAGGACTTCTCGACCGCACAGGTCGAAGCCCTGAATGAAAAACTGGCCCAGACCGTTGAAGGTCTTGGTGGCAAAATTGCCAAAACCGAATATTGGGGCCTGCGTTCCCTGACATACCGTGTCAAGAAGAACCGCAAAGGTCACTATACTCTCTTCCAGATCGAAGCCGACAACGCCACGATCGCGGAATACGAGCGTCAGATGCGCCTGAACGAGGACGTTCTGCGTCAGATGACTGTCAAGGTTGAAGAGTTCGAAGAAGAACAGTCAGCCATTCTGCGTAACCGCGACGAGCGCGGCGGCCGTGGCGGTAATCGCCGTGGCGGTCCCCGTCAGCACGGCTAACAGATAGCGAGGAGAATTTATTATGGCTGGACGTCGTCTGTTTTTCCGTCGCCGCAAAACCTGCCCGTTCTCGGGTGCGGATGCGCCGAAGATTGACTACAAAGATGTCAAACTGCTGCAGCGTTTCGTTTCCGAACGCGGCAAAATCGTTCCGAGCCGTATCACTGCGGTTTCGGCCAAGAAACAGCGCGAACTGGCGAAAGCCATTAAACGTGCCCGTTTCCTGGCGCTGCTGCCGTATTCAGATCAGGTCTGAGGCAGTCGGCAAGAGACCCTCTTGCGGTCTCGGGCCTGGAGTAACTGATGTCGCGTAACATTTTAATGGCAGTCGGTGCAGGTTTGGGCAGTTCTGTCCTGTTCCTGCTTGTATTGTCAGGTAATCCGCTGGCTCTGTTGCTTTCATATTTCGGGCACCTGCCACTTTTTCTTATCGGATTGTGGCAAGGTCCAAAACGCCTGCTGGTTGCGGCAATTGCCGCATGTAGTGCCCTTGTTCTACTGGGGGGACTGCTGCCTTTCACGGTCTTTATGGTCGTGTTTGCCGGACCGGCGATGTTGTTGACCCGCATGGCGCTGGTCATCCGCAAGGACGAAACCGGGAAACCGGGCTTTGTTCCGACCGGAATAGTGGTAAGCGCCATGGCCGTCATGATTGCAATGGTGATGATTGTCATCACCGGCAGCGTAACGGCGGAAGGTTTGGACATCCAGGAATTCATTTCGCAGTTCCTGGGTCAGATGTATTCAGAAATGGGGGTCCCTATGACGCCCGAACTTCAGAATATCATCGACATGTTCCAAACGTATTTCCCGGCGATTGTGGCGGTAAGCTGGCTTCTTATGCTGTTTGCCAATGCTGCGATCGCACAGGCAATTCTGGTGCGGTCCGGTCGCAATTTGCGTCCGTCGCCCGATCTGGCCTCGATGGCCTTGCCTGGATGGTCACTGTTTGCGTTCGCCCTGGCTGGATTTCTGGTCGGCTTTGCCGATGGATCTTTGGCCTATGTGGCGCGAAACGTCGCGGTGGTGCTGGCAGTGCCGTTCCTGATGCAGGGATTGGCACTGGTGCACGGGCAGGCAGCCCGTTGGCCGCAAAAACGTATGATACTGACGGTATTCTATATCGTCGCGGTTCTGTCCACATGGTCGTTTATCGCGATCACCGGACTTGGAATTGTTGAGCATTTAATCAGGCTGCGGGGGAAACAACCGATGACCCGTAGCAATGAGGAGGATCGGTGATGGAAGTTATTCTGCTCCAGCGGGTAGAAAAACTCGGTCAGATGGGTGACGTAGTCACCGTCAAGCCGGGCCATGCCCGCAACCGTTTGCTTCCGAAGGGCATGGCCCTTCGCGCAAACAAAGCAAATCTGGCAGTTTTCGAAGCTAAAAAAGCACAGCTTGAAGCTGACAACCTTGACCGCCGCAAAGAAGCCGAAGCGGTTGCCGAGAACATGGGCGACGTTGCTGTCACCCTCGTTCGTCAGGCATCCGATGTTGGTCACCTTTACGGTTCGGTTACCGCACGTGATATCTCGAACGCGGTTACCGAAGCAGGCTTTACCGTTGCACGCACCCAGGTCGTTCTTGATCAGCCGATCAAGACCCTTGGTCTGCACCAGGTCAAAATCAACCTGCACCCGGAAGTTTCCGTTGAAGTGACCGCCAACGTCGCACGTTCCGAAGAAGATGCCGTCGAGCAGCTTCGTAAGGGCGGCGCCGTTCTGGGCACCATCGACGAAATGGAAGCCGAAGAAGCTCTGGAAGCTGCTGAAGAACTCTTCGAAGAAGACGTTCCGGAAGACTTTGCTGACGAAGCTGAAGGCGAAGAAGAAGCCAACGTTTAATCGTTGCCTTTCATTCAAAGCCAGTTTGGAAACGGCGTATCCGCAAGGATGCGCCGTTTTCTTATGGTTTTGTAATATATTTCAGCTTTTTACACCGAAGGCGACCTCTGCGCTTGCGGAATACCGGCTATGAGTTATACCGATTAGCCCTTTCAGCCCAACAAGATGACTGATACCTTTTTACGCCATGACTGATCCCCAGCTAGATGCCCTGTTCGCACCCCTCGAAGAAAACCACGGTGGCAACACTGAAATGGTGCTCGAACGGACTCCGCCTCATAACTTCGAGGCAGAGGCAGCACTGCTTGGCGCCATCCTGAACAATAACGCCGCTTACGAACGCGTTTCAGATATACTGCGTCCCGAACATTTCGCGGACGCCCGCCATGGCCGTATTTTTGAAGCCTGCGGCAAATTGATCGAACGCGGTCAGCTAGCCAACCCGGTGACCCTGTCGGCGTTCTTTCGGCAGGACGAACATCTGGCTGAAATCGGTGGCGCGCAATATCTGGCCGAACTGTCAAACAATCTTGTCTCGGTTATCAATGCCGGCGATTACGGCAAACTGGTATACGACCTGTATCTGCGCCGCGAACTGATTGAAATCGGCGAAGACACCGTCAACGAGGCCTATCGCTACGAAATCGAAACTGACGCCGCCAACCAGATCGAGAAAGCCGAACAGAAACTTTTCTCTCTGGCGACGGCGGGTGCTGCTGAATCCGGTTTCGTTGCATTCGGCCCTGCCCTGACCAAGGCATACGAAAATATTGAACACGCCTATAAAAACGCCGGAAAAGTTGTTGGTGTAACCACTGGCCTGCGCGATATCGACCGTAAGCTTGGCGGTCTGCACGCTTCTGACTTGCTGATCCTTGCCGGACGTCCATCAATGGGTAAAACCGCGCTTGCAATGAACGTGGCATTTAACGCCGCCATTGCATCGCATCAGAACCGAAAAACCGGTGCCGAGGCAGGCGACGAACTCAAGACCGGCGCTGTCGCGGTTTTCTCGCTCGAGATGGCGGCAGAACAGCTGGCTGGGCGACTTCTGTCCCAGGCGGCCGAGGTTTCGGGCGACAACATGCGCCGCGGCGATTTGAACGAAGACGATTTCCAGCGTCTTGTGGTTGCCACTCAGGAACTCAATACCGTTCCGCTTTATATCGATGATACGCCGGCTCTTCCGGTTTCGACCCTGCGCACACGTTGCCGCCGCCTGAAACGTCAGCACGGCCTTGCGATGATCGTCGTCGATTACCTGCAACTTCTGGCTCCGCCAACCAACTTCCGCGGCGATGGCCGCGTACAGGAAGTTTCCGAAATCACCCGTATGCTAAAGGCAATCGCCAAGGAACTCGAAGTTCCGGTTCTAGCCCTGTCGCAGCTTTCACGTGCCGTCGAACAGCGCGAAGACAAACGTCCGCAGCTGTCGGATTTGCGTGAATCGGGCTCGATCGAGCAGGACGCCGACGTTGTGATGTTCATTTACCGTGAACAATATTATCTCGAACGTGCAGAACCGGCACAACGTCCGGAAGAAGCTACCGACAAGTTCGGCGAACGTTACTCCCAGTGGCAGGATCGCCTGAACCACGTCTATAACACCGCAGAAGTCATTATCGCCAAACAGCGTCACGGCCCGGTGGGCAACGTACGCCTGTTCTTTGACGGGAACTACACCAAGTTTGGCGACCTTGACCATATCGAAGAAGAATATGAATAGGCCTTGAGCCTGAAACCGAAACGGACTCCACGGGGTATTGCGAATGAGCGTTCTTCCCGCCGCCGGCCGTGCTGCTGAGTGTGCCGAACTTCAGATCAATCTGAAGGCGATTGCTGACAACTACCAGATCATCAAGAAACGCTACAAAGGGCGGACTTGTGGCGCTGTTGTCAAAGCAGATGCTTATGGCCTTGGCGCACAAACCATTGTGCCTGTTCTCAAAAAGCAGGGTTGCCGTCTTTTCTTTGTCGCGCAGGCAAACGAAGCAGCCGACCTGTTCCCGCTTCTGCGTGGCGGTGGTCGCATTGCTGTTCTGAACGGTGTCCTGCCCGGCGACGAAGAATTCTTTATCGAAAATGATGTCATTCCGGTTCTCAATGACCTTGGTCAGATAGAACGTTGGTCAAATCTTTGCCGTGAACATGAACGTCCCGCACCGGCCTTCATTCATCTTGATACCGGGATGAACCGTTTGGGTCTTGCCCCGCGCGAGATCGGCGAACTGGTGGATCGTTATTCGTCTCTTTTATACGGCTTCGAAAAAGCGGGCTATATGACCCACCCGGTCGCTGCCGACGAGCTTGAAAATCCGGTCACGGCCGAACAGTACGAACTGTTCATGAAATGGTATCGCCGCCTGCCGCCTGCTCCGCGCGGTTTCTGCAATTCCTCGGCGATTTTCCGTAATAACGATTATCACCTCGAATTTTGCCGTCCGGGCTTTGCGCTTTGGGGTGGAAACCCGACCCCCGAAACCACCAACCCGATGCGCCCGGTAGTAAAACTGACCGCAAAGGTACTTCAAGTGCGTCAGATCGGCGCTGGCGAGGCGGTTGGTTATGGCGGCACCTGGCGCGCGGAACGAGCCAGCCGCATTGCGACAGTCGCCGTTGGTTATGCCGATGGATGGCTGCGTTCGCTTTCGAATTCAGGAAAACTGCGCATCAAAGGGCATGAAATCCCGTATGTCGGACGGGTTTCGATGGATGCAATCAGTATTGATATCACCGATCTTCCGGGCAAGCCGTTGCAGCCAGGCGATATGATTCCGTTGATTGATGACAAAATGACGGTTGACGACATCGCAAGTGCTGCGGGTACAATCGGTTATGAAATACTGACTTCTCTTGGACATCGCTATCGGCGGGTCTATACAGAAAGCTGACTTGAAGAAATCGGCCAACAGTCAATGACTGGCCTGCAACAGGGGAAATAATAATTCCAATGCCGATCTTTGCGCCGGTTGGCCGTATGTTCCTTGCCTTTTTGGCTCTCGTTGGTCGCGTAACGGTATTTGCCGGGCGCACCATTGGCCATATGGTAACGCCGCCATTCTATTTCCGACTGATTTTCAAACAGATGCGCGAGATTGGCTATTTCTCGTTGCCGGTCGTCGCCATGACGACCCTGTTTGCCGGGATGGTTCTGGCCCTGCAATCCTATTCAGGCTTTTCACGCTTTTCTGCCGAAAGTGCGGTTGCCACGGTTGTCGTCATTTCGATGACCCGCGAACTGGGCCCGGTTTTGGCCGGCCTGATGGTGGCCGGTCGTGTCGGGGCGGCGATTGCGGCTGAAATCGGTACCATGCGCGTCACCGAACAAATCGACGCATTGGTGACCCTGTCGACCAACCCGTTCAAATATCTGGTGGTCCCACGTGTCATTGCCGGGCTGCTGACCCTGCCCGTGCTGGTCCTGATCGGGGATATCATCGGGGTGCTGGGCGGATATCTTGTCGGGGTGAACAAGCTCGGCTTCAATGACGGTTCCTATATCCGCAATACGTTCCAGTATCTTGAACAGCTTGACGTGATTTCGGGTCTGGTGAAGGCGGCGGTCTTCGGCTTCCTGATCACGCTTATGGGTTGCTATCACGGATATCATTCGCGTGGTGGCGCACAAGGCGTCGGGCAAGCCACAACCAATGCTGTGGTTTCAAGCTCTATCCTGATTCTGATATCGAACTACATCGTCACCGAACTTTTCTTCACACGCTAAGGTCGGGATATGAGCGACACAGCCAAAATCTCGCTTCGTGATGTACACAAGTCCTTTGGCGCCAAAAAGGTGCTCCAGGGGGTCAATCTTGATGTCGGCCCGGGAGAATCCGTTGCCATCATCGGCGGCTCTGGTACCGGTAAGTCCGTTACACTGAAATGCGTTCTGGGTTTGCTGACACCTGAACAAGGATCCATAAAGGTCAACGGTGTTGAAATGGTCGGGGCATCGCGGTCCGCCCGTGAAGACATGCTTGATCATACCGGCATGCTGTTTCAGGGGGCCGCGTTGTTTGACTCCCTGCCTGTTTGGGAAAATGTCGCCTTCGGCCTGATCGAAGGCCGCGGCATGAAACGCAAACAGGCCCGTGACATTGCCATAGCAAGACTTTCCGATGTCGGCCTTGGCCCCGAAGTCGCCAATATGTCCCCGGCATCTCTTTCGGGCGGCATGCAAAAACGTGTCGGTTTGGCACGCGCCATTGCCACCGAACCGGAAATCCTGTTTTTTGATGAACCGACCACTGGCATCGACCCGATCATGGGTGACGTGATCAATGATCTGATCGTCAAATGCACCCGCGAGCTTGGTGCCTGTGCGATGACCATCACCCATGACATGGCAAGCGCGCGCAAAATCGCTGATCGCGTTGCCATGCTGTATCAGGGCAAGATCATCTGGGATGGTCCGGTTTCTGAAATCGACAATGCCGATAACCCCTATTTGCAACAGTTCGTTTCGGGTGATATCGAAGGTCCGCTGGATCTTGATCTGAAGCATCTCTGATCACGATCAGCCCCTTCGCCTGTTTCGTTCCATCCTCATGCGCGGAGCCACCTGTGGCCAAAACCCAAAGTCGTTTCATCTGCCAGAATTGCGGTGCAGAATACCGGAAATGGACCGGACGTTGCGATGCCTGCGGCGAATGGAATTCGATCGAGGAAGAACGCATTGAAGCCAGCCCCAAGGCAACCGGTGGCATCGCGACCGGGTCGAAGGGCAAACAGCTTGATTTCGTCGCCCTTGAAGGTGAAAGTGCAAGCCCGCCCCGCATCATAACCGGCATTGCCGAACTTGATCGTGCGGTTGGTGGCGGCCTTGTTCCTGGCTCTGCCCTTTTGGTTGGCGGCGATCCTGGGATCGGTAAATCAACGATCCTGTTGCAGGCCGTTGGCGTCCTGTCGGCCAGACATAAATGCGCCTATATCTCGGGCGAGGAAGCGGTTGATCAGGTGCGCATGCGTGCCGCCCGTCTTGGACTTGAAAAATCAAAGGTCGATTTTGCCGCCGCAACCAGCCTGCGCGATATCATCGCGACACTGGATCAAAGTTCACATGAAGTCGTGGTCATCGATTCCATTCAGACGATGTATGCCGATACGCTCGACAGTGCCCCGGGTACCGTATCGCAGGTCCGCGCCTGTGCACTTGAACTGATCCGCCTTGCCAAGCGCAAGGGTTTTGCCGTGATCCTTGTCGGTCACGTCACCAAGGAAGGCCAGATTGCCGGTCCCCGTGTTCTGGAACACATGGTCGACACGGTTCTATATTTCGAAGGCGAACGCGGCCATCAGTTCCGCATTCTGCGCGCGGTTAAAAACCGTTTTGGTGCGACCGATGAAATTGGCGTGTTTGAAATGGGCGATGCGGGCCTTGTCGAAGTCCCGAACCCGTCCGCCCTTTTCCTTGCCGACCGCGAAGCCCCGGTATCGGGCACCGCCGTGTTTGCCGGGCTTGAAGGCACCCGCCCGATGCTGGTGGAAATTCAGGCGCTGGTTGCGCAATCAGCACTCGCCACGCCACGTCGGGCGGTTGTCGGCTGGGATTCGGCCCGTATGAACATGATCCTTGCGGTTCTGGATGCGCGCTGTGGCTTGCCGCTTAGCCAATTTGACGTTTACCTGAACGTTGCCGGTGGCATGCGTGTGGGCGAACCCGCCGCCGACCTTGCCGTGGCGGCTGCCCTCATATCTGCCGTCGCAGATGCGCCGGTTCCTGCCGAAACCGTTATTGTCGGCGAAGTCGGCCTTTCGGGCGAAGTCCGCCCTGTCGGTCAAATCGAATCACGCCTTAAAGAAGCCGCCAAACTCGGCTTTGTAAATGCCTATAGCCCGCGAACCGGTGGTAACGGCAAGAAGAAAATCACGATCAAGGGCCTTAACCAGCGTGAAATCGGCCATCTTCAGGATTTGGTAAATCTCTTCGGCGACGATGTTCGTGACAAGGTGCGTCCGCGCGAAGGCATGTATTGATCGTTGCCCGGCTTTTTTGTGCGCGTACTGCGAACTGACTGACCAACAGGATTTACGAAATTATGGACTTTTCCAGCCTGCCCGATCTTGGTGCACGGGACGTATTCGATCTGGTGATAGTAGGCATTGTCCTGATCTCCGGTCTGTTTGCATTTTTCCGCGGCTTTATCCATGAAACCCTGTCGATGATGGGCTGGGTCGGGGCTGGTCTTTGCGCATTGTATGGTTATCCGGTCGCGCGCCCCTATGTGCGTGATCTGATTCCTTCCGAACTGATTGCCGATCTGGCCACCGGGGTTGGGTTGTTTCTGATAAGCTTCCTGATCTTTTCCTTCATCAGCGGGCGTATTGGTCGTGCCGTTCAGAATTCCGGTCTTGATAGCCTCGATAGCACGCTTGGCTTTGTCTTCGGGCTTCTGCGTGGCGGGCTTATCGCCTGTATCGGCTTTCTGGCTCTGTCATGGCTTTTGCCGGCAACCTCGCAGCCAGACTGGGTTCGAGACGCCCGTACCCGCCCGGTTCTGGAAGAAGGTGCGTTTCTGCTGATGCGCGCAATGCCCAATGAAATCTTTGACACAACCGCCGAAGAAATTGCCCGTGCGCAACGTGATGCGGAAATCAACGACCAGACATACCGTCAACTTCTGGGTCCTGAGCCAAAAGGTGCTGGACCCAAGCCCCTAAACGGGTATACAAGGCCCTCGCGCGATGATTTGGATCGTCTGATTGAGGCGACCACCAACGAGTGAGGCGATAGGGTTTCGCATGGGTGCGGTATCCTGCGCCACCGGCGAGAGAGCGGAACCCACTCATGCTGACCACCAATCCATTTGACGACGACAAGCTGCGTGAAGAATGCGGTGTTTTCGGTGTTTTCGGATCGCCCGATGCGGCGGCCCTGACGGCCCTTGGCCTGCATGCGCTTCAGCATCGCGGACAGGAAGCCGCTGGCATCGTTTCCTATGACGGCGAAGATTTCCCTGCGCACCGGGCATCCGGTCAGGTCGGCGATATCTTCGGTTCTGAAGACGTAATCAAAAGCCTGCAAGGCCACCGTGCCATCGGCCATGTGCGCTATTCCACGGCCGGGGGCAAAGGCCTTCGCAACGTGCAGCCACTCTTTGCAGATTTCGAATTCGGCGGTCTGGCGATTGCCCATAACGGGAACCTGACCAACGCACTTGCCGTGCGGGAGCGTCTTGTAAAACGTGGTTCGATCTTCCAGTCGACCTCTGATACCGAAACATTCATTCACCTGATCGCAACCAGCCTGTATGAAAAAATCGTGGATCGCCTGATTGATGCCATTCGTCAGGTCGAAGGCGCATACAGCCTTGTGGTCATGACCCAGAAAAAGCTGATCGGTGTGCGTGACCCGCTGGGTGTACGTCCGCTGGTTCTGGGCAAGCTGAATGACAGCTATATTCTGTCATCGGAAACGGTTGGCCTTGATATCGTTGGCGCGGAATTCATTCGCGACGTCGAACCGGGCGAAATCGTTGAAATCACGGATGACGGCCTCAAATCGATCAAGCCGTTCAAACCGGTCAAATCGCGTTTCTGCATTTTCGAACATGTCTATTTCGCCCGCCCCGACAGCATCGTCGAAGGCACAAGCGTTTATGACGTGCGCAAAAATATCGGTCGCGAACTGGCACTGGAATCCGGTGTTGATGCCGATGTGGTCGTACCGATCCCCGATTCAGGTGTCCCGTCCGCGCTTGGCTATGCCGAGGCAAGTGGCGTCCCGTTCGAACTGGGCATCATCCGCAACCACTATGTCGGTCGTACCTTCATCGAGCCGACCGATCAGATCCGCCACCTTGGCGTAAAGCTGAAACACAACGCCAACCCCGGCAAGCTCAAGGGCAAACGCGTTATTCTGGTCGACGATTCTATTGTTCGCGGCACCACCTCGACCAAGATTGTCGATCTGGTCCGTCAGGCTGGTGCTGCCGAAGTGCATATGCGCATCGCAAGCCCGCCGACCACCAATCCGTGCTTCTATGGTGTTGATACACCGTCGAAGGAAAAACTGATGGCGGCCAATCACGACATCGAAAGCATGGCAAAGATCATTGGTGTCGACAGCCTTGCCTTTGTTACCATTGACGGCCTTTATCGCGCAGCCGGTCTCACGGGACGCGACAATGACAGTCCGGCCTTCTGTGATGCCTGCTTCACCGGTGATTATCCGATCCGTTTGGTCGATCATCAGGCCGAAAACAAGGACCGCAAACTTAGCCAGCTTGTCGAAAGGCAGTCCGCATGAGTGATGCGAAGCGCCTTGAAGGCCGCGTTGCCCTGATTACCGGGGCCTCGCACGGGATCGGTCGCGCGGTTGCAAAACGATTTGCTGCCGAGGGAGCCACTGTCATTGCACTGGGTCGCAATGTCGGTGCGCTTGAAGAACTTGATGACGAAATCCGGGCCGACGGCGGCAAACTTGTTCTGCTGCCGATGGACTTGACCATGTATGAAAAGATCGATGCCATGGGAGCATCGATCTATGAACGCTTTGGCAAACTGGACATCGTCGTTGGCAATGCCGGTCTTCTGGGGGAACTTGCCCCGGTCGGCCATATCGATACACAGGTTTTTGAAAACACTTATGCGACGAATGTCACGGCGAATTTTCGCCTGATCCGCAGTGTCGATAAACTTCTGCGTCTTTCCGATGCCGGTAGAGCGATCTTTGTGACCTCGAATGCCTCGTTCAAGGGACGTGCTTTCTGGGGCCTTTATGCGTCGACCAAGGCCGCGCTGGAAAGTCTGGTGCTGTCCTATGCCCAGGAAGTCGAAGAAACGCCCCTGCGTGTTAATCTGGTCAATCCGGGCCGCATCCGCACAAAGATGCGCGCAGAGGCCTATCCGGGTGAAGACCCGGAAACCCTTCCGACAGCTGAAAGCATCACCGATGTGTTTGTCGATCTGGCCGCAACCGATTGCACAAAACATGCCGAGGCCGTCAACGCATACTAAGCCAAAGTGACCTGAAATGACAAAGGCCGGGCATATGTCCGGCCTTTTTGGTATTTGCGTAATCCGGGGACTTACTATTCAAATGTGACCGACGGACCATTATCGATGATCTCACGAATACGGTCGCTCAGATCATCCTCGGTGAAGCTTTCCTGTGCCTCTCTGTCATGCGCGAAAGCATAGATATCGGCCAGATCCTGACCGTTGAAATCAATCTGATAGCCAAGATCAGCGCGCTGCAAATGCAGCATCTCATCCGCGCCATGCCACATCCGCGCAAAAAAATCGAACGGGTTTAATGACTGATCGATATTGCTGGCATCAAACCCCGGTCCGATATCTCCGCCGACATTATTCACGGCGTGGCAAACAACACAACCACGCTCGGCAAACAGCTTTTTACCTCGCAGGGCATCCATTTCCGGATAAACAATATTAGCAGCGCCGGCGTTGGTGTCATTCTGCGCCCAAACCACACCGAAACCCGAAAATCCTACCGCCAATGCGATTCCAACGGCAAAGGATAGCCCCAAAGGGCGAGTAAAAGAAAAATGCTGGTGCATATAAAGTCCTTAGGTTGCTTGCTTGGCTCCAAACGGTGCAGCGTTGCGACTGTAAAGAAGCCTATGCCACGAGACAAGCGTATCAACGAAACTGCAAACCGTTTTGCACGACCCCATGTGCGAAAAGGAGCACCGACATCTCATCGGCCTTGTCCTGCAACGCGCCCCACTTGTTCACCGCAATAATCAACGCGTGTTTTTTCAATTCAGACGGATGTTTTCGGCGCAGAAATCCAAAAATGCTCGAACACGGGCGGGTAAATGCCCTCGCCCGCCAATATAAACGGCGTTAATATCGACACCGCCGCCGGGATAAAATTCATCCAGTAAAACCTCAAGCCTGCCATCCGCGACTTCCGCATTGATGTGGAACCTTGCGAGCCGCACGATACCGCCCCCTGCAAGGGCCAACTGACGCGCACTTTCGGCATCCGCAACGTCAAACACACCACCCGGGGTTACCGAAACGTCCTGCCCGTTTACCCGAAACGGCCAGTCAGGAAGAACACGCTGAAAATTGTATCCGATCAATGTATGGCTTTGCAGCGCATCCACGGTCGTTGGTCGTCCGTGTTTTTCAAGATATGACGGGGAGGCGGCAATTGCCATCCGGCATTGCCCAAGCTTGCGCGCAATCAGTCCGGATGACTGTAACGGACCACTTCGGATCGCCACATCGGCACGTTCCTCATACAGGTCCATCACCTTGTCGCTGACTGTCACGTCCAGCGTGATATCGGGATACCGTTCCCGAAACAGCGGCACCAACGGTAAAAGACGATGCAACCCGACAGGCACGTTGGCCGTTACGCGCAACCGCCCGCGCGGTGCCATTGCGGTTGCGACTTCCTGTTCTGCCTCATTAATATCCGCAATGATATCAAGTGCGCGTTCATAAAACCGCTGCCCTTCGGATGTCAGATGCAGCTTGCGGGTCGACCGGTTAAACAATCGCGTTCCCAGCCGATCTTCCAACCGACCGACAAGCTTGCTGACGGCGGATGGTGTCATGTTGAAATCACGTGCCGCAGCAGAAAACCCGCCGCGTTCAACAACACGCACGAAGACTTCCATCTCGCCGGATCGGTTGGTTTCAAGTCGCGCCACAGTGAATTCAACTCACAAATCTTCTTCTTAAGATACTACTAGTTGAAAATAAATCCTTTGTCCATATTCCCCCCATGAACCATTTCCAGTGACGGAGAAAACAATGGAATACAGACAATTGGGGAATTCCGGTTTGCGTGTCCCGGCACTCAGCTTTGGTGCAGGTACCTTTGGCGGCCAGGGCCCCCTGTTCGGTGCATGGGGTACAATTGACGCCCGCGAAGCCAGCCGCATGATCGATATCAGCCTGGAAGCAGGCTTGAACATGTTCGACAGTGCCGACGTCTATTCCGACGGTGCGTCCGAACAGGTTCTGGGTGAAGCCATCAAAGGACGCCGCGACAAAATCATACTGTCGACCAAACTGGCCTTGCCGGTTGGCGATGGCCCGAATGACTTTGGCACCTCGCGCCACCGCCTGATCATGGCAACCGATGCCGCCCTGAAACGATTGGGGGCCGATTACATTGATCTGCTGCAACTTCACGCCTTTGACGCCTTCACCCCGGTCGAGGAAGTCCTGTCAACGCTGGATGACCTCGTACGCGCCGGGAAGCTGCGTTATATCGGCGTTTCAAATTTTGCCGGGTGGCAGATCATGAAATCTCTCGCCGTATCTGATCACCTTGGTTACAGCCGCTATGTCGCCCATCAGGTTTACTATTCACTGGTCGGGCGCGATTACGAATGGGACCTGATGCCGCTGGCGCAGGATCAGGGACTTGGCGCACTGGTCTGGAGCCCCTTGGGCTGGGGCCGGTTGACCGGTAAAATCCGCCGCGGCACGCCGATCCCTGATGGCAGCCGCCTGCATCAAACCGCACAATTCGGCCCGCCGGTTGATGAAGACCATCTCTATGACATTGTCGATGTGCTTGATGAACTAAGTGCCGAAACCGGCAAAACCGTCCCACAGATTGCCATCAACTGGCTGCTGCACCGCCCTACGGTGGCATCTGTGATTATCGGGGCACGCAATGAACAGCAATTGCGCGACAATCTGGGTGCGGTTGGCTGGTCCCTTTCCAGCGAACAAATCGCCCGCCTTGATGCCGTCAGCAAAAGGCAACCACCCTACCCGCATTACCCTAATTACATCCAGGAAGGCTTCGCCCGACTAAACCCGCCATTATTTGCATAAGGATTACAAATACCTGCAACAGGGCCGATCACCCGGTATTGATCACGACGGATTGATCGGCCCTGTCTTGTCTTTGCCAACATCAACGGTTAGTCGGAACATCCGGTTTGATCATGCCACGGATGCCCGATGCGATTTTTGCGCTGCCTTCTCGTTTCTGCAATCTTTACAATCTCGGCATCTGCCATCGGGGGGACTGAAGCGTCGCCACTGACTCTGATTGGCGAAAGCAGCCAGTTTGTCGAACTTGATCCCCAACGGATTGCGCGCAACACCCGCTTTTATGACCGGCGAAATCAGCAGACCAGTATCACGACCTATCGCGGCAAGGTGGTACTGGTAAATTTCTGGGCCAGCTGGTGCCTGCCCTGTATGGCTGAAATGCCGTCGCTTGATCAGTTGGCCTATGACCATTCCAATGATGAACTTGTCATCATTCCGGTCTCGATAGATGAAGACGGGTTGTTGGCGGCCATTCCCTTTTACCGCCGTTTGGGCCTTGAAAATCTTGATCTTTTCGTCGATCCGAACGGCGAAACCGCTTATAGCAACCGTGACAATCCAAAGAATGCCGAGTTTGCCCTTTATGGCCTGCCGATCACATACGCCCTTGATCGTGATGGCCGTATTCTTGGCTATATAACCGGGTTGATCGACTGGCAGTCAGACGATGCTGCCGATTTCATTGACCGTCTTTTAGAGCCTGCCAAATAAAAACGGAGGCATTCCTGCCCCCGTTGATGCTTCTGCACTCAGGCCCTATCGTTTTTTCTTCTTGTTGCCATAGGGGTTGTCACTGCTACGCAAATAAATGCGGATCGGAACACCCGGCATGTCGAAATCCTCGCGCAGACCATTAATCAGGTAGCGCGTATAGCTTTCGGGCAGCTCGGCGGCCTTGGAGCAGTTGATAAAGAAGCTTGGTGGACGCGATTTCGCCTGGGTCATATACCGCAGACGGATACGACGGCCGGAAATAACCGGTGGCAGATGGCGCTCGGTAATGGCTTCAAGCCAGCGGTTCAGCTGCGAGGTCGGAATACGGCGGCTCCAGATATCATAGATATCAAGGACTGTCGGCATCAAGGTATCTGTCCCGCGACCGGTAAGGGCCGAGAATGTCAGGATCGGAATACCCTTGGCCTGCGCAAAGGACGTATCAAGCTTGTCGCGCAAAGCCGACATCACACCGGATTTGTCTTTGACCGCATCCCACTTGTTCACCGCAATGATAAGCGCACGACCTTCTTCCAGGACCATACGCGCAATCGTCAGGTCCTGTTTATCAAGCGTATTGGTCGCATCGAGCATAATGACAACCACCTGCGCATAGCGGATCACGCGCAAGGTATCGGTCACAGACAGCTTTTCAACCCGATCATCAATCTTCTTCTTGCGGCGCATTCCGGCGGTATCGACCAGACGGATCGGACGGCCTTCATAGGACCAGTCAACGGCAATCGAGTCACGGGTCAAACCAGCCTGCGGACCAGTCATTACCCGGTTTTCACCCAAAAGCTGGTTCAGAAGGGTTGATTTACCCACATTTGGACGGCCGACAATCGCAAGCTGGATTTTCGAATTGTCCTTGCGAACAACTTCTTCCTCGCCTTCATCGTCTTCGTCATATTCGATTTCAAAGGACGGGAAAGAGCCATCGTCCTCGTCCATCTCGTCATCTTCGAAATCGTCATCGATGGCAGCAATATCGCCTTCCTTGCGCGCTTTGCGCTGCTTATCGCGATATTCTTCCCAATGGGGGCGCATGATATCTATCAGCAATTCCATGCCAAGGCCATGCTCGGCTGAAATCGGCGCAACATCGCCAAGACCAAGGCCATAAGCCTCGTACAGACCTGCATCCTGATCCCTGCCCTCGTGCTTGTTGGCAATCACATAAACCGGCTTCTTGCGTTTGCGCAGCCAATCGGCAAAGTGATTGTCAAGCGGGGTCAGGCCCGCACGCGCATCGATCAGGAAAAACGCAATATCACATTCTTCAAAGGCCATTTCGCTTTGCTGGCGCATTTTGCCTTCGATTGAATCGTCAAATGCCTCTTCCAGACCGGCGGTATCGATAATATCGAAACCCATATGGCCAAGACGCGCCCTGCCATAACGGCGATCACGTGTGACGCCCGGCTGGTCATCAACCAGCGCCAGCTTCTTGCCGACCAGACGGTTAAACAAGGTCGACTTCCCGACATTGGGGCGACCGATAATGGCTACTTTCAGCGACATCTGACTTTCAGACTCATTGTTATAAAACGGCGATGTGCGCCGAGGGGCAGTTTACCCCGTTCCGGCGCACGCGCATATCAGGCAAAAGATCGGATCTTTCGCAAAAACTGTGTTCTACCTGTTAGCGATACGCGATTAGATCGGCATCCGCAGTCAGGAAGTAAAGACTGTCACCCGCAACAGACGGCGGCAAGGTGATCGGGCCGGAAACTTCATCCTTGCCAATGATCTCGCCACTATACGGGGAAACAGTCATGATTTCGCCCTGCTCGTTTCCAACGATCAACCGGTCACCAACCAGGACCGGACCGGTCCATACCATCGGGCCTTCCTGATCTTCGGGATCGACAAAACGCGGCAAAGCAGTCACCCATTTAACCTGTCCGGTGTCTCGACGCAAGGCTATCAGGTCATTTGTGTTGGTAAGGATGAAAACATAATCGCCCGCAACCCACGGCGACTGGATGCCTCCGGCTTCCAGTTCCCAGACGCGGTACCCGGTGCGAAGGTCAATCGCAACCGTCAAACCGGCATTACTGGTGGCGATCACCAGATTATTGTCAATCACCGGAAGACCGCGAATATCGGCAATCGCCGAAACCGCATCGGTGCGCCCCGCCGATGCCAGCGCATCGGACCAGATCACCTGACCGTTTTCAACACGAAGCGCGTACATTTCACCGGTCGTGTAAGCCGAAATAACAACCCCTTGATCAACCGCCGGGCTTGCACCACCGATAAAGGAAGCACCTTCAGATGCGCCGCGATGGCTCCAAAGTGTCTCGCCGGTCATAGCGTTCAGTGCGACAGTCTGGTTATCAACCGTCACAACGAACACGCGCCCGCCACGAACCGTCGGCGCGCCGCGCATCGGGGCGGTTACCTGTGAGCGCCACATCACGGTTGCACTGGGAGCATCAATCGCGATTACCTCGGCAAAGCCGGTCGTCGCGTACAAAATACCGTTTTCATAGGCAAGACCGCCCCCCAGAAGCGTGCTGTCTTCGTCCTCGTCCTTCGCCAGTTCAAGCGACCAGATACGCTTGCCCGATTTGGCACTGAACGCACGAACGACGGCGTCGGCATCAATTGTAAACACCACACCCCGCGCTACAATCGCCTGATTGAGCAGAAGATTGTCATCCATCGATCCTTCGCCGATACCAACAGACCAATCCTGACGCAGCACATCGTTGTCCAGACCGACATGATGCAGGGCATGACTTGGCAGACCACCGTTCTGCGGCCAGTCTTCCATTGGCTCCGGTTCCGGCAGGATCACGCGTTGATCGCTCAATTCGGCATCCGGCTGAACCGTGCTTTCAAGTGATAGAACCGCAAGGCGTTCACCGGGAAGCGGCGGATCTTCGGATTCTCCAAGCCAGCTTGAGCATGCCGAAACGGCAACCGACATGCCCATGACGCACAAAAGGGATTTAATGTTGCGTGGTCTCAAAACCATATCCTCTGATCCAGTCCCTGTGAACAGGTTGCCTGTGCCATTCCCGCCAATCAGGCGCCAACGGCTTTCAGAATTTCACTTGCGCGGGCGCGCATACCTGACGGTGCTTCGCTGTCATCGGCAATCTCGGTCAGCAGCGGCTTTGCTGCCTCTACCTCGCCTGCTGCGATATGAAGCATCGCGATCATTTCACGTGCCGAGTAGTACCAGGGATTTTCAGGCACAGCGATCGGTTCCAAACGCGAAACCAAATCCTTGGCATTTGATGCGTCGGCGTTGTTCATCGCAATCTGAACCACGGCAAGATCGCGATAGATCTTTTCGACGTCGCTGTTACCCGCAATTGCCTCAAGCTCGGCGACCGCGGAATCTTTCGCCCCGGCGCGAAGATAAATTGCCGCCTTCTGGAAATGACCAAGGGCGACAAAACCGGCATCGCCATCGGCAATGATCGCATCAAGCGCACCCAGTGCCGCATCCTGCTTTTCTTCACCAGCCTGTGCCAGTTCAATGGCATTTGCCATGCGCGTGCCGTTTTCGATGCGCGAATTTTCCTCGTAGCTTTTCCAGCCTTCACGTCCGGCAACACCCAGCACGATCACGGCCGCCACACCCACGATGTATTTGCCGTATTTGCGCCACAGCGCTTCATTGCGCTCGCGCTTGAGGTCTTCTTCGACTTCCTGGAAAATATCAACCACGAAAACCGCTCCAATCCGATCAAAAGAAAGCGGGCAACCTGCCCGCTTGTCAGAATTAATTCCGGCAAGGATTTAACGCGCCAGTACGCAAGGGGTCAAGTCCGCTGCACATCAGGAGCCGCCAATATCGCAATTAAATCCCGCAATGCTGTATTTCACGCGCAAAACTGCCACCCATCACGTTGTTTTTGATCCAGTGAACAACCATCAAAGGAAAGAATTGCCGCCTGCGATGCAGGACCAGACCTTAACCCGAACGAAAATCTGCCGCCAAAATCATAATCTGCCGTCCGGTTAATTGCCAAACCCGGCTGAAATGTGGCCAATCCGTCCCAACATCAAAAACAGTATCTGCTTCACCCAAAACGGCACATGGATTGCATTTGTAAATTCGGGAAACGGAATTTTAATCGCTACCGGGCAAATACTGACCGGTCGATGCACGGAGATCAGGATGAAAAGCTTGCACAAGGCCCAAAGCCGACAAGAGGCGAAACGAATAATCCGTCAGCGCGTTCTGGCTGGATTATTCGCAACGCTGCTTGGTGCCGGGGTCTCAGGCTGCGATACCACCGCATCCGACATTGCAGGTACACACATCTTCACCGGTGTTGAATGGTATATCGCGCTCGACGTTGTCAGCATCATCAACACCGACAAAACCCTGATTGACCACGTCGTTTCCCTTTCGACTGGCCGCGATTGTTCGACCATCCGCAAGATCGATGGCAAATCATACTGCAAAAAGGACCCGGTCCCGGAACCGCCACTTTATTGCTATCGCACCTTGGCCGCCGTCAGCTGCTATCGCACACCCGATCCTTATAACACCGGTGCACAAACCGTTGACTGGCCGCCAACACGCTCACGCAGCCTGTAATCGCCTCAACCAACTGAAATCCCACATATATTTGTAAAAATTTTCATATCCCGGCCCTTTCAAACTTGAGGCTGCGGATAAACCGCGCTACCGTGTCATCAGAGCGTCATAAACGCTCTATCCCGGCCTTTTGAAATTACGTCCGGAGAAAGACATGGGTACATTGTTCAATCTGGCTCAGTACCGCAAAGCCAAAAGCGTTGTGCATTTCGACCGGACTGAATTGATGCAGCTCATGAACACCTATTCCAGACAAGTCGCAAGTGGCGCATGGCGCGACTATGCCATTGATCATCTTGATGGCATGGCCATGTTCTCCATCTTCCGTTCCTCACACGAAACAGCCATCTTCACCGTCATCAAACTTGGTGCGGATCACAAGAATGCCGGGCATTTCGTAGCACTTCACAGCGGTGAAAAAATTAAACAAAGCTCGGAAATCCAGAACGTTCTTGATGCCGTTGAAAAACGTGCACGCAAAGTCGTCCCGCTGTTCAAATCCCGTTAAAGATCGGTTTCGCCTTTTGCTCCTTTCCATACTTGCTTTCTTCTCGCCCAATCGCGGCAATCGCACCATCCTGTGTGGTTTTCTTGTTCTGGCGGCATATACGTTTCATGCCCCACCGGCACAGGCCGACTACACCAGTGGTTATAAGGCCTATCAGGCGGGGAATTATGAGATGGCCCGCGCACAGTGGCGCGTTGCCGCACAGGAAGACGATCCACGTGCGCAATATGCGCTTGGCCTGCTTTACTATCGCGGTCTTGCCGGACCACAGGACTACCGACAGGCGGCAGATTGGTTTGCCCTTGCAGCACGCTCTAATCATGCAAATGCAATCTATTATCTTGGGCTGATGTATTTCAATGGCTGGGGGCTGCGCTATGACCAGTTCCGCGCCACAGAATTCTTGAAACGTGCTCTTCGTGCCAACGGGAACAATACCGATGCCGCCTTTCTGATTGGCGAACAGTATTTTCACGGTCGTGGAGCGGAACAAAACTATGTTGAAGCCGCCCATTATTACAGGATCGCCGCCGAAAAAGGCATGCATGCCGCCCAATTCATGCTCGGCGCGATGCTGGAACGCGGCTGGGGTATAGAACAGGATTATGCAGATGCCTATTACTGGCTACGCCGTTCAGCCCTTGGCCCACGCCCCCTGCCACCCGGTGTCGAACTTGAAATGGACCCGGCAACGGCAATTACCAATCTTGAACCAAAGCTGCGCCTTGAAGAAATCAGACGTGTTGACAAACGGCTACAGGAATTGGTTGTTCCCTGAACCAGAATACAAAAGGCCACCCGAAGGCGGCCTTTTGCATGATATTCGTTCCGTGACCAGGATCAGGAAAATGCTTCGTCCCAAGTACCGCGCGTTGCGGCTTTTGAATATTCCGTCGCGCGGTTTTCAAAGAAGTTGGTGTGCTCGACCGCATTCAGCATCGCATCCATCCAAGGCAACGGGTTCTGTTCAATCCCGTATTGCTCCTCAAGACCAAGCTGGCTAAGGCGACGATCAGCGATATAGCGGATGTATTTCTTGATATCTTCCGCTGTCAGTCCCTGCACCGCACCGGCTTCGAACGACAGATCGATAAACGCATCTTCGTGACTGACGATGGTTTTGCAGGCCTCGATCAGGTCGCTGCGCATTTCGTCATCCCAGATTTCCGGGTTCTCTTTGCAGAATGTCCGAAACAGGCGGATGATGCTTTCGCAATGCAGACTTTCATCGCGCACAGACCATGTGACGATCTGCCCCATGCCCTTCATCTTGTTAAAGCGAGGGAAATTCATCAGCATCGCAAATGAGGCAAACAGCTGCAAACCTTCGGTAAAGGCGCCAAACACCGCAAGCGTCTTCGCGATGTTCCGCTTGCCCTGTGTGGTTAAACGCAGGTCGCCATGCTCGTCGGTATACTCGTCTTCCGGACCAATGCCCCAGATTTGCATATAGTCGTATTTGTCCTTCATTTCCTTGTACTGGAAGAAGGCCTCATACTCGGCTTCGGGCATGCCAATGGTATCAAGAAGGTGCGAATAGGCGGCTACATGGATGGTTTCCATGTTGGAAAATGCCGCCAGCATCATCTGGACTTCGGTTGGTTTGAATACGCGCGTATAATGGCGCATATAGCAGTTATTGACCTCGATATCCGACTGAGTGAAAAAGCGGAAAATCTGCGTGAGCAGGTTGCGCTCGGCATCGGAAATCGTGTGGTTCCAATCCTTGACGTCATCGGCCAGCGGCACTTCTTCGGGCAGCCAGTGAATTTGCTGCTGGGTCAACCACGCCTCATAGGCCCACGGATAACGGAACGGCTTGTAGACCGGGTTTTCCGTCAGAAGATCAATTACTTTATCGTCAGACATATCGTCACTTCTCGCAAAATTTCTGTGTACTCAAGCCGCCTTACTGGCAGGCGAGACATTCATCATAGTCAGGTTCGCTGGCTGCCTGTGCGGCGGCGGCCGCAACCAGTGCCGGGATTTCAAACGAGCTTTCCGGGCTTGGCATATCGGCATCATTCGACTTCGCACGCCCCGGAATGTTCGCAACCACCTCGGCCCGCTGGATCGATTTCGACCGGCAGTAATAAAGGCTTTTGACCCCCTTTTTCCATGCCTGAAAATGGATCTGATGCAGGTCGCGTTTATGAACATTCGACGCCAGGAAGATGTTCAGTGACTGTGCCTGATCAATCATCGGCGTGCGATCACCGGCAAGTTCGATCAGCCAGCGCTGATCCAGCTCGAACGCAGTCTTGAAGATGTCCTTTTCCAGATCAGACAGGAAATCAAGATGCTGAACCGACCCTTCATGCACCGTGATGGATGTCCAGACATCCTCAGTATTACGACCTTTTTCTTCCAGAACCTCGGCAAGATACTTGTTACGCACGTTAAACGAGCCCGAAAGCGTCTTGTGGGTGTAGGAGTTCGCCGCCATCGGCTCGATTCCCGGCGAAGCACCGCCGCAAATGATCGAAATCGATGCGGTCGGCGCAATCGCGGTTTTGTTCGAGAAACGGGTTTTGATGCCGTATTCGGCCGCATCCGGGCACGAACCGCGTTCTTCCGCCAACTTCTCGGACGCAGCATCGGCATGCTTTTTCAAGTGATCAAAAATCTGCTTGTTCCAGACTTTGCTCATTACCCCTTCAAGCGGCACTTTCTGCGCCTGAAGGAAGGAATGGAAGCCCATCACGCCAAGACCAACCGAACGTTCACGCATCGCGGAATATTTCGCACGCGCCATGGTATCGGGCGCATGATCGATAAAGTCCTGAAGCACGTTATCAAGGAAACGCAGAATATCTTCGATGAACTGCGTGTCATCCTTCCAGGTCAGATAATGTTCAAGGTTCAGCGACGACAGGCAGCAAACAGCAGTACGATCCCCGCCCAGATGATCCTTGCCGGTCGGCAACGTGATTTCCGAACACAGGTTCGACGTCTTGACACTAAGCCCGGCCAGCTTGTGGTGTTCCGGCACCGCACGGTTCACGGTGTCGATGAACAGCATATAGGGCTCGCCTGTTTCAACGCGCGATGTCAGCAAACGTATCCACAATGAACGCGCGCTGATTTTGCGGACAACATGCCCGTCTTTTGGGGATGTCAGCGCCCATTCTTCATCATTTTCGACCGCACGCATGAAGGCATCCGAAATCGCAACGCCCTGATGCAGGTTCGGCGTCTTGCGGTTCGGGTCACCACCGGTCGGGCGGCGCATCTCGGAAAACTCTTCGATCTCTGGATGGCTGACCGGCATATAAACCGCGGCCGATCCGCGGCGCAACGATCCCTGACTGATCGCCAGTGTCAAGCTGTCCATCACGCGAATGAACGGCACTACCCCGGACGTCTTGCCATTCTTGCCGACCTTTTCCCCAATCGAACGCAGATTGCCCCAGTATGAACCGATTCCGCCGCCACGTGCCGCAAGCCAGACATTCTCTGTCCAGATATCGACAATACCGCCAAGATTATCGTCTGCCTCGTTCAGGAAGCAGGAAATCGGCAAGCCTCGCGTGGTCCCGCCATTCGACAGGATCGGAGTGGCGGGCATGAACCAGAGCTTGGAAATATAATCATAAAGACGCTGCGCATGCGCTTCGTTGTCACCATAGTAGCTGGCAACGCGCGCAAACAGATCCTGATAGCTTTCGCCCGGCATCAGATAACGGTCATTCAAAACCGCCTTGCCAAAGTCAGTCAGCAATGCATCGCGCGAACGATCAACAATAACGCGCGCACCTTTTTCGTGCTGCACCACATCCAGCATCTTCATGCTTGTAGTCCCCTTACCTGAACGGTCGCACGTTGGCGGCGATCCGCTTCCTGTTTGTTATCTTCATCAAACGGCGTTTGCCTGATCCGGCCCCGGTTGACGGCCTGCCAGATCATGAAAAATAGCCGTTTCCAATGCCCGTTTGAAAATGGTTATGCCTGCTCAAAGCCCGATTGAAAACACAATATGTAGTGTGAATGGATAAAAAACCGTCAATCAATTGTATCAGTTCCGTTACAATCCCGGATATCCAATGATTCGCGGCAAAGGCATTTTTTACTCCCCCTGCGGTCAAGCAAAAGATCAGCAAAATTTTTGCGAACAGCTTGATCCCAAAGGTTGAGTTTGGGGTGATCAGCATCCTACAAATTCGCAAAACGCCAGTTGCGATTCCCGATTTGAATTGTCCCAAACAAAAAGCGCCCGGACAAACCGGACGCTTTTTACAGATATTCGAAACGTGCTTAGGGCAGTTTATAGGCCACCACGTAATCACCGGCCTTGGTTCCGATGGAACCGTGCCCACCAGCAACGATCAGCACATATTGTGTGCCGTCATCGGTGGTGTAGGTCATCGGCGTTGACTGCCCGCCAGCAGGCAGCCGCGCCTCCCAAAGCTGTTTGCCCGTGGTGACGTCATAGGCACGGAAGTAGTTATCAACCGCCGCACCAAGGAACGCCACACCACCCTTGGTGATGATCGGACCACCGATACCTGGCACACCAAGCTCGAACGGTAATGGCAAGGGTGTCATGTCCTCAACCGTACCGTTTTTATGCTTGTAAACAACCTCGCCAGTGCGAAGGTCCGCCCCCGCGACATAGCCCCATGGCGGAGCTTGGCAAGGAACGCCAACTGGTGACAGGAATGGCCCCATACTGACTGCATAAGGCGCGCCTTCATTGCGGTTGATCCCCATCTCGCTGGCTTTTTCCGTACCGCGCGGCGGCACTTCGTCGCGTGGGATCAATTGCGATGTGAAAGCAAGATATGTCGGCATGCCGAACATGATCTGTTTTTCGGGATCAATCGCCACACTGCCCCAATTGAATGTGCCGAAATTACCGGGATAAACCAGCGTCCCTTCCAAAGAAGGCGGGGTATAACGGCCTTCATATTTCAACTGATGGAACTGAATGCGACATGCCAGCTGATCAAACAGTGTAATGCCCCACATATCCTTTTCCGTCAGCGGTTCGGGCATGAAGGTCAGGTCCGATACCGGCTGTGTCGGCGCTGTGAAATCTTCCGGGATGGCACCGCCAGGTGCGGGAACTTCCCTAACCGGAATGATCGGTTCGCCCGTTCGACGATCAAGGACATAGATATCACCCTGCTTGGTCGGTCCGACAAGTGCCGGGACATTTTCACCATCGGATGTGGTGATATCGAGCAACGTTATATGACATTACTAACATTGTTCACATACACAAACTTCCTTGCTAACATGGCTGTTTAGCTGCCACTGTGCCTACAGACCTTACCTGCACCGCCAGCATGCTGGCGGTGCAGGTAAGGTCTGATATCACAGCCTCAAGATGACAAACAAAACCCGGTGCCCGACATTTGGAATGAGGGAAGCATGCTGACAGTTCCCTACTACACGGTTGCCAAAACAGCGGATGTCGTTCGACCTGCAACGATCATCCGCGATACCGAGTGGGATCAAGTGAAGAGCCACAGTCTCCCTACCGGTTTCCACTATCTTGTCTATGACGGATGCAGAATTGTTGAGCCGGTCTTATTCTATCTCCATGACAAATGCGTCCGGTCCTCGAGAATTCCCTCGGTAGGAAACACACAAACAGCTTTAACCTATGACCTGTATGAGTGGTTCACATATCTAGGCTTGATTCATAGGGATTGGGACGCTGCTTGTTTCGATGACATCGAACTATATCGCGACAAGCTTTTATGCAGCAAATCACCTAAAACCGGTAAACGATATGCTGTTGCAACAGTACGCCGCAGGCTTGGCACCATCGTTGACTTCTATGAATGGGCGTCCAGACAAGGCTTGATTGAATTTGATGCGAAAGAGTTTTACGAAGAACGTATCAAACCCCGAAATTATGCAATTACCCGGATGGCGCATGTTCAATCCGGCGACAATACGGTCAAAACGAGTAAACTGCTTCCGAGAACCTATAACAGTGAAACGGCTGAGGCATTTTCTCCCGAAGCTCTTCAACGAGTGCTCGCCGAACTTGGTTCGATCCCCGGAGACAAAGCTGATCGTCGTCCATGCAGAGACCGGCTCATTGCCAGCCTTGCTGTCGCCACAGGAATGCGACTTGACGAATGCGCCAACCTCACTCTGTCGCAATACAAGAATCTCAAGAAAGATGGTAGCTACAGCAACGTCGCATTGCCTCTTTACAAAACCAAAGGCCTGAAGCCGCGCACAGTTGTCGTACCGGGCATAATCCATGATGATCTGCGACATTACGTAAAAACAGAACGGGCCCGTGCGGTTCGACGCGCGAAAACATCTGTCGAGGCTCTTTTTGTCAATCACGCCCATGCCAAAAGAAATCCGGGTGAAGCAATGACAGCTCATTCCATCTGGCGCCACTTTCAGCGCGCGGTTCTGAAAGCCGGTCTTGTATGCCCTTCCCATAAAAACGGCACAACCAGCCCCTTAGACAGACCTGAAGCCCTGCACAGCTTTCATCACCTCCGTCATACCTTTGCGGTTACCATGTATTTTGAACTGGTTCGCGCGGGCAAAGCAGAACCCTGGCTCAGCCTGCGAACATTGCTTGGCCATAGTCACATAACGACAACAATCAATACATATTTGCGGAGTGTACAAATTCGGGAAGCACTCATGACAGATACCCTGAATACGTATCTCAAGGCCCTACGCGATGGCTAGAAAGCGCATGGACAGATCTTTTCTCACGTATCGCCCGGGTGCGGCACCTGCCTTCGACAGGAACAACCTGGCCCGTCCGGAAAAGGAAGAGAGAGAATACGGGGTTATCCAAAAGCTGTCACCTGACGGAAAACTGTGTCAACTCACGCTAAACTGTCCCCGTACCGCAAAATCCAACCGCGGCAGTGCCCAGATCAATGTCAGCGACGATTGGCTGAAAGCCGAACATCTGTCTGTTCCGTTTGCTACGGCCATTTTCTCGCATATTCGCAAGTTTGGTCCCTCTACCCAGGTCAACAAGGTTCAAGCTCTCAATCGCTTCTTTGCTTTTATGTGCGAACAGGGAAAAGCACATTTTAAACTGTCGGATCTGACCACAACTCTTTTTAATGAGTACATTTTCTGGCTCGACACCCAACAGCTTACAAGCAAAACGAAAGCCGGGTTAATCTCCCCACTCCGTGTTGTATTGCACTATCTTAAACAAAATCCACAATATACAAGCGAAGTCCCTGGGGATGCTTATATCCAGCCAAATCCCTGGCCTGGAATAAACGAGCAAATTGCTCATCGACCAATTTTGGCTATCACCGATCTTGTAACGATTGAGCGCGCCTGCATCAAAGAAATGCAGACATCGATGCGCAAATGGGAAGAAGGAAACGACTTTATTAAATCAGGTAGAGAACGCCTGCAGGCGGGTGCTTCACCCACCGAGCATAGACTTGAAACATTGCTGGCAATCATTGAAGACCGCTATGGTGGCTATGTGACGAACAGCAAACAATTCTTTGCTGACGGCGATGGCCGGCGACGACAAATCGAGTTTTTCGGAGGGATCAAGGGTATTGCTCCGTGGCTGTATGCAACAAAGCGCTCTCTGGTCCCGTTTGTCGTGATGATGGCAATCAGGACGGCCTTCAATCCGGAAACCATACTGGCTTTACGAAAATCCGCCCTTCGGGAGAGCTCGTTACTTAAAGGAAGTGCCGAACTGGCGCCGAGATATCGGGTGGTCGGCGGGAAGAAACGCGCGCGAGGCGATCAGGTTCGAACCTATCCTCAGGATAGCACAGAGATTGATAGCCCGATTTCCATTTTCAACAATGTCGGAAAGCTGACCCGTCGCCTCCCAAATGCCGAGCACGATCCCGACCATGATATGCTCTTCATATTTCAGGGCAGAAATTACGGAAGGGCTCATCATTATCTCAATGCAACCTGCACCTTCCCTAACGCACTTTCTGCTTTCAGAAAAGATAATCAACTCCCTGATTTCAGCTTGTCGAACATTCGCCCCACCATCTCGGAGATTGTCAATCAACTGAGTAACGGGGATATCAAGGCACAACAGGCAATTCTCAATCATTGGCACACAGAGACAACGGAAACGCATTATGTGTCGGAAGCGGCCCGGCACCGCAGACGGGAAACATTGGGCAATCTTTTGAACCGACGGGAACGATATATCCGGACATCTGGAAAGTCCGATGACCGTATCAATCTTCCAAACAATACAGGTCGCGCCGCAACGCCGGGGTTTGAATGCACCGACCCCTATGATTCTCCTCTCGCATCCCAGTCCACAGGACAACTCTGCACCGCCTGGGGAGAGTGTCCGCTATGTCCTCGCGCCGCCGTGATCCCCGACAATTCACACGCTTTGGCACAACTGCTTCATCTCCACAATGCCATTGAGAAAGCACGTCACGATTTACCGCCAGGTCGCTGGCTATATTGGTCAACGGTACAAAAGGCCCTGAACAATTGGCTCAGCAAGTTCCCGGCCAAGAGTGTTTGGCATGAGGCCAAAAACATTCAAAGAACCCACGCCATTCTGATCGAATGACATGAACCCTATACAAACCGCTACAGCATATCATCTCATGGCAGCGGAAGATCTGCGGGAAACGAGGATCAACCGCCATTCCCGCTGGTCTGATGACAGATGGTTCTTCGACAATCTGACGCCAGGTCACGACGCTGCAGCCAGCACCATACGCTGGGATTTCATCATGCCGGACGGCAGTAAATTCGTTGATCCTAAATGGGCGATATTGCTCGACGCGCATCGTCGACTGGTCTGGTCATTGATTGTCGACCCAAGACAGCGACATAGATACAAGCCGGGCTCAATGGGCAAGCTCTCCCGGCGGGTTCATTATCTTGCCCGCTGGATGGGCAAATCCGGCTACGCTCATTTCGGCGCGCTTGATACCAACGCATTCGCCCAATATCTTGATGACCTGCTGATTGATAAACGCGATAAAGCCAATCTCAATGCCCTGTATCTTATGGAACATCTCGCATTACCTGTTTCTTTGGGATATCAGGCCCCTGTTCTGGCAAAAGCCGGAATTCCTGTACCGGGCAGCGCCCCCTGGCATGGCATGACGGCGTTCGAGGTCGCGAAACAGCTGGCAGGCAGGGAACAGGGATCCGTCCCGCCCGTCCCGGACCCCATATTTTTACACATAATGACCAGTGCCTTGCGCATGCTTGATGAAGCAGAGGATATCATTTTACAGGCTCGGCATTTCGCGGACACCAAAGACCTGCTGGTTGCCGAAAAATATGCACCAGACAGGCAGCATTTACGGGATCGCATCAACTCTCTGACTGACGCGTGCCTGATCCTCATCCAGGGATTGACGGGTATCAGAGTGAGTGAATTGCTGGGACTGCAAGCCTCTGATACGCCACTGGCACAAAATACCTTGCCCGATTGCATAAAAATTGAACCGTCGGCCAGCGGTCTTCATGAGATATTTTATCTTTCCGGTCATATCTACAAGACGACGAAAACGCCTCGCCCGGTCACCTGGGTCACCGGACTGCGCCCGGTCGGGAGTGATCACCTTCCTGTTCCGGTCAAGGCAATATCTGTCATCGAAAGGTTGTACGCCCCCTGGCGCACTCGAAGAAACATCAACGAACTGATTGTCGGTTTTAGCCGAACAAAAAGCCTGACCAAAGATGTGAAAGCCCATACTTTAAGTTGGGTCAATCGCTGCCAGAGAAGGTTCTTTGTCAGAAGCGGTGTTAAGGATTGGACTGTTACTTCTCATCAATGGCGCAAATCCTTCGCCCAATATGTCATCCGAAGCGACAGCTGCATGCTCCCGGTGCTTCGGGAGCATTTCAAA
The DNA here is from genome assembly GCF_038070535.1 of Thalassospira sp. SN3W. Taxonomy (NCBI): domain Bacteria; kingdom Pseudomonadati; phylum Pseudomonadota; class Alphaproteobacteria; order Rhodospirillales; family Thalassospiraceae; genus Thalassospira; species Thalassospira sp. SN3W. The sequence continues at coordinate 543,011 of NZ_CP121124.1, forward strand.
CACATCAGTATGGCGATGACGGAACAGGGATATATAAATGCGGATCCAGAACTGAAACAGATCCTTGATGATGCTGCGGTTCAGTCAACGGTCTCTCTCATTGGCGAAATGATTGCCGGCAGAAAAAACGTCTCGGGGGCCCTCAGTGGAAAACTGAAAGAGACTGCGAATCAACTCGGAAAATCTCTGGACAACCGTCCCGAAGATGACCGCCCACGCGATATTGAAGAACTGGTTCGTACCTCGGGTATACGGGCACATGATATTCGCTGGGGAAAGACATCCCTCGGAACCTGCCTGTTTCGACAGGGAACCGGGAATTGTACCATCGGTTGCTCTGCCCGATGGGTGATCAGTGCGCCGCTATGGTCGGCCGCACGCCCGGATTTATGTTGGGAATGTCAAAACCTTGTCCTTGACGAGACTCATTTGCCCTTCTGGAAAGACCGCCGGGCCAAATTGCAAGATGATCTGAAAACGGCAACAACCAATGATGACTTTGCTCTCGCACAACTCTGCAAACAACGCCTCGAACAATGTATTATGGTGCTAAACAAGCTTGAAACCACCGAAGCTGCAGCTGCAGAAAACAACAATCCCGGGTAATGAAACCATGTCACCCACATCTGTTGAAGCCGCATTCATGATGGCGATTGATCGGCTCCTCGCGCGTCATGCTCTGAAAGCCAATTCCAGCAATACACCCAAAATCAACAAAAGTATGGTTGCGCGCGAAGCCGGGCATAGCCGGACAACACTGTACAAATATCCCAAAGTGCTTGAGAGACTGAAATCATTTGAGGCAACAGCAAAATCATCAAAACAAAATGAGATCATGAGTCTGCGTCAGGAAATCGCCAAATTAAAACAGGAAACCGGGACGGCGAGAGACCTGATGGCAGCAATGCTGCTTCAAATGCGCGAGATGGAACGACAAACGGCTTCAAGAATTCGCCAGGCAGTACGTATGACACAAGCAGAAGGTTCTGATACGTAATGGGCCTTCCACGACACAGGAAGACTCTTAACAAGCCTTTTACATCAATCGTGGTGTCTACGCCAAGCCTCTCCTAATGCACATGTCTCCCATCTTCCATAAATCATCCCACTTACGACAGATCACTTCCGCAGATCAGCAGAGAGGCGCCTCCCCAAGTTCATGCCTTTGCCCAGTCTGCCAGATTGACAAATAGCCCGAACCAGATTGACCATAGGCCAAGGGCGACGAAAACAAAGCCGGTCAACCAGCGGCGCGGACGCATCCAGTCTGCAAGTCCGACAAGAAGCGAAGTAAGTTGCGGCACGACCGAAAACGGTACCAATGGAAGTGACAACGACAGCGCAAAGACCGCCATCAGAATGAAACCCTTTGCGGCGGAGCCTGTTGCGGTTGCGGCCCCCATCAGGCCGAAAAGGATCGGCGCGGCGCAGGCGGGAATATTCAGGCCAAACGCAACGCCCTGAACCCATGGGTTTTTCGTGATCCGCCATCCGACTGGCGCAATCCGGATACGCCGCCGAAACCGTCCCCCTGCACCGAACAGGAAGACAATTCCGATGACCATATAGAGTGCCCCAAAGATCAGCCATGCCCCGGTCTGAACCCCGATCATGCGTTGTCCCAGCATGACGATCACGCCGCCGAAACCGCCCATGACCAGAAGGCGTGCGAGCATGAATGCAGCTAGAGCCCCAACCCGCATGCGCAGTGAACGGTCACACTGGCTGTTGAGAAACAGCATATGCGCGCCAATCGTGCAGGGCTCGATAAATCCCAAAAATCCCAAGCCCAGCGCAAGAAAGATCAGGTTGAACAGGTCCGGTGTCACGTTTGTAAATTCCTTATCATCGTCGCATGGTGTTACCCGGCACAACAGGACAGTCTGGCGACATCTCTCGCAAAGCCCTGAGCGGCAAGTTTCAGGCCCTCGACTGTGGTCAGATAGGGAAAAATCGTGTCGCCAAGTTCTTGGGCGGTCATCCCAAACCGTATGGCCAGCGCCATTGTCTGAATGCTGTCACAGCCCTCGGGTGCCAGTATCTGAGCGCCCAGCAAGCGGTCAGTTGCTTCATCTGCAATGAGTTTTATCAAACCGCGTGTATCACGGGCGGCAAGTGATCTGGGCACCAGATCAAGCGGCACGACAGATGTCTTGACCACAAAGCCCCGTTTCTGTGCCTGAACCTCGGAGAGACCTACGCCAGCAACTTGTGGATCAGTGAAGACAACCCAGGGCATCGTTGTGTTGTCATATGTCTGTTCGTCACGGTTATAGGCATTTATTGCCGCAAGTTTGGCGCCATAAGCTGCCATATAAACGAACTGGTCGCGCCCGGTCACATCGCCCGCAGCATATACATCAGGACGCGTCGTCCGCATGTACGCGTCCACAACAATTCCGCCATTCGAATTTACTTCAATTCCGGCCGTTTCGAGGCCTAATCCGTTTGTATTCGGCTTACGGCCTGTCGTTACCAGGATATGTTCAGCAAAAAGAACCTCGGCCTGGCCATCAACGTTAATGGTCAGTTCCGTTTTATCATTCTTCCGTTCAACCCTCTCGTAGGTGAGGCCCGTGCGAACGGATACCCCTTCATTCCTTAACTCCTGAGTGAGCGATGCAGCAATTTCCGGTTCTGCTTCGGGAAGAAGCCGTGACCGTGTCACCAGCGTAACCGAGCTGCCGAGCCGTGCAAACATCTGAGCCAGTTCACAACCGATATATCCGCCGCCAATCACGAGAAGTGATCGTGGCTGCTGATCAAGTTCAAGTGCCGTTGTACTGGTCAGACAGGGGACATTCTCAATGCCTGGAATATCGGGAAATGACGGGGATGTGCCGGTTGCAATGATTGTCTTTCTTGCAACAAGCTTTTTGCCGTCAAGCAGAAGACCGGTGTCATTAAATATAACGTCCCCTTCGAGATAATCGATACCATCATATTCGGGCAGCAGATCGATATATTTCTTCTGACGCAAACCGGAAACCAGATCCTCTTTAGCCTTGATCAGGGACTGCCAGTCAGCGACATGAGCGTTTCCGGAGAGGCCGGGAAAACGCGCAGCGGCCCCCGCACCATGCACGGCCTCTGCGGCACGGATCATGGTTTTGGAGGGAACACACCCGACATTGACGCATGTGCCGCCAATCATTCCCTTGCCGATAAGTGCGACCCTTGCGCCCTGTTCAGCGGCCGTAATCGCCGCCGAAAAACCGGCCGAACCCGCGCCGATGACAGCAAGGTCATATTCCTGTTTGTCGGTCGAACAACAATTGTTCATATTATTTTCCTTTCCGGGTGGTTGGTTGTGTATCGGTCTCGCAGCAAGCGCGCGCACGGGCTCGTTGTCGGTAGCCGTACAGTGCCAGGGCAATGAACAGGAGTAATCCGGGTATGAGGACATAGTCTATCCAGCCCAGCCATGCCGAGAGTCCAAGGGCCCCGAACGAGACAACAAGGATTGGTGTGAAACAGCAGATCACAGCAAAAATTGTTCCGACGATCCCGGTTTTGAAAATGGTGTTGCCACGCATTATTTAATCCCGCGCCTTGGCCGGATAACCGGCATTTGTCGAAGCGATCCCGATGGTTTCCACATTGGCGACTGACGGGTCGAAGGTGACAGTTGCGGTTTTTTTATCGAAGTTGACGTCTACGGCCTCTACGCCGGTGACGGCTTCCATCGCGGTTTTGACCGTCACCGGACACAGGGCGCAGGTCATGTTTTCGATGTCGAAAACGGTTGTTTGTTCATCCTGCGCTGTGGCGCTGGCAGCAAGCGCCGCAGTTGGGAGGTAGCCTCCCGGATATATGACAGCCAGTCCCAGGGCAAATGCCCCGGCCAGAATAATGCCTGTTCGTTTCATCTCGATTTCTCCTAATAGAACAGCGGTGCCCACCAGTTGATTGTCAGGGCCAATCCCACCAGCACGGTTGAGAACCACAGGGCGGCTTTGGTGATCAGTGCGGATTCCGGACGGGCGCAGTAAGACCCGTCGTCACAAGCTGGCTTGGTCTTGAAATAGACCTGCCAGAACCCCAGCCCGATAAATATCAGAGCCACCGTCGCGAAGAGTGGTTTGTAAGGTTCAAGAGCCGTCAGATTGCCGATCCAGGCCCCCGACACCCCCAGCATCAGAAGCAGGAGTGGTGCGACACAGCAGGCGGATGCAAGAATGGCTCCGACCACTCCACCAGTTGCAAGCAGACCTCTTTTTGTCTGCTTCCCGTCATCCGACAACAGGTCGTCCGATTTGATATCGTTCATGTGATTTACCTCGAATTCGATTCGCAGTTAAGATACAGTCTGTAGCTGCTACAGATTAAAGAAGGTTTTGATCACATGGACGATCACAATTCCGGGAGGCGACTAAAGCGAGCAGAATTGTCGAAGGTGACAGGCTGTCATCTTGAAACGATCCGCTATTATGAAAAGACCGGCATGATGCCCGATCCGCGGCGCAGCAAAACGGGTTACAGGCTGTATGACGAAACACATGTTTCCCGGTTGCGGTTTATCCTGCGCGCCCGTGATCTGGGTTTTTCGATTGAAGATATCCGGGGGTTGCTGACTCTTATAGATGGTCAGTTGCAAACATGTTCGGAGGTCAAACAGCGTACGGAAAGCCATCTTGCTGACGTGCGCACAAAAATTGATGACCTGAAACGGATCGAACAGGTTTTGGCGGAAACGGCAGCTCAATGTTCAGGAAAAGATGTGCCTGAGTGCCCTGTTCTGGAAGCCTTGTTCCACGTTTGAAGTAGTAGCTTGTGAGTTCGGCTTCATCAAAAGGACAAAGAGGCCAGTTATCAATTTTTTACAACATTGTCAGCATGCCAACAAATGAAGTAAATTTCAATTATTCCCAAATCCTTGAGCTAAATATCAACAAAAACTTATGATGGAATGCCAGATTACAAAAAAGGATACGCCCCAAGTAATATATAAAATAGGAAGTATTTAGCAAGATAAACCAAAAAAGTTTCTGTTTATATAATTAAATCGGCAAGAGTAAAATATTGGTTTTTCGGTTTGTTCCACAGTAAAACCCCTCTACCTCTTATGCGTCTCTTTATCATTGATCCCAGAAAGAACGCCACATTCCTCTACATCCCGTCCATCTTTGCAACTTTCTCTTAGTGAAACGAGTTGTATTTCTAGCGCTTGTAGAGTGGCAATCTGTGATTGCACATGAGATATGTGATCATCAAGTAAAACGTTGACCGCATTACAAGGCTGATGAGGCTCATCCTGATGCTGCTGTAGTTCGGAAATCTCCGCCAGAGATAGACCCAGAATTCTGCAGCGACGGATAAATCTCAACCGTTGACCATGCTTTTTTTGGTATAGACGCGGTAGCCGTTTTCTCTCCGCCCTACCGACGGCAATAGGCCCTGCTGTTCATAGAAGCGGATTGTTTGTGTGTCGATCTCTACTAACCGTGCCAACTGACCAATGCGCATTTGTCCTCTCCACCCTATTGACCTTATAGTTACTATATAGTTTTGAATGGTAACACTGTAATTTAAAGTGGAACCATGTCATGAGTATATTCTGTGATAGCCTTTCTGGTAGTGATGCACCTCCGCCATCGAATACCGATGAACCGAACGCCTTCGAAGCATCAGAGCAATGGATCAGTATTTATGCAGTGCCAAAAATGGACTGCCCGTCAGAAGAACGAATAATCCGCCTCGCCCTGAATGGCCTTAAGGAGATTCAGACCTTGTCCTTCGACTTGTCGAACCACCAGTTGGAGGTCGTACACAATGGCGAAGTTGCCGCTATCACTACAAAGTTGGAGACCTTGGGGCTAGGCGCTACGCTTCAGGAAAGCACCGCAGCCGATCCAGAGACCATCAAGACCGCCGAAGCCTCAACTACCTCTATCAAACAAGAAGCAGGCACCCTGCGCTGGTTGCTTGGCATCAATGCACTCCTATTTCTAATAGAAATGATTTCCGGCCTGGCAGCCCAGTCCACTGGCCTAATTAGTGAGTCTCTTGATAATTTCGCAGATGCGGCGGTATACGGGCTCGCCCTTTATGCTGTTGGGCATAGCATAAGAATGCAGGTGCGTGCCGCGCATCTTGCTGGTGTTCTGCAGCTAATTCTGGCTGTTGGAGCACTAGCGGAGGTGGTGAGACGCTTTGTATTTGGCAGTGAGCCTGAATCGTTGGTGATGATGGCTATCGCATTCGTCGCATTGATTGCCAATGCCAGTTGTCTGCTGCTCATATCCAAACATCGGGAGGGCGGGGCGCACATGAAGGCAAGCTGGATATTCTCGGCCAATGACGTGGTGATCAATCTGGGGGTCATCACCGCCGGCGTTTTGGTCGCGTGGACCGGGTCCAATTATCCGGACCTGATCATCGGCACCATCGCCGGGGTCATTGTACTGAACGGCGCCAAACGCATTCTGGCTATCAAGGGTTAAGAGCAGTGTCCGTTGCGGGCAAAAATCGCTCACGGCATGACCTATTGCCCATTTCTGGCGTACTTCCTGCGTCGGATCAGGCGATAAAATGTCTGGGGCAACAATCAATGGCCTATGGCGAGTCTGTTTCTGTACCCCGTTCTTTAATTGGGTGCAGACATGGAACACCTGTGCTGCATTCAGTTGCCAATTGAGAAAACCACCAACTCTTCTTCACACGAATCAAGCCGTGCCATGTGAAACTCGGTTTGCTGAAAGATGAAGGATACTTTGAAATGTTAATTCAAGTGTTCCAATTGACCTTACCACCCCAGCTATCAATTATTGTGATGCTGTGAGCTTGCCGTCAAATCACGATACGCATCCATCAATGGACGATCCACGGTGTCATGTTCCGTTCGCTCCTGATCAAGCTTTTCAAGGGCTCTTAGCATAAATTCGGCAATATCAAGCCTTTCGCAGCTGCAGGCATGTTTGAAAGCATGCAAAACTACATACTCCAATTGTTCATCACTTGAGGTCGTCATTTAATCGCTCCTTAATCCGGTATTGGGTAAGAGAGGTTCTTGCCGAGAAGAACTTCTCCTACCGGTACTTTGACGCACTCACGATCTAATAGAACTTTTCAGTTCTTTCTCAATCCAATCACGCGATCACAACATACGCATTACCGGCACAATTTTACGGAGCCGCAATGCATTTGTTAAAACAAAGACCGAAGACAACGCCATTGCGCCTGCTGCGAGAACAGGAGTGAGCAGAATTCCAGAGAAAGGATAAAGCAGACCTGCAGCAACAGGGATAAGTGCGGTGTTATAGCCAAAAGCCCAAAACAGATTTTGCTGAATGTTTCGCATCGTCCGGTTGGATACTTCAAAGGCATTGATGACGCCGCCAAGATCGCCAGACATCAGAACAATATCTGCCGACTCAATTGCCACGTCAGTGCCTGTGCCTATCGCGATCCCAACATCGGCATGAGCGAGAGCAGGTGCGTCATTAATACCGTCACCAACAAATGCAATCTTCCGCCCCTCTCCACGAAGATCATTCAAGGCCGCAACCTTGCCGTCTGGCAACACTCCAGCAACTACATGATCAATTCCAGTTTCCTCTGCAATTACCTGTGCAGTCTCAAGACTGTCACCTGTTATCATTGCGACTTTCAGGTCAAGGCTGTGAAGCGCTTTTATCACGTCCCTGCTTGAAGGCTTTACAGGATCTGACACTCCGATAACAGCAGCAACCTGTCCGTCAATTGCTGCGTACAATGCTGTTCGCCCGTTTCGTGAGAGCTTTTGAACAACTGCAGGAAAATCTTTGAGATCAATCTGTTCTCGTCGCATCAGGCGTTCAGTTCCAACTAGGACAGTTGCATCATCAACCTTTGCTCGGACGCCGTAACCAGTGAATGAGGTGAAATCTGTAACTGGTTGGTCTGCGTCAATATTCTCACGGCGCGCCGTAGATACGATTGCGTTGGCAATCGGGTGTTCCGATCTGGCTTCAACAGCAGCTACATACCTTAAAACTTCAAGTTTTGTGAAGCCTTGAGCAACCACAAAATCGGTTACCTCTGGCCGCCCTTCCGTCAAAGTACCAGTCTTGTCGAGCGCAACGATCTGAACGGAACGAAGTTCCTGAAGTGCGTCTCCCTTGCGAAACAAAATACCCATTTCAGCTGCACGACCTGTTCCAACCATGATGGAGGTTGGTGTGGCTAACCCCATTGCGCAAGGACAGGCTATTATTAGAACAGAAACACCTGCCACCAACGCCATTGTAACGGCTGGCTCAGGACCGAACAAAAACCATGCCAAGACACTTAGTGCAGAAAAAAACATGACTGCAGGTACAAACCATTGAGTTACGCGATCAACCAGACTCTGAATGGGAAGTTTGGTGGATTGGGCTTCTTCAACCATCCGAATTATTTGCGATAATGTTGTGTCTTCACCAACACGAGTTGCGCGAAAACTGAAGCCTCCTGCACCATTCACGGTTCCTCCTGTGACTTTTGAATCAGCTTGTTTGGCAACAGGAATTGGCTCGCCCGTTATCATGCTCTCGTCAATATGACTGTTTCCCTCAACAATTACACCATCAACCGGGATTCGTTCACCCGGGCGCACTATAATAACATCGCCAACTTGAAGGTCATCAACAGGAACAATGACGCTTTCGCCATCGCGTTGTACTCGTGCTTCTATAACTTGAAGTCCCAGAAGTTTTTGGATCGCCGCTCCAGTCCTCCCCTTTGCACGGGCTTCCAGAAAACGGCCAAGCAGGATGAGAACAATGATGACTGCTGCGGCTTCGAAATATACTGCGCGAACTTCCACAGGTATAAGTTCAGGAAGAAATGTGGAAACGGTAGAGAATATATAAGCCGCTCCCGTTCCGAGTGCGACCAGACTGTTCATATCTGGAGAACCTTTCAGAAGAGAAGGGACACCTCTGATGAAGAAGTATCTGCCCGGCCCGGCAAGAATTGCTGTTGTTAAGATAAATTGCAGCGTCCAGTAAGTTTGCTGCCCGATCGTGCTTTCGATAACATTAGCAAGTTCCGGGATGATATGACCGCCCATTTCGGTCAGAAAAATAGGCAGAGTTAGCAAAGCAGCCCAAAGCGTACGGTAGGCTATTTCACGCGCAACCTGTTTATTCTTGATAGAACTGTCCGTTGTTTCTTTGATCTCAGATGGATAACCGGAAGCAGTCAGTTGGGAGGACAATTCAGTCGGAGAGACAACATTCTGTAGGAATTTCACCGCTACAGTCTCAGCTGGAAGGTTGACGGCTACGTCTATTACGCCGGTGACTTGGCCAAGCGACTTTGAGATGCGATTAACACAAGAGGCGCATGACATTGAATTCACACTTAGAGTTACGTTGCCATATTGGGGGGCATAACCAAGTTTCTGAAGCGCTTGAGCAATCTCGACAAGCCTTTGCGCCTTGTCGACCTTCATTCGGGCTGTCTCATTCGCCTGATTGACCGATACTTCTCCGACACCTTTCATCGCGGATAGAGTTTGCTCGATTCTTGCTACGCAAGAGGAGCAGGTTATGCCATCAAGTTTTATTTGCACGTGATTATGGTTTTGCATCTGAACCTCTGATTGTCTGCTGTTTAAGCAAGCATGAAGGTTCCAGTCACTGGAAGGTCAAGTATTTTGTTCGAAGTGTCTCACACGACGTGTACTTTGCTGTTTTCTTCCAATTTTTCGGCAAAAAATAGCGCGCACAAGTCACTGCTAAGAAAGCCATTAAGTGTTGGAAGGTTCTTCCTGGCCCGTCAACCAATGCGCCCCAAAAGCGGGAATGTTTCCAGCAGCCAGAACGCAAAGGCGGACATATAACCGGTCATCATCGCCGTCCCCATAGCAATCATGATCAAGGCCGCCGCTGCACGGAGATAACGCCCAAAGCGTCCTATGGATTTCAATCTGACAGACAGACTCTCGGTAAGCAGTGCTGCCAAGAGAAACGGCACACCAAGCCCCACGGAATATACGATCAGCAAAGCAATACCATCGCTGACAGTTGCCGACGCGGCGCTGACAGTCAGAATGGCACCGAGAATAGGGCCAATGCAGGGCGTCCACCCGAACGCAAAAGCAAGCCCAAGCACATATGCCGAAGTCACACGCCCACCAGGCAGATCAAGATGAAAGCGTGCTTCTCGCATCATCCACGCCGGACGGAGCGTTCCCAGCATGAACAGCCCGAACAGAATGACAATGCCGCCACCAATCAGATTCATCTCGAACCGGTACCCGAGCAGGACCTGACCAAGTGCTGTTGCACTGGCCCCCAGAAGGACGAAAACCGTGGTGAAGCCCAAAACGAAACACAGGCTGAAACCAAGAGATGACAATCGACCAACTCGGATTGCCTCCGTTCTGGTCGAAAGAGAGGCACCACCCGCGATATAGGAGATATATCCGGGAACCAGAGGCAGCACGCATGGCGAGAGAAACGATATGAGGCCTGCGGCGAACGCGCTTATTATGCCGATATTGGAAAGTTCAGGCATTAATCTGTATTCCGTAAAATCAGGAACCAAGTATTCAGAGAACAGGAAGGTCAGCTAACCAAACAGTGCTAAGCCTATCTTTGTTCAGGGCTCTTTTCCTACTTTTGAGAACCAGTCTGTTAACTGATCGAGCCACCCCTTTTCAACAGGCGGCTTTGGGGGGTGGACAGCGTTTGTCAATCCGTTCACGTAAAGGATCAGATTCATCTGATTGAAACTCGTGCCGTGAAAAATACCGGCATGGCGGGTATTCCGATCGATAATATGAATCATCGGCGCAGACCCGTCACGCTGGCTCAATTTGGCGAATTTATCGGCAACAGTTACAGCACTGATATCCGAAGACGGCATAACAGGCCGCCAGTTCACCAGATCCCAAGAAGGAGTATCTGAAAAATCTTCGGAATGAACGGTAATGAACGTGACCATTTCCCGCATCGGGCTAATATTCAGCCTCGCCTGAGAGGACGCCAGTAGGGTTTGCTGTTCTGCACAGGCTGCACCACAATCCCTTGGCACAAAACTTAAAATAAGTATCTGATCATCAAGGTCGCTCAAATTAAAGCGACCTTGATTTTGGTTAAAAAGTTCTATCTCTGGAACCTTTCCGGTGTTTGTCACCTCAAAATATGGCTCTTTATCCGCCATCACCTCGTCAAGGTGTTCACCGGGATGATTCGCAAAAGCTGGTGAGGCCGTCAACGCCAGGATCAAAAACAACCACCGGATCATTCTGTTTCCCCCTGCGGCCCGGCGGCAGCTATGCCAAGAATGGCGACGTCAATGCTAATCTCGCCTGCGTTTTCAAAGCGCAATGTCATGGGAAACTTCTCACCTTCACGGAGTTTTTCATGCAATCCCGTCAACATGAGATGCATTGCCCCCGGCGCCAGAGTGACCGGGCGGTTGGCCGGAACATCCAGAGCCATGACATGTCGCATCCGGCGAACATCATCGACCGTGACGACATCATGTATCATCACATGGTCGGCCACAGCTGTGGTGATTTCCAGAAGGCGGTCGGTCGCAGCGCTTGTGATCGTAAGATATGCCACACCCGGACGGGATGTCAGAATCGTGGCACGTGCCCAGGCGTCAGATATTTCGACAAGGTTTCCGGCAGAAACCGGTAGTGCTGATAGCAAGGTCATGACGAGGGCGATGGCTGTTCTTTTCATATTGTACTCCCATTCATGATCGCGAGAATCCGGATTGCCATGTCTTCTGCCGGCTGATCTCCTTCACGAAAGACAGTCAGGTAACGCCCATCCGGTGCCATCAGATAAAGATGCCCGGAATGGGCCATCAAATAGCCGTCCGGTGCTGTATCGTCGTCCAACTTTTCGTAATAGACCCGAAAAGCCTCGGCGGCTGCAGCGACATCCTCCTTACTACCGGTCAATCCGATCAGCGCCGGATGAAAGGCCTCGACATATTCAGCCATGACATCAGGTGTATCGCGTACCGGATCAATTGTAATGAATATCGGTGCCACACGGTCGGCTTCGGATTCCATTCGGTCAAGCGCATCCGCCATATAGGCAAGTGTGGTCGGACAAACATCAGGGCAGTGTGTGAAACCAAAAAAGACAAGTTGCCAACGCCCCGGAAAGCTTGCTTCGGTCACACGGTTTCCCTGATGATCGGTCAAGGAAAAATCAGAGTGAATGGCGGCTTCTCCCGTCCCTTCGGCCCCCGACGACATTTGCTTGCGGTCGGAAGCCTGGAAGATATATGCGCCGCCAAAGAGCAGGGCAGCAAGAACAACCATCCCCCATAATATAGAACGGATGAAACGTAACCGGTTGAAATTATGCGATGTCATGAAACGATCCCGTAGAAAATCCCGCCCGGGTATTTGTCCCGGGCGGGTGTCATGTCACGATGTTATTTGTCGGAAGGCTTCGGCATTTGATCGGTCATTGCAGCCATCATTTCAGTACACTGCTCCATCATCGGACCCATCTGGCTCATCATCTTCATCATACCCATCATGCCCTGCATATCCCCCATGCCGGAATTGCCGTCATGCTCCATCATCGGGGATTGCATGTCCGGAGTTTGGGCTTCCTGGGCATAAAGGGCTGTTGTCGCCAGTCCCGCGACCATCATTGTGGCAATAGCGGTGAGTTTGATTGACTTACGCATCTTTAACATTCCTTTCGGTTGTGGACTCATGTCCCGACTGCGGAGTTAAAGACGCTATATTTGCGCCTGATGCAGCCGGGGACCTTCCGGCCTCATTGCCGGGAAGACTGTTTTTCGGGATTTCATCGGAGGAAGGGGCGATATCGCTGGCGCTCTTTTTCGACGAACAGGCCTTTTTGTTCATGCATAAACCCAGCGCACACATCGCTACGCACGGCAGAACGGAGAGGAGCAAAGGCGCGATGCCGGCGGCAACCAGCCAGCTCCAGTTAAATGCAAGTCCGGCGACAAGTGCGGTTCCTGCCAGCACGAGCAAACCGCGACGTCCCTTCAGGTAGTATCGAACGGCATGAACCACGTCATGTCCAAGCGAGGTATTGCCGGATTTGGTCCGTTGTATTTCAGTCATAGGGGATCCTTCCTCAATCGGTGTAGATGTGGGTTTCAAGAAATTTTATCATCTCTGCTGTCGCCCATTCGGTCGGTCCGACAAGTCGACCAAGCTCGCGGCCGTTCCTGTCAATCAGAAGCGTCGTCGGTAAACCGGGGATACCCAGAGCCGTCGTGGTTTTCATGGTTGGATCGATGAAGAAGTCCAGATTCCGGATACCGATTTCGGTATAGAAATCCTGCACGACATCCACTCCGGCCCGGTCGATCGACAAGGCAACGACTTTGAACTCCGAACTGCCGAGTTCGGCCTGCAGGGCATCCAGAGTCGGCATTTCCTCCCGGCATGGAACACACCAAGTAGCCCAGACATTCAGCAAGACGACCGTTCCCTCGAAATCACTCAATGTCATGGGTTGACCTTCGACGTTTTCGAACCCGAACTCGGGAAGAGGCCGGGGAGCATCATGCATGACAAACGAGCGCTGTTGACTCTGCCTTACATTGTCCGCTGCCTGATCGGTGACATTCTTCTCGTTGCGTAACGAAACTATGGTCAATGTGGTAACAACCACCAGTATGATGCCAGCGGCAAACCCCACTTTCAGGTTCATATGCACTAAGAGGCTCTTCATCGAGGTGCCTCCGCAGTTCCGGCACCTGAGGCCTCATTACGCAATTTTTCGACCCTTGGCAGAATGGTCTCGGCCATCACTTTTTCCGTCACCGGCCCGACATGCTTGTATGCAATGTTCCCTTTCGCATCGACAACGAAGGTCTCGGGGACGCCATAGACGCCCCAGTCGATCGCCACACGTCCATTAATATCCGCGCCGGTTCTCGTATAGGGATCACCAAGACTATCGAGCCATTCTGCAGCGTCGTCAGGTTGATCCTTATAGTTCAGGCCATGCAGTGGGACGGTGCCGTCGCGAGCCAGTTTCATAAACACGGGATGCTCTTCGCGACACGCAACACACCAGGAGGCAAAAACATTGACCAGCGACACCTCACCTCTGATATCTGTACTCGACAAACCTTGTGTTCGACCTTTTACCGGTGGAAGGTCAAATTCCGGGACCTGTCTACCCAACAGGGCAGAGGGGAGTGTGTTGGGATCAAGAGTTAATCCCTTCGCTAGGGCCACACCCAATATCAATGCTATGCCAAGCGGTAAGAAATAGATCAGCCGGTTGAACCGTTTCTGCGGGCGATGTTCTTTGGGGACTGCAATCATCTCGCCCTCCCGTCTTTAAGATTGAGATTGTGCTGGAATTCGCGTTCTTCGTCCGACCAGACACTCTTGATATAACCGAGTACCGCGATGATCTCCTCATCACTCAGCACATCCTCAAATGCAGGCATATCGCTCTCATACCCCGGCACGACAGCGCCAACCCCGAACTTGGTGATCGCAAACAGTTCCTGATCGCTATGGCGCCATGTGTGGCCACTGGCATCGTGTGGCGGCGCGGGCATCCGCCCGGTGTCAAGGCGGCGCTTCCAGTTTTTCTGCCCCTCAAGATTTGAGCCATGACACGATGCGCAAAATTCAACATAGTCATCCTTGCCCAGTGCTATCTGTTCCGGAGTGAGCGGCTTTTCGAGAAAAGTCAGATTCTCGGGCTTCGCGCTGGCATCCATCACGCCGAACAACAAAGCCATGCCGACGCCAGCCATTAATCCGGTGACCATTGATCCGGGCGATACCGCACTCATTTCCCGCCCCGAAGATATTTAAACAACGCGAGAACGCTCATGATCAGGATCGCAAGGATCAGAAGAAACACAAGACCGCCTCCTGCCATCATCAGCATCATCATCGGGCCACCCATCATCGAACCATCCATCATCTGTCCAAAACACTCATTCATTGGCGTAAACGGCAATGCCGTCCTCTCCGAACGCATAGGTTTTCAGCGTCCCGGTTTTTTCACGTGCCATGCCCGGCGCATTTGGTGGCATGCCGGGCAGCGTGATACCCGTTATATCCGGGCGTTCATCAAGCATCCGTTCAATGATCTCGGCGGGAACCAGCCCGCTTACGACATATCCGTCAATCTCGGCCAAATGGCAGCCCAGCCCTTGCTCCGGGACACCGGCGGCAACGGATCGCTTGTCGAAATCGCGATCATCGACACGGGTAACCTGATATCCATTGGTCTCAAGATATTCGCCATAGGCATCACAGCATCCGCAGTTCGGGTCCCGATAGATTGTGATCGATTTGCTTCTCTCACCAGCTACTGTCACGTTCGTTTGCGCCTCTCCTTTTCCCGGAGCAAACATTGTAAATGCAGCACTTCCGGCAACAGCCAGAATCGCAACACCTGTCACAATCACTAATTTTCTCATCTGTTTCTCCATCATCATATGTTCGCAATGGCGGTCCACGTCCTGCCACCGTCTGGGCTTTGTAAAACCCCGTCGTTATTCACAATTACGAGATCATCAGCGCGTAGCGGATGAACCGCGAGTGCTGTTGCGATAACTTCTGAACGCTTTAACCAGGTGACACCCGCATCCTGCGATTGCCAAATTCCGGATGGCAATCCGGCATAAAGTGTGGCCGGTCGCGATACCGCACTGACCAGCGCACTCACAGGTTCACCCTCAGGTAAGGGTACTTTGGGAGTTGCCTGCTTTCCGGACGCAAGAGCATCCATGGCATCGCCCGGCTGAACATCCTGCCAACGGCAGAAACAATCCGGCACACGCGTTACACCGGTATCGGTTCCGGCATATAGCCAGATCCCACCCATTCCGGTTGCCAGATCGACTGAAGACAGTGCTGTCAGATCTCGCTCGGCATTCGCTAACCATGGCCGGTCCATGACAAACACCCATGACTGACCAGCATCATCGCTCTGCCATAAGCCGTCACCGCGAATGGCGGCATATATGGTATCTGGGTTTGTCGCCGCAGTTGTGATGGCAGTGACTGCCGCTTTTGGCAGTCCTTGCCCACGTACGTCCCAACTTTTCCCGCCATCTACAGACAGAACAATCCTGCCGGTATCCAGACCACCAATAACTCGGCCCGGCCGTTCCGGATGTGTTGCAAGTGTGAGAATGGAACCTGCCGACATCTCCGGCAATGTTATCCAGTTTCGATCCCTATCGCGATACAGAAGCAATGACCCGCGTGCAATAATCAGCGCATTGCTATCAAAAGCAATTGCACTGTTTGAGCTTTCACTAACCGCGGCAAGGGTTGTTGCTGGCAACAGGTAGAGGCCAGCACATGTCACGAGACCGCGAAGCAGCGCACGTCTGGAAACAGAGCCCGCGACTATGGTATTTCTTTTCATATGCAAGTTTCTCAAGGAGTTGGAGCATCAGAACGTAATCCGAATCCCGCTCACAATGATCCTATAAGGTTTGATCTTCAGAGGCCGGGCACCAGTAAAAGCGGGACGCTCAAGGCCGGGGCGGATTGCCGCCTGCTCGTTGAGTGAAGCTGAAGCTATGCTTTGGTGCATGTCGCGACTGCGCCAAGAAATACCGACCAAAGCCGACATTTTGGCACCCGTAGATCGGAAAACATGATTTCCAACCTTGTCTGAAGAAGCTGTAAGGCCCACAACAAAAATTGCGGGCACGAAGCATGTCATGAGAAATCGCGGTGATGCCCCATGACACTGATATCCTCAAACCAAAACGGATTAAGGAGATATCAGTTCAGAGTGTTGGTTCTGGGAGGGAATGGATCGGGAGAGTTTGAGCGGCCGGTAAGGCTGCCTGTCGGCCCGAAATGCTCGACTGAGGCGAGTGCAGGTATTGCAACTTGTACAGGCGAAATTGCGATAGTTGATACCTGAGGGCACGCAATATCGCAGTCCGGCATGATGTCGCCGCTGCCAGAACAATCCTGACAATTGTCCATTGCCAATTCCGCCATCGGCATCCCGACCTCCATAACAGCAGCATTGACCGTCTGGAAACTTGTCCCGACGGCAAAAGCAGCTATCAAAAGTATGGTCAAAAACCTGATGCGATTGAGCATGGTTTACTTCTATCCCAAGGATGCGATGCTGTCTATATCGAACTACAGTAAATCCTATTGCTGCACCTCTGTGCCCATATCCAGAGACTAGGAGAATTGTTGGGTTACGCAGCATTTAATAGGATTTGATTGTGCTTCATCTATAAATTGATTGTTAGCAAGTCATACCCGCAGATTAGTGAATAACTCAGCACAACAGGTTGTTCATCTGTAGCGCATAACGTGATTTCATGGCGACGAATGCAGTAATCTATTGTTTTCACCTTGCTGATGGCTCAAGCAGCAGATGTAAATTCGTGAAATAGTCTGTCTTTGCCACAATATTGCCACTTGACGAAACCGGGGGAGCCCGATATTGCGTATGTTGCAATGCATCACTAAGGAACGTTCCGTGCGCATTCTTTCCTGCTTTCTTGCAATCGCGATAGCCATGACAGTTCTGCTGTCGGGGGTTGAGGGTGTGCAAGCAGGTTCGGGACATGGCCATGACAATCATCACGGCGTCATGATCGATGTTTCTGATAGCTCGCAACATGATCGACGTGACATGCATGCGGATCTTTGCGGTATGGCGGTTTGCGGCCCGTTCGTTAAAGAAGTAGAAGGTGTTCTGTCTTCCAGCCCAACGGTGCTTGCGGTAACATACTGGTATCAGGACCTGACTTTGACTTCCGCAGGTTTGGACGTTAGAGCCAAGCCTCCGCGTTCCTGAGATATTTCAGATTTTCCGAACATCCCTTTGCCTGGTTCAATCACTGTTCCTCGAATGAAACAGCGTTTTGCCTGAATTACAGCAGCGCAGACTGTTGTCGTGATTGAACATGGGACGAGGGCCTTCTTACTGAATATCTATTAGGAGCATATACATGCCCAACTTCAAGAATTCCCTTATGCGTCGCGTTAGCGTTTCAACCTTTATTCTTGGCGCGCTTGTCGGTCTTCAGTCACCTGCCTTTGCGGGTGCGGGTCATAGTGGCGGTCATAATGACGGTGCATCGGAAATCGGGGCACCAGGCGAGATATCTGATGTGCGGCGCACCATCAGAATCACGATGGAAGACAATTTTTACGACAAAGAGAAAATTATCGTCCGAGGTGGCGAAACAGTTCGTTTTCTGATCGAAAACAAGGGTGAATTCGTTCATGAATTCAACATTGGAACTGCAGCAATGCATGCAGATCATCAGGAAGAAATGATGATGATGATGGAACACGGAGCCCTTGAAGTAGACAAAATCAACATGGACATGATGGAAATGGACATGGGGAACGGTAAAACCATGAAGCACAACGACCCGAATAGTGTGCTTTTGGAGCCGGGTGATTCTGCAGAGGTGATCTGGACTTTCCCCAAAGATGCGGAACTTGAGTACGCATGCAACGTGCCAGGCCATTATGAAAGTGGCATGGTTGGGAAAGTACGCCTGCAGTAATCACTGCTTTTGGGGCTTGTGCCAGAGGGAAACCCTACCTATCCCCTCTGGCGCACCCGGCTCAAAGGATATCAAAAAATGAACAAGTTTCTTGGTAGTGCCCTTCTCGGTGCGCTAAGCGTTATTGCTGTGTCATCAGTAGCGAACGCAGCAACATATGACCTGTCAGTCGACTACGTAACAATCGACACAGGGGAAATGAAAACAAAAGCAATTGGCTATAACGGATCTTCGCCCGGCCCGACCTTGCGCCTGAGAGAAGGTGAAGAGGCCGTTATCAATGTGACTAATAATCTTGATGAAAGCACGTCCATTCACTGGCATGGTTTGATCCTCCCCTATCAGATGGATGGCGTACCTGAGATCAGTTTTCCGGGAATTGCTCCTGGTGAAACATTCACATATCGCATTCCAGTCTCGCAAAGCGGTACCTACTGGTTCCACAGCCATTCCGGTTTTCAGGAGCCGGACGGAGCGTATGGTTCGATCATTATCGAACCCAAAAAGCGAGAACCGTTCAAGTTCGACCGGGAGTATGTGGTTGTCCTGAAAGACAAGCACCCGCATTCCGGCGCACGTATTTTGCGCAACCTCAAAATGATGCCCGATTATTATAATCGCAACCAACGCACCCTTGGCGATTTCATCAGTGATGTCTCTGAAAATGGCTTCGGTGCGACGTTGTCGGAACGTGGTGACTGGGGCAGCATGCGCATGATGCCGACCGACATCGAAGATGTTCAGGGATTTGTCGGTCTGATCAACGGAAAGTCACCAGAGCAGAACTGGACAGGCCTGTTCAAGGCCAATGAACGTGTGCGCCTGCGCTTCATCAATGCATCTGCCATGACTTACTTCGACGTCCGCATTCCGGGACTTGAAATGACTGTTGTGCAGGCCGACGGCAACAACGTTCAACCGGTCAAGGTTGATGAATTCCGCATTTCGGTTGCAGAAACCTACGATGTGATTGTTCAGCCGACCGCAGATAAACCTTACGCAATCATGGCGGAATCGATGGGGCGCTCGGGTTATGCATTCGGGTCGCTGTCGCCGCAAGAAGGGCTGAAAGCTGAAATGCCAGCCAGACGCATGGACGCTCCGTTGTTGACAATGGCTGATATGGGGATGGATCACGGGAACATGCCCGGGATGGACCATTCCTCAATGAGCAGTGGTAACGAGAACAGCATGGCTGGAATGGACCATTCGAATATGGCCGGGATGGATCACTCTCAGATGGCGATGTCCAAAGATGATCCTTTCTATGCCGCTGGCAGTGGTTTGACACCAAAAGCAGCGAATGGCGGCAAGTTCTTGTCTTATGCCGACTTGAAAGCACAGAAGCCCTTGTATCCGGAGCGGCCGGCAACGCGTGAAATTGAACTGCGTCTTACGGGAAACATGGAGCGCTATACTTGGTCGATCAATGGCGTCAAATACGAAGATGCAGAACCTATCCGCTTGAAATATGGCGAACGGGTACGGTTCAAGTTCGTCAATGAGACCATGATGTCACACCCGATGCATTTGCACGGGATGTGGTCAATCCTCGATACCGGTAACGGTAAATGGGATCCGGTAAAGCACACCATCAATATCAATCCAGGCATGACTGTTTATTCGGAAACCGAAGTTGATGAACCAGGGCAATGGGCGTTCCATTGTCATTTGAGCTATCACATGGCTTCTGGAATGTTCCGCAAAGTGATTGTTGAGGGCGGTCCAGCCGTCGCAGCACTTGAGAATGGAGTTCAATAACAATGAAAACCCTAACACTGGCCGCGATTGGTGGTGGTGTTCTTGCCACGATCCTGTCCTTCTCGTTCACTGCCAAAGCAGACAATCACATCTTCTATGGCATTCAAATGGAGCAGTTTGAATACCGATCAGGTGATGAAGACGAAAATCTCTTTGTTTGGGATGGTGACGCATTTGTCGGAACCGATGAGTTGAAGCTGCGCTGGCAAGGCGAAGGCGAGCGTGATCTCAAAAACGACCTTTACGAAAACTTCGAGAACAGGCTGGTCCTGCAAACACCAATCAGTGACTTCTTTGATGCCAAGGCCGGTATTCGTCTGGATACGCCAAGCACAACAGATCGTTGGTATGGAACGGTTGGTATCATGGGGCTTGCTCCTCAATGGTTTGAAGTCGACGCTGACCTGTTTGTCAGCGAAACCGGAGACGGTAGTGCGCGACTTGATGTTGAGTACGAAGGCTTGTTGACCAATCGTTTAATCCTCACGCCTTCGCTTGAGCTGAATGCAGCATTCTCTGAGGATCGCGAAATTGAGGTCGGGCGCGGGTTTTCAAGCGCAGAAATCGGACTGCGGCTTAGCTATGATCTAATCGACCGAGCCGTTGCACCATACATTGGGGTTGCCTATGAACGCAAACTTGGCAAAACCGCAGACTTTGCAAAAGACGACGGCGAGGATTACGAAGCAACTTACCTCGTGACCGGTCTCCGCCTTCTTTTCTAAGCTTCATATGACAGGGAGGATTTTCCTCCCTGTCTGTTTTTATCGAACCTTTTGAAGGAACCTGACACAGATGATGGAAATCGTCCACGATATGGGGCACCGTTTAACGCACTACATATCAAGCGATGCACACTGGTGGGTTCATTTTGTCTTCCATTTGGTTGTGTTTGGGGTTCCAGTTGCACTTATTATTATTCTCAGTGCAACGGGATACAGGCTTTTAAAACGCCGCAAATCTGTTCTTGCGTGGCAAGCTCAAAAGTCCTTCTCAAAGAACGGAACACCGCTCCTGCAGTACATATTCAGAGCATCATGGAAACGACAGCTAAAACTGGGCCTGCTGGCAATAACGTCACTACCGGCACTTTACATGAGTCTCGAACTACCGAAGCTAATCATCAACAATGCCATAGAGTCCGGACACTTCCCAATCATGTATATGGGTATAGAACTGTCACAAACGCAGACGTTGCTTGCACTATGCATGCTGTTCCTCTTGGCAATTGGCGTACATGGTGGATTGAAATACCAGGTCAATTTGCAATCCGGTGCATTGGCAGAACACATGTCACGCCGCCTACGGCTCGATATCTCAAAATTCAGCTTTCGAAAGCCGTCCCCCAGAGGCGGGGAATTAATTCCGGTTATTGTTCAGGAGGTAGAGCCCGTAGCTGGGTATGCATCGGAGTCCATTGTATTACCTTTGTTACAAGGTGGCACGTTCCTGACTATTCTGGCTTTCATGCTCGTGCAAGATTTGGTCTTGGGCATCGCCGCAACAGCAC
This sequence comes from Thalassospira sp. SN3W, assembly GCF_038070535.1. NCBI lineage: Bacteria > Pseudomonadati > Pseudomonadota > Alphaproteobacteria > Rhodospirillales > Thalassospiraceae > Thalassospira > Thalassospira sp. SN3W. Next base: position 564,741 of record NZ_CP121124.1, read on the forward strand.
TGTTGCCGCTTCAGATTTTTGTCATTCCCAGATTTCAAAAGAAAATTAATGCTTTGTCTCGAACGCGGCTGAAAGAAGTCAGGGTTCTCGGGGAGAAGATCGGGAATATCTCAAACGACCACCAGCCAAGTGCTCGGGATATTTACGGGTCGTACAAACGACTTCACGATCTTCGTCTTTCTATCCACAAAAACAAGTTCGCCATGAAGTCTTTAAACAACTTTATATCTCAGATGACGCCATTCTTCTTTTACACAATAGGGGGGTATCTGGTGATAAAGGGCGACCTCACGCTCGGAGCACTAATCGCAGTATTAACTGCATACAAAGACATGGGCGCGCCGCTCAAAGAGCTCTTTCGTTACTATCAGGCGCAAGCCGATGCTCACGTCAGATACGCCGAAATCAAACCTTACATCTCCAAGGAAATCGAGATTACGGACAATCAGTTTGCAGATGTAACGGTTCTATCTGAAGCAGGGTAAAAAAAGACTTACCCATAGTTGAGGTAGGTCAACGTAACTCGATATTCAGGGGCATATGTGTTACCTTCTGCCCAGAGGGGATTTGATCAATGAATGCACAGCAAGCACTTATACGCGCCGTACTGATCCTGCTCGTCGGGATAAGCGCTATAATGCTTGCTCCCCATATCGCAGTCGCGTCGACTGGCTCTTTTCCTGCGCATTCTGCAGAAATCAGTGGTTTTGACGTTGAACACCAGCATGACCTGACTTCGTGCTGCTCTCAGGTTTCTTGTCACTCCACATCAGCGGTCCTTACCGAGATTATCCTACCGGTTTCCGAGTTTTCTCCTGTACAGAACGGGACAGAAGACGTGTCCCTTCGACCGGTATCTCGGTCATGGATTTTCCAGCCCCCCATATTCTGATCCTCCCAAACAAATAGCGAATAACTGTTCTGGTTTCTGCGCGTGCCGACGGCATGCGTACAGATCGAGCGTCGGTGTTCTGCACCATGCTGTTTTCAGACAGAACAGTCACACTTAAAGGTATTTATGGGATGGCAAAGAGAAATGGAAAATATTCTCAGTTGGTTGCTTTGGGGAGCCTTCATCATATTGATGATGCGCTTTGGTTGCGGTGCTCACATGTTTGGCCACAAAAAGCATAACCACAATAAGAAACAAGCGGACGGGCATGCTGAGGCGATCCGATGGGAGCACCCTCATTCCGCCGTTGACCCGGTTTGTCATAAAACTGTCGATCCGCGCATCGCCAAAACAACCATTCATGGTGGCGAAGTATTCTACTTCTGTTCAGACACCTGTCGTTCGAAATTTGAAGTGTCGCCAGATACCTCTGTCGATAGCAGCGCAATTAACCGACAAACTCACGTATCGCCAAGCTAGTTCAGCGAAATCATAGGCCGCACCAACCTGACCAAGGTTAACTAGTCCACTTGGTCTCACGTGTCTTCGAATATTTGATACATACGCATAAAACAAAGGCCCGAAGAAAATGAAAAAAGAAATCAATTGGTCAAAATATTTGGTCATCGGTTTTTTCGCAGTAGGGATCATCGCCATGACCCTGAATTCGTTTCTGCCCGGGAAAGATGACATCAAAGATCTTGAACTGACCGATAGCGGGATTGCGCTCCCCAGTTTCAGCAAGGAAGCCATGGTAGGAAAGCAGCTTTTCGATATGAACTGTGCTGCTTGTCACGGACGCAATGCAACAGGCACGGAACAAGGCCCGCCACTGATGCACAGAATCTACAATCCGGGACATCATTCAGATCGCGCATTCTATCTAGCTGTTCAAAACGGGGCGAAACAACATCACTGGCCCTTCGGCGATATGCCAGCCCAACCTCAGGTAAGTTCGGAACAGGTATCGCGGATCATTCGTTATATACGCGAGCTGCAGGAAGCAAACGGCATTATGTACCAACAACATCAAATGTGAGGCAGGGATGGACCATCAGTCAGAATACAAAAAAAACAGTATCTCGCTCCTTGGCGCCATATCCATGGGCACCGGTGTTATGATCGGAGCAGGAATTTTTGCTTTGACCGGACAAATTGCCGAACTTGCAGGAAAGTGGTTCCCGTTGTCGTTCCTGTTTGGCGCACTTGTCACTGCTTTTAGTGCTTATACCTACATCAAGATGTCAAACGCCTTCCCGTCAGCGGGCGGGATTGGAATGATTCTTCAAAAAGCATACGGGCCGGGAGCCATAGCAGGTGGCGCAGCATTGCTGATGGCCTTTTCGATGGTCATCAACGAGAGTTTGGTCGCAAGAACATTCGGAACCTATGTTTTGCGGGCTTTTGACCTGACAGATATTGAAGTTCTGATACCGATCTTGGGTGTCTGCCTGATCATTTTTGCATATGCTGTCAACAGAGCTGGCAACAAATCGGTTGGCCTGTTTTCAATGGTTATGGCTGGCTTGAAGATCGGCGGGATTGCATTGTTTGCAATTGCAGCTCTTTGGGCTGGTGGATATTCATTCGAGCCCTCATCACCCGACGGCGCGAGCTTTCCATTGGCCGGTTTTGTCGCATCAATTGCTCTTTCAATTCTGGCCTTCAAAGGGTTCACAACGATCACAAACAGTGGTGCTGAAATCGTGAACCCTCATAAGAATGTAGGTCGTGCGATTACGTTCTCAATCCTGATTTGCGTTGTCGTATATATTCTCGTGGCGCTCGCTGTTGGCTCAAGTCTTGGGTTGAATGAACTGATACAAGCCAAAGACTATGCCCTCGCCCAAGCTGCACAGCCAGCATTGGGGCCCATCGGATTTTATCTGACTGTGCTGCTCGCAGTCGTTGCGACGGCCTCCGGTTTACTTGCAAGCGTGTTTGCTGTCTCAAGAATGCTCGCGATGCTGACTGATATGGAGATGATCCCACACAGTCATTTTGGAATGTCCGGTTCAATCAAAGACCACACGCTTGTTTACACGGTTGTCGTGGCAGCGCTGTTGACAATCTTTTTTGATTTAAGCCGGATCGCTTCACTTGGAGTGTTTTTCTATCTCGTCATGGATGTGCTCATCCACTGGGGATGTTTTAAGTATCTACGGCAGGAAATAGGTGCACGCGGCTTTGTTATGATTACAGCGATTGTCTTTGACATCATCGTATTGCTCGTTTTCGCCGGCATGAAATTGCAAAGCGACCCATCCATTGTTCTCATTGCAACCTTGATGATTGTTGCTGTGTTCATTTTTGAACGTTGGTTCCTGTCAAACCGGATAAACCAATCGGCCAAGGCGCACAGTCACGATCACTCAGGACATTGATAAACCGCAGTGACATTGAGGCATAACAGCAGGAAGCAGACCATGTCTGAGCATCATCATAAAAAGCACCAGCATAATCACAGAACGTCGGATCAAGCAGAACATGCAACCGATCCTGTTTGCAGCATGTCGGTCACGCTGGATTCCGATACACCACGCTCACCGTACGGCGATGAGACATATTACTTCTGTTCCCAGAAATGTAAGAGCAAGTTCGATAGCTCTCCTGAAAGCGTATTATCCGCAAAGGAAGAGACATCTGCTGCAAACAGCGCTTCGTCATCCGCTTCTCGCCGCTACACCTGCCCGATGCATCCGGAGATCATACGATCCGAACCTGGTTCCTGTCCGATCTGCGGAATGGCACTGGAACCGATGGATATACCAACAGAAAATGAGGAACCAAACCCCGAGATTCAAGACTTCAAAAAGAGATTCTGGTTAGGCGCAGCTCTTACGGTGCCGCTGATTGTCCTAACGATGGGGCCCTTTGTTGGTTTGGGTTTCATCCGAGAAATGATTGGAGAACGCGTTACTCTTTGGGTTGAGTTAATTCTTGGAACGCCTGTCGTCCTGTGGTCTGGCTTCCCTTTCATGGTTCGTGGATGGAATTCTGTGGTGAACCGTTCTCTCAACATGTTCACATTGATCGGGATGGGTGTTAGCGCAGCTTATATATTTAGCGTCGTCGCAGTGATTTCTCCTGACATTTTTCCTGATGGATTCAGAGATGCACAGGGACATGTCGGTGTGTACTTCGAAGCTGCAGCTGTCATCGTTGTACTTGTGCTTCTTGGCCAACTGTTGGAATTGGGGGCTCGGGAACGAACCGGTTCGGCAATCAAGGCGTTATTGGGTCTTGCTGCAAAAACAGCCCGCATTATTGAAGATGATGGTTCTGAACGGGAAGTTCCTCTTGAAGATGTGACCGTCGGAATGAGCTTGAGAGTTCGTCCAGGTGACAAGATACCTGTCGATGGCGTTGTCGTTGAAGGACGATCGTCAGTTGATGAATCCATGATCTCGGGTGAACCCGTTCCAATTGAAAAGAATCCAGATGATGATGTAACCGGAGCAACAATCAACGGGAATGGCAGCCTGATTATCCAAGCCAAACGGGTTGGCAAAGATACTGTCTTGAGCCAAATCGTTGATATGGTCTCTAATGCTCAGCGAAGCAAAGCGCCAATCCAAAAGGTTGCAGACACGGTTGCAGGCAAGTTTGTGCCTGCTGTTATCCTGGTTGCTTTAGTTGCCTTCGTCGCTTGGGCCATCTGGGGACCAGATCCGTCATTGTCATACGGGCTTGTCGCAGCAGTCGCTGTTCTGATCATTGCGTGTCCTTGCGCTCTTGGTTTGGCAACACCAATGTCAATCATGACCGCTACCGGTCGTGGTGCGCAAATTGGTGTGCTCATTAAAAATGCAGAGGCCCTGGAGCGATTAGCGAAGGTCGATGTGCTCATCGTCGATAAAACCGGGACTTTGACAGAGGGTAAACCGAAACTAGCAGGTGTAATCGCTCAATCAGACTATCAGGAGGAGGAAGTTCTCTCTGTCGCTGCGGCGCTCGAAAAAGGATCCGAACATCCATTGGCTGACGCCATTGTTAGTGCTGCTCAGGAGCGCGGCTTGTCCCTTGATAAGGCAGAGGACTTTGAAGCTGTAACCGGTCAGGGCGTCACCGGAAAGGTGGATGGCAAGTCGGTTGCCCTAGGTAATAGTAAACTCCTTCAGACTCTCAATATCGATCATTCTGCTGTTGATAAAACAGCAAATGATCGGCGAGATATGGGGGAGACGGTAATGCATGTCGTTATTGATGGAAGAATTGCCGGGCTCATTTCCGTAGCCGATCCGATCAAGGACACGACGTTGGAGGCTTTAAAGGCGCTCAAGAAGCAAGGCTTCAGAATCGTCATGGCAACCGGTGACAACCAACGAACAGCAAAATCCGTTGGCAATAAACTTTCCATTGACGAGATTCGGGCCGATGTCTCCCCAGAAGACAAAGCCAATTTAATTATGGAACTCAAGGCTGAAGGCCATCAGGTAGCCATGGCAGGTGATGGCGTCAACGACGCCCCTGCTCTTGCTCAGGCTGATGTCGGAATTGCGATGGGTACGGGCGCTGATGTTGCAATTGAAAGTGCTGGTTTCACCCTCGTCAAAGGTGACTTGAGCGGGATTGTTAGAGCCCGAGAACTCTCGGAAGCAACGATGCGCAATATCCGGCAAAACCTCTTCTTTGCGATGGTCTATAACGCAGCCGGTGTGCCTGTTGCTGCGGGTCTGCTCTATCCGTTCTTTGGCATTCTCATCTCACCAATGTTTGCAGCTGCAGCCATGAGCTTATCCTCGGTATCAGTCATTGCGAATGCACTGAGGTTACGTCGAGCAAGTTACTAGCATCCCAATATTGACTGATTGGGCGAGGGGTGAACCAGACAAGGCTGACTTTAATACAAGACAGTTCACCCCTCGCCCATTTTAAATGACATACCAGCCAGCACTCAGAACTTTAAATCTCTTCTGATCCGTTCCCAAAATTCATCTGTCGGCTTTTTACACTTGGTAGCCAGAAATCTATTTTCACCTTGATAATTTCGAGTTTACGCACCGATAGATGCAATCCTGTATATTTACATTGTAGGGTTACATACATGCGATCATCATCAATTGGCCAATCTATTTTCATCGAGTCAGTGTTGATGCATTTATCTTCTAACCGCCTATACAATTTGACTGAACAGTTTTTGTATGAACAAAAATAATAATATACTTGTATTTACTCTTTTAAATCAGAGCTCTGAATAATAACGAACTATATTAAATGTAATATAAACAATGCGGGCTGTGCCGGGACATCCATATCCCAAAGGTCGTGATGCACCGTCTGGCGCACCCACTGGACCTGTCCGGTTTCTAGGCTAAGCGCGACGATGGATGATGAATAGGTTTCAACCTCTTCACTACGACCCATCCCCAATTGATCGGGCACCTTGTTGCCCAGCGGCACATAGATCATGCCGAGCTCCTCATCTGCGCTCGACACTGACCAGCTATTGGGTGAATTCGCGGTATAGGTCTGACCTTCGGGGATCGGTTCGGTCTGTTCCGGATTGCCAGAATCCCAGTTCCACACCAGCTCACCGCTATTGACGTCATAGGCACGAATGACACCCGACTGGGATTTGGTCGAATAATTGTCATTCACCGCGCCGCCAATAATGATCTTGCCATCAGCAACAACCGGCGGCGAGGTAGAATAATAATATCCGGCCGGGTTGTAGGGCATGCCCTCTTCCAGATGGACGGTTCCCTGATCACCAAAGTCGGCGCAAATCTCGCCGTTATTAGCATCAAGGGCAATCAGTCGCGCATCCGACGTCGGCAGATACACCCGTGCGGCACACGATGCATCTGCTGACATCGCGGTATCCTGATAGAATGTCACTCCTCGGCAGGTTTGGTGCTGCCGGTCGGTATTATCGGGAACTTCCGGATCAAACCGCCATTTTTCCTGCCCGGTTTTGGCATCAATCGCCATTGCCCAGCTATGTGGCGTACACAGATAAAGCGTGTCATTGATCTTAAGAGGGGTCACCTGATAGGTCGTTTCAGGCACGTCTTCGGACCGCCTGACATCGCCGGTCTGAAAAACCCACGCCTGTTCAAGTGTCGCAACATTATCGGTGTTGATCTGATCAAGAGGCGAATAACGTTGCCCGAACGGTGTCCGTCCATATTGATGCCAATCACCTGCCGGAACATCGCCGCCCAGGTCAGGATTGGAAACAACCGGGCTGTCGTTTAACTGGCCCTCGATTGCATGGGGGTTATTCATCATCGAATACACCGCAACAACAATCGCCAGGACAAGGCTGCCCTCCAGCACGAACGAACGTGTTGGTTTGACTTCCGGCACTGGCTGTCCGACCAGAAGCGTCTTGCGATAGGCAGGCATGGCAAGCCAAAGGCCGATCAAGACAATCAAACCACCGCGCGGTCCCAACTGCCACCAGTCAAACCCGACTTCCCAAACGGCCCAGCCAAGGCTTGCGATCATGAAAAGTGCGTAAAACGGTAAAACGACAGGTCGTTTTGCGAATGAAAGAGCCGCGGCAATCAGAAATGCCAATCCGGCAAATGCATAATACCAGCTACCATCCAGCAAAATAAGCCAGACGCCCCCGGCACCAAGTGCCAGTCCGATCAAGGCCAGCAACCCGGATGTCAGAATATTGATCATGAGATTGTCCTCGTTGTGCGTAAAAGCGGGACATAAGACACAGCCTTTGACCACAAAATGGCAGGTTAAAGGCAGTATCGGCATTTGTTCCAGAACGCACAGACAGCAACACCGGTTCCAACCAACATCGGGAAAAATAAAAACCACCGGCCGTCAATAATCCGGTGGCTTGCAAAATCGCCGAGTTCTTTGGAAAATCTCTTAGTGATGGGTCTCGATAATGGTGCCGGATTTAACAACTTCGGTGATCGTTACACCAAGGTTTTCATCCACGACAACGAGTTCCCCACGTGCCACCAACCGGTTATTGACGTAAATATCAACCGGCTCCCCCACTTTGCGATCCAGTTCAAGAACCGCACCGCGGGTCAGGCGCATCAATTGTGCAACCTGAATCTGGCTTTTGCCGATCACGGTAGATACGCGTACCGGCACATCATACGCCGCCCCGATTTCAGATGCAGCGTGACGTTTGGCAAAAGGATCGTCGTCGTTTTTAGCCATGGTAACCAGATCACCCGGATAAAATGGAAGAATCGCGAAACTCTATTCTAGAGGTTAGCTTTGAAAAAAGTGTTAGCAAGCTTATTCGCAAAATTTACGGTAGTTTTATGTATAATAATCGCCTACATGAAGAAATCTTCAACGATCCGCGTCACCAGCGCCAAACAGAAATAGCAGGACTTTTCATGAGCTACGATCGCCAATGGGTGGCTGATGCCATCAACATCATCGAAGCCGACTTCAACCGGTCTGCAGACACCCATCTGATCCGTCTTGATCTGCCGTCACTTGATGGCATCGGGCTTTACCTCAAAGATGAATCGACCCATCCGTCCGGCAGCCTGAAGCATCGCCTGGCGCGCTCATTGTTCCTGTATGGCCTTTGCAATGGCTGGATATCCAAAGACACCCCGATCATCGAGGCATCAAGCGGCTCCACTGCCGTGTCCGAAGCCTATTTTGCCCGCCTTCTGGGGCTTCGCTTTATTGCGGTGATGCCCAAATCCACATCGCAACAGAAAATCGATCAGATCGCCTTTTATGGCGGCGAAAGCCATCTGGTCGATCACAGTGGCCAGATTTATGCCGAATCCCAACGTCTGGCGCGGGAACTGGGCGGCCATTACATGGACCAGTTCACCTATGCCGAACGCGCAACCGATTGGCGAGGCAACAACAATATCGCCGAAAGCATCTTTGATCAGCTCAAACGCGAACCCCACCCTGTTCCGCGCTGGATCATTGTTAGTGCCGGTACGGGTGGAACATCTTCTACCATCGGTCGCTATATCCGTTACGGACAGATCCTTGGCATGGGATGCGAACTTTGCGTCGCCGATCCGGAAAACTCGGTTTTCTATGACGCTTATGAAACCGGCAAATGCGACATCACCGGGCAAAAAGCATCACGTGTCGAAGGCATCGGTCGCCCGCGCGTTGAACCAAGCTTTAACCCCAACGTCGTCGATCACATGATCCGCGTACCGGATGCCGGCAGCTTCGCCGCCCTGCAATATCTGGAAAAACATATGGGCCGTCGCTGCGGCGGGTCGACCGGCACTAACCTGATCGCCACCCTGTCACTGATCAGTCAGATGAAAAAGGCCGGCGAAAGCGGATCGGTTGTTACCCTGCTGTGTGATGGCGGTGACCGCTATCGCGACACCTATTATAACCCGGACTGGATCGCCAGACAGGGTATCGACCTTGCACCTTGGCATGCCGCCCTCGAAGCCTTCGATAAAACCGGTGTGTTTGAAATGCCAATGGATTGTTGCACGGCTCACTGACCATCGCCATGCGACCGCAGACAAAAAAGACGGGCGGATTTCTCCGCCCGTTCAGGTGCTTCATCAAGGTTGAGGCAAAACTTACCCGGAAATCGCAATCTTGCGCGGCTCCGGCTTCACTTCCGCTACTTTAGGGAGAGTGAGCGTCAGGACACCGTTCTTGAACGATGCCGCAATCTTGTCTGCATCGACGGTATCTGGCAGACGGAATGAACGTTTGAAGCTGCCATAGGTGCGCTCAACAACACGCGCACCATCATTGCTTTCACGGGTTGATTTCTTTTCACCCGTAATCGTCAGGACACCTTCAAGCACCGAGACATCAACATCGCCCTGTTCAACACCCGGAAGTTCGGCGGAAAGTTCGATGTTGCCATCGGTCTCATGAACATCGATACGCGGGGTCAAAAGCTTTTGCGGCGCTTCATTGCCACTTGTATCGGCTGAATTCACAAGCCCGTCACGTCCAAAGATCGAGCCGATCATACGATCAAAATCGCGTCCGAAAACACCAAACGGATCACCATATGCCGGACGCGAAGCCAAACGACGAGCAGTACCATTTACAGTCTGAAGACCAGTCATAATTACCCTCCTAAACAGACAGGTAGTTCTTGCGCCGCAGGTCCAGTCATGCTGCAACCCTGACGCGTACAAGGCCACCATGGCCCTTCGATTCAACAAATAGATCAGGGTCATTTTTCCGCAAGTAGGTGGACGCATTTTTTTGAAAATTTTTTCGCTCCTTATCTCGCCCTCATCGGTGTCCTTATCTGGCCGACCATTCCACAAGACGGAAAAGCCTAGGATCCCTATGGCGCGAACTGCAATTTCCAACTAGCTTCATGTCATTGTCGGCAGTCCCCCTGCCCCCACTGATACAGGACACCTCCATGAGCCACCTTTTTACGCAGCTCTGCCTTGGCAAGCTTGAACTGGAAAACCGCATTGTCATCGCGCCGATGTGCCAATATTCCGCCGATAACGGTAAAGCCACGGCATGGCACGACATGCAACTTGGCAATCTTGCCCAATCCGGTGCCGGCCTTCTGATAATCGAGGCCTCTGCGATTGAACCCGAAGGCCGCATTACCTATGGCGATCTTGGACTATGGGACGATGAAACCGAAGCAGCCCTTGGCAAGACCCTAGCCGCTGTGCGCAGCCATTCCGACATGCCAATTGCCATCCAGCTTGCCCATGCCGGGCGCAAGGCATCCTGCGAAAAGCCTTGGGATGGTGGTGGCGCCATTGCACCGGATCATGAAAATGGCTGGCAGGTTGTTGCCCCGTCCGCTGTTCCGTTCCGTGCAGGCGACCCGGAACCCGAGGCACTCAACACCTCACGCATCAGCGAAATCATTCAGGGCTTTGCCGATGCGGCCAAGCGCGCGGATCGACTTGGTCTTGATGCCATCGAAATTCACGGGGCACACGGGTACCTGCTCCATCAATTCCTCTCACCACATTCCAACAAACGCGATGACGACTATGGCGGATCGCTTGAAAATCGTATGCGGATCGTGATCGAGGTTTATGACGCAGTTCGCGCCGCTTTCGATCCAGCCAAACCGGTCGGCATTCGGATTTCGGCTTCTGATTGGGTCGAAGGCGGCTGGGATATTGATCAAAGCATCGAACTGGCCCGTGTCCTGAAGGAACGCGGTTGCGATTTTATCCATGTGTCATCTGGCGGTCTTCACATCGATCAGAATATCCCCGTTGGCCCGAACTATCAGGTCCCCTTTGCAGATCGCATCAAATCGGAAACCGGCATGACCACCATCGCGGTTGGCCTGATTACCGAAGCAGAACAGGCAGAGGCCATTGTCTTCACCGGTCAGGCCGATGCCATTGCGCTGGCGCGTGGCATTCTTTATGACCCGCGCTGGCCGTGGCATGCGGCAGCAAGCCTTGGTGCCGAGGTCAAGGCGGCCAATCAGTATCTGCGCTGTCAGCCACGCACACTTAAAAAGCTGTTCGGTTAATCTGAAAAATCCCCGCAACTCATCTGATTGCGGGGATTTTTATCGCAATCGATACAAAAACAAAAAGGGCCTCGCAAATGCGAGACCCTTTCCGTAGCAAGAAGGTCGGTTGGTGGTAAGGCTTAGAAGCCCATACCGCCCATGCCGCCCATACCACCCATGCCGCCCATGTCAGGCGCGCCACCGGAGGATTTATCTTCCGGCTTTTCAGCGATCATGCATTCGGTGGTGATCAGCAGACCTGCGACCGATGCTGCGTCCTGCAGGGCAGTACGAACAACTTTGGCCGGGTCGATGATGCCGGCTTTGACCAGGTTGGTGTATTCACCTTTCTGGGCGTCGAAGCCGAATTCAACATCGTCCTGCTCAAGCAGCTTGCCAGCGACAACTGCGCCATCAACACCTGCGTTCTGAGCGATCTGACGGACCGGAGCCTGCAGCGCGCGACGAACGATGTCGACACCGATGGTCTGGTCATGGTTTACACCTTCAAGACCGTCAAGAGCGCGGGTCGCGTACAGCAGAGCCGTACCGCCACCAGCAACGATACCTTCTTCAACAGCAGCGCGAGTTGCGTGCAGGGCATCGTCAACGCGGTCTTTGCGTTCTTTCACTTCGATTTCCGAAGCGCCACCGATTTTGATCACGGCAACACCGCCAGCGAGTTTGGCAAGACGTTCCTGCAGTTTCTCGCGGTCATAATCCGAAGTGGTTTCTTCGATCTGTGCACGGATCTGGCCAACGCGGGCTTCGATCTGGGCTTTCTCACCGGCACCATCAACGATGGTGGTTTCTTCTTTGGTGATGGTGATCGATTTCGCGGTACCGAGCATATCGAGCGTAACGCTCTCAAGCTTGATGCCAAGATCTTCTGAGACAACCTGACCACCGGTAAGGATGGCAATGTCTTCGAGCATTGCTTTGCGACGATCGCCGAAGCCCGGTGCTTTGACAGCAGCGATTTTCAGACCGCCGCGCAGCTTGTTGACGACGAGGGTCGCAAGAGCTTCGCCTTCGACGTCTTCAGCAATGATAAGAAGCGGCTTGCCCGACTGAACGGCAGCTTCCAGAAGCGGCAGCAGCGGCTGCAACGAGGAAACTTTTTTGTCGAACAGAAGAACATACGGGTTGTCGAGTTCGGCAACCATCTTTTCCGGATTGGTTACGAAGTACGGCGACAAGTAACCACGATCAAACTGCATGCCTTCGACAACGTCGAGTTCGGTGTGCAGGCCCTTGGCTTCCTCGACGGTGATAACACCTTCGTTGCCAACTTTTTCCATGGCTTCAGCGATCATGTCGCCGACTTCACGGTCACCGTTGGCCGAAATGTTACCAACCTGTGCAATCTCGTCCTTGCCCGAAACTTTACGAGCGCGGCTCTGGATGGCTTCGATTACTTTGGTCGTCGCAAGATCGATACCGCGTTTCAGGTCCATCGGGTTCATGCCAGCAGCAACGGACTTGTTGCCTTCACGAACGATTGCCTGTGCCAGAACGGTTGCGGTGGTGGTGCCGTCACCAGCCAGATCGGCGGTTTTGGAAGCCACTTCACGCAGCATCTGTGCGCCCATGTTTTCGAACTTGTCAGAAAGTTCGATTTCCTTGGCGACCGAAACGCCGTCCTTGGTCACGCGCGGTGCGCCAAAGGATTTTTCGATGACAACGTTACGGCCTTTCGGGCCGAGCGTCACTTTAACGGCATCAGCAAGGATGTCGACACCGCGCAGCATTTTGGCGCGGGCGTCGGTGGAGAATTTTACTTCTTTAGCAGCCATAGTATTCTTTCCTCTCTATGAGACGGATGAACGTGGATTTAAGTCACCAAAAGGCTGACTTATTCCATGATGCCCATAATGTCGGACTCTTTCATGATCAGCAGCTCTTCGCCATCGACCTTGACTTCTGTGCCCGACCATTTGCCGAACAGAACCTTGTCACCAGCCTTGACGTCAAGCGCGACAAGCGAGCCGTCTTCTTTGCGAACACCGGAACCGACAGCGATGATCTCGCCTTCCTGCGGTTTTTCTTTCGCGGTATCCGGGATAATGATGCCACCGGCAGTCTTGGTGTCGGATTCGACACGACGGACCAGCACACGATCATGTAACGGACGGAACTTCATGTTAGACAACTCCGTGTTTAAGTATGGCTCGATTAAGTACAAAACTAACCGGGATGAGTCCGTATTAGCACTCACCCCCAGCGAGTGCTAACAGCATGTATTGAAGCCATCGGAATTTGTCAACAGAAGAGAACAAAAGGACGCAAAAATGTCATGATTTTGGGGATTTTCTCGCACTTGCGAGAATGAAGCCGACGCGCTTCGCCCACGCGCCGCGCCACGATCATTTTCTGATGCCATGCCTATCACGCGACACCTCACATGACAAAGGGCAATATTGTGACACGATTTCCGAAATTCTTCATTCGCCAGCATAAACTCATTGGCGTTGATTTGACCAAATCCCCAACGCATCTTTATAAGTTATGCTAAGTAGGATATTCGTCTTGTAGGTTATTAGCCCGACTGGACCACTAGGATCCCCAAATGGTGATTTTATGAAGATCGAATCTCTGGAAATTCCCGAGGTCAAACTGCTCTTCCCGAGAAAATTCGAAGACGAGCGGGGATTCTTCTCCGAAACCTATAATCAGGAGGAGTTTTCACAGGCCGGAATCACGCAGGATTTCGTTCAGGATAACCATTCCTTTTCCAAAAGCCCCGGTGTTTTGCGCGGCCTGCATTTCCAGCGCGAACCGTATGCCCAAGACAAACTCGTTCGGGTTCTGCGCGGTCGAATCCTAGACGTTGCCGTCGACATTCGTCCCAATTCGCCAACACTTGGCAAATCGGTTATTGCCGAAATCAACGCCGATGACTGGAACCAGATTTTTGTTCCGCGCGGATTTGCTCATGGTTTTCTGACGCTCGCCCCCGACACAGAAGTCGTCTACAAAGTCAGCAGGCCTTACACCCCTTCGGCCGAGCATGCTATTCTATGGAACGATCCGGATCTTGGCATCAACTGGCCGGTGGATGAAAGCCAGCTGATACTGTCAGCCAAAGATACCAATGCGATGTCGTTCAAAAAGTATCTTGAAACAGTTAGAGACGAAAACTGAACTGTCGTCTACATCCGATGCAGGCTGCGCAAAACGGATATTAGATAGTCGCGATACGAGCTGGCACCAAAGGCATCAATCAGCTTTTCAAATTGCCCCTCATCAATCAGACCTGTGCGTAATGCTATTTCTTCGGGGCAAGCAATTTTAAGGCTTTGCCGCTTTTCTACTGTTTCAACAAAGTTTGCGGCGTCAAGCATCGCACCATGGGTTCCTGTATCAAGCCAGGCATATCCGCGCCCCATCTTTTCTACATGCAACTGCCCACGTTCCAGATACGCATTGTTGACATCGGTAATTTCAAGCTCACCACGCGCCGATGGTTTTATGGATCTTGCGATTTCAACGACCTGCGCGTCATAGAAATATATCCCGGTCACGGCATAATTCGATTTCGGCTCTTTCGGCTTTTCTTCAATTCCCTTTGCCATTCCCTTGTTATCGAATTCGACGACACCGTAACGTTTAGGGTCCTGCACATAATAGGCAAAAACCGTTGCGCCGGTGGTCTGCTTCATCGCGTTGACCAGAAGCTCGGTCAGGCCATGCCCGAAAAATATGTTATCCCCCAGAACCAGACAGCACGGGTCATCGCCGATAAACGCAGCACCGACCCGAAACGCATCGGCAAGACCGCGGGGCTCTTCCTGAACTGCATATTCGATCTGAAGCCCCCACCTCTGACCATCACCCAACAGCTCACGAAATAACGGTAAATCGCGCGGCGTACTGATCAAAAGGATTTCCCTGATCCCGGCCAACATCAATGTCGTCAGCGGGTAATAGACCATTGGCTTGTCGTAAACCGGCAACAGCTGCTTTGACACAACCATTGTCGACGGATGCAACCGCGATCCGGTTCCGCCCGCAAGAATGATGCCTTTACGCATTTTCTATCTGCCCGCTTCAAGGTTGTTCAAACATGTCGGAAGGCTTTCCGAAATATCGGGCAGCCCATAACCGAAAGTATCGGTAAATTTCTGTGTCGACATTATGGAATAGGCTGGACGCCTGGCAATCGTTGGAAAGGCATCCGAGTTTACCGGATTAATCCTGCAATTTTTTCCGGTCCAGCTTGCCCCAAACTGCGCAATCGCTGCATCCTGAATACGTTTGGCGAAATCAAACCACGTCATCTGATTATCGGAAACAAGATGGTATGTCCCAAACCCGTTAAAGTTCAGATCAAGTATCACCGGTAATAATCGCAAGGTCGCATTCGCCAGATCAATTGCCGATGTCGGACATCCATGCTGATCATTCACAATCGTCAGAACATCACGTTGGGTCATCAATCCCAGCATCGTTTTGACGAAATTCTTGCCAAACGGGCTGTAAACCCAGGCAGTACGGAAAATAAGGTGGCGTTTAGTCGCAGCCCTGACCGCGCCTTCGCCCGCCAGCTTGCTGGCACCGTAAACGCCAAGTGGCGCGACCGAATCATCTTCGCAGTATGGTCGCTGTGACGCGCCATCAAAAACATAATCGGTTGAAAAATGGATCAGCGGAATATCAAGATCGTCGGCAGCCCGGGCCATCATATCAACAGCATCGCAGTTGATATGATAGGCGTTCTCACGATCATTTTCGGCAAGATCAACAGCCGTATAAGCAGCAGCATTGATGATCACATGCGGTTGATTGTCCCGAATGGCCGAAGCAATTGTCGACAGATCAGATAAATCACACTTGCTTCGATCCAAGAGTGTCAAACGGACTTTCGGAAAAGCCGCGCCACATAGCGCCAGACTTCTTCCCAATTGGCCGTTTGCGCCAAAGACAAGTGCATCAATCATCACTATTTCACCGTTCCGAGCCGCTCACCTGCATATTTATCTTTCAGGATGGGCTCCCACCACGCCCGATTTGCCAGATACCATTTCACTGTCTGCTCCAGACCGCTTTCAAAGCTGTGTTTTGGTTCCCAGCCAAGCTCGTCGCGTATCTTCGATGGATCAATCGCATACCGCCAGTCATGCCCCGGGCGGTCGGCCACGAACTGAACCTGCGCCTCAAAGTCACCTGTCACAGCATCGGGCTGAAACCGCGACACAACATCAAAGATGCTGCGCACGACATCAATATTTGCAACTTCGTTGCAACCACCGACATTGTATTTCTCGCCAATTCGTCCCTTTGTCAGAATGGTAAAAAGCGCGTCTGCATGGTCTTCAACATGAAGCCAGTCCCGCGTGTTTTTGCCATCGCCATAAACCGGCAACGCCTTGCCATGCAAGATATTCAGGATCATCAGGGGGATCAGCTTCTCGGGGAATTGATAGGGCCCGTAATTGTTCGAACAATTGCTGATAATCACCGGTAACCCATACGTATGATGCCAGGCGCGCACCAGGTGATCCGATCCCGCCTTGCTTGCAGAATATGGCGAATTGGGCGCATAGGGGGTTTCTTCTGTAAAAAGCCCCTCGTCCCCAAGCGAACCATACACCTCGTCAGTCGAAATATGATGAAACCGGAAAGTCGACCGTCGTTCAGCAGATAAGCCGTTGAAATAATCCCGTGCTGCTTCCAGCAGGGTGAATGTACCAACAAGATTCGTCTGAATAAATTCAGCCGGCCCGTCAATCGAACGGTCTACATGGCTTTCTGCCGCCAGATGCATCACAGCATCGGGTTGAAAACCTTCAAAGACCCGGTCAAGTTCCGCCCGGTTGCAGATATCCTGTTTTACGAAACAGTAGTTGGGTAGCGAAGAAACACTTTCAACAGTGCGCAAATCGGCCGCATATGTCAGCTTATCAAGGTTGAGAACCTCGATCTTTTTCTGCCCGGCCAAAAGCCGGCAGACCGCCGCCCCGATAAACCCTGCACCACCTGTCACAATGACTTTCATAGGCCCCGCCCGTTTATCCAACTTTGTCGCCAGAAATATCGACTTTATTCCACCGTAACCGACTTGGCGAGGTTACGGGGCTGATCGACATCCGTGCCCTTGTGAACCGCCACATGATAGGCCAGCATCTGAACCGGAATCGTATAAAGGATCGGTGCGACGAAGTCCGCAACCTTTGGCAGCTCGACCGTGGCGGATGCCATATCGCCAAGCTTCGCAAGTCCCTCTGCATCAGACAGGAAAATTACCCGTCCGCCGCGTGCAGCAGCTTCCTGCATGTTCGATGCAGTTTTTTCAAAAAGTTCGTCGGAAGGTGCAATAACGATGATCGGAACCGACTGATCAATCAGGGCAATCGGGCCATGCTTCATCTCGCCCGCCGCATAGCCTTCGGCGTGGATATAGGAAATTTCCTTAAGCTTCAGCGCCCCTTCCATTGCAATCGGATAGCCAAGGCCGCGGCCGATATAAAGCACATCGCGCGCATCAGCGATATTGATCGCAAGTTCACGGATTTCATCGTCATGATGAAGGACTTCGGCCGCATGTTTTGGCACTTCGGTCAGCGCGTTGACGATGGCGGCTTCCTCCTCCTTGTCCAGCGTCCCGTTATCTCGTCCAATCGTCACCGCAAGGCAGGCCAGCACCGTCAATTGCGTGGTAAATGCCTTGGTCGAGGCGACACCGATTTCCGGCCCGGCATAGGTCAGCAAGACCACATCGCTTTCGCGTGCAATCGTGCTTTCGGCCACATTGACGATGGAAACGATTTTCTGGCCCTTGGACTTCGCATAACGAAGGGCTGCCAGCGTATCAAGCGTCTCGCCGGATTGCGAAAGAAAGAGCGCAACGCCCCCTTTTGGAAGCGGCGGGCAGCGATAGCGGAATTCGGACGCAATATCGACATCAACGCCAAGTCCGGCATAGCGTTCGATCCAGTGCTTTGCCACCATTCCGGCATAGAAGGACGTGCCGCACGCCACAATCGTCAACCGGCTGACATCGTTAAACGAAAACGGCATATCGGGCAGCTTGATCGTACGCGTTGCCGGATTGATGAAGGCATGCAGCGTATCGCCGATTACCGCTGGCTGTTCGAAAATTTCCTTCTGCATGAAATGGTTATAGTTACCCTTGCCCATCATGGCCCCGGAGACAGCCGAAAGCTTTGTTTCGCGGGTAACGTCATTATCATGCTCGTCCCGGACCCGAACGCCGTCGCGAGTCAGTTCGACCCAATCGCCTTCCTCAAGGTAAATCAGCTTGTTTGTCAGGTGCGACAGTGCCATCGCGTCCGAGCCAAGATACATCTCGCCCTCGCCCAAACCAACCGCAAGCGGTGTACCGCGGCGCGCACCAAAAATCACATCATGCTGACCGGCAATCATGATCACGAGCGCAAAGGCCCCCTCAATGCGATGCAAGGTGGCAGCAACCGCGTCGCGCGGCGATTTACCCTGGTCAAGGAAATCGGATACCAAATGCACAATCACTTCGGTGTCGGTATCCGTGGCAAAAACCCGGCCCTTGCCGGAAAGCTCAGCCTTGATTTCCTGATAATTTTCGATGATGCCGTTATGCACCACGGCAACCTTGCCATCGGTGTGCGGATGGGCATTGTTTTCGGTCGGCACACCGTGGGTCGCCCAGCGGGTGTGACCAATGCCGACATCCCCCGCCAGCGGCATTTCCGCAAGACGGTTGGCAAGATTGATCAGCTTTCCTTCGGCCCGGCGGCGATCAATATGACCATTCACAAGGGTCGCAATCCCGGCACTGTCATAGCCCCGATATTCAAGCCGTTTAAGCCCCTCAAGAATACGGTCACTGACGCTGTCCTTGCCAATAATGCCGATAATGCCGCACATAGTTGTTGTCTTCCCCGTCGAAATTTTGCCCGTCGCGCACGCAAATGCCGCGCGTTAATTGCCGTTACTTACCCAAAAGGGCCTTCATCTTCTCGCGAAATACCCGCGCCCAGCCCGGTTTATCAAGCCGTTGCGCACGCTCTATCACCAAGGCATCGGCTTCGACCGTTCCGGTAATCGTGCTGCCCGCACCAATAATGGCACCATCCCCGATGGATACGGGGGCGACCAGTGCCGAATTGGAACCGATAAATGCCCCGGCCCCGATATCGGTATGTTGTTTGCGGTATCCGTCGTAATTGCATGTGATGGTTCCGGCACCGATATTGGCCTTTGCCCCGACACGGGCATCACCGATATAGCTGAGGTGATTGACCTTCGCCCCGTCTTCAACAACAGCCTTTTTGATCTCGACAAAATTTCCAACCCTGGCACCGGCACCAATTTCCGCGCCCGGTCGCAAACGGGCATAGGGCCCGATATCGGCTTTGTCCCCCACCACACAGCTTTCAAGATGGCTGAAGGCCTTGATCGTTACCTCATCGCCAACCGTAACACCGGGACCGAAAAACACATTCGGCTCGATAACAACATCCCGGCCCAATCTGGTGTCGCTGGCCAGATAGACCGAACCCGGATCAATCAAGGTCGCGCCATTCACCATTGCCGCCTCGCGCAGGCGTGACTGCATAATCGCTTCGGCCACGGCAAGCTGGCTTCTGGAATTCACGCCAAGCGTTTCTTCCTCGGCGACCTCAACAGCAACGCAACTATTGCCGTTGGCACGCGCCACCTCGACCGCATCGGTCAGGTAATATTCGCCCTTTGCATTGGCATTTCCAATCGCTTCAAGGGTTTCAATCATGCTTTCAGCACGGAAGCACATCACACCGGAATTGCAAAAATTGATCGCACGTTGCGTTTCGTCACATTCCTTGTCTTCAACAATCGCCAGCAACTCACCATTTGCCGGATCGGTAACAAGACGGCCATAGCCGGTCGGGTCTTCGGGCCGGAACCCCAGAACCGCAACCGCGTGATCGCCATGCTCGCGCGCCGCGACAAGGCGTAACAGGGTTTCGGTAGTAAAAAGCGGACTGTCGGCATAAAGCACAAGCACATTGCCCGTAAGGCCACGAAGGGCCTCTTTGGCGGCAAGAACCGCATGTGCGGTTCCAAGTCGATCCGTTTGTTCGAATGTCGAATGCGGGGAGACGGCCTCAATCAGCTTGGGCATATCCGGCCCGACAACAACCATGGTTTTGGTTGCGTTCAGATGGGCCGCCGTATCAATCACATGATTGACCATCGGTTTGCCTGCTATCTTGTGCATGACCTTGGGGATCGCGCTTTTCATTCGCGTTCCCATACCCGCAGCCAGAACCACCACACTTAATTCACGCGACATGCTTTAATCCTGTTGTGCCATGCGTTACACGGCGTCCCCTTTGTTTTCGATCCGGTCACGATATGCCGGTCCGAACCTTTCACAGCCGATTTGAAGCAACTCCTAACCTATAATCCCCAAAGGCAAAAGCCCCGAAAGAATCACGTTTTGTTACTTCGTGTTAGCAGATGTTACCGTTTGTTAATGACACCATTTCGGTTAAGGTCCGATAAATCGATATTCGTTTTCAAAGGCAGCATCGCAAAATGGCAAAATTCATCCTGTTAGATCTTGACGGCACCCTGATTGACGGGGTGGATGATCTGCTGTTTGCGATGAACGAAACCCTCGCCGCTCACGACCTTACGCCACTTGCTCGTCCCGAACTGGAAGCCATGCTGGGCGATGGCACCAAAATGCTGACCAAACGGGCGTTTGATGCGCGCGGTGTCACGATTGATGGTCAACAGCTCGATGACTGCGAAGGCGATTTCACCACACGTTATATCGACACCGACTATGCCCATACCCGCCTGTTTGAAAATGCCGAAGCAACCCTTCGCGATCTGGCATCAGATGGCTGGATCATTGGTCTGGCCTCAAACAAACCGACCGCACCCTGCAAACGCATCCTTGAACGGCTGGGTGTCTTCGATCTGTTTGCCGTGATTGCCGGCGGCGATGCAACGCACGTTAAAAAGCCCGACGGCGCTCATTTGGCATTCGCCCTTGATCAAGCCGGATATGACCGGGCACGCGGCGATATCGCGATCATGGTTGGCGATCATGCCAATGATGTGAATGCCGCACGCGATTTCGGCATTCCGGCCATTGCGGTGGCCTTTGAAGTCGATGATACACGTGCAAAAAATCTCGCCGCGGATGGGGTTGTTACTACATTTGAAAACCTGCCCGACGTGATCGGAAAAATCGTCAAACAGGCTGCTTGACACCCCCTGATCACCCCCTTATAACCCCGCGCATCCGACGTAGAACAAGCTGCCCAACCGGGCCGCGATTTCCGTTTTCGGGCGTATAGCTCAGTTGGTTAGAGCGTTCCCTTCACACGGGAGAGGTCACAAGTTCGAATCTTGTTACGCCCACCATTTTTTCCATAAAACTTAAATCGTCATACCGTTCCCTGAACAGGGAAGCAGGCTGCATTTTCCTCTATGGGGAATAAAAAAACCGGTCAGCAGCTTCCTGCCGACCGGTCGGGAGTGCGCAATCAACGCTATCGCGTCTTGCGGGAGCTTTGGCCTAATGGCTGTCTTTCGGGATCGCCTTGCCGCGATGACCGACGAGGAAGTCGAAATCGGCCCCCTTGTCCGCGCCAATGACGCTTTTGTAATACAGCGATGCATAACCGCTTTCCGGTACCGGCACCGTCGATTTCCAATTATCAAGGCGCTTCTTAAGCTCCTCGTCACTGATATCGAGGTGCAGTTTGCGGTTTGGCACATCCAGCTCAATCATGTCGCCATTCTGCACCACCGCCAACGGGCCGCCAGCAGCGGCTTCAGGGGATGTATGCAGAACCACCGTGCCATATGCCGTGCCGCTCATACGGGCATCGGAAATACGCACCATGTCGGTAATGCCCTTGCGTAGCACCTTGGGCGGCAAGCCCATATTGCCGACCTCGGCCATACCCGGATAGCCTTTCGGCCCGCAGTTTTTCAGAACCATGATGCAGTTTTCATCGATATCAAGGCTTTCGTCATAGATCTTGGCCTTGTAATCATCAATGTCCTCAAACACCACGGCACGACCACGATGGGTGAGCAAGGAAGCTGTTGCCGCCGACGGTTTCAACACCGCACCATTGGGCGCAAGGTTGCCTTTGACAACCGCGATGCCACCGCTTTGGGTCAGGGCCTTTTCGAACGGGCGAATGACATCGTCATTCCAGTTCTGAACATCCTTGACCTGCTCCCACATGGTGTCGCCCGAAACGGTCAAAGCATCATTATGCAGCTTGCCCGCCTCACCCAGTGCCTTGATGACCACCGGTAAACCACCGGCATAGAAGAATTCCTCCATCAGGTATTTGCCCGATGGCTGCAGATTCACAATCGTCGGAATATCACGACCCAGACGGTCCCAATCATCAAGTGTCAGGTCGATGCCAACACGACCGGCAATGGCGAGCAAATGGATCACAGCATTGGTCGAACCACCAATCGCCCCATTGACCCGGATCGCATTTTCAAACGCTTCCTTGGTCATGACGTCGGATGGTTTCAGGTCGTCCTTGACCATCTGCACGATCCGGCGGCCGGTCACATGCGCCATCACGCGACGACGGCTATCCACGGCCGGAATCGCGGCATTGCCCGAAAGCGCCATGCCCAGTGCTTCGGCCATGCTGGCCATGGTGGATGCGGTGCCCATCGTGTTGCACGAACCGGGCGAACGCGACATGGCGATTTCGGCTTCAAGGAAATCCTCTGTACTGATCTTGCCGGCTTTGCGGTCTTCGGAAAGCTGCCAAAGCGACGTGCCCGAACCGATATCCTGACCGCGCCATTTACCGTTCAGCATCGGCCCGCCGGTGACCACAATCGCCGGGATATCAACACTTGCAGCCCCCATCAAAAGGGCTGGGGTGGTTTTATCGCAGCCCACCATCAGAACCACACCGTCAAGCGGCGTTCCGCGCAGCGCTTCCTCGACATCCATCGCGCACAAATTACGGAACATCATGGCGGTCGGGCGCAATGTGCTCTCGCCCGGCGAGAAAACCGGGAATTCAAGCGGCAAACCACCAGCTTCGTAAATACCGTGTTTGACGCGTTCCGCCAGATCGCGCAAATGCGCGTTGCAGGGCGTCAACTGCGACCAGGTATTGCAAATCCCGATCACCGGACGACCGTCAAACAGGTCCGATGGCAGGCCCTGGTTCTTCATCCAGCTGCGGTGATAGATATTGTCCTTGCTGGTTCCGCCGAACCAACCTTCCTGCGAACGCAGGACGCGGGGCCATGCTGCCGGTTTGAACTTCGTCATGCCCGTTCTCCTTTATGAGTTTTTATCGAGACGGGTCCGATTCCATATGGATGTGGCATTCCATATGGGGGACTTTGAACGGCATGGCTTTGCAATTGCTTTATCCAAGCAACTGATCCAGTCAGAACCGTGGCGTTCCTCGTCTGCATGTTGTTACGCTTTGTTCTTGTTATAGACGTCAAAGATCACAGCCGCGAGCAGCACCAGACCCTTGATGACCTGCTGCCAGTCGATACCGACACCAATGATCGACATGCCGTTATTCATGACACCCATGATCAACGCGCCAACCACCGCACCGATCACCTTGCCAACCCCGCCCGACATCGATGCGCCACCGATAAACACGGCCGCAATCACATCAAGCTCGAACGCAAGACCGGCTTTCGGGGTTGCCGTATTCAAACGCGCGGCAAACACCAGACCGGCGAGCGCGGCCAGCATGCCCATATTGGCAAAGGTCAGGAAGGTCAGGCGTTTAGTATTGATGCCCGAAAGCTTGGCGGCTTTTTCATTCCCGCCCAGCGCATAGATACGGCGCCCAAGCGTTGTGCTGTTGGTGATGAAGGTGAATATCGCAATCAGAAGCGCCATCACGATCAAAACGTTCGGCAACCCGCGATAGGTCGACAGAAGATAGGTGACATACAGGATCGCAAGACCGGCAATCGCATGTTTGGCCGCAAAGAACGCTATCGGTTCTTCAACCTCGGCGAACTTCGCCTGCTTGGCGCGTGCCCGCAGGCCAAGAACCGGCAGAATCACCGCAATTGCAACGCCCAGAACCATCGAAAAGATGTTAAAGCGGCCTTCGATCAAACCGGCAAAGAAATCCGGCAGGAAGCCCGAAGACATCGCCTGGAAGCTGTCAGGGAACGGACCAACCGATGCCCCGCCCAGAAGCGCCAGCGTCAAACCTTTAAACACCAGCATACCGGCCAGCGTCACGATAAAGGACGGAATGCGCCAATAGGCAACCCAGTATCCTTGGGCGGCACCGATAATCGCACCGACGATCAGACAGGCCGGGATCACAATAATCGTCGGCAAATCCCAATGGACAATCATCACCGCAGCAAGCGCACCGATAAAGCCGACGACCGATCCAACCGAAAGATCGATATGGCCGCCGACAATCACCAGCAGCATGCCCACTGCCATGATGATAATATAGCTGTTCTGAAGGAACAGGTTGGTCAGGTTGACCGGTTTAAGCATCACGCCATCGGTCATCACCTGGAAGAAGGCCAGAATCGCGATCAGCGCGACCACCATGCCATATTCGCGCATATGCGTGCGCAGGTAATAACCCATCGATTTGCTGCTAGAAGTATCCGTCATTGTCTGCTTCCTTACGCTTTCAGGATCATGCGCATGATTTTTTCCTGATCGGCATCATTTGCCGCCAGTTGCCCTTTGATCTCACCCTCGTTCATCACATAGATGCGATCGCACATGCCCAGAAGCTCCGGCATCTCCGACGAGATCATGATGACCCCCTTACCATCGGCTGCCAGCTGGTTGATAATCGTATAAATCTCGTATTTCGCACCAACATCAATGCCGCGCGTCGGTTCGTCCAGAATAAGGACCTCCGGCCCGGCAAACAGCCATTTCGCCAAAACGACTTTCTGCTGGTTACCCCCCGAAAGATTGACAGCCTTCTGTCCGACATTCGGGGTGCGGATATTGATTTTGTTGCGATATTCTTCGGCCACCTGACGTTCGGCCCCTTCATTGATGACGCCGTGTTCGGCAACACCGTCAAGATTGGCCAATGTGATATTGGTCGTGATGCTTTCTTCAAGCACCAGCCCCATTTCCTTGCGATCCTCTGTCACATAGGCAAGACCCGATGCAATCGCCTTTTCTACGGTCGACACATCGGCAGGTTTGCCATTGATCAGGACCTCGCCGCTGATATCCGCGCCATAGGCACGGCCAAAGATGCTCATGGCAAGTTCGGTACGCCCGGCCCCCATCAGACCGGCAATCCCGACAACCTCGCCTGCCGCCACATCGATACTGACATTTTTGACGACCTTGCGTTCGGGATGGAGCGGATGGGTCACATTCCAGTTGCGCACTTCCATCAGCTTGGTCGTGCCGATATTAGGTGTGCGATCCGGATAA
Source organism: Thalassospira sp. SN3W (assembly GCF_038070535.1). Taxonomy (NCBI): domain Bacteria; kingdom Pseudomonadati; phylum Pseudomonadota; class Alphaproteobacteria; order Rhodospirillales; family Thalassospiraceae; genus Thalassospira; species Thalassospira sp. SN3W. Next base: position 590,427 of record NZ_CP121124.1, read on the forward strand.
CGATGCGCCATATCGCGCCCGACCATATCCTTGACGATATCGTCTTCGGTAATTTTGCCGCCACGCGCATCAAGTGTCGAAATCGCCTTGCCATCGCGAATAACCGTGATGCGGTCAGCCACGCGATTGATTTCGTTCAGCTTGTGCGAAATCAGGATCGATGTGATCCCCTGCGCCTTGAATTCAAGCAACAGGTCCAGAAGTTTCTGGCTGTCATTTTCCTGCAAACTTGCCGTCGGCTCGTCAAGGATCAGAAGCTTGACCTTTTTCGAAAGCGCCTTGGCAATTTCAACAAGCTGCTGCTTGCCGACACCGATATTGGTGATCAGTTCGCTGGGTGTTTCGCGAAGCCCGACTTTTTTCAAAAGCTCGCTCGTGCGTGCAAAGGTCGCGGGCCAGTTAATCACACCGTTTTCGCAAATCTCGTTGCCCAGAAAGATGTTCTCGGCAATCGACAGCAACGGCACAAGAGCCAGTTCCTGATGAATGATGATAATGCCGCGTTCTTCGCTGTCGCGGATATCCTTGAATTCCTGCACATCCCCGCCATAAAGGATGTCACCTTCATAGGTGCCAATCGGGTAAACGCCGCTCAATACTTTCATCAGGGTCGATTTACCGGCCCCGTTTTCGCCGCAAAGGGCGTGGATTTCACCACGTTCCACTTTCAGGCTGACATCGTCCAGCGCCTTCACCCCCGGAAAGGTTTTGGTGATATTGCGCATTTCCAGGATGGTATCCATCCGGTCCTCCCACTGCCGATGTTTTCACAACGGCGCTATTCTCGCTCGCAGTCTTGTTTGACTGTTACCGTCAGTTTCAGACAGCACAGAAAAAGGCGGGCCAGCATTTCAGAGCGAGCCCGCCCTCTGTCACATTCAGATCAACGGATTACTGGACTTCGTCCTTGGTGTAGTAACCCGAACCCACCAGGATTTCTTCCCAGTTGGATTTATCAACCATAACCGGCTCCAGCAGGTAGGAAGGAACAACCTTCACACCGTTGTCATAGGTTTTGGTATCGTTGATGGTCGGCTTTTTACCGGCAAGAACACTGTCGACCATCGAAACGGTGACGCGTGCAAGTTCACGGGTATCCTTGAAGATCGTGGAATACTGTTCACCAGCAAGGATCGATTTGACCGACGGCAGTTCGGCGTCCTGACCGCTAACAACCGGCATTTTCATGTCGCCGGAACCATAGCCAACGCCTTTAAGCGACGACAGTATGCCGATCGAAAGACCATCATAGGGCGACAGAACGCCATCAACCTGATCGTCGGTGTAATAAGCCGACAGCAGGTTATCCATACGTGCCTGTGCAACCGCGCCATCCCAGCGAAGGGTACCAACCTTGTCCATGCCCATCTGGCCAGATTTGACAACAACCGTGCCTTCATCAATCAGCGGCTGCAGAACGGACATCGCACCGTTATAGAAGAAATAGGCGTTGTTATCATCCGGCGAACCACCGAACAGTTCAACATTATAGGGCGGCTCACCAGCCGCGGTCAGACCTTCAACCAGCGAGGTTGCCTGCTGAACGCCGACTTTGAAGTTATCGAAGGTCGAATAGTAATCAACATTGGCGGTGTCACGGATCAGGCGGTCATAGGCGAACACCTGAATACCGGCTGCCTTGGCATTTTCCAGCGCGTTCGAAAGCGTGGTGCCGTCGATTGCCGCGATCACAAGAACATCAACGCCTTTGACGATCATGTTTTCAATCTGGGAAAGCTGGTTGGGAATATCGTCTTCTGCATATTGCAGATCGGTTTTGTAACCGGCGTCTTCGAACTGCTTGACCATGGACTCGCCGTCCGAAATCCAGCGTGCCGAGGATTTGGTGGGCATCGCGATCCCGACATATCCTTTTTCATCGGCATGTGCATAGCTGCCGGAAATCATCGGGCTCATCATTGCGGCCGCGCCAAAGGCGACCCCTGCCATTACGGCACTGAGACGTTTCATATCTTTCCTCCCTAAAAGACACGGCCTTTACAGCCTTTTGCCCGACTTTCCAGGCAAAGCTGCCTGTATGTGCCGCGTCTTTGTTTTCGCTTGATAATGCATCCCGTTTTCCCGCGAGATGCGGCGCCATTATTCCGGGGCCAGACATAACAATCAAATAAGTATTTTCGAAACTTGCATATCAATAATGATATATTAAACTCGCCGGGAACGGAGGATCCCCATGACTGAGCCCGCAAAAACATTACCGCTGAGTTCCGCAAAATCCCTGTTGTTTCGATCCGGCAATCTGTTTCAGCGCGGCCTGAAGCTTAGCCATCTGCGCATGATTGTCGCGATGGAAGAAACCGGGCAGATCAGCCAGGCCGCCGCCATGCTGCAAACATCGCAGCCCGCAGCATCACGTCTGTTATCAGAAATGGAAACCATTCTTGAAGCCCGGCTTTGTGTGCGCGGATCGCGCGGCATTGAAATGACCAATGCTGGACGCGCACTGGCGAGGCGCGCGCGCAGCATGCTGATTGAAATCCGCGAAGCCGAACGCGAGATCGAGGATATCAAGCATGGCGGCGGCACGGTTTTCATCGGCGCTGTGACCGCAGCAGCAGTTGATCTTGTCGTGCCGGCCATCCGCACGGTGCAGTCGATCAACGCCCTGCTTGAAGCACATGTGTCGGTCGGACCATCGCATCTGCTGATCAAGGATCTGCTGGCGGGGGATCATGATTTTGTCATCGGCCGCGTCCCCGAAGATATGGACCCTCGCCAATTCAACATCCGCGAAATCCGAAGCGAGAAAATCCGCCTGATGGTTCGCGCCGGGCATCCTTTGCTTGCGGAAAACAAGCCTGTTTCACTGGCCCGTCTTGCCAAATTCGAATGGCTATTACCGCCACCAGGCAACCTGATGCGCCGCACCATCGAAGACGTGTTTATCTCGCGCCATCTGCCGCTGCCGCATTCCAGTCTGAATTCCGCGTCACTGCTGGTTACCCTTGCCACCCTGTCGGGCACGGATGCCATCGCACCGATGGCGGAGGAGGTCACATCGCTTTTAAGCATCGGGGGCATGATTGCCGAACTGCCGTTTGACGGAACGATTGAAATCAAACCCTACAGCCTGATTACAGCGCGCGGACACCGCCTGTCACCATCCGCGCAGCTGGTTTCTGACCATATTCTTGCCCGTATCGAAAAGCCCGATGCCTGATTTCATGCCGGGGCCTGTCCTCTACCAAAAGCGAGTGGCGCGATGGCATGTCTTTCGCATAAAGTTCCGCACAAGATTTCAACACAAAGACCAAACATTCCGCCGGACAGATAATGCAATCAGCAACACTTGCCTTTTTGACACTGGGCTTGACCCATTTTGCCTTTGCCTGCACGGCACAGCAAAATCCTGTCGCGATGCCGGAAACCGATCCCTATGTTCTGTTTGATCTGCGCGATAATTTCGTCTGGAACCTGACGCATTATCAGATCCTTGATCCCGACGAGACAATGGTGGAAACCCTGATCACAGAAGCAGATCAGGGTCAGATGGTTTTTGACATGGTCCTGCGCGATACGGTCCCGCCCTATTGCGAATTGCGGTTTGATCCGACGATTTGCGATGATCGTGGCTCCCCGGTCAACTGGTTCAGCGACCTGCCCCAGACCATCTGCATGGATATCCCGGCCAACGTTTCATTCAGCCATGCCGAACAGCTCAAGGGCGCAAAGTTCCTGTGCCTTGAACCACGCGAAAAGCTGTTGCTGCCCGAAAGCTGGCAAAACCAGCAGACCGGTGCTCAGACCTATTTGTCGCAACGCATCGAACCTGGTGCGGTCACCGTACGCGATGATATCGCCACCATTGATATCCTTGTACTTGATGCCATAAACACCCCGCTTGCGACCCTGTCGCCCGAAGGATATGGCGATGCCAAAATCGGCATGACCGAGGATCAGGTCCGTACAGCCATGGTCGAGCCCATGACATCAACCCGCGACGGGACCGAAAATAACGCCTGTTATCACCTGCAATCGGCAGGCGGCCCGACCGGGCTTGGCTTTATGATGCTTGATGAAAAGCTGGCCCGGGTTTCGGTTTATGCCGATGAATATGATATCGCCACCAGCCTGATCCGCACCGGCCATAATATTCAGGTTGGCGATACCATTGATGATGTCCGTGCGGCCTATGGCGATAACCTGATCGATGAAGAACACGAATATGAAGGCCCAGATGGCCGTTACCTGACCTGGTGGGCAAATGATGCCAAAACATCGGGCATCCGCTTTGAAACCGGGCCGGATGGCGCGGTAACCGCCATGCATGCGGGCACCGGTTCGATCACGCTGCTTGAAAGCTGCTATTAAAGCAGATCCCATCGGGCAATCTCTGTATTGACAGTCTTTGCGGTGCGGATTAATGCCCTGCCTCCCCATGCCTTTCGGGCGTCCTGCCCCAAAGGCCCAAACAATCATTTTTACGCCATCAGCTTGCCGCAAAGCGCTTTCATATCGTGCGCCTTGTGCAGGGAATACGAATGCAATCGCCTTATCCATCCAATCTTGTTGTCATCACCGGCGGGCCCGGTGCCGGCAAAACCACATTGATCAATTATCTTCATGAACGCGGCTATGAAATAAGCCGCGAAGTCGCGCGCGCCGTGATCGAAGAACAGCAGGAACGCGGCGGCAATGCCCTGCCCTGGGGCGATAATGAAGCCTATGTCGGGTTGATGACGCGCGGCTCGATCCGCGCATGGCAACACGGCATGGGTCAGGACCCGCAAACCGTGTTCTTTGATCGTGGCCTTCCCGATACGCTGGCCCATCGGGAACTTTCCGGCCTACCCGATGACCCCGGCCTTAAACGCGCCATTGAAACCTATCGCTATCGCAAAACGATTTTCATCCTGCCGCCATGGTCGGAAATCTACAAAACCGACAGCGCGCGAACACAAAGCTTCGCGGACGCCGTCAGAACATATGTCGTTCTGTATCGCACCTATCTGCAATGCGGTTACGAGCCGATTGAAATCCGCAAAGGCCCGGTCGAACAGCGCGCCGCCCAGATCCTTGCCCGCCTGAAACTTTAATCCGCCTTAGACAAGTCAAAAGAACACCCCACATGCCCCGCACCTCAATCCGACTCACCATCGCACCTCTAACACTTTGCAGCATGTTTCTGCCCGCGGCCTCCATCTCGGCTATCGCTGCCTGCTATGACTGGCCGCTGCGCGAACGGCACGGTGAATACGCTTATGATGGCGATACCATCTATGTGAACCTCCCCGGCCTTCCCGGCGAAATTGCCGAAATGTCGGTACGTGTGCGCGGCGTGGACACCCCCGAAATACGCGGCAAATGCGAAAGCGAAAAGTCCCTTGCGGGCAAAGCCCGCGATTTCGCCCGTCAAAGCCTGAAATCGGCCAAACGCGTTGAATTCTGCGAACCGGAATGGGGCCGTTATGGCGGACGCGTCGTCGCATCGGTGCGCATTGACGGCAGGGCACTCGATCAGGAACTGATCAATCAGGGTCTCGCCCGCCCCTATGACGGCAAAACAAAACGCCAACCCTGGTGCCAAGGGTGATCCGGTCCCAAAATCCATAACTTTGCCGTGAAGGCACTGGACATTGCGCCCAATCCGACCATCTTCGGAAGCATGACCAAATCACGCCTCCCGGAGAAACCATGACGAAATACACCAAGAACCCGGACGCCATCAAAGCCCTTGACGCCAACCAATATCACGTCACGCAAAACAGCGGCACCGAACCACCGTTTCGCAATGAATTCTGGGATCACAAGGAAGACGGGCTTTATGTCGATATCGTCTCGGGCGAGCCGTTATTCACATCCCGCGACAAGTTTGATTCCGGCTGTGGCTGGCCAAGCTTCACCCGCCCTGTCGAAACAGATCATGTCGTCGCACGCGAAGACAATACCCACGGCATGCGCCGGATCGAAGTCCGCTCCAAACATGGTGACAGTCATCTGGGCCATGTCTTCCCCGATGGCCCCAAAGAAGCCGGTGGCCTGCGCTATTGCATCAATTCCGCATCGCTGCGTTTTATCCCCGTCCGCGATCTAGAGGCCGAAGGATACGGCGAATACAAACCGCTTTTTGATTAAAACAGCAAAGACCGGCACACGCGCCGGTCTTTCTCTATCAAGGCCTTAAAAATCCCCCGGCGCACATTGCAGGCAGGTCAAACCCATATCGCGCCATTTGTCCACCACCCGCTTGCGATCATCGACTACCAGCCACGGGTTGAAGCCGTCGGCACGGATTTGTGCCAGAAGGTCTTCTTTGACTTCCTCGTCCGTGCGGTGATCGGCATCTTCCGGGCGCAGATACATGCCATCAAACGGAATGCCATGCGCCCGAAGCCATGCTTCGGACCGGTGCTGCCACCCGGCCGGGCGGCCCGAACAAATCACAATCGCCTGCCCGGATTGGTGCAAAACGCGCAAAAGCCGTTCGATATCGGCAATCGGGGCGGCTTTATCCATTGCATCGAAAAACGCATCCCAATGCTTTTCCACCCCATGCACCAGATGCCCCAATTCATCGGCATCGAAATAGGCCAGCGTGCCATCCATATCGAACACCACCGCATCACGCGGGTTACTGATCGAACCGGATATTATGGTTTCTGGCTGGGTCACGCGGAAATCTCCCTGATCAGATCTTCGGTCAAATTTTCATATTCCCATCCCGTTACGACCGGGCGAAACAGAATCGGCGTTGCGTTTGCAATACGCGGACCTTCGGCATCAAAACCGGTCATATAAAGAATACAACGCCCGACACCGGAATGGGCAACCACCACGGTCAAACGGTCGCTTACCTCGGCCAGGACGGTTTGCATGGCAAACGATACCCGCTGACACATCGCATCGAACCCTTCGCCATTGGGCGGGGTATCGAACCGTGATCCAGCCTCGACAATCGGGCGGCCTTCAAGGTCACCCCAATGGCGTTCGCGCAACCCGTCAAGAATATGCAAATCATAATCGGGCAAAACCAGCTCGGCTGTTTTGCGCGCCCTGTCCTGCGGGCTGACATAAACCGCCTGCCATTTGCCCATCGCCATCAATGGCGCAATCGCACGCGCCTGTTCGCGACCGGCATTGTTCAATGGCGGCTCGCTTGACCCGGCGATGATTTCGGCCTTGTTGGCATCGGTTTCCCCGTGCCGGATAAACACAAACGGCACTTTCGGAAAATCGAACGTCTTTGCAGGATAAATCATGTCTGGTCATTGCCCATTTACAGATAAAACCGATCCGAAAGCTGTAACCGCCCCTCAAAGCCATCGACAAGGCTAAAGTCCTCGGGACGGCCATTAAACAGCGGCACGATCTGCATCGCGTGGCAATCATTGGCCATCGCGACCACATCATCAAACAACGGATGCACATTCCAGCGCCGGAAATGCGCATGCCCCTTTTCGACCATGCGGCGCGCCTCGGCTGGCATGAAACCGGTAAAGATTACATGCGCATCGCGGCCCAGCCGTCCGTCCTGCCCCCATTTTTCAATCAGTTCGCCCGCCATGCCATATGTGCCGCAAGGCGCGTGACACAAAAGCAATCTGGCATCCGGATTGAAATCACGCGCCTTGTCCTTAAGCACGCGCAGTTTTTTGATCGCATCAAACGATACATAATCCGATCCGCCATCACCCAGAACCTGTTTGACCCGGCCATAGCACCGCGCATCCATCGACCAATCGGTAATGCCGTGCTTTTCAAACAGCAATGCCATTTCAGCTGCCCGTCCGCTCGGCGGTACGGGAAACAGGATTTGGCCGTCAAGTTTGGACATCTTGGTCAAAAGCCCGTCGATCCGCACCTGTTGTGTCAGGCGCTCCATACCATAGGACGCATCCATCAAAACCGTCGCCGCGTCGGGCGGCGTGTCATATAGGAAGTAATCAGACTCCTTGCAGAAATCACCGGTGTAAAGAACCCCGCCGCCCAGTTCGAAATGCAGCCACACCCCGCCAAAGGCATGCCCGGTCCGCCCGGTGGTGACGGTGACACCGTCAACCTGGATTTCCCCATAGGGCGGCAGAATGATCACATTCGCCCCAGCAGGCAGGGATCGCGCCGTGACCTCGGTACAGTAAATCGGTAAACCGGCTGCTATCACCTCCGCCGCGGCACCGATATGATCGACATGGTCGTGAGTAATGAAAACGGCGTTAACTTTGTTCAACCATGCCGGATCAAAACCGCTGTCATTTTCCGGACCGACCCCGCAATCCAGCAACCAGCGCCGATTGAAAAATTCCAACCGCAAACAGGCCGGGCCTTTTTCACCAAGGCCCGATAAAACACGCATCCGGGCAGACATCAGGCGGCCTCACCTTCTGATCGGTTAAACACCCAACCATCTGAAATCACCAATCCGACGGTTTCGCCGATCCGTGCGCGTTGCGTCGCATAAACCGGTAAAACCTGATCGGCACCGACCCGCACCTGAAGACGGAACCGACCGCCCAGATAAACGCAATCCTCGACCGAGCCGCGTAATGTCCCGGCCTCATCGACCCAGACATCCTCTGGCCGCAAACACAAACCAAGTTCGTTCATATTGCTGGCCGCTTTCTGGCTAATCCGCGCATGGATCGCCGCATCGCCCAATCGCACCGAACACCGTCCGGCACCCCGCATGGATACGTCACCAATCGGCAACACCGCCCCGGCCCCGACAAAGCCCGCGACCATATGATCGGCCGGTTCCCGGTAAAGGGTTTCCGGGGCCGCCATCTGACGAATGTGGCCCTTGTCCATCACCGCAATCCGGTCGGCCATGGCCATGGCTTCGGCCTGATCGTGGGTGACGTAAATCATCGTCGCCCCGGTCCGGCGATGGAAATCCAGAAATGCCTGCTGCATGGTTTCGCGCAGATGCACATCAAGGTTTGCAAGCGGTTCGTCCAGCAACACCGCGCGCGGCTCCATCACCAGACATCGCGCCAATGCAACCCGCTGGCGCTGCCCACCCGAAAGTTCCGTCGGACTGCGATCCGCGTAAGGTTCAAGGGCGACAATCGACAATGCCTCGGCAATCTTCGCCTCACGTTCCGCCCGGCCAAGCCCGCGTACCTCCAACGGATAACCGACATTGCGTGCAACAGACATATGCGGCCAAAGCGCATAGGACTGAAACACGATGCCAAGGTTGCGTGCCTCTGGATTGATCATCACCCCGTTGGCCGGATCGGCAACTGCCTGTCCGCCCAGGGCTATGACGCCCTGATCGGGTTCCTCGAAACCGGCCAGAAGACGCAGCAACGTCGTCTTGCCACAACCCGACGGCCCCAAAAGGGCAACAAATTCGCCATCATGGATATCAAGCGATACCTGATTGACCGCGCGGTAATCGCCAAAAGATTTGGTAATCCGCGAAAGATTTATGTCTGCCATGGTACAACTCCCTTGGGCAAACGACGTGATGCCAGTTGGAAACCGGTCATCAACGCAATAACAACCAGCACGACCAATACCGCCACGGCCGAGGCCAGAACGGTATCGCCACTGTCATCCAGATTGAAAATCAAAACGCCCAGCGTCTCATTTCCGGCCGACCACAGAAGGGCCGAAACCGTCAATTCGTTAAACGCCGTCAAAAACACCAGCAACGCTCCCGCCGCCGCAGACGGCGCCGCCAGCGGCAAAAGAATATCGCGCAACCGGCGGCCAAGCCCGGCACCGCAGGCCTGTGCTGCTTCTTCCAATGCCGGATCAAGCTGGGAAAAACTGTTCATCACCGGGCGCAGCGCAATCACCAGAAACCGCGCCAGATAGGCAACAAAAATGATCGCAAGCGTGCCATACAAACTGACATCGATTACCGGAATGCGGATGAACAGAAGAATGCAGGCAATCGCCAGAACCACACCGGGCAAGGCATAAGGCACCTCGACCAGAAGATTGACCATATGGGTCAACCGGGTCGGCCGCCTTACAATCACATAGGCCAGCGGCAAGCAGATCGCGACCAGCGTCACCGCCGCCCCGACCGACAACATGAAACTGTTATGGAACGCCCGGATGGTCGATGGCTGAACAAACAGGACTTCGTAAAACGCATCAAAACTGTAATTGGCAAGGCTCAGCTTAACACCAAATGCCGGGACCAGTGCGGTCGCAACCAACGCCATCAACGGGATCACCAGAATGGCGATCAAAACCGTCCAAAGCACCGCTTCAACCAATGTCCTGCGTGCGCCCAACCGGATATCAAGTGGCCGCCCCACCATCCCCATCAGACGATAGTCACGCTTGCCCAGTAACCGGTGATGCACCGCCACACCCAAAATCGCAATCATCCCGATCAGCATCGCCAGCACCGATACCTCGCCCAGAACCGACGGGCCAAATCCGGCCAGCTTCTGATAAATCAGGGTCGGTAATGTCGAATAATTGGCGGGTATCCCCAGCATCGCCGGTATCCCGAAATTGCCAAGGGCCGTGACAAACGCCATCGCCGTCCCGGCGATCAGACCGGGACTGGTCAGTGGCAAAATGATCTGCCACCACAAACGACCGCCACGCGCACCTGCCAAACGGGCTGCTTCGATCTGTTCGCGCGGCAGCATGCGCAAATTGGCCCGAAGGGTCAAAAACACAATTGATGCATGCTGAATACCCAGCAAAAGCGCAATCCCCTCGGCCGAATAAAACGGCTGGGGCGATCCCATCGGGGGAGCCATGCCAAGCGCATTCAAAAGCGCACTGCTCGGCCCGGTCAGTTGCACCCACGCCAACGCCGTGATCTGCGGCGGGATCATCATCGGGATCATGAAACAGAAAACCAGCACCGCCTTGGCGCGGATATCGGTCAGCGCGACCAGAAAGGCAAACGCGCCCCCAATCAAAAGCGAAATGATCGTTCCAAGCCCTGCGGTATAAAGACTGTTGGCAGTTGCCCGCCATGTCGTCGAACTGCCCAGAACATCGCGGATGTAAACCGCACTGGGCACACCGCCAACAAACACGCCTTCAATCGCAAGGCGCGCAATCGGTAAAATCGAAATCACGAACACCGGCAATAAAAGCCACGGTAACAACCGGTCCGAAGACCGGTTGCCAACCGTTGGGCTTGCAAAGCCGGGCATGAAGCCGCGAAGGCGACTTGCAGCCTGCATTATTCAGCCCCGAAAATGTCCGCGAACTTTTTCTTGTTCGCTTCTGCCTGTTCCAGGGCCACTGCCGGATTGAAATCCATCAGCTTGATGTCGCTGCGTGCCGGGAAACCTTCCGGCAATGCCATGTCGCCGCGTGCCGGGACATAACCCATGTCCAGAACCAGTTCCTGGCCTTTGCTCGACAGAACAAAATCAACAAACTTGTGCGCCGCATCGACGTTTTTGGCGTCTTTCATGATCGCAACCGGCTCAGTCACATAAGTGACACCCTCGGTCGGGAAGACGAAATCAACCGGCGAACCTTCGGCCTTGCCACGGATCGCAAGGAAATCGACAACCACACCATACGGCTTTTCGCCCGATGCAACGGCCTTGAACACGCCGCCATTACCACCCTGTGCGCGCGCTTCGTTCGCGGCCAGTGCCTGATAATAATCCCAACCCAGCTCCTTGTTTTCCGTCAGGGTCGACAGATGAATAAGGGCCGCACCAGAATAAAGCGGACTTGGCATCACGACCTGATTTTTCATCGCCGGATCGGCAAGATCGGCCCAGCTTTTCGGGGCTTTCTCGACACCGGTATTATAAACGATGCCGGTCGTGATCAGCTTGGTCGAATAGTAATAACCGTCCGCATCATAAAGGGCGGCTTCATAGGCCGATGCTTCGGGCGATTTATACGCCTGCAACAGGCCTTCGCCCTTCATGCCTTCCAGTGTCACGGTATCGGCAATCAGCAAAACATCCGGGCGCGGATCACCTGCCGCAATCTCGGCACGCAGTTTTGCCATCAGCTTGGTGGTGCCATCACGCACCCATTCGACTTCAACATCCGGATAGGCGGACTTGAAGGCATCGACGGTGGTCTGGGCATCCTGATTTGGCTGGCTGGTATAAAGAACCAGTTTTTCGGCGGCCTGACCAACAACTGGCAGCATCATCGCAGCCGAAGCCACGGCAGCAAGAAGAACGTTACGCATCATCCACATCCCTTGATTGCGTGGGGCGTACCTTTGCGGCCACCCCGAAGGTTTCGTTCGAAAACAATCCGACGGGGACGCTATATGGATTTCGATTTCAGTTGTGTGACAAAGCAAAGAATTAAATGTTTCAACAAGCGTGCCGGGCTTTTCAGACACAACCAAGCCTGTTTATACTCCCTGACATCGCGAAACACATGCTTTCGAACGAAAGAACATCAAAGGAAACCAATGTCCGATCCCGTGCCACTTGACCGCCGCCGCGACCGGATTGTCGCCCTTGTCAAATCCTGCGGCTTCATGGCGGTCGAAGAACTGGCACGCCGCTTTAACGTCTCGGTCCAGACAATCCGGACCGATCTGCGCGATTTACAGGAACAGGGGCGCATCTTCCGCCGTCATGGCCTTGCCGGTCCGGCGCCCGATCCGGATAACTCGGCCTATGAAAAACGCGAAGTCTGGAATCGCAGCGGCAAACGCGCCCTTGCCGCCAAACTCGCCGATATCATCCCCGAAGGCTGCACCATCGCGATTGGCACCGGCACCACCGCCGAACTGGCCGCCCAAAGCCTGGCCTCGCACCGCAATCTGACGGTGCTGACCAACAATATCCATGTGGTACTGACATTACAGAACGCGCCCAATGTCACGTTGCGCCTTGCGGGCGGGACCATCCGCACCCGCGATCTTGATATCATCGGGGCTGACAGTGCGGAATTCTTTGGCACCTACCGCGCCGATTTCGGGATTGTCAGTGTCGGGGGGATGTCGGAAACCGGGGACCTGATGGATTTCAACATGGACGAAGTCCGCGCACGTCGCGCCCTTGTCGCCTGCTGCGATCACGCGATCCTATTGGTCGATGAAAAAAAGGTCGGTCGCAAGGCCCTGTGCCGCGATGGTCATGCATCGGATTTCAAAACCGTAATGCTTAACACCGCACCGGGCGATATTTTGCAACAGCAACTGGTTCGGGGCCGATCACAGGTGATCGTCGCGAACTAGGATCAGACTGCGCCCTTGCACCCGGTCGCCGACAGTGTCGGTTCTTCGCAGATATTCAAATCTCGGCAAACATGCAGGGTATGATTGGGGGCCACCGCGATCCAGCTATCGCTTTCGGCATCCAGCGGTTCGGACACGACAATGACATGATCCCCACGCTTGCGCCAGTAAAGCGATGGCGGCTTGTCATCGCTGGCATGGCGGATGGCACAAACGCTTTCGCCATTTGACAGACAGGCGGTGAAACGGAAGGGCGCAGTTGCGCCTCGTTCGTTCATTTCACGTTCGACAACTTCAATCGTCTTGCGGATCGCGCGATGCGGATCGGTGCGCAAACCAAATGTCAGCATCAGACAGAAAATAAGCTCGCTATCGGTCGTGCCATGGCGAGTGGCGTAAAATTCATCATCGATCATCGCTTCCAGCACACGCCGCACCAACGGATAATCCCCAATCTGTCCGTTATGCATGAACAGGTAATTGTCATGCGCAAACGGATGGCAGTTGGTGCGGCTGGTTTCGGTCCCCGTCGATGCCCGGACATGGGCGAAAAACATGCCTGATCGGATATGATGGGCAAGCGACCGCAGGTTTGGATCATTCCAAGCCGGAAGGATTTCACGATAAAGACCAGGCGTCTTGCGCTCGTCATACCAGCCGATACCAAACCCGTCGCCATTGGTCGGCGTTTTGGCCTGTTCGGCATGCAGGCTTTGTTCAACAAGGGAATGGCGCGGCTCGAACACCAGTTTTTCAAGATAAACCGGATCTCCGATATAGCTCAGCCAGCGGCACATATGACTTCCCTTGATTGACGTTACGGCATGAAGCGGCGCGACGCGTTATCTATGCCGGGGAACTACATAACGGTCAATGTGATATTTATGGTTTTGGTCGATCTTCCGGCTGCCTTGCGCAATCTGTCCGATACAGTTGGGGATGGATAATAAAAAGAAGAATAAAGCACTTGCCAACCGGGGGGATTATCCGTATTTTCCGCGCCACAAAATGAATCGTGCTGATGTAGCTCAGCTGGTAGAGCGGCGCATTCGTAATGCGTAGGTCGTAGGTTCAAATCCTATCATCAGCACCACTATAACCCCGTCGGGCGAACAGCCCTGCGGGGTTTTTTGTTGCCTTTCCCAGGACGCGATTTGACGTTTTTTGTCACAACCTCCGGTGCTCCCCGTCCTTTTGACATGTGAACCGTCGCAATCCTTGTGAAATCCGGTTCGGCGCAGGCGTGCACCCTCCGCAGCGTTTCGCAAGTGCAACCAGGGGATTGTCAGCATGACCGACAAAGACCAACAGCCCAACAGCACCGAAAATGGCGGAAGCAATCCCGCCGCCACCAACGGCCCCAAAAGCCCGGCCGTCGATAACTGGCCGTGGGCCCATGTGCTGGGTTTCGACACGGCAAAGGAATGGGGTCTTGACGCCGTCATTCCCCGCCCGTCATCGGCCTCCCCGATCCCCGATCCGTCCAGTGGCGCGAACGGCGGCAACAATCCGGGGCCGCTCGATGGGCTATCGGGCCATACACCACTGCAAGGCCAGAATCTGATCGAATATGCCATGCAGAAAATCGAACAAGCCCTTGGCCAGCCGATGCAGGCAGTCCCGCCACTGTCATCTTACAGCTACGACGAATACGGCAACCTGACCACAACGGCGAGCGCGACCGTACCGGCTCCGGCCCCGCAAAACGCGACACCGGAAACATCATCTAACGGCTCCGCCCCCACTGCTGCCGACACCCCCGATAACGGGGACGACGGGGACGACCGGGACGACGATCTCACCGACGAAGAAGCCCCCCCCCGCTTTCAGGATCACGACGATACCTTAACCATGCCAAGCCGCCCGACATCCGGCATGTCCAGCCCCACAGGCCCGCAATCCTATCGCGTTGACCTGATCCGTGATGACGGCCGTGTGACACGGCTCGAAGGCAGCGTGACGTATGGCGATCTTTATCGCCCGCTTCTGCCCGAGCTATCTGGCAATGCCCAAAATGCCCAGACGCCGGACTGGTCGATCACACTTGATCAATTGCCCAACCCCGGCCCTACCGGCAGCGACACGGATGCCATTGTCACCGCACGGCTTGATGCCGCCGAAACCCCGGCTGATATCCGGCAATGGGCGCTATCGGTAGGACCACAAGATATCAACACCGCCCGGCTGGCACTTGATATCCCGGCAACCCTGCCGTCTCTGACACGGGCCAGCATCATCGGTGGATTACCGTCCAGCGAATGGCACATGGCCGCGGCAACACTGGCAGCGGGCGGCGTCAGTACGGACAACTCCGGCACTTCGATCCCGGACGCTGCCGAACCCGTTGCTCCGGCAAGCCTTGGCATGGATCAGCAACTCGGTACGATTGACAGCACGCAGGATCCGTTCATCGCCACCCTGCGCATCACATCGGCCATCACCAGCATCCCGACCTCGATCCCGGTTCAACTGCAATATACAGGTGCTTTGCCCAGCCCGATCTTGCAGGGTGACGTCCCCCTCACGACCGAAACCAGCCTATCGCTTCGCATGCAGGTCATCGCCCCCAACGACGGTAAATCGGGCGCAACCCTTGTCGCGCTGATCCTGCGCGGGGCTGCGTCGGGCTTTTCGGTCACCGCACAACTGCGCGGCGATCACAAAATCTCGACCCCGACCGCGATGCTCGGCTGCATCGATCCGGGCCAGGATACCGAATGCCGCGCCGAAAGCATGATCGCCAATGCAACATCCAGCCTGCAAACCAGCCTGATCAGCATCACCGATACCCCGGACGATGACGGGCTTGCCGCCTATGGGTTTGTGCTGCCCGCACCGTCCGGTAACGACAGCACCACCGACGCAACCCAGACCGACAAACCGGACAAAGGCACAAATATCGCCAAATCAGCCCCGGCGAAGCCAGCATCGGTAAAAGGCAAGGCCGCCATCACTGACAACACCAACAGCCCCCCCGATGCTGACAGCAATAACGGCGATACCGGCACTACTGCCACCAACAGTCCCGGAAAACCGGACAAGGGAGCCTCCTGATGACAAGCGGCCCGAACTTTCCTGGCGTCGAAACGGCAAGCAGTAAAAAGGATGCGGTAAAAAAGGCCTTCAATCAGGAATATCAGGCCACCATGAAAGCCATGGCGAATGCCGCGGACCGTGCGCGTGCGCAAGTTTTGAACCAGAAACTCGCCGCGGGAAGCCACGCACAATCAAGCCAAAGCACAAAAGCCGTCGCAACCGCCCCGAATGCATCGGGCACCAACAACGCGCCATCAACCCCGATCGAGCCGGGCGCAATGGTCATGATCGAAATCGCCAATGAATTGCGCCGCATCATCGTCGCGGAAATTGACATGCGCATGAACCATCTGGCGGGACAGGTCGAACAGGCAATCGCACAGTCAATTCCGCCTGTGGCATCAAATGCACCTTCCGATGCAAAACCCGCGGCCGCCCAGCCTGCCGGAAGCGAAACCGGCACTGCCCAACAAACGCCTCAACCAAATATTCCCGCCACGCCGCAAAGCAACGCGCAAAACCCAAACGCCGCAGCGCCTCCCCAACCTACACCTTCTCCGGAAACCGCCCCGTCGGAAAACACCCGGCCCACAGCACCACAAACTGCCAATGCCGGTTCCGAAAATCCACCAAACGCCGCCCCACCGGCGGATGGATGATTCGGCTTTTGCCAAAGGTTGCAAGTCCGACCTGCAACTCGATCCCGCAGGACGTGGGCCACGACCTAGGCGAGAAATCTGGAAAATATCTTTTAAAACAGAAGGTTAAAGGGTGTCATCTGCGACTTTCCCAGCCAAGAATTGCGCAACCTTAAATAGTATTTTTCTTTTTCTTCACAATTAAGACTGCGCGCCGTCATAATAGTCGCGAGAGACCTAAACAGCCTTTGGTTGTAATCTTTCTGAGGAGGGGTCCGAAGTGCAGTACGAAAAGAATACCGAACAGGGACAGACAGAACTATCGGAAAACGAAATCACGTTTGCCCAATCCCTAGACGATGCCTTGGAAAAGGCATTGGGGACAGGCGACAATGTCACATCAATCTGGTCGCACCTCAAAGATGAACAGCGCGCCAGACTGGCTGCGGACTACCTTGCCGCATTGAATACTGATTCTCGTAAAAGTAGTAATTTTGAAAACAATTCGTCAGCCTCACCCACCACGCCAGAGGCACCGCCAGAAGCACAGCAAGGAACAGCAGCAGCCCACACAGCCCCCCCGCAAACCGGGCCAGAAACCTCTGCCGTGCCGCGTGGTTATCCGGCGAATTTCAATCCATTGGCCGGATTTCCGGGACTGGAACCATCGTCAAACGGTCCAAGCCCAACCGATATCATCGCCGGTAGTCTTGGCAATCCTGGCAGTCTTGCCGGGCTGGCCGGGTTGCAGGGAATGCCGGGAATGCCCGGCTCGCGAGGATCGGGCAACACCGGCAATCAGATCGACCAGATGCAGCGATCCCTGCAGGATGCGATGTCGCTGCTGGGCAATCTCGGTTTCGAACAACCGGCTCCTTGCCAGCCCCTTGGCACCCCGCCAACACACGCCCCCCATCCACGAGCATGGCAATCCGATCCCCTCGATGATTCCGACCTTCCCGGTATGGAACCGGCCGCGCCAAATTTCTGGCCGCTCTGGATGGATCAACAGGACAGCCTTCTCAAGCAATGCCTGAAACTGATGTCTGGCAATATGGATGACGCGCAGGATGCACTGTCCGAAGCCATGCTAAAGGCATCGGTAAAGTTCGAGGATTCAATGGACGAAATCCGTAATCACCGCGCCTGGCTGTCACGGATCGTGCACAATGCCTGCATTGATCTGCATCGGCAAAACCGCCGAAAGGCGGAATACAAGGAAGAAAACCACGGCACCGCGGATGCCGCCCTGCCGCCGATTTCCGGTCGCAACGAACCCAGCCCTGAGGAATCCTTCCTTGCGACCGAAATGTTCGACCATCTTGAACGCGCCTTACGCGCCCTTCCTGAAAAACTGCGCAAACCGCTTCTGATGCGATGTGTCGAAGACCGCAGCTACGATGATATCGCGGTCAATCTCGGACTAAGCAATTGTGCCGTGCGTAAACGCGTTCAGCTTGCCCGCGACCATCTGCGTGGCGCAGGCATCCAGTAACCGCACGTGAAACCTGTTTAACGGGCAGAATGACAAATGCCATTCTGCCCGTTTCAACGCCGGGCTTGGAAAAGATCCGGCCCGCAAAAGACTTACAGAAATCCCCTTGCTGGCAAAAAAAATCATCCGTCCTGTCACAACCCCGAATTGCCAGCGTCGATAGGGTGAATTCGGGACGGAGAAACCCCGTCAGGATTTCCACCGCAAGCAGCATACGAAGGAGTTTTGAAATGGCGATTCCGACCCCGGTAAACGGTCAAATCACCGATGCCGTCACCCAGGCAAACGTCAAGGTGCTCGGTGATGCCCCGGCCATGGCTATGGGCTCGATCTTCCAGTCACTGGCCCATTCCACGGGCATTCTCTATGAAAATGCCGTCAGCGCCCAGCAGCAGCTTGGCATTTCTTCTCAGGCGGCAACCAACCAGGGTGTCATCCAGATCTATTCGATCGACACCATGGCCGATGCCGTCGCGACCTCGAAAATTGCCCAGAGCGACGTCCCCGACAACATGCTTTCGCTTCTGACCACCCTTCAGGCCGTCAAAAGCTAAGCCCCGTCCTCCAAGACCTCCCCGATTGGGCGGCCCGTTTTCCGACCGGCCGCCCAATATCGTTTCCCGGCAATTCCGCCCGCAGTTTTTGACGGTTTGACGTCACAAAGGCATATCCTCACCGTCAAATGACTGATCGCCGCGCACCACGCGGAACGGGCCGGTTTCCGGCATATTTATCCAGGCAACCAGGAGACAGATTATGGCTGATAATACCCCGGTCAATGGCATGATTACCGATGCAGTGACCCAGGCCAATGTCAAAGTACTGGGCGATGCACCGGCCATGGCCATGGGCTCGCTGTTTCAGTCGCTGGCACATTCCCACGGCATTCTTTACGAAAACGCCGTCAGCAACCAGCAGCAGGTCGGCATCTCGTCGCAGGCTGCAACCAACCAGGGCGTCATTCAGGTCTATTCCGTCGACACCATGGCAGGTGCCGTGGCAACGCAGAAAATCGCAACCAGCGACGTTCCGGACAACATGCTTGCATTGCTGTCCGCCCTGAAGGCAACCACCGGCACCGCAGTGTCGTAAACCTTCATTGGTTTCGCCGCCCGAACCGGCCCGGCATGCAAAAGCTTGCCGGGCTTTTTTTGTGTCACAAATTCCGATCCTCACCGTCATTGCGATGTAGTTCACGCGCCAGCCAAGGAGACCGCGATGGCACCGGCAAATACCGACCCGTCCGACAACAATTCCGACGCAACCTCCGTCGCAGACGCGGTGGAAAATTTGCAGGATCAGGTATCCCATCAGATCAGTGACGCTGTCAGTCTGGTAAATGTTGGCACCCTTGGTGTCGGCCCGGCCTATGCCACCCTGCAATCCATGCTGGCTCAATCACAGGCACAGGGTGTTTTGATGGCCAACATGGTTTCCGGTCAGCGGCAACTATCCATGACCGGCATGGCCACCCTGACCAAAAGCATCGAACAGATGATGTCGCGTCCTAACCGATAAGGATCAAAACGATGAGCAACCCGCGCGAAGTCGACGAACAGATCACCGATGGCGTGACACAGACCAATACCACCGTCATCGGCTCCGCACCCGCCATGGGAACCATGCAGACTTACCTGTCGCAGGCCCAGGCACAGGGTGTGCTGTTTGCAAACATGGTCAATGAACAGCAACAGCTTGCCGTCGCCAGTCTGGCGACCACCATGGAATGCGCCCGCAATACGCTGGCGATCGGGGACAAAGGCCCAAAGTCCTAAGGGGGGATAATAATGGGACAGCAAAGCGCCCCCCCGACCTCAAGAGCGCACCGCCTCCCGCCCCCAAAATACCGGAAGACCCGAACAGCAATATCGAACTGACCGACGACGAACTTAAACGCCAGCAGGACGAATACGAAAGACAGAGACAGGCCGGACAATAACGGCACTTTAACCGGCTCCGTCGGTTCTGACCCGACCTGCGGACAAACCTTCAAGACAAAGGCATGACGTCATGAGCGATATCGTCAATCCGCAAATCACCGATGCCGTGACTCAGACCAACGTCAAGGTGCTGGGCGAAAGCCCGGCACAGGCGGTATCGATCGCCCTGCAATCGCATTCCCATTCAACAGGCCTGGCCATGGAAAACGCCACCCTGACGCAGGGAAACATGCAACAGGTCGCCAATACCGCAACCTCAAAACTGGTGGCCATGATCACAGCCCAGGCGGGTTGATAAAAAGGTCATCAATCAGGATTTTTGTCACAAAGATCAATCATCTGCGTCAAAACGGGTACGGTCATCGTGACCGCCAAATCGGAGGAAGAAATGGCTATTCCAACCCCAGTGAACGGTCAGATCACAGATGCGGTGACCCAGACATCGGTCAGCGTTCTCGGCTCGGCCCCGTCGAATGCCATGGGCATGATCTATCAAAGTGCCGCGCATTCGACATCCATCCTGTTCCAGAACGCTATCCAGGCCCAGCAACAGGCCTCGATGTGCTCGCAGGCCGCGACCAATATGGGTGTGATGCAGCTTTACTCGGTCAATACAATGGCCGGCGCGCAGGCAACAACCAAGCTGTCGCGATCCGACAACAGCAACACACTTCTGACCCTTTTGGTCATTTTGGCAGCAACTCGCCGGTAGGCAGCATTCGGATGTCACGCGCCGTGCGTGTTATCCGGAAATTTCAGTGAGGGCGTGACATGGCAGACAACACCCCGGTAAATTCCCAGATTACGGACGCGGTCACGCAGACCAACGTCAAGGTTCTGGGCGAGGCTCCGGCACAGGCAATGGGGCTCGTGTATCAGACGATGGCACATTCGATCAGTCTATCGATGCAGAACGCCATGCAAACCCAGGGCGGACTGCAACAGATCGGCAATGCCGTAACCTCCAGTGCGTGCAAAATGATTCTCGACAGCTCCGGTGGCGGCATGGGTGGCGGCGGCAAATCCTGACGCCGCCAACATGATTTCCCATGCCTTAAACGTCCGGCAACTTTGCGCCAAGCTCCTGAAACCGACCTGTTAACGCGATGAGGCCCGTCATGGCTGACGAAAACGAAAATCCCCCAAAGGACACCCCGCCCGCTGGTGGAAATCCCGCCGATGAACAGGGTGCCGCCGATCCCGAAAAAGCCGGAGACAAAACCTCCCCTGCGGCCGATGCCCAGGGTGGTGCTGGTGGCGGCAAAGCTGCCGGCGGCGACACTCCGCCCGCGAATGGTGGCGCTGCTGGCGGAGGAGGAGGAGGCGCAAACAACACACCGCTCAGCACCGCCCTTAACCCGCAAATCGTTCAGGCCGTCGGCACCACCAATCACGCCGTACTGAACGGGGCCGGTCCGGGCGCCAACGGGATCGCCTATCAGAAGGTCGCGCAGGCCGCCGCCTACGCCGTACAGGACAGCACCGATTACATGCGCAACATCATGTCGATGGCGTCTGCCACAACCGGTGTCGCGCTGCAAAAGATGCTGGTGGAAAAAACAACCGATCCCTATGCCGATATCATCAAGGCGGCAACACAGGCCGTCACCGATGCCCAGCAAACATTTACCAATGTCGGCACGGCATCAAGCGGTGTGGTCAAGGATTTCGACAGTATGGCCTGATGATCGCCAGGCGGGATCACCCCGCCTGCATCAACTGGATACGCTCGCACGCTTCGGTAAAGTCCGGCGCAAACAGTTTCAGGCTCAGACCCGTGCCATGAAGCTCGAAGGCACCCATTTCTTCCGTCGGACAGGAAATGAACTTCGCCACCTGATGACTGACCAGAACCCGTTTGCCAAGCTGCTTGGTCAACTGTTCGATCCGGGCGGCTTCGTTGGCTGCCTGCCCGATCACGGTAAAATCGACCCGGTCAGGCACGCCGACATTGCCGTAAATCACATCACCAACATGCATGCCAAGCCCGTAATCAAAGGCCGGCAATCCGGTTTCTTCGCGCGGGCGGTTAAGCTGATCGATATTAAGCTGCGCCTCGGCTGCTGCGTAAACCGCGGCCGTACAGGCCTGTTCCAGATCCTGCTCATCCTCGCGGATCGGGAAAATCGCCAATGTCGCATCCCCGATATAGCGCAAGACCTGCCCACCATGCTTCAGGACCGAACCGGCCGTCGCGGCAAAGAAATCATTCATTTCACCTAGAAAAGCATCATCCCCGACACTGGCGGCAACCGATGTCGAATTGCGCATATCGGAAAACCAGATCACTGCCCGCGTCTTGGTACTGTCGCCCAGCTTGATCTGCCCGTCGCGCACCCGACGCCCGGCATCCGAACCCAGATAGGTTTCAAGGATCGTCTTGGTTTCTTCGTGCATGATGCGCATTTTGCACGACACGGCAAAACGGCGCTGGATCGATGACAGGATTGCCAGATCCTCGTCGGTAAAGCCGCTGGGCCGACGCGTCATATAGGTCATGAAGATACGGTTCGTACCCAACGTGCTGTCGCGGTCCGTGGTAAAGGGCGTCATCAGCGCCAGATAATCCGTGCCGCCGGATTTGCGGAAAGTCTGCAAAACATTGAAATCAAGGATCGCCCCCGGCCCGATCAGATGGCGACGCATGAAGGTGACATCGTTATCGGACATCCACTTCATCGGGCTATCAAGCCAGTCGGGGTTCTTTTCGCGCACATCAAGATGCAGCGACCGTTCAACCCGGCCCTCATCCTTGGACCAGATATAGGAAACGCCTTCATAAAGCGGATGCAGGGTCTTGAAACCAACCATGACGCGTTCGATCGGAATGCCCGCGGCAACAAGCCGCGACACCATGCCTTCAACAATCGCATCAATATCGGTATCGTCGAGTGCGCGCTCCATCAGCCAGTCATTGACCGCCCGCACAAAGCCACCGCCAGACAGGGCACTGTTCGTACCCGGCAGCGACGTGACATTGTTGTTGGACTTCGTGTTTTCCGGCATGATGGGCTCCGTCCGATTCTTAAGCGACTATGACATGAATATGACATCGCATAAATGGGACAGGCTTGTGATTTCGCAATCGCAAAATCACAAAAACTGCACTGACCGATATTATTCCTGACAAATTTCGGTCAATACAGCGAAACCTTTTGCCCAAGCCCCGGATCACTGCGCAATCGGCGGCAGGTAAATCCGCGCCAGAAGCCCGCCAGACGGCGCATCTTCCAGATAAATCTCGCCGCCATGCGCCCGGATCGCGGTGCGGGCAATCGCCAGACCAAGGCCAATTCCACCCGTTTCACGATTGCGCGAGGATTCAAGCCGGAAGAACGGCTCGAACACCTGATCGCGCTGATCGGGCGGAATTCCCGGCCCGTCATCACTGACTTCGATCCACATGCCTCCATCATCGGCGGGCTTCAACGATACGTCGACATGATCGCCAAATGTCAGGGCATTTGACATCAGATTGCCCATCGCCCGCTTGATCGAAAGCGGACGGCATGGATAAACCCGTGGTTCGCCATCACCCACGAACCGGATCGGTCGCCCGGTTTCGGCAAGGTCTTCGACCGCGGCCTCGATCAGGGCGGTAATATCGATCTTGCGGGTCGCCTCGTTCGCGGTTTCTTCGCGCGCAAAGGTCATGGCCGCTTCGACCATCTGTTCCATTTCATTCAATGTCTCGATGATCCGCGACCGGTTTTCCGCATCCTCGACAAATTCTGCCCGCAGCCGAAGAGACGTGATCGGAGTGCGCAAATCGTGCGAAATCGCGGCCAGCATCCGGGTGCGATCCTCGACAAAACGTTTCAGCCTTGCGGTCATGCGGTTGAACGCCTTGGCCGCCCGGCGGATTTCAAGCGGGCCATCTTCGGGCACCGGTTCGGGATAATCACCACGCCCCACCCGGTCGGCGGCCTGTGCCAGAACCGCCCAGGACCGTGTCATGCGACGCGCCAGGAAAAACGCGATGATCCCGATCAGGACCGCCGAAATAACAATACGCAGGATATTTTGCAAAACCGCACGCGGCGGCGGTGCAACACCATTGATCCGCGCTTCCAGCCAGACAACCGGCTGCACACTTTCAGCCCCCCCCGATCCGGCAGCGTTTACCGCGGCCCGCACCGGGAAGATCGGCACACTGATCTGCATTAATGGTGCGGCAACACAGTCAAGGTGATCAAAGAAGCGCGGCCCGTGATGTCCGTCGCGAACAAAGTCATCCTTGCGCCATTTCTTGTCGCGATCATCATCATCGTCATCGTCACCATGCTTTTCGTGTTTCTTTTTCTCGCGCTCCTCAACCGCCTGACAATCATCCTCCGACAGGATATGCACTCGCGCGGGCACCGCGGGACCGTCAAGCGCCTGATTAAGCCGCTCGCTCAGCGTGTAACTGATATCAGACATCGGCAGGCTGTTATCGGGCTTGTCCGCCAGACGCATGATGCTTTGCGGCGACTGGCCGACCTTCAGGACATCACGCCAGTTTTCCGATGGGGTTGCCGCCAGAATGCGCGAAATGGCCGCAACGCGCGCCAATGCACCGCCACGCCGCTCGCTTAACAACGCATCGCGCCGTTCTTCGGCCAAAAGCAATCCTAACACCACATGGGTCAGAACCACGGCACCGAGGATCAGCAACACCAGCTGCCCGACAAGGGTTTCTGGCCATAAACGGGAAATGAAACTGCGCCGTTTCATTTCTTCACCACGTCGCAGGTAAACATATATCCCCCGCCCCAAACGGTTTTGATCAGGGTCGGGTTCTTCGGGTCGGGCTCGATCTTTTTGCGCAGGCGGCTAACCTGATTATCAATACTGCGATCAAACGGAATGGCTTCGCGCCCCTTGGTCAGGTCAAGCAACTGGTCGCGGTTCAGCACCATATTGTGGTGATCGACAAAGGCGCATAACAGGGCAAATTCACCAGCACTCAGCGGCACGACAACATCGTTTTCGTCACGCAATTCATGACGCGTGCGATCCAGTATCCAGCGATCAAAGGCAATTTCACCCCCGGTCTTCTGGCCGCGCCGCCCGCTTGGCAAACTTTGCGCCCGACGAAGCACCGCCTTGATACGGGCCAGCAACTCACGCGGATTGAAAGGCTTTGCCAGATAATCATCTGCCCCCATTTCAAGGCCGATGATCCGGTCGGTTTCCTCGCCAAGCGCGGTCAGCATCACAACCGGCACATCATAATTCTCGCGCAGCCACCGGCAAAGACTCAACCCGTCTTCGCCAGGCATCATCAGATCGAGCACGATCAGATCGGGCAGAACATTCTCAGCCATCAGCTTGCGCAATTCGCGCCCGTCAGACGCCAGCGTCACGCGGTATTCATGCTGGCGCAGATACCGCCCCAGCAGATCACGAATATCGCGGTGGTCATCAACGACGAGAATATGGGCCGGATCACTCATCAAGCTGTGCCTGTCTTTCCAAAGATTATCTGATCCCAGCTTATCGCGCCCGGTGGCCCATCAAAAACAGCAATTTGTATCAGATTGTCGCAAAAGCCGGTTTTGGTAGACATTGCGACCATTTCCCCGGTTTACCGGGATCATTTCGCGACAAATCAGCTTCATAAAGGCCTCAGCCAAACAAAAGTCCCCCAACGAAAAGAGGCCCACATGACCCGTAACAGCAAACTTAAAATCGCATCCCTCCTGATCGCGACCAGCATTGTCGCAACCCCCATCGCCACCGCGCTTGCATCGGGCGGCGATCATCGACCCTGGCAGATGAGCGATGATGACCGTGGCGATGGCCCGAAATTCCGCGATCATGACCGCGACCACCACAAAGGCATGTATGGCAAACATGGCATGCGCCGCAGCACTCCGCTGACGGTCGAGGAAGCCAAAATTCTGGTCGATGCAATGCTTCTGCGTCGCGGCACGACGGAGCTTAAAACCGGCGATGTCAAATCGGTCGATGACGGCGAGGAAATCGAAGTCACCCTGCTGAATGCCAACGGCGATGTTGTCGATACCGTGAGTTTCGATGCCAAATCGGGCCGCCCGGATCGCGACGAAATGCGTGATATGCACCGCATGATGCCCAAACCGGACGCGGAGGACCGCTTTGACCGTCGCTTTACCACTGAACAGATGACCCTTCTGGCCAATGCCATGGTGATCCGGTTTGGTGGCGGTGAACTGACGCTGGGCGAAATCAAGGAAACACCACGCGGCACCTATATCGCGACCATCACCAACAAGGCCGGCGACATCGTTCGCGAAATGGAGCTTAGCCGCGTGACCGGTCGCCCGGTCAGCTAACCGGCTTTGTCAGAACACGCACTTCCCTTCTACCCAACTCCCATTGTCCGGGTCCTTCCCCCACCCAACCGATAGCCCGGACAACACTGGCGCCCCCTCTCCCCGGGGGCGCCACTTTTTATATTTGCATGACTTTTGGTTTGACGCGCCTTCGATCCCTGATCATTCTACGTTTTTAGGAACCAAAAAGCTGCATCATGACTGCAACCCACCTTTCCCCCGCCCCACGTACCGCCCTTGAAACCGACATTCCCGCAATCACCAAACTCTGGCAGGAAACCGGGCTTTACCGCCCGTACAATCCGCCGGAATGGGATGTGCGATTTGCGCTCTCGGATCGCAATTCGACGCTGATGGTATGGGAAGATATCAACGGTGTTATCATTGCCACCGTGATGGTCGGCCATGACGGGCATCGCGGCTGGATTTATTATCTGTCGGTTGCACCAAGCCATCAGAAAACCGGGCTTGGCAAAAAGCTGGTTGCCATCGGCGAAGACTGGCTGCGTGAACACGGCGTCTGGCGTATGCAATTAATGGTGCGGTCGGAAAACAGCGCGATGCAGGATTTCTATCGCCATCTTGGCTATCGGGCCCTTGATGTCACGGTCATGCAAAAAGATATAGATACCCCTCCCGCTGACCGCTGAGAAAAAAACAGCTGTTAAGGTGCAACCGGATGCCCGTGCGGCGTTCGTTCCGGGCTGTTGCTGTTGTCATCCCGATCATCGCGCGTAATCGCCAGTGACGCCCGCGCAATGCGGCGTGCGCGTTCATATAAGCGGTTGATACGCTCGACCAGCGCAACTTCTGTGCGGTAACGGCGGATATCCGCATCTCTTGGCCCGATCTCGTCGCTGATCCGGCGCAGGGTGACGTCCATTTTTTCGATGAACTCTGCCTTACGAGCCAATACACGATTGGCGGCCTCAACATCGTCACTGGCAAAGGCCGTTAGTGCCTGCTTGAGGCATTCTTCAGAAAAAGTGAACAATTCGGACATTTTTTCACGGCTATCTAATAATGGCAGATTGCGTTCGGCTAACAATCTGCCAACCAGCTCGGTCATTTCCTCGCTGATAATATCGCCGATAGCCTCCAGATGATTGCTGATCGCAAGCTTGTTCAAAAGCCGGTTCTGATCCGATGGCAGCAACTCCGAATGGCGCAGTTTTCCAGCAAACCGCGCAATCGCATCCTGAAGGCTGTCAACCCCGTCATCAAGCTCGGCAATCTTTTCAAGTTTCTCAAGTGTCGGGTTTTGCATGGTTTCGCGCCCACGCCTTACAACATCGCACACGATATCGCCCATATGCATGACCTCTTTGCGCAAAAGCATCAGAGCGGCAGACGGGGTATTGGCAATTTCATTGACCAGAAATTTTGGTGCCGGGTTAAGCGGCGGTTCGAACACATCACGCACCGGCACACATTTTTCGATCAGACGCGCAATCCACGGCACGAAACCAATCATGATCGCGACATTGGCGATGTTGAAAATGCTGTGCGCATTGGCGATTTCACGCGCGATGTCGACCTGACTACCCTCCTCGCCCAGCGACACGGCATGGACGAAACCGGCCAGTTGCGGGATAAACGGCAGCCAGATCAGCACCCCGACAACGTTAAAGAACACATGACCAAGGGCGGTGCGCATCGCATCGCGATTCTTGCCAATCGTCACCAGAAGGGCCGTGATACAGGTGCCGATATTCGCCCCGAAGATCAGGGCAATCCCCCCTTCGAGCGGCACAAGCCCCTGCCCTGCAAGGGCAATCACAATGCCGGTCGTTGCCGAACTTGATTGCACAAGGGCGGTAAAGGCCGCGGCAATCGCAATCGACAAAAACGGGTTTGTCATCTGCGCCATCAGATTGATGAAGGGGTCATAGGTGCGAAGCGGTTCCATCGCCTCGCTCATCATGCCCATACCGAAAAACAACAGCCCAAGCCCCAGCAGGGCACGCCCGCCAAGTGACCAACTTCGATCACGCCAAAACGTCATGACGCCAAAGCCGACCGCAATCATCAACGGCGCGACGGCATCAATCCGGAAGGCGATAATCTGCGCCGTCAGGGTCGTTCCGATATTGGCCCCCATGATCACAGCAATGGATTGGGCGAAGCTCATCAATCCGGCAGAAACAAAGCCGACCACAAGAACAGTTGTCACACTCGACGATTGCACCAGCCCGGTGATCGCCACCCCGGAAAGGACGGCCATAAAACGGTTGCGGGTCATTTTGGCAAGGATCACACGCAACCTTGCCCCGGCCAGCGTTTTAAGCGCCGTTGCAAGATGATCCATGCCATACAGGAAAAGGGCAAGGCCGCCCAAAAGGCCAATCATCATCCAGCCCGGCTGCAAATCCGGCACCGAAGGATCATTGGTTGCCGCAAGGATGCCGCGCATCGGCAGGACAGTCAAAACAGCCGTCAGGGCAGATAAAAAGGCGGATAAGCGAAGGGATGACATCGGCACGGAACCTGCCATAAACTATTGATATGCCATCATAGCACACAGAAATCCCGCGTATAGATCAGACTGGATCGCCGCCATCATGCCCGCCCCGAACCCGCACGGAAAAATGCGCAATATCGGCCCGACATCGTCGCACGAACTGGCCGAGATTGGCATTAAAAGCCGATCCGACCTGATCAAGGCCGGGATTGAGGAAACGGCAAGACGGCTATTGTTCCGGTTTGGCGGGGAAAAACAGATCAGCGTGAATTATCTTTATGCACTTGAAGGTGCCATTCACGACCATGACTGGCGCGATATTGCCCCATCGCGCAAACAGGAACTCCGCGATTTTCTGGTGCGGTTACGCAGCGAAATCGCGGCGCATTAAGGCCAGCCGATTACTGGGCCGCGATCTGGTCCGATGACACGGATGCCAGACGTTTGCGAAGTCCCGCAATCTGATCTTCTGACAGGCGCAAACCAAGTTTGGAGCGACGCCAGACAAGGTCTTCGACGCCACGCACCCATTCCTGATCAATCAGATAACGCACTTCGGCTTCATACAGGTCATAACCATAACAAACACCAAGGTCGGCCACGCTGTTGCAGCCATCAAGCAGTTTTTCGATCCTGCTGCCATAGGCACGCAGAAGACGTTTCAGGGTTGCTTCCGGTAGCCAGTCATATCGGGCACCATAGGATTGCAGAGCCTTTTCAAAGGATGCATCGGGCAGATCACCACCGGGCAGTACTTCGCCCGCCGTCCAGGGACGATCAGTCACCCCAAGCTGTTTTGAAATCAGTTGCAAGGCATGCTCGGCCAGTTTGCGATAGGTGGTGATTTTGCCACCAAACACATGCAGCGCCGGGGCTTTGCCCTGCCCGGCTTCGAGTTTGAGCGTGTAATCACGCGAGACTTTGGATGCGTTGGCAACTTCGCCCTCACCCGCATATAGCGGACGCACCCCGGAATAGGACCAGACGACATCCATCGCCGAAATCGGTGTTTCGAAATAATCACCAGCCAGCTTGCACAGATAATCGACTTCGTCAGCGCCGATTTCAACCCTGGCCGGATCGCCGTTAAAATCGACATCGGTGGTGCCGATCAAGGTGAGATCATCCTGATAGGGAATGGCAAAAACGATGCGGCCATCCGGGTTCTGGAAAATATAGCAATGATCATGATCGAAAAGTTTCGGAACCACGATATGGCTACCCTTGACCAGACGGATATTTGCCTTGGTTTCGGCATCGACCACACCATTCTCAGGATCAATCAGCGAGGCACACCACGGACCGGCGGCATTGATCAGCATCTTGCCACTAACGATGCGTTCGGCGTTGCTGTCGCGATCACTCAGGGTGACCTGCCATTTGCCATCCTGCTGGGTTGCACCGACACAGCGGGTACGCGTCAGGATTTCGGCACCGCATTCGCGGGCATCCATGGCATTCAAAACCACAAGCCGTGCATCATCGACCCAGCAATCTGAATAGACGAATGCCTTGTCCATCCCGGTCTTGAGCGGATGCCCTGCAACGTGCTTACGCAGTGAAATGCCTTCGCTGCCCGGCAGTTTTTTGCGTCCGCCAAGATGATCGTAAAGGAACAGGCCAAGGCGAATCATCCATGCCGGACGCAGGCCGGGAACATGGGGAAGAACAAACCGCAGCGGCCAGATGATATGCGGCGCATTTCCCAGAAGGACTTCGCGTTCGTTCAATGCCTCACGGACCAGACGGAATTCATAATGTTCAAGATAACGCAGACCGCCATGGATCAGTTTCGTACTGGCCGAAGATGTGGCACTTGCCAGATCGTTCATTTCGCACAGCAGGACCCTGAGCCCGCGCCCGGCCGCGTCACGGGCGATACCCGCCCCGTTGATCCCGCCGCCGACGATGATCAGGTCATATTCCGAATGGTTCTGCATGGCATGACTTCCGCGCTTTAGTTTCGATATTGACCATAAAATATTTCATTTTCGAAAATTTTCAAGCGATGAATTGTGACAATTTATAGCCAATAGCAATCGACCCCGCTTATTTACCGAAGCCAAAACCTCAACACTCGATAAAAATTTCGATTTTGAAAAAATTGACAACTCTGGGATCAAATCCCATGGGCCGAAACGAAAAAACCCCGCCAAACGGCGGGGCTTTCAAAGTTAGATTTTTTGCAATCAGCTTAGCTTAACCAAGCCAGCGACGCTGCCAATCCGACAGCATGGCAATTGCCCAAAGCTGGTGCGACCAGTTCCGGCAACCCGAAACATGTTCAGCAAAGCGTTTGTCGATTTCCGCACGGTTAAGGCCAAGATCGGAATAAAGCGCATCGCGTGCCAGCAAATCCCCAACCCATTCCTTAAGTGGCCCACGCAACCATTCCGCCAGCGGCACACCAAAACCGGTTTTGGGGCGGTCGATCAATTCGCGCGGAACATATTTATAAAGGATGTTGCGGAGGGCAACCTTGCCCACCGAACCGTCCAGCTTAAGGTGCGCTGGCATACGCCAGCCAAATTCGATCACCCGATGATCGATCAAAGGCACGCGCACCTCAAGCGAGCTTGCCATTGATGCCCGGTCAACCTTGGTCAGGACGTCATCGACCATATACATCATCGTATCCATGACTTGCATCGCGGACACATGATCAAGGTTTCGGTTACGGCAGAATTTTTCGCCCGGAATGCGGAATTTCTTTCGCGGTTTTCCGGGTTCATCCGCCATCAGGACATCGGGATTCCAAAGCGAAAGCAGCGCCTGATAGCGATCCAGATCATCGCGGATCGACAGAAGCGGTGCCACCTTGTGAATTTTATCGCCCAATGCCGCCGTCCTGCGCTTGCCGGGCACAAGACCGATCAGGGCATCCCATTGCCCGGGCGAAAGCGCCGTCAGCCCCTTGGACATCAACGACGATCCGAACGGGATGTTTTTGGCGATATTGCTGATCTGGCGCGCCCAAAGATACCGATTATAGCCACCAAAAGTTTCATCGCCGCCATCGCCCGAAAGGGCAACCGTGACTTCCTTGCGGGTCAGGGCCGAAATCAGGCAGGTCGGGATGGATGAGCTGTCAAAGAACGGTTCGTCATAGATTTCCGAAAGACGCGGCACCAGATCAAGCGCGTCCTTGGCGGTGACATAAAGCTCGGTATGGTCGGTGCCAAGATGTTTGGCAACTTCACCGGCAAAGGCCGCCTCGTTATAGGCATCATGATCAAAGCCGATGGAATAGGTTTTGACAGGCCGATCCGAAACCGATTGCATCAGGGCAACGACAGTCGAGGAATCAATACCACCCGACAGAAACGCGCCGAGTGGCACATCGGCAATCATCCGCCGTTCAACAGCATCGCGCAGCAAATCTTCCAGCGCATCAATCGCGCTTTGATCATCACCACTCCAATGATGGTTCTGACCGCTGATGACCGCGTCCTCGACCGACCAGTAGGCAAATTCGGATGCGTGCCCCTCCCCGGCGATTTCCAGGATATGACCGGGTTGCAGCATTTTGGCATGGGCATAGATCGAATGCCCCGATGGCACATAGCCAAACCGCAGATAGGCATCAAGGGCAGTGCGATTAACCTCGCGCGAGATGACATTGCCCGCGATCAGGCCTTTAAGCTCGGACGCAAAGGCGATGTTCCCGTCATAACGCGACCAGTAAAGCGGCTTGATCCCCAACCGGTCACGAACCAGTGTCAATTTGCCGGTCTTTTTATCCCAAAGGGCAATGGCGAACATGCCGATCAGTCGCTTGACCGTATCGCGCACGCCCCAGCGGGCCATGCATTCAAGGATCACCTCGCTATCGGAATGGCCGCGCCAGACAATGTTGTCACCGGCCAGTTTGGCACGCAGGTCTTCGGCGTTATAGACCTCGCCATTATAGACCATGACATAACGGCCATCGGCCGAATGCATCGGTTGTTTACCGGCATCGGAAAGATCAATGATAGCAAGGCGACGCTGCCCCAGCGCAAGTCCGGCATCGCTATCGCACCAGACATCGCCGCCATCCGGCCCGCGATGAAGCAATGCATCGGTCATGCGCGTGATGGTGTTGCGCAATTTATCGCCGTCGCTATTGCGACCAAGCCACAGACCGGTGATGCCGCACATGAAAATATCCCTTTATTATTTGCCCCTACTTAAAAACGATCCGGGCGCGTTCGACAATCAAAATCATGGGGTTGCCGACAAGGATTTGCAGTTTGTTCCGGGGATTTTGGTCGCGTGTAATGACAAGCGGTGATAAACAGGCTGCATTGCCCATCAAGCTGGAATGACCATGCTTAAACTGGATCGACTGTTCATCAAAATCCTGCAGGTTTTGCAAACCAATGGCCGGATTTCGAACCTTGATCTTTCAGAAGAGGTCAATCTGTCGCCCTCGCCCTGTCTGGAACGGGTGCGCAAGCTCGAGGAAGCCGGGCTGATCACGCAGTATCTGGCGGAAATCGACCTTGATAAAATCGGTGCCAATCTGCACATCATGGCCGAAATCACGCTGGGCAATCATCTGGTCGATGATTTCAAACGGTTCGAAGCCGCGATCACCGACGTCCCCGAAGTCATTTCCTGCTATAAAATCGCCGGGCCGTTCGATTACACGATGGATATGATCTGCCGCGATATCGCGCATTTCAACCAGCTCAAAGAAAAGCTTCTGGCAGCCAATATCGGGATCGAGAATTTCCGCGGCCATGTGGTGATGGAACGCACCAAAACCTTTTCGGGCTATCCGCTCGAAAGCCTCACCGCGCCCTCGCCACTTGACGGCGTGCTTAAGGGCTAGACCTCTCGCCTTATATCGAACCGATCCATCTTGCGATAAAGCGTATTGCGACTGATGCCGAGCGCCTTGGCGGTTTTGCTGATATGCCAGCGGTGATCATCAAGCACCTGACGCAATGCATCGGCTTCAGCCCGTTTCAGGATCGATCCGGCAGGGGCCGGGTCCCGCGTGACGGTTTCGTGGAAATCGTCGGGCAGGTGCGACCGCAGGATCAAACCGCCTTCGGCAAAGACGCAGGCATATTGCAAAACATTGACCAGTTCGCGGATATTGCCCGGCCAGTCATGGCGTGACAGCAGCTCCAGAACGTCGTCCGAACACCGAACATCCCCCGCCATATCCCCGGAAATTCCGCGAAGAAGCCGGGCGACGAGATCGGGCAGATCGGACCGTTCGCGAAGTGCTGGCAGGGAAAGGCGCGCGCCCTTGATCCGGTAAAGCAGATCTTCGCGGAATTTGCCATCCGCCACCGCACGGGTCAGATCGACATTGCTGGCACAGATCAGACGGAAATTGACCGGCACGGATTTGGTACTGCCAAGCGGCTCAACCGTGCGTTGTTCAAGCACACGCAAAAGCCGCCCCTGTGCTGAAAGCGGCATATCACCGATTTCATCCAGGAACAAAGTCCCGCCATCGGCCTGCTTGATCCGCCCGCCAAAGCCATCGCGTGCCGCCCCGGTAAAGGCACCACCGGCATGACCGAAAAGCTCGCTTTCTATAAGGCTTTCGGGAAGGGCCGCGCAATTGATCGCAACGAACGGTTTGCGCGCACCAACCGCTGCCGCATGAATGGCGCGCGCCATATGTTCCTTGCCGCTGCCGGTTTCACCCGACATCAGAACATTGATACGATTGCTCAGAAGCTTGCTACCGACCTTGTAAAGACGACGGATTACCGGGTCCTGATCGGGGATGTCACCGGTTTCATTCGCCGCCGAACGCGCGGACGGACGCGATACTGGTGCGGGCCGCATCGAGATAAACTTGCGCCGCTGCTTTTCAGGCAAAGTCACCCGCCCGAACAAAAGCCCCCCGCCATTGACCGGCAGGGCCTTGGCCGATGCAGAAGTTGATGCCCCTTCGCCCACGCCAAGCGTCGCGATCAGGCCATCCAGATCAAAACCGAACATCGATTGCACATCGCACGCATTATCCGCCGCCGCCAGCAAACGGCGCGCGGTCGAGGTCGCGCCACGGATATTGCCATCCGGGCCAATCGAAATCAGGGCGTCACGGGTCGATCCGACATGCTGTGCGTCGGGATGAAGATGCAGGATCAGATCAGACGCGCATTCATCAAAGAAAAGAATACGCTCAAGCGCATCGGCGTAATCGGCAATCAGGCTTCGGACCCGCAAACAATCGGTGCGTTTGATGTCATCGCGTACGGCAGACACATCAAGCACGGAGCAAACCTGCCCTTCCGGGTCAAACACCGGGGCGGCCGTGCAGGTCAGAACCGCATGTTGTGCCAGAAAATGTTCGTCCTTGTGGATGGTGATCGGTCGGCCTTCAACGATGCAGGTGCCGATACCGTTGGTGCCTTCGCGTTCCTCGCTCCAGACGGCACCGGGCAAAAGGCCGTTGGTGCGAAACGACGGCAGCAACGTGTGGGCCGCGACACTGTCAAGGATCACACCGTCATTATCGGTCAGGAAAACCGCATAGCCCGACGCATCGATCTTGCGATAAAGCGTGCGCACCAGATCATGGGCATGATGATAAAGCCGTCCGCTGCGATCACGGCGCTGGCGGGTTTGGCTTTCGGGCATGACTTCGGGACGGCGCAAAGTGTCATGCGCCAGACCAAAGCGCTGTTCGCAGCGTTGCCAGCTTTCGAGGACGGCGCGATTTTGGGCGACGCCGCTTAACTGCAACGCAGCTTCGATCCGTCCACCATGATGGTTTCCAGACATAAGACGTTATCTCCCTTGTGCCGGTGTTTTATCGGGAATGCCTTTTGACATCGCCCGGTTTGCAGCTTTTGCCGCGTCCGATCACGGTAAGGATCGTAACACATCACAGGGCCGAAACGCCAAACGGTTTCGCGGCAAAACCGCCACACAATTCACAGTGTCACGAATATGGGACAATTTGTGTCACCTGTGTCATCGCAGGGGACGCAATGGCACAGACACCTTGCGCCACCACCCTCCTCCAACCGATTGTTAAAAGACAAAAAAAACGGATCATCCGGTCATCTGGCACGGGATTTTGCGAACTGGCACGGGCTTTGCGGAAATGACAGGGCCAAAACCAAAAACAGGTGGCAAAGCCGCCTTCCGATCATGGAGGATCCAAGATGATTTACAAGAATCCGGGCGACGCGGGCAGCGTCGTTGCTTTCAAATCCCGTTATGACAACTTTATCGGTGGCGAATGGACCGCACCGGTCAAGGGCCAGTATTTTGAAAATGTCTCGCCGGTAAATGGCAAGCCATTCTGCGAAATCGCACGATCCAGTTCGGAAGACATCGAAAAGGCACTTGATGCCGCCCACGGCGCAGCAGAAGCATGGGGCAAAACGTCTGTCACCGAACGGGCCAATATCCTCAATAAAATCGCCGACCGCATGGAACAGAACCTTGAAATGCTCGCGGTTGCGGAAACATGGGATAACGGCAAGGCCGTGCGTGAAACACTCGCCGCCGACATTCCGCTGGCGATTGATCATTTCCGGTATTTTGCCGGTGCCATCCGCGCACAGGAAGGATCGCTTGGCGAGATTGACGACAATACCGTCGCCTATCACTTCCACGAACCGCTTGGCGTTGTCGGGCAGATCATTCCATGGAACTTCCCGATCCTGATGGCAGTCTGGAAACTGGCCCCGGCGCTGGCGGCGGGCAACTGCGTTATCCTGAAACCGGCTGAACAGACCCCGGCATCAATTTGCGTGCTGCTAGAACTGGTCGGTGATCTTCTTCCGGCCGGTGTGCTGAACGTTGTGCAGGGCTTCGGGGTTGAAGCCGGCAAACCACTGGCACAAAGCAACCGGGTCGCCAAGGTCGCCTTTACCGGTGAAACCACCACCGGCCGCCTGATCATGCAATATGCCAGCGAAAACATCATTCCGGTCACACTCGAACTGGGTGGCAAATCGCCGAACATCTTCTTTGACGATGTGATGGCACAGGATGACGATTTCCGCCAGAAAGCCGCCGAAGGCCTGACCATGTTCGCGCTGAACCAGGGCGAGGTCTGCACCTGCCCGTCGCGTGCGCTTATTCAGGAAAACATCTATGACAAGTTCATGGATAGCGTGCTTTCGCGTGTGGCAAATATCAAACAGGGCAACCCGCTTGATAGTGAAACCATGATCGGCGCGCAGGCATCGACCGAACAGATGGAAAAAATCCTGTCCTATCTTGATATCGGCAAGCAGGAAGGTGCCGAAGTCCTTTGCGGTGGCGGCAAGGCGGAACTGGGCGGTGATCTTTCGACCGGGTTCTATATTCAGCCAACCATCTTCAAGGGCCATAACCGGATGCGGATTTTCCAGGAGGAAATCTTTGGCCCGGTGGTTTCCGCCACGACCTTCAAGGACGAGGCCGAGGCGCTTAAAATCGCCAATGACACGCTTTATGGCCTTGGTGCCGGTGTCTGGACCCGCGATGGCACGCGTGCCTACCGGTTTGGTCGCAATATCAAGGCCGGTCGTGTCTGGACCAATTGCTATCACCTCTATCCGGCGCATGCGGCCTTTGGCGGCTACAAGCAATCGGGGATCGGACGTGAAAACCACAAGATGATGCTCAACCATTATCAGCAGACCAAGAATCTGCTGGTTTCCTATGATCCGAAACCGATGGGCTTCTTCTGATCGGAATGTTCTGGCCGGGGTCCTGCTCGCCCCCGGCCCTTCCCGATACAGAGGAGGTTGTCATGACAACAGACCAAATTCCGGCACGGGTCACGGCCACCGACGCGGCCACCGCCCTGATCTGGAAGCTTAAGGACATTCACGGGCCGCTAATGTTTCATCAGTCGGGCGGATGTTGCGATGGCAGTGCCCCGATGTGCTTTCCGGATGGGGAATTCAAAACCGGCGATCAGGACGTGTTGCTGGGCGAGATTGAAGGCAGCCCGTTTTATATCGGACGCGCCCAATTCGAATATTGGCGTCACACACAGCTGATCATTGACGTCGTGGATGGACGCGGGGGCATGTTTTCGCTTGAAGGACCCGAAGGCAAACGCTTTCTGACCCGATCACGCATCTTCACCGATGACGAATGGAATGCACTGAAATACGCCGAACAAGGAAACGAGCAATCTAAAACAGAAGCAAGAACGTAAAGAAGATTACCAACGCAGATCTACCCGTGACATTGCGCGATCCCTGCCTCCCACAGTGCCTGCTCGCCAATGTCTGAAGATGCCGGACGCATCTTCCCCTTGCCCGTCGCCATTCCCCCCGAACAGGCGGCGGGCTTTTTTTATCTGCGATCAGGCCAAAATCACCAGCACCAGAAGACCAAGTGCACACAGCACCAGAAGCGACAGAAGGGCTGCGGCAATTACCCGCCCGCCAACATGCATGACGCTTCGGATATCGACACTTAACCCCAATGCCGCCATGGCAAGGATGGTCAGGAAGGATGATGTCGTGCGCATCGGCTCCAGCGCGATTTCGGGGATCAGGCCAAATGAACGGGCTGCCATCATCGCCACAAACCCGACAATGAACCACGGCACCATCTGGGTCACAGGAAGGCGGACCTCGCGCTTGCGCCCCCCCATAAGGGCAAGCGCAAAGATCACCGGGCCAAGCATCAGAACGCGGATCAGCTTGACCAGGGTGCCGACCTGCACGGCCAACGCACCCGCCGGGGCCGTCGCGGCCAGAACCTGCGGGACTGCATAAACCGTCAAGCCGGAAAAAATACCATATTGCGCGGCACTCAGGCCCAGACCGACATGCACCAGCGGCAGGGCAAAAACAAACAGAACCCCCAGAACAGCGGTAAAGGCGATGGAGGCCGCAACATCATCGGATTTTGCCGAAATCACCGGGGCGGTGGCGGCAATCGCCGAATTGCCACAGATCGAATTGCCGCAGGCCACCAGCATCGCTAAATGCTTCGACAGTCCAAGTAACCGCCCGATATGGAAGCTTAAAAACAGACTGGCGCAAACCACCAGAACAATGGCCGCAATCAGGCCAAAGCCCGCCTGCCCCAAGGCCTGCGCACTGATTGACGCGCCCAGCAAAACAATCGCGATTTCAAGCACGGTCTTGCCACAAAACCGCACACCGTCATGAAACGGCTTGGCAAGGCCAAACACGGATCGCACCACCACACCAAGCAGGATGGCAAAAACCAGACTTTCGATCCAGCCATGCCCCAAAAGGCTACGCTCCGCCTGCTCGACCAGTTTGGCGATCAGGGCAATCGCCGTGGTCAGGAACAAACCGGGCAAAAGGGATTTGAGGTGCGCCTTAAAAAACATGATCTGCCTGTAAAATGTGACAGTCGGAAAATCACACGAACAATCATTTACTTCCATCGAATAAAAATGGATATTTCATTCGATTATTTCGAATGATTTTTGGATAAATGCCATGATGACGCTTGAACAGCTTGCCATCTTTGTGGCCGTGGCCGAACGCGAACATCTTACAAAAGCCGCCGATGCGATTGGCCTCACCCCCTCGGCAGTCAGTTCGGCGATCAAGAACCTCGAAGGGTTTTATGGCGTTGCGCTGTTCCACCGGGTCGGACGGCGGATCGAGCTTAGCGAAACCGGGCGGCTGTTCTTGAACGAGGCCAAGGCGACCTTGGCACGCGCACGGGCCGCCGAACTGACACTGGCGGAACTTGGCGGATTGCAGCGCGGCGAACTTAACGTTTATGCCAGCCAGACAATCGCCAGTTACTGGCTGCCACCGTTTTTGATGCAGTTTCATGATCAGTATCCCGGCATTGCCATCAATCTGACGATTGGCAATACAAAAACCGTGGCCGATGCCGTCCGTGGTGGTGCCGCCGATATCGGCTTTATCGAGGGCGAAGTTGATGAACCGGCACTTGCCATGCGCGAAGTCGCCGAAGATGCATTGGTGGTGGTGGTCGGCCCCAAACATCCCTGGGCCGATGGCAGGCCCTTAAGCGCGCAGGACCTAACAACCCAAAGCAGCTGGGTCCTTCGCGAAGCCGGTTCTGGAACACGGTCGGAATTTGAAAATGCCGTGCACCAGTCTGGCATCGATCCGCAACGGCTTAAAATCGCCCTGACATTACCGGCAAACGAGGCGGTGATTACCGCGGTTGAAACCGGCATCAGCGCCACCGCCGTTTCAAGCTTCGCCGTCAGTTCCCTGATCGCGCAGGGGCGTCTTTTCCGGGCCGGCTTCCATATTCGTCCACGCAAATTCATGATGCTGCGCCACAAGGAACGCCGCCAGACGCAAAGTTCGCTGGCTTTGGAAAAGCTTTGCCTTTCCACAAACGCATAATCGAATTTTTCCAGATCAAAATTGCGAATACGCAATGCACAATTCGGACGGGCCCTTTATCACTTTGTCCTTATGAACACGGCCCCTGATCCGCTGTTCTCAGTGAATCAGGTCATGCAATGAGCGATTTCGCGTTGCAACGAAAAACGCGGCCCGACAGGAAGGCTTTGCCTGATAAAAGGACCAACGCCAATGTTTGATCCCGACATATTGGCCCGCGTGCAATTCGCGTTCACCATCTCGTTTCACATCATTTTTCCGTCCTTTACCATTGGACTGGCCAGTTATCTTTTCGTGCTCGAAGCACTTTGGCTGCGCACGCGTGATGACACCTATCTGGCGCTATATAAATTCTGGCTGAAAATCTTTGCGCTGGCCTTTGGCATGGGTGTCGTTTCGGGCATTGTCATGTCCTATCAGTTCGGAACGAACTGGGGACCTTTTTCCGAATTTACCGGCAGCGTGCTGGGCCCGCTTCTGGCCTACGAGGTACTCAGCGCCTTTTTCCTCGAAGCCGGGTTCCTCGGCATCATGCTGTTTGGCCTTAACCGTGTCGGGCCGAAGCTGCATTTCACCGCGACCACGATGGTTGCAATCGGCACATTATTTTCCGCCTTCTGGATTTTGTCGGCCAATAGCTGGATGCAGACACCCACCGGCCATATTATCGAAAATGGTCGGGCTGTTGTGCAAAGCTGGTGGGATGTGATCTTTAATCCAAGCTTCCCCTATCGGCTTGTTCACATGGTTCTGGCGGCATTTCTGACCACCGCCCTTGTGGTTGGTGCGGTGGGTGCGTGGCATCTGCTGCGTGATCGGGAAAACCGCGCCGCACGGATCATGTTTTCCATGGCAATGTGGATGGCCGCCATCGTCGCCCCGATCCAGATCGTGGCCGGTGACATGCACGGGCTTAATACCCTTGAACATCAACCGGCCAAGGTCGCGGCGATGGAGGGCCATTTTGAAACCCAAAATGGTGCGCCGCTGATCCTGTTTGGCTGGCCCGACATGGCAGCAGAGGAAACAAAATACGCCCTCGAAATCCCGAAACTGGGATCAATGATCCTGACCCATGACTGGGATGGCAGGATCACCGGATTAAAGGATTTCGCCCCCGAAGACCGCCCGAATGCGACCATCGTATTCTGGACATTCCGCATCATGGTCGGGCTGGGCGTTTTGATGGCGTTACTTGGTATCGTCAGCCTGTTCGCCCGGTGGCGCAAATCGCTTTATAGCTGTACATGGCTGCATCTCTTTGCCCTGATCATGGGGCCGAGCGGCTTTATCGCCATTCTGGCCGGATGGTTCACCACCGAAATCGGACGTCAGCCATGGGTGGTTTACGGGTTGATGCGCACATCCGAAGCCGGATCGCCCGTCGCCCCGGCGGCGATTGCCGGATCGCTTGCCGCATTCGTCATTGTCTATGCCATCGTGTTCGGGGTTGGCACCGCCTATATCATCCGCGCGATGAACAAGGACCCTCGTTTTGCCCATTCGCCGAAGGGCGAGGTGCTGCGCGCCGGAAGCCGCCCGGTTTCTGATCCCACCATCCCGCAGGCAGGAGAATGATCATGGATTATCAACTGATCTGGGTACTGCTGATTGCGGTTGCCGTTTTCGCCTATGTCACGCTTGATGGTTTTGATCTTGGCATTGGCATTCTGTTTCCGTTCATCAAGGACCCGGCCAAACGCGGCAAGATGATGAATACGGTTGCCCCTGTGTGGGATGGCAATGAAACCTGGCTGGTGCTGGGCGGTGGCGGGCTTTATGCCGCCTTCCCGCTGGCCTATTCATTGCTGATGACCGCGTTTTACATCCCGGTTTTCACCATGCTGCTGGCATTGGTGTTTCGCGGGGTGGCGTTCGAATTCCGGTTCAAAAGCCGAGATCATCAAAAACACTGGGACTTTG
Organism: Thalassospira sp. SN3W; assembly: GCF_038070535.1. Taxonomy (NCBI): domain Bacteria; kingdom Pseudomonadati; phylum Pseudomonadota; class Alphaproteobacteria; order Rhodospirillales; family Thalassospiraceae; genus Thalassospira; species Thalassospira sp. SN3W. The sequence goes on from NZ_CP121124.1 coordinate 632,609, forward strand.
CCTTTTCCGCCGGATCCATCATTGCGGCCGCGATGCAGGGTGCAATGCTGGGTGCGTTTATCGAAGGCATTGCCGTTGAAAATGCCAAATTCGTTGGCGGCCCGTTTGACTGGCTAAGCCCGTTTTCGGTGTTCTGCGCGTCCGCCGTCGTGGTTGGCTATGCCCTGCTTGGCACCGGCTGGCTGATCATGAAGATGGAAGGCAATTTTCAGGGGCGTTTGCGCGCCCTTGCCAAACCTGCGGTCATCTGGATGGCGGCCAATCTTGGCGTGGTGTCATTGATGACAAGCTATATCCACCCCGCTTATGCCGCGCGCTGGTTTGATATGCCAAACCTGTTTTTCCTGGCCCCGATCCCGATTGTCACGACCGGTCTGCTTTTCTGGCTTTGGCATGCGGTCAAGCACCGGGAAAAGACGGTATTTGGCATTACACTTGGCATTTTCTTCCTGTGCTATGCCGGGTTTGGCATCACGCTTTATCCCAATATCGTCCCGCCGATGATTGATTTCAGAACGGCCGCCGCCCCCGACAACAGCCTGTCCTTCATGCTGGTCGGTGCTGCCATCCTGATCCCGATCATTCTGGCCTATACCGCCTATGCCTATTGGGTATTCCGGGGCAAGGTCGGGGATGAAGGATATCACTGATGACGGCATTTTCACCCAAACCCAAAACCCGGCGTGTGCTTTGGTTTATCGGGCTTTATGCCGGGGGCATCCTTGTGATCGGGGCTGTGTCGCTTTTGCTCCGCAGCCTGATCACCGGAATTTCATGAAAATATCCGATCACAAATATCGGATTACTCCGTCTACCTGCTGACACTTGTCAGCAACTCCGGCCCGGCAGCAAGGTCCCCCACCCCTGCCGGGCCTTTTCATTCGGGGTCAGTCATTGGCCCAGATAATCGCTATCCGCCACTTTTTCCAGCCAGTCGACCGCCGATCCGTTGACGGATTCCGCAATCGCGATATGCGTCATCGCGGTTTTATCGGTCGCCCCGTGCCAGTGCTTTTCACCCGGTTCGAACCAGACGATATCACCGGGGCGGATTTCCTCGCGCGGTCCGCCTTCGCGCTGCGCCCAGCCAAGGCCGCTTGTGATGATCACGGTCTGGCCCAGCGGATGGGTATGCCATGCGGTGCGCGCGCCCGGTTCAAACGTCACAATGGCCCCGCCAACACGGGCAGGATCGGAGGTCTGAAACGGGCTGTCGATCCGAACCGTACCGGTAAAGTAATCCGGCGATCCCTTGGTCGATGGTTTTGATGCGTTGCGCTGGATGTTCATGGTGATCCTTCGGCTTTGTTTCGTGGTGCACTTTACTGATTGTGCACCCGCCGGATCAGCAATGCCAAGCGTTCGATCCCGTCGCGGATGCGCCCCACCTTTTCTGTCGCGAAGCTGAGCCGTGCGGTATTACGACCAGTATGGTCACATAAAAAGGCCTGACCGGGGACGAAGGCGACCTTGGCCTCGTGCAGGGCCTGTTCCAGCAATTGGCGACTATCGATATTTTCCGGCAGGGTCAGCCAGATGAACATGCCGCCTTCGGGTCTTGTATAGGACACGGTTTCGGGCATGAATTCATCCAATGCCGCCAGCATCGTGTCGCGTTTGGCACGATAGGCATTGCGGATGGTATCAAGATGCCCCGGAAACAGTTTGCCCGCCGCACGAAGGGCGATTTCCTGATTGATGGTCGATACATGCAGATCACCGGCCTGCTTCATCAGAACCAGCCGTTCAATCACCGGACGTGGCGCACAGACCCAGCCAATCCGAAGGGCCGGCACCAGCGTTTTGGAAAAAGTGCCAAACTGAATAACGGTTCCGGCCTCTGGATCGCCATTGGTTTCATCAAGGGCAAGCAACGATGGCAAAACGTCGCCTTCGTAGGACAGCTTGCAATAGGCCGCGTCTTCAAGAATGACCGCACCATATTTGCGGGCGATTTCAAGAACGGCCAGACGCCGTTCAAGACTATAGGACCGCCCGGTCGGGTTCTGGAAGTCGGGTGCCAGATAGGCAATGCGCGCACCACCTTCAAAGGCTACTTCGAGTTCGGCAATCACCGGGCCATCATCATCCATATTCACCCCGACATAGGTCGGACGGCGCATGGAAAAGGCCTGCATCGCACCAAGGTAACTTGGCTTTTCTACGACGATTTCGCGGCCCGGCTCCAGCAACAAACGGGCGAGCATATCAAGCCCCTGCTGCGCGCCACAGGTAATCAGGATGTTATCAATCCCGCGCACTGCCCCGCTGGTGGCCAGATCATCGACAATCCATTGGCGCAGGGCCGGCAGACCTTCGCTGATGGAATATTGCAGGCTTTTGCGACCGGCAACCTCGTCGGTCGTCAGATCACCATAGATGGCATTGAAATCGGCCAGCGGGAAAAGCGACGGATCGGGCACGCCCCCGGCAAAGGAAATGATTTCCGGCCGGTCGGCCACTTTAAGCAGATCACGGATTTCGGAGGCGGTAAGCGCACGGGCATCGCGAACGATCAGGTCATTCCATTGGACAGTCATGGGGCTTCTCTTTAGGTCAGTGTTGTTGCCATTATTTGGCAAGGAAGACTGACCTAAATCAAGTTTATTTTTCCAGGGGCATCAATTTTGAAATAAAATTACCCAACCACATTTCATCCACCCGCATGTAATTCCGTTTCCATCCCCCTATCCCGCACCACCTGCCGGGCGGTTTTTGGCACGATGTATCCAATAATCAATCAACAATGCCAAACCGTTCCAAAGGTTATCATGACCGAATATGCAAAGTTTCAGCCTTGGCTCGACTGGCTTGATCAGCGTTACGATGAAACGCTTGATCGCCTGAAATCGTGGTCGGCAATCAATAGCGGCACGGGCAATATCGACGGCCTTGACCGGATGCGCGATGTCATTCTGGATGCCTTTGCCGAACTTGATGCCAAAACCGCCATCATCGACCTGCCCGATAGCGAAGCGGTCGCCGCCGATGGCAGCATCGCACCCGTACGCTATGGCAAGCTTCTGCATTTTTCCAAACGGCCACAGGCCCCGGTTCGGGTTTTGCTGTGCATTCATTATGACACGGTCTTTGCCATCGACAGCCCGTTTCAAACCCAGCGCCTGATTGATGAAAACACCTTGAACGGGCCGGGCGTTGCCGATGCCAAGGGCGGCATCCTGACGATCCTCAATGCCCTAAGCGCACTGGAACGAAGCCCGTTTGCGGGTGGCATCGGCTGGGACGTGATCCTGAACCCGGACGAAGAAACCGGCTCCATCGGATCGGCCCCCTTTTTGGCCGAACACGCCCGCGCAGCCGATTTCGGCATGCTGTATGAACCGGCCTTGGAGGACGGCACCCTTGCCGGGGCACGCAAGGGATCGGGCAATTTTTCCGTCCGGATCAAGGGGCGCGCCGCCCACGCGGGCCGTGAATTTCATGCCGGGCGCAGTGCGATGGTCGCGGCCAGTGACTGCGTCATGCGCCTTGATCAGCTTAACGGCAAGGTTGGCGAAACCACATTCAATATCGGCAAGATCGATGGCGGCGGGCCAGTCAATGTTGTGCCTGATAATGCCGTTGTGCGCTTTAACGTTCGGGTTTCAAACCATGACGAACGCCATCAGGCCGAAAATGAAATTGCCGACGTCATTGCTGCGATCAATCAGCGCGACGGCATCACCGCCGAACTGCATGGCCAGTTTGGCCGCGCGCCAAAACCAATGGCTGGCAGGACCAAGGCCCTTTTTGAATGGGTGCGCGAGCTCAGTCATGACCTTGATCTTGATATCGCATGGAAACCCACCGGGGGCTGTTGCGATGGCAATAATCTGGCCGAGGCCGGGTTGCCCAATATCGATACCCTTGGGGTGCGCGGCGGCCTGATCCATTCCGATCAGGAATTTGTGAAGCTCGACAGTTTGATCGAACGGGCAAAACTTTCGGCTCTGATCCTGATGAAAGCCGGTTCCGGTGATTTACCCGACGCATTGAAAAAGACGGAGATATAAAATCATGATGCGCGTCCGCCCCGCCCGTATGAGCGACCTTGACCGGCTGGTTGATCTGGCATCCTCCGCCAGCAAGGGGTTAACCACCCTTCCGGCCAATCGTGACGTGCTCGAAGCCCGCATTGTCGAAAGTATCGAGGCCTTCGGGGCCGATATCGACGACCCCGGTGGTGAAAGCTATTTCATGGTTCTCGAAGATACCGCCAATGGCAAGGTCGCGGGCACCTGCGCGATCTATGCCGGGGTCGGGTTATCAAAGGCCTTCTATAACTACAAAATCCTGAAACTGACGCAGTATTCGCATGAACTGAATGTCACCGTGACATCGCGCCTGCTGACCCTTGTGAACGATTATCAGGGTGCTACCGAGGTGGGCACACTTTACCTTGATCCCGATTATCGCAAGGACGGCAACGGGCAGCTTCTGGCGCGGTCGCGATATCTGTTGATGGGGTGCTTCAAGGAACGGTTTTCGGAAATGGTCATGGCCGAAATGCGCGGCTGGCAGGATGAAAACGGTAAATCACCACTTTGGGAGGCATTGGGATCGCATTTCTTCAATATCCCGTTCCCCGATGCCGATTACATTTCCGGGATCGGCAATAACCAATTCATTGCCGATCTGATGCCGAAATACCCGATCTATATCGAAATGCTGCCCAAGGCCGCCCAGGATGTGATCGGCAAAACCCACGATGAAACGCGCCCGGCGCTGAACCTTTTGAAAAAGGAAGGTTTCCGGTTTTCAAATGCGGTCGATATTTTTGACGGCGGGCCATGCGTTGATGTCCGGCTTGATGACATCCGCACCATCCGTCATTCCAAAATCGCCACCATCCGCAAAATCGTTGATCGAAGCCCCGCCATGGAACGCCACCTTGCCTGCACACTGGAACTTTCCGGGTATCAGGCAAGCTGGCTTTACATGAATGTTGTGAATGGCACGCATGTCGATCTGGACCGCGATCAGGCCGAAATCCTTGGTCTGCGCGCTGGCGATCAGATCCGTTTTGTCACCGATTAAGCATCAGGAGCAGGCATCATGACCCAGAAATCAAATCCCGCCCTGTTCATCAATGGCACATGGCAAACCGGCAATGGCAAAGCACTGCACGCCGAAAACCCGGCCAATGGCGATATCATCTGGCAGGGAAATTCCGCCAGCGGTGACGATGTTAACACCGCGATCATGGCGGCACGAAATGCCTTTCCGGCATGGGCAAAACGCGACCTCAGTGAACGGATCGAAATCCTTGAACGGTTTGCCGGGCTTCTCAACGATCACAAGGACGCACTGGCACACACCATCAGCCGTGACGCCGGAAAACCGCATTGGGAGGCCCTGACCGAAGTCAGTGCAATGGCGGGCAAGATCGCGATTTCGATCAAGGCATATCACGACCGCACCGGCACGCGCCAAGGTGACGCACCGGGCGGCGGACAGGCAGTTTTGCGCCACAAGCCGCACGGGGTGGTTGCTGTCTTTGGTCCCTATAACTTTCCCGGCCATTTGCCGAACGGCCATATCGTCCCGGCGCTTCTGGCGGGCAATTGCGTGGTATTCAAACCATCCGAACTGACCCCGCTTGTCGCCGGGGAAACCGTAAAGCTTTGGCAACGGGCCGGATTGCCGGGCGGGGTTCTGAACCTTGTGCAGGGCGAACGCGATACCGGCATTGCCTTGGCACAGCATCCCGGTATCGACGGGCTGTTCTTTACCGGCAGTGTGCCGACCGGACGCCATTTGCATCATGCCTTTGCCGGGCAGATGGACAAAATTCTGGCGCTTGAATTGGGCGGAAATAATCCGCTTGTGATCTGGGACGCCGCTGATCTCGATGCCGTGGCGCATCATACCGTCATGTCGGCCTTTATCACGGCGGGGCAGCGTTGCACGTGCGCGCGCCGCCTGATCGTGCCATCCGGCGCACGGGGCAGGGCGATGATCGCCGCGATCAATGACTATTGCGACAGGCTGATCGTTGGCGCACCGGATGATGATCCCGAACCCTTTATGGGGCCGGTGATTTCCAACCGGGCGGCAGATGGCCTTATGGCGGCACAGGCGAAACTTGTTGCCGATGGTGCCAAAATCATCCGCGAAATGACGCGCCCCGATCCTGCCCGCCCGTTTCTGACACCGGGCCTGATTGACGTGACCGATGTGAAGGATCGCGCGGACGAGGAACTGTTTGGCCCGATCCTGCAAATCATCCGGGTCGATAGTTTTGACGATGCGATCTTTGAAGCCAACAATACCCGTTTTGGGCTTGCCGCCGGGTTGCTGTGCGATGATGCCGCACTTTGGCAACGCTTCATCCATGAAAGCCGCGCCGGGATCGTCAACTGGAACAAGCAACTGACCGGCGCATCTAGTAGCGCCCCGTTTGGCGGCATCGGCGAAAGCGGCAACCACCGCCCGTCGGCCTATTACGCCGCCGATTACTGCGCATGGCCGGTCGCAACCCTTCAGACCGACAAACTGGTCGCCCCCGATGCCGCCCCCAAAGGAGTACGCCCATGACCCGATACGCCATCGAAGCCAATTTTGACGGTCTGGTCGGGCCAACGCATAATTATGCCGGGTTAAGCTTTGGCAATGTCGCATCGACAAGCAACGCCAGCACCCATTCCAATCCGAAATCCGCCGCCCTTCAGGGCCTGACCAAGATGAAGGCCCTGCATGACATGGGCTTTGTTCAGGGCGTGTTGCCACCCCATGAACGCCCGCATATCAAGACCCTGCGCGATGTTTTCGGCTTTTGTGGGTCGGATGGTGATGTTCTGGCGTCCGCCTGGAAAACCAACCCGAACCTTGTTCTGGCGGTATCATCGGCATCCCCGATGTGGACGGCCAATGCCGCAACCGTCTCGCCCAGTGGCGATACAGGCGATGGCAAGGTGCATTTCACCCCGGCCAATCTGTGCGCCATGTTCCACCGGTCGATCGAACATCCGGTGACCGGGCGCGCACTTGCCGCGACATTCGCCAATCCAGATCATTTCGCCCATCATGCCGCCCTGCCCGGCACGGACCATATGGGGGACGAGGGGGCGGCCAACCACACCCGTTTTTGTGGCGATTACGGCGCGCGCGGGGTCGAATTTTTTGTCTATGGCCGTCATGCTTTTGATCCGGGCAAAACCCGGCCAAACCGTTATCCGGCGCGCCAGACGTTCGAAGCCAGCAGCGCGATTACCCGCCGTCATGGCCTGTCAGAAAATGGTGTCGTCTATGCGCAGCAAAACCCCGACCTGATTGATGCCGGGGTCTTTCATAATGACGTGATTTCGGTCGGCAATGCCAATGTGCTGTTCCATTACGAGAACGCCTTTGTCGACACGCCCGCCGTCATCGACGACATCCGGCGCAAGATGGACGGCATTGCCGATTTCACCAGTATCGAGGTGCCCAAAAGTGCCGTGCCGCTTTCCGACGTGATCAAAAGCTACCTGTTCAATTCACAGCTTTTGCGCCTGCCGGAAAATGGTCAGATGATGCTGATCCTGCCGACCGAGGCCGAAGAAACCATATCGGTTCGCGATTACCTTTATGACCTGATCGGCAAGGGCACCACACCAATCAGACAGATCAAGTTTTTCGATCTGCGCCAAAGCATGCGCAATGGCGGTGGGCCTGCCTGTTTGCGGCTGCGCGTCGCCCTGACAGAGGATGAACTTGCCGCCACCAACCCGCAATGCCTGATCGACGATCAACGCTTTGCCGAACTGACCGGCTGGGTCGAAAAACATTATCGCGACCGCCTGAGTGCGGATGATTTCCGCGATCCAAATCTTCTGAACGAAGTCCGGACAGCTCTTGATGAGCTGACGCAACTTCTCGACCTTGGCCCGATTTACGATTTCCAGCGATAGATGAAATAGCGAAGGCGCAGGCAAGTGCGCTTTCGCTATTTCAATTCGCCCAGAGTTACGACCATTTCCTGCTCGTTTTCGCGGCCTTCGCTGCCCGATACCCCGGCCCTGAAAACCAGAAGATCAATGCCGCCTTCTGCTTCCGACTTTACCTGCACGGTAAATTTGACGGTGACTTCGATCACTGAGCTGCTCAGATCACCGACAGTCGGATCATTGGCGATCCGAAAACTTGGCGGTAAAAACACTGCCCCCGCAAGACCGTCGCCAACGCCCAGCATGCTGCTGACAATCGCATCGGCAACCGGATGTTTTTCAAGGGCCACGGTCACATCTGTTCGGATTGCCGTTTCGCAGATTTCGGCAAGATCGCCATCGGTCAGCGTCGCGGCATCATCCGCCTGCAAAGCTATTTTGTAAATTCGGCTGGCAACGGAACTCTGTTCCCCCGAAAGATTTGCCGAAACAGGTACAAAGCTGAACACGCCACCGGCTTCTCCACCAACAGAAGATGATTTCGCCGTCGCCAGTGTTACTTTCGCACTTAATGGTTTGCGCCCATGCCACGGCAAATCGTCCGCCTGACAGATGTCTGCAATTCTTAAAATGTTCTCGGCAATCTGCAACGACACCCGCAATTTTTTCAGCACATCCGAAACAGCCTTTTGTTCCGTTGTGTTTTTGACAACCGGAACAGAAAGCTTGTCTATAGTGGCTCCCGTCGCACAACCAGAAAGAAAAGCAACCATCCCCAAGACCAAAAATTTTCTCATCTTCCCCTCGCCAAAACTCAACCCTTGATTGTTTTTATCATAAAATCAGATGATGAAGACAAACCGTTTTCTGAAATCAGCATTCTTCACCGTCGGGAAGCGCTGCTTCGAAATTTAATACCGGACCAATCGTGGCAGAATACCGGGAACAACAAGCTTCACGCCCCACACAAAGCCCCGGAGACCTGCCATGTCGACCATTTATGATACCGAACTCCTTAAAAGATCGGATGCGGCCAATATCCTGCATCCGGCATCCGTGGTTGCCGATGTGTCAAACAACGGCCCGGTCCGCATTTTTGTTAAGGGCAAGGGCGCGTTCATTACCGATACCGACGGCAATAGAATGCTGGACGGGGTTGGCGGGCTTTGGTGCATGAATATCGGCTATGGCCGGACCGAGATCGGCGATGCGATGAAGGCCGCATCCGATCAGATGGGCTATTTCCATACCTTTGCCGGGGCATCCAACCCGGCCCAGATCGAACTGGCCGAAAAGCTGGTGGCAAAAATGCCCGGTCACATCACCAAGGTGTTCTTTGGCAGTTCCGGGTCGGATGCCAACGACACATTGATGAAGATCGTCTGGTATTATAACGGGCTTCGCGGCAAGCCGGAAAAACGCAAGATCATCGCCCGCAAGCAGGCCTATCACGGCACTACCATTGCCACCGCCAGCCTGACCGGGCTTGCATCGTTTCATCGCAATTTCGGCCTGCCGATCCCCGAAGTCAAACACACCTCGCTACCGCATTATTACCGCGAAGCCAAACCCGGCGAGAGCGAGGAACAGTTTTCCTCCCGGCTGGCAAACGAGCTTGAATCCCTGATCATCGCCGAAGGTCCGGAAACGGTCGGTGCCTTCATTGCAGAGCCGATCATGGGTGCCGGTGGCGTCATCACCCCGCCCAAGGGCTATTTCAAGGCCGTTCAGTCGGTTCTGAAAAAGCACGACATCCTGTTCATCTGTGACGAGGTTGTTTGTGGTTACGGCCGCACCGGCCACTGGTTCGGTCATCAGCTTTATGACATTCGCCCCGATATGATCGCCACCGCCAAGGGCCTGACCAGCGGCTATTTCCCGATGTCAGCAGCCTTCATCAGCGATGATATCTGGAAAGTCCTGCGCGACGGATCGGCGACCCTTGGCGCATTTGCCCATGGCTTTACCTATTCCGGCCATCCGGTGGGATCGGCTGTCGCACTGGCGAACCTTGCGATCATCGAAGGCGAAAATCTGGTCGCGAATTCCGCAGAAACCGGTGCCTATCTGCATGCGCAGCTTAACGATACCTTTGGCCATCACGCTCATATCGGCGAAATCCGCGGTGTCGGCCTTCTGGGTGCCTTGCAACTGATGGCGGACCGGGACACAAAAACCGGGTTCGATCTGAAACACAAGATCGCCGCGCGCTGTGCGGCGGCAATTGGAAACCACGGCGTAATTGTCCGCCCGCTTCCAACCGCCGACAGCCTGGCATTTTCCCCGCCCCTGACGCTTGACCGGCGCGAAGCCGACCAGATGGTCGATGCCATCAAAAAGGGCATTGATCAGGTGATGGGCGAACTGAGCACCGAGGAACGCAAGGGCATGGCTGCCTGATTTTCGAAACGCCCCAAATCCTGCCCACTTGCCCGACCGGAATACTGGTCGGGCCGTTTTTTTATGTGTAAGGTGGCGCAAACAAGATAACGGCGACCCGATGATCAAGATCGACGAGATCAACCTTAAAATCCTGCGCGCCCTTCAGGCCAATGCAAAGCTGACCAATCTTGCCCTGTCAAAGCTGGTGGGACTAAGCCCGAGCCCGTGCCTTGACCGGGTCAAAAAGCTTGAAAAAGAAGCGGTCGTGAAACGCTATCGCGCGGTACTTGATATCGAAAAAATCTGCCCGCATGTCCGGGTCTTTGCCGAGGTCACACTGACCGGCAAGACCGCCGCCGATTACAAACGGTTTGCCGACGCGGCCAAAACCATCCCCGAAGTCGTTGCCGCCTACCGGATTTCAGGACCGTATGATTATATGCTGTGCCTCGTCTGTCGCGATGTGCAGCATTATCATTCCCTGTCCGAGGAAATGATCCACGGCAACCTTGGCATTACCAAATTCATCGGTCATGTCGCCTTGGCCCAGACCAAGGCATTCAGGGGCTATCCGGTTTAAGGTCAGAGCGTCATCAATCACAAAGAAAACACCCAAAGAACATATTTCCTTTGTACTAGAAAATATCTGGATATCTTTTTTGTGTGATTTGGATAGAACGCGCTTGCATCAAAGCCGTTTCCATATTACCCATCAAAGCAACGTGAAATACATTTATAAACACAAATTTTGTGTTATTTGCCACAGTTTTGATTGATCGGCAGGAACGAGAATGCAGCCTAATCTGACCCATCTCCGCCAGCTTGAGGCCGAGAGTATTCACATTATCCGCGAAGTTGCGGCGTCGTTCGAACGGCCGGTGATGCTTTATTCCATCGGCAAGGATTCGTCGGTTTTGCTGCATCTGGCGCGCAAGGCATTTTACCCGGCCCCGCCGCCCTTCCCGTTGATGCATGTCGATACCACGTGGAAATTCCGCGAAATGATCGAATTTCGCGACAAGGTGGCGGCGGAATATGGGTTTGAGCTAATTGTTCATATCAATCAGGACGGCGTTGATCAGGGCATCGGCCCCTTCACCCACGGATCAAGCCTGCATACTGACGTCATGAAAACCCAATCGCTGAAACAGGCGCTGAACAAATACAAGTTCGATGCAGCCTTTGGCGGGGCGCGGCGTGACGAGGAAAAGGCACGCGCCAAGGAACGCGTGTTTTCGTTCCGCACCGAAACCCATCGCTGGGATCCGAAAAACCAGCGCCCGGAATTGTGGGACATTTACAACGCACGGATCAACAAGGGCGAAAGCATTCGCGCCTTCCCGATCTCGAACTGGACCGAGCTTGATATCTGGCAATATATCTATCTCGAACAGATCCCGATTGTGCCGCTGTATTATTCGGCCAAACGCCCGGTTGTTGAACGTGACGGTATGCTGATCATGGTTGATGACGACCGCATGCCGCTTAATCCGGGTGAAAAGCCGGAAATGAAATCGGTGCGTTTCAGAACGCTTGGCTGCTATCCGCTGACCGGTGCGGTTGAGTCCGAAGCCGCCACCCTGCCCGAGATTATCCAGGAAATGCTGCTGACCCGCTCAAGCGAACGACAGGGGCGCATGATCGACCATGATCAGGCCGGTTCAATGGAAAAGAAAAAGCAGGAAGGCTACTTCTAATGGCGCATCAATCCGACCTGATTGCCGATGACATTCTCGGCTACCTGAAATCCCAGGAAGAAAAAAGCCTGCTGCGCTTCATCACGTGTGGCAGCGTTGATGATGGCAAATCGACCCTGATTGGCCGTCTGCTTTGGGATTCCAAACTGATCTTCGAGGATCAGCTTGCCGCCCTTGAATCTGATAGCCGCAAGGTCGGCACCCAAGGCGGCGAAATTGATTTCGCCCTGCTGCTGGACGGGCTTCAGGCCGAACGCGAACAGGGCATCACGATTGATGTTGCCTATCGGTTCTTTTCGACCGACAAACGCAAATTCATCGTCGCCGACACCCCCGGCCATGAACAATATACCCGTAACATGGCAACCGGCGCCTCGACCGCCGATGTCGCCGTAATCCTGATCGATGCGCGCAAAGGCATTCTGACACAGACACGCCGCCACAGCTTCATCACCTCGCTTTTGGGTATCAAGCATGTGGTGCTCGCCGTGAACAAGATGGACCTGATCGACTATGATCAGGACAAATTCGACACCATTGTTGCCGACTACAAGGAATTCGCCAAAGACCTTGGCTATAGCTCGATCACGCCAATCCCGTTATCGGCCCTTCGCGGCGATAACATGATCGAAGCCAGCCCGAATACCCCGTGGTACGAAGGCCCGACCCTTCTTGCGCATCTTGAAACCGTTCAGGTCGAACAGGATGCGATTGAAAAGCCGTTCCGCCTTCCGGTGCAGTGGGTCAACCGCCCGAACCTTGATTTCCGGGGTTTTTCCGGCACCATCGCATCGGGCATCATCAAGCCGGGCGATGCGATTGCCGTCACCGCCTCGGGTCAGACCAGCAAGGTCAGGGAAATCGTCACCTTTGACGGCAACCTCGATCAGGCATTCGCCGGTCAGGCCGTCACCCTGACCCTCGAAGATGAAATCGACATTTCGCGTGGCGATGTTCTGGCCCGCCTGGATGAACGTCCGGAATTTGCCGACCAGTTCGAAGCCCGCATCATCTGGATGCACGAAGATCATCTTCTGCCCGGCCGCCCCTATATCATCAAGATGGGCGCACAGGTCACCAACGCGCAGATCAGCGACCTGAAATACAAGGTCAATGTCAACACGCTGGAACATATCGCCGGCAAGACGCTGGAACTGAACGAAGTCGGCATTGCCAATATCGCAACCGACAAGGCACTGGCCTTTGATCCCTATGATGACAACCGCCATTCGGGCCGGTTCATCATCATCGACCGTTATTCCAACGCCACCGTTGGTGCGGGCATGGTCAACCATTCGCTTCGCCGTGCGACCAACGTCAAATGGCAGGAAATGGACATCAACAAACAGGCGCGTGCCTATCAGAAAGGTCAGAAATCAGCCGTTCTGTGGTTCACGGGTCTTTCGGGTGCCGGGAAATCGACCATCGCCAACCTGGTCGAGAAAAAGCTGCATGCCATGGGCAAGCACACCTACACCCTTGATGGTGACAATGTCCGTCACGGATTGAACAAGGACCTTGGCTTTACCGATGCCGACCGGGTGGAAAACATCCGCCGTGTGGGTGAAACCGCCAAGCTGTTTGTCGATGCCGGGATCATCACGCTGGTATCCTTCATCTCGCCGTTCAAAAGCGAACGCCAGTTTGCGCGTAGCCTTGTCGAAGATGGCGAGTTCATCGAGGTCTTTATCGACACCCCGATTGAAGTCTGCGAACAGCGCGACGTGAAAGGCCTTTATAAAAAGGCCCGCGAAGGCAAGATCGCCAATTTCACCGGGATCGACAGCCCGTATGAAGCACCGGAAAACGCCGAGATCACGGTCAACACATCTGATCAAACCGCCGAACAGGCAGCAGAGATCATCGTTGCCAAGCTCGAAGAATTCGGCGTTCTGGGTGCGTGGTATCCTGAAATCTGATCATCAGACGTCCATAATTCACCTGCAAAACCCGATGCTCCTGACATCGGGTTTTGTTTTGGCGCAATGACTTGAACCGTTCCTGACATTTTCCCGGTCTTTGCTGCTTGACTCCTGTTCCGTCCTGACCACATAAAAAGAACAAATCAGGAACTTACATCATGTCGGACAGACGTCTTCATCTTGCCCGTGCTGCGTTGCAACGGGCCGAAAAACAATGGAAAGGACAGGTTGCCTGCCTGCCCGGCGGGACGGATCGGATCATGCGCCGTGCCTTTGGCGGGGTCGATCTTGCACATCATATCAGCATCGGGGGCATTGCCCCGGTGGGTCTGCATGAAATCATCTGCGGTCATGATGATACCGCCGCCTCCATTCTGGCATGGTATCTGGCACGACTTTCCATCGGGGATCAAACAGGCAAAAGCCTGTTTTGGATTCGACAACGGCGCGCGATTGACCAAGGCGGGCTTTATCCGCTTGCGCTGCCAGCGACGGATATGCCGGTCATGATGGTGGTTGATCGGCAGGCCACCGCCCTTTGGACCTGCGAGGAAGCGGCAAAATCCGGACAGATCGTCAGCATAATTGTCGAAACCACGGATTATGACCTGACTGCGGCACGCCGCCTGCAACTAGCCTGCGAAGCCGGACATACGCGCCTGATTGCGATCCGGCATATGCGGTCCGATGGCAAAACCACCGCATCAAGCGCGCATACGCGGTGGCGGATAACGCCGGAAGCAGCGAAACATTCAACAACAGGCAACCGACACATACTCAGCCTGATCGGGGGACGCGGGGTTCGACCGGGCAGCTGGAGAATGCAAATTGATGCAACAACGTTTTCTTTATCTGTGGCTGACGCACTGGAAAACAGATTGCCACCGGATCGATATGCCTGAAACCGGGGATGATACCCCGCAAACCGCACCATCCCCGCAACGGGAACCGGTCGTGATCACGCGTGCTGATCACAAGGGCGTGCTTGTCTGCGGCAGCAACAAGGCAGCACAATCACGCGGGCTGGCACCGGGCATGCGCCTTGCCGAAGCACGCAGCATATACCCGGCTTTGCGCGACCTTCCCGAACAGCCCGATCTTTATGAACGCCATCTGGCGCGTTTGATCCGCGCGATGGACCGATACAGCCCGTGGGTTGCCCGCGACCGGTTCTTGCAGGAAGCCGATCATAACCATACAGGTGATGCAGGATTGTGGCTTGAAATTACCGGCGGCAGTCACCTTTTTGGTGGCGAAAGTGCGCTTCTGGCGCTGGTTCTGCGCGATGTCAAATCACGTGGTTATGCTGGCCGTGCCGCCATTGCCGATACGGCAGGTGCGGCATGGGGGGCGGCACGATGCCACCCTGCTGCCTTGGCTGATCAACGGATTTTAAGCCTGCCGCGCGATCATGATATTGCCGCCGGTTTTCCGATATCCGCCCTGCGTCTGGCCGAACAGACACGTGTCACCCTGTTTCGGCTGGGGCTTAAACATCTGGGCGACATCACCCCGATGCCGCGTGCCAATATCACCACGCGCTTGGGGCCCGAAGTTTTGCAACGGCTTGATCAGTTTTATGGACGTCTGCCCGAACATCTGAATTTCAATTTGCCAGATCGGCCATGGCTGATCCTGCGCAGCTTTGGCGAACCGCTGGGCGATGCGGCCAATCTGGCGATTACGGTTGAAAGCATGGTAACGGAACTCTGCAACAATCTGGCGCAGGAAAATCTGGGTCTGCGCCGCATTATCCTGCGCTGTGTAAGGGTTGACGGGCATACCCATACCATCACACTTGGTACCGGAAGCCCGTGCCAGTCCGCCCAGCATGTGTTGCGATTGCTGTCTGAAAAAATGCCCGGTGTCGATACTGGTTTTGGCATCGAACAGGTGATTGTCTACGCCCCGTGGGTCGAACATGTGGCCTTTCGCCAGTCGCGCCTTGACCAGCAACAGGAAGAAACCACCGACCAGATTGCCCTTGCCCAGTTGATCGACCGGATTTCCCACCACCTCGGCCCGCGCGACATGCTGTTTCACCCCGGCCACCACGCCAGCCACTTGCCTGAACAGGCTTCTGTGCGACAGGCCGTTAACGCCCGGACATATCCGGCCAGACGCACCGACATGACATTGCCCAAACGCCCGGCACGCCTGATCGACCCGCCCGAACCGGTCGAAATCCTTGCGCGCGACACCAATGGCACGCCAAGCCGCCTGCGCTGGCGCAAAATGGCGGTCGACATCATCCATGCCGAAGGACCCGAACGGATTTGCCCGGAATGGTGGCAATGCCTTGATCAGGATGAATATGCCCTATCCCCCAAGACGCGGGATTATTTCCGCATCCGCGATCAGGCAGGCCGATTGTTATGGGCCTTTCGCACCGGCCCAACCGGGCAGGATATCTGGTCCATCCATGGATTATTCGGGGACTGACATGACCGATTTCCCCCTTCAGCAATCGGCACCTGCCTATGCCGAATTACAGGTCAGCAGCAATTTTTCCTTCCTGCGCGGGGCCTCCCACGCCGAGGAACTGGTTCTTATGGCCGCAACCAAGGGACTGCATGCTATTGCGATAACCGACTGCAACACCTTGGCCGGGGTCGTGCGTGGCCACACCGCACATCAGCCCCACAGGGACCGGCTGAATTATATTGTCGGCTGTCGGCTTGATCCCGTCGATGGTCCGTCGCTGTTATGTTATCCGACGGACCGCATGGCCTATGCCCGGTTATGCCGGTTACTGACCCTTGGCAAACGCCGCGCGCCAAAGGGCGAATGCGAAATTTATCTGGCCGATATCAGAAGTCATGCCGACGGATTGCTCTTCATCGCGGTCCCGCCACAAGTCCCCGATGACACCTTTCGCACGCAGCTGATCGACCTTAAACGCCATTTATCGGGCCAGCTTTGGCTTGCCATCGGTCGGTTCATGGACGGGTTTGATAGCGAACGGCTGGCCTTTACCGAGGCGGTCGAGGCAGAACTTGCCATCCCCGCAGTTGTCACCAATGACGTGCACATGCATGTCCGCTCGCGCAAACCGTTGCAGGATGTCCTGACCTGCATCCGCCATCATTGCCGGATCGAGGATGCCGGATATCGGCTGTTTCCCAATGGCGAACGCCATATCAAAAGCCCGCAGGACATGGCGAAACTTTTCCCGACCCATCCCGAATGGCTGGCTCGCACGATTGAAATCGCCGATCAATGTCGGTTTTCCTTATCCGAATTACGCTATGAATATCCCGATGAAAATGACGGATCGGGCGAAGGCACGCAGGAACGCCTGACCCGCCTGACATGGGAAGGCGCGCATAAACGCTATCCCGACGGCATTCCCGACAAGGTCCGGGGATTGATTGAGGCCGAACTCAAACTGATCGACGAACTGGGCTACGCTCCCTATTTCCTGACGGTGCATGACATTGTCGCCTTTGCCAGATCGCAAAACATTCTGTGTCAGGGACGCGGATCGGCCGCCAATTCATCGGTCTGTTTCTGTCTGCATGTCACATCGGTCGACCCGGCCAAAGTGGAACTTCTGTTTTCGCGCTTCATCAGCAACGCACGGAACGAACCGCCCGACATCGATGTCGATTTCGAACATGAACGCCGCGAAGAGGTGATCCAGCATATCTATCAACGTTATGGCCGGGAACGGGCCGGATTGACGGCAACCGTGATTTC
The DNA here is from genome assembly GCF_038070535.1 of Thalassospira sp. SN3W. Classification (NCBI taxonomy): domain Bacteria; kingdom Pseudomonadati; phylum Pseudomonadota; class Alphaproteobacteria; order Rhodospirillales; family Thalassospiraceae; genus Thalassospira; species Thalassospira sp. SN3W. Next base: position 650,174 of record NZ_CP121124.1, read on the forward strand.
ATACCGGTCGCGAAGCGCCATCCGCGATGTCGGCAAGGTGTTCGGCCTGCCCGAAGACACCATTATCAAACTGACCAAAACCATCTGGGGATCGGGCAGCAAGGGCGCGCATGATGAAATGATGCGCCAGTCGGGCATTCATCCAGATGAACCGCGTCTGAAAGCCGTTCTTGATCTGGCAGGCGAACTGACCGGGTTCCCCCGCCATCTGTCCCAGCATGTCGGTGGCTTTGTCATCACTCGTGGCCCGTTATGCGAACTGTCCCCGATTGCCAATGCCGCGATGGAGGACCGCACCACCATCGAATGGGACAAGGACGATATCGATGCGCTGGGCATCCTCAAGGTCGATGTGCTTGCCCTTGGAATGCTAAGCTGTATTCGCAAGGCATTCGATGAATTGAGAAACCACAAGAATATCGATCATGATCTGGCAACCCTTCCCAAGGAAGACGGGCGGGTTTACGACATGCTGGAAAAAGCCGACAGCATCGGCACATTTCAGGTCGAATCTCGCGCGCAAATGAGCATGCTTCCACGATTAAAGCCGCGCAGCATCTATGACCTGACCATTCAGGTTGCCATTGTCCGTCCCGGCCCGATCCAGGGCGGCATGGTCCATCCCTTCCTGCAACGGCGCATGGGGCGCGAAAAGGTCGATTACCCGTCAAAGGAACTCGAAGCCGTTTTAAAGCGCACCTGTGGCGTGCCGCTGTTTCAGGAACAGGCCATGCAGATTGCCATCGTGGCTGCCGGCTATACTGGCGGTGAGGCCGATGAATTGCGCCGTGCCATGGCAACCTTTCGCCGCACGGGAACGATTGGCGCGCATCGCGACAAATTCATCAATGGCATGCTGAAAAACGGATATGCCGCCGAGTTTGCAGAACGCTGCTTCAAACAGATCGAAGGCTTCGCCGATTACGGCTTTCCCGAAAGCCATGCAGCCAGTTTTGCCATCCTTGCCTATGCGTCATCATGGCTTAAATGCCATCATCCCGATGTGTTTTTATGCGCCCTTCTGAACGCGCAACCGATGGGGTTTTATGCCCCGGCGCAACTGGTTGCGGATGCCAAAAATCATGGTGTCCGAGTGCTTGAAATCGATATCAATCACAGTTTCTGGGACAATCATCTGGAACGGGAACTGGGCCGCGCCAGCGGTCATCTTTCCGTCCGGCTGGGCTTCCGCCAGACCAAGGGGTTCGGGCAGTTCGATGCCCTGTCCCTGATCGCAAACCGCCCGACCGGCGGATTTCAGGATATCTTTCTGATGGCGCGCCAGACCGGGCTATCACCCGCCGCGCTTGAAAAACTGGCCGAAGCCGATGCGTTTGGCTCCCTTGGCCTGTCCCGGCGCGAAGCGTTGTGGGCCGTCCGCCGGTTTGGCAAGGGGCGCAAGGCCCCGGCGGCCCTGCCCCTGTTTGAAGCTGCCCAGAATTTCAACCACAATATGGGCGTTTCCGCCGAATTCGGGCCCGAAGCCCCGGTCAACTTGCCAATCATGGGACCGGGCGAAGAAATCATCGAAGATTACGCAAGCCTGCGGCTGTCGCTTAAGGGGCATCCAATATCGATGCTGCGCGATGCCCTGTCCGCAGCCGGGGTGTGCAAGGCGACCGATCTGGTCAATTTCAAGAATAACGAACGGATCAACCATGCAGGACTTGCCATTGTCCGCCAACGGCCCGGCACGGCATCGGGGGTTGTTTTCATCACCCTTGAGGATGAAACAGGCATCACAAATCTTGTGGTCTGGAGCAAGGTAATGGAACAGTTCCGCCGCGAGGTAATGACCGCAACCGTCCTTGGCGTATCAGGCAAGCTTCAACGCGAAGATGGTGTCACCCACATCATCGCCGATAAACTGGTCGACCTGTCGGGGATGCTGCAAAGCCTGACAGATAACACCCGCATTGCACGCGCCAATAACGCCCATCCCCGCAACCTGCGCTGGGCCACACCCGCAGCAGGACCATCCGATCAAACCAGCCCCGTCCCCCAAAACCTTGATCAACTTGAACAACGCCACGGCAAACAGCAAAACACATCACGCCTTAAGGTCGATAGCCACGATTTCCATTAATCCCTCAAACGAAAACACCCCGGCATTTGCACCGGGGTGTTTTGCAAAAGGCCGACATGATCGATCAATCTTTATCAATGTTCTGCCATGCGTCATAGGCGGCAACAACCGTTGCCATCTGCGCAGTATGGGCCGCGATGAAGGCATCGCCATAGATCGTTTCATCGGGATATTCGGTAATCAGGGTCAGCGGCACGTCATGACGATCATCAATGGAAATCATACACGGGAAACCATTGATGATCCGAAAACCGGTTTCACCGGCATGAATGCGATACAGATCAATCTGTGCCGCGTTGAATGCCAGAAGCCCCGGAATGGCGGCAAGTTTTCGGGTGACCTGATCGATAAAGTTTTCCGCCCGTTCCGACCATTCATCATGATGACGCATGATCAGGAAGAACCCCTTTGGCAGGGTCCACATGCCAAACCCGCGCGGAACATATCCCGAAAGCGGCCGGGTCCATTCATGGCAGGGATAGCCATGCAGATTGACATGCAGGCTTGCCCCGCTGATGGCACGCGCCCGTACCCGGATTTCCTTTTCATAAAGGCCATCACCGCTGCGATATTCCATGTCATCGCCAAGCGCTGTATAGCGCGCCGCGTGATGCATATGGAACGGGTTATCAACAATCAGGCGCTGATGAAGGGCATAACCATCCGGATTTTCCAGCGGTGAAATCGTGAAATGTGCCCCATCACGTTTCGCCAACTCCAACGCCCCGCGAAGCGCGCCCGCAACACCGGAAATCTCGTTGGGATGCTGCCCGCCACTGATCATGACCGGCAAATCCGTCCCCTTGTGATAGCGCGCATTCAAAACACGCCCGGACCGCGACGTCGCATGGAATTCTTCGCCGCTGATCCCGTCAAGCTCTGCGCGGATTTGCGCAACCGTCAATGGGCGGGTGGCGTGATCAATCTGTTGCATCTCACCCGCTGTCTCGTCTTTTGACAGGGGGCGTAACTCAACCGTGACCCGGGCGTCACCATCACCGGATACCTGACGGATTTCCGGGACGATCTGCCCCGGCTGCAATCCGCGATCACCCAGCGGGCGGCCCGATTTGACCTGAAAATATTCCAGCAGCGAGAAATAGAAATCCTCGTGCAGGGCTTCATGCAGGCTCAGAACCTCGTGACCATGGGCGATCTTCTGATCATGCCCCGGCAGATCAACCGAGATATTCAGTTCTTCGAAATAAGGTTCCTGATCGCCCCAGTCATAATCGGCAATGGCCGCCATGGTTTGGGCAAAAAGCGCCTCATATTCGGTTTCAGTCCGTTCATCGCGGACAATCTGACCATCGGCATCGATAATCCGCACCCAGCCGGTCGGCGACAGGTGGGTTTCATCAACCACATCCTGATGCACCCGGTTTGGCGCAAAAACTTCGTGACGGGTTTCAACCCCATCTGATCCGCGCAGGATCACATCATAGGTACAATCGCAACGATCCGATGCCTCAAACGTGATCAAGGCTGGCGTAACCAGGGCCGCCAAGGGATAGGTTTCAAGCAGGAAGCGATTATCCGCCGCATTTTGATGGCGCGGATAACGCACCGTGATATTGGCAATGCCTGATTTTGCCTGATCAATATCTTCAAGGAAGAAATGCAAAAGCGGCTTATAGGAACTACGAATGCGCGCCTTGATCCCCTGCTGGGCCAACTTTGCCTCGGCCGCGGCGCGGGTTTGGGCATCGTTAAACAACCATGCCTCAATAAGCTGTCCGGGGCGGGCGGCCTTGACGATTTCATCAATCAGGTTTGGAAGGGTCGGCGCAAAGGTGGTGGCGAAAATCTGTGTCATTTGGACGTCCTGCCTGTGGGGTCAAGGCTATCGCGCAGCCAGTCGCCCAGAAGGTTCAGGCCAAGCACGGTCAAAAGAATGGCAAGCCCGGGGAAAACCGATACCCACCAGGCATTCTGCAAATAGGTCCGCCCATCGGCCAGCATCCCGCCCCAGCTTGGGATCAGGGGGTCAACCCCCAGCCCAAGGAAGGTCAGGCTGCTTTCAAGCAGGATGTTGGTCGCAACATTAAGCGTCATCAGAACAATCACCGGCCCGATCAGGTTGGGCAGAAGGTGACGGAACAAGATATGAATATCGCGCACGCCAATCGCCTTGGCCGACTGGATGAATTCCCGATCCCGTAGTGACAGAACCGATCCCCGCACCAGACGGGCATATTGCACCCATTGCGCAATGATCAGCAGAATGATCATGTTGGTCAGTCCACCGCCGATGATCGCGATAAAGGTGATCGCCAGCAAAATGAACGGCAATGCAAGCTGCACATCGGCAAAGCGCATCACGATCATGTCCCAGAAACCGCGATAATATCCCGATATCAGGCCCATGATCACACCAATGACAACCGCCCCTGCAACGGAAAGCAACCCAACCTGAAGCGATATTTTGCCGCCTGAAACCACACGTGCCAACACATCACGCCCGAGCGGATCGGTGCCAAAAATATGATCGGCATTGGTAAACGGCGCGATCAGGCGGGCCGAAAGATCAATCTTGTCCGCGCCGCCAGGAAACAGCAGATCGGAAAACACGACCAGAAAACAGATGCCACCGGTCAGAACAGCACCCAGAACGAATTCAAGATTTTTAAAACGCGCAAACCGCGCCTTGGTTGCAGTGGTCGCCATGGGGTTACTCCGTCCGGATACGTGGATCAATCAGGCCATAGGCAATGTCGACAAGCAGGTTCACCCCGACAATCATGATCGACAGAACCGTAATCACAGCCTGTAAAACCGGATAATCACGTGCACCAACGGCCTCAAAGGCCAGCGTGCCCATTCCCGGCCAGTTAAACACCAGCTCAACGACAACAATCCCGCCCAGAAGGTTGCCAAACTGCAAACCGAAATAGGTAACAAGCGGGATCGCACAGTTGCGAAGCGCGTGTTTATACAGCACGACATTCTCGCTAAGCCCCTTGGCGCGCGCGACCATGATGTATTGCGACTGAAGGGTTTCCAGCATCGAGGTCCGCACAAGCCGCACATTGGTCGCGGTCAGGATCACCCCCATGGTGATGGCTGGCATGATGAAGTTCTCAATACCCGTCATGCCACTTGGCGGCAGAAGCCGGAAAGTAATCGACAGCAACAGCACCAGCATGATCGCCAGCCAGAAATTCGGGAATGACAACCCGACCAGCGACAGGATGCGAATGACCTGATCGGGCCATTTGCCACGCGAAATGGCCGCCTTGATCCCCAGAGGGATCGAAATCACGATGGATACGAACATCGATGCAAACGCCAGCATCAGGGTAGCGGGCAATGCATTGCCAATCAGGGTGGAAACCTGCGTTCCACCAAGGAAGGATCTACCGAAATCAAGGCTGAAAAGCCCCAGCATGAAATCGGCATACTGAACAAAAAATGGCTGGTTCAAACCAAGGGATTCACGAATACGTGCAAGGTCTTCCTCGGTGATGCTGCCGGCCCCCTGGCTTAGCATCAGCGCCGGGTCACCCGTCAAACGGATGGCAAACGAGACAATCAATGTCACCGCGACGACCACGAAAATCGCCTGCAAAAGGCGTTTGATCAGAAAACCAGCCAAAACACTTGTCCTTTAAAGAAATAGGCATGAAAGCCGCCCGGCATCTGTCCGGGCGGCTTTCGTTTCACATCAGTCGACAGTCACTTCCGTCAGGCGCAGACGGCTGTCGGGAACCGGGGTGAAATTCTTGACGCGCTTGGAAACCCCAAAGATCGCATTGAGGTTATAAAGCGGCATTTCCAGCGCGCGATCAGCGGTGTAATGCGCAATCGACTGCAGGATTTCTTCACGTTTGGCACGGTCGGTAATCGCACGCTGGGATTCCAGCAGCTTGTCGAGTTCCGGATCGCTGTCATACGGGTTCCACTTTTCGCCCGTGTGATACATGAAGTAAGCGGTGTTATCATAATCAAGCGTCCAGCCGCCCCACGACTGCTGGAACATCGCACCGGTTTTACCCGCCGGAATGATGTCATTAAGCAGAACGTTGGTTTCATAAGGCTTGATCGTAGCGTTCAGGCCAATCACCTGAAGGTAGCTGGCAACGGCCTGGGCAACTTCGTTAAAGGTTGCGTCATTGCCGCGAATGTCGATCTGGATTTTCGTACCCGGTGCAACACCGGCTTCTTTCAGAAGCGCCTGTGCCTTGGCCGGATCATACGGCAACGGTTTCATCGACGGATCGTTACCAAACGACAATTCACCCTGGAAACTTGCAATCGGCGCTGCCTGACCACCAAGGATCGAGTCAATGATCGCCTGACGATCCACACCGTAAATCATCGCCTTACGGACTTTTTCATCCGCCGTGATGCCATTGCCGGTATTAAAGCGCAGGGCATAAACCGTAGGGCTTACGGTGGTGACGATATCGATATTTTCGTCTTCCTGAATGGTCGGGATCATGCCAATCGGAATGGTCGGCGGAATGACAAGGTCAACATTCCCGGCCTGAAGTTCCGCAACCGCGGTCGACGGTTCACTGATGAAGCGATACTTGATGGTCGAAAGTTTCGGCGCACCGCCCCAATGATCAGCATAGGCTTCAAGTGTCAGACCAACTTTCGGCTCATAGGAAACCATTTTGAACGGACCGGTGCCGATCGGATGGGCGTTGAAATAATCTTCGCCTTTTTCCGCGATATATTTCGGCGGAACAATCATCGCACCATAACCGGCAAGCTTGGTCAGAAGCACCGGATCCGGCTGGGTCAGATGCATGTCGACGGTGTTTTCGTCAATAACTTCGACCGATTTGATCGCAGCATAGTTTGACCGCTGTGGCCCTTTTTTGCCTTCATCACCCATCAGGCGATCAAAGGTGAATTTGACCGCTTCGGCATTGAACGGTTCGCCATTCTGGAAGGTCACGCCTTCACGCAGATGGAAACGGATGCGCGTGCCGCCATCAAATTCTTCCCATGATGACGCAAGCCCCGGAACCAGTTTGGCATCCGGTCCGCGATAGGTCAGACCGTCATAAATATTGGTCGCAACCGACGACCAGTTGACCAGAAACGTATCGACCGGGTCCCAGCTACCGGGGTCCTGTGGTGATGAAATGGTCAAGGTGCCTTCGGCATATGCCGGCGCAGTTGCCATCAGACCGCCCGCAAAGGCAAGAGCCATCAGCGCACTGCGCATTCCCTGTTTTTTCGTCATGTTATTTTTTCTCCGTTGTTGGTGGCTTGGCGCGAGGGGAGACAAGGCTTGCGACCCAAGGGCCGCTTAACGTGCGTCGGCCACAAAGTGACCGGGCGCAATTTCGCGATGGGCAAGAATGGCCGGCTCATCACCGACCCGACGGATCGGGCTTGGAATTTCACCATCCATCAGGATACGGTCGCGCAGGATTGTGGGGTCGGCGACCGGTACGGCACTCAGAAGCCGCTGGGTATAGGGATGGGTTGGCGTTTCAAGAACCTGCTGACGCGATCCAAGTTCGGCAACCTGACCAAGGTAAAGCACTGCGACCCGATGGCTCATTTTTTCAACCACCGCCATGTCATGGCTGATGAACAGATAGGCAAGCCCGTGTTCTTCCTGAAGTTCCATGAACAGATTGATGATCTGCGCCTGGATCGACACATCAAGGGCCGAAAGGGCTTCGTCGGCGATGATCAGCTTGGGATTGGATGCCAACGCGCGCGCAATGCAGATACGCTGGCGCTGACCACCGGAAAATTCATGCGGGTAACGATTGGCATGGGCCGATGTCAGGCCAACCCGTTCCAGCAGCTGGTCAACCCGCGCTACGATCTGTTTTTCACCATTAATCAGCCGGTGAGTGCGGATCGGCTCGGCAATCGAAAAACCGATTTTCTTGCGTGGATCAAGGGACGCAAAAGGATCCTGGAATATATACTGGATTTCCTGACGCAGGCGCTGCTGTTCGCCTTTGCCCATGTCACTGAATGCGCGGCCTTCGAAACTGATATTGCCCGCCGTTGCCTTCTGCAATTGCTGGATCGTGCGGCCAATGGTCGATTTGCCCGATCCGGACTCCCCGACAAGCGCCAGCGTTTCACCGCGATAAATATCGAAACTGACATTCTCGACCGCATGCACACGGTGGGAAACCCCGCCAAACAGGCCCTTTTTGATATCAAAGCGCGTTACCAGATCACGCACCAACAATAACGGGGCCTCGTCGTAACGTGCGGTATTCTGGATATGCTCCGTCCCGACCAGACGCGGCGTATCGCCATCCATCATCGTCACCGGGAACCGTTTGGGGAATGCTTCGCCCGTCATGCTGCCCAGTTTCGGAACTGCGGATAGCAATGTCTGGGTATAGGGATGGGCCGGATTGGCAAAAATATCGGCAACCGTGCCTTCTTCGACCTTTTTGCCCTTCCACATGACGACAACATCATCGGCAACCTCGGCAACAACCCCCATGTCATGGGTGATGAAAATCACCGCCATGCCAAGTTCTTGTTGCAGATCACGGATGATGGTCAAAATTTGCGCCTGAATGGTCACATCAAGGGCCGTGGTCGGTTCATCCGCAATCAGGACCTTGGGCCGACAGGCAAGCGCCATGGCAATCATGACGCGCTGGCGCATCCCGCCCGAAAGCTGATGGGGATACCGCCCCAAAAGTTCCTGCGCATCGGGCAGCCGCACCATATCAAGCAGCCGTTTGCTTTCAACAAGCGCATCGGGCTTGGACATGCCTTCATGCAGCATCAGGGATTCCGCAATCTGATCGCCGATGGTGAAAACCGGATTCAGCGACGTCATCGGTTCCTGAAAAATCATCGCGATGTCTTTGCCGCGAATGCGGCGCATCTGTTTTTGCGAAAGTGCTAGCAAATCTTCATCGCGATCTTTTGACCGAAACCGGATACGCCCCGATGCATAGGATGCGCCCATCATATCGGCTAGACGCATGATCGACATCGATGTCACCGATTTGCCCGATCCGGACTCTCCGACAATTGCCAATGTCCTTCCGGGTTTCACGGCAAAACTCAGATTTTCGATGACCCGGCTGTCGCCGAACTCAACGGACAAATCTTCGACGGACAGGATCGGAACAGAAACAGCATCAGTCACGCAAACATCCTCGGCAATGTAAGGCGGATGCGCGGGTGGCGCGCACCGGTCAAACCGGTATCAGTGCTGCAAGAAACGACGGCCGCAAAGAAGGAATTTTCTTCAGGCACGGTGGGGGCCGTGACCTTCTGATCATGCGTAACGGAAAGTTGTAACGCGGTCCCTCTTAACGACGATTGCCAACAACCCTGATACCGAATTCATGGTTTTTTATTTTGTATACAAACCTCATCATTTATTCGACAAATTGTCAACGAATTGAATTTCACTAAATTCAATTCGGTTTAAATGCCCTGCTGCCGCATAATCCACTGCACAGCCCGAACGTATTAAAGGTTTGTTTCAAAACCACAATTTTGCATCGCAACATTTCACCATGTTTCTGGTGTATGCCAACGCACTTCACAATCAAAAGACGAACCCATCACATCGCTTTCGGAACCCACCCCGAAGACTCCTCATGCACCGGCACCAACCATCCTTCCCTTTGCCAAACCATGGCAGGTTTTGGGATACCCCTTTCCGGTCAGAAAATTGGCACCATTAATTTTACCAAAACGGCTCTTTATGGCGCACCAATAATATCCCAGACTGCATGCTCCCTCGCCCCGCAACAAAGGTCATCAGATGCCATCCGAACATAAAAACGAATTTGGCCAGCCGGTCGGGCGCCCGGTTGAAAACTGGCAAGAATGCCCGATGCCACCACGCAGCGACATGGCTGGCCGCCATGTCATCGTCAGTCCGACCGATGTGAAACGCGACGCCAGACAACTATTTGACGCCAACCGCACAGCCATGGATGGATCGCGCTTTACCTATCTTTTCACAGATGCGTTCGAGGATTTTGATGCTTATCAGGCATGGCTCGAAACCATGGCCGCCACCCGCGACCCGATGCTTCATACCATCATCGACAAGGCATCGAACAAGGCCGTCGGCATTGCCGCCTTCATGCGCATCGATACCAAATTTGGCGGCATTGAAATCGGCAATATCAACTATTCCCCGGCGCTTTCGAAAACCATCGGCGGGACAGAGGCGATGTATCTGATGATGAAACGCGCCTTTGACGAACTGGGTTACCGCCGGTACGAATGGAAATGCGACGATCAGAACGCCCCATCACGTGCCGCCGCCCTGCGATATGGCTTCACCTACGAAGGCACCTTCCGCAACCACATGGTCTATAAGGGCCGCAACCGCGATACCGCATGGTTTTCGATTACCGATCTTGAATGGCCGATGGTCAGGGCCGCGTTCGAAGCATGGCTTGCCCCCGGCAACTTTGATGAAACCGGCAAACAACGCAACAGCCTGCAAAGCTTCCGCAGGGCATAATCGCGCCAATAATATTGCCCCATGAATCACGCCTCTGGTCCGGTGCCGGGCTATTCCCCGACACCGGCAAAGCTGCGCATGTCAAAAATGCTGTTGTCCAGAAACGCATCCGGGCCGACAAACGCCCGGTCAGCGGCATCATTCACGCCCTCAACACGCCAGTCATCATGCGGAAGCGCAACATCAAGCCCCTTGACCGCACGGCGATAAAGGTCGGGTCGGTAAATGTCGGATATAAGCGTATTGAAATCGACGGTGGCATCCACCTGCCCCCACCGCTGCATCTGCGTGCCGACCCACGCCCCCTGCGACAGCCACGGGAACGTCGCGGTATAGCGATAAAACACATGGCGATCGGGGGCCTCAATCGGGTTGTCACCGGGTTTAAGCACCGGTCGGCCAAGCAACGATGCCCGCAGAATATCAAACGATGCGCCGACATGGTTTTCACCAGACAGCAATTGCGCCAATTCAGTGCGGTTTTCCGGCTGATCGGCCCATTCGGCTGACCGGACAAGCGCACGCACCAGTGCATCCACCGTATCGGGATTGGACTGCACCCAGTCTTCGCGCACGCCAAGAACCTTTTCCGGGCTGCGCGCCCAGATATCTTCCTTAAGCGCCACAATCACCCCGTCCCCGTGGAATACCGCCCGCTGGTTCCACGGTTCCCCCACGCAATACCCATCGACCCAGCCATTGCGCAGACTGTCAAACATGCGCGGCGGTGCGATGACGCCGATATTGACGTCCTTGTCCGGGTCAATACCGCCCGCCGCCATCCAGTAACGCAGTTCGTAATTATGGCTCGAATACGGGAATACGGTCGCAAAGGACATGATCGGGCGACCATCCGCCCGGTCCTCGTCGATCACCTTTTTAAGCGCCCGCGCCGAAAGCCCGCGCGGCCCATGCATCGCCGCCGGATCTGCTTCAAGCATCCGCTGATAAAGCCGGGTTGAAACCGTAATCGCATTCCCGCCGCGCCCCAGCGCCATAGGAACCGCAATGCGTTGCGAGGGCATCCCGCCAAGCCCTAGCCGAGCTGCCAGCGGAATACCCGCAAGCAGATGCGCCGCATCATAAACCCCATAAGACAGCTTGTCGCGAATGGCCGCCCAGGACATTTCCCGGATCAGGGTCAGGTCGATATTTTCTTCCTCGGCAAAGCCCTTGGCACGCGCCACGACAGGCAGGGCACAATCCACAAGCGGTACAAAGCCAAGTCGAACCTGTTTAAGGGACATGCGTTAGAACTCCAACTGAAAGGCCGTGATCACGCTTTGCGCGATTTCAGAAATTTTGCGGTTCTGTTTCATGGCGTTTTTGCGCAGCAGGTTATAGGCCTCGTCCTCGCTCAGCCCCTTTTCCTGCATCAACAATCCTTTGGCCCGGTCGATCAGCTTGCGATCATTAAGCTTGGCCTTGGCCTCGTCACGTTCGCGGCGCAATTGATCAAACGCGTTAAAACGCGAAATCGCCATTTCGACGATGGGCCGAATACGATCCTGGCGCAAGCCATCAACAACATAGGCACTGACCCCGGCCTCGACCGCCTCTCGGATCGTGTTGCTGTCGCTTTGATCGACAAACATCGCAATCGGGCGTGCAATAACACGCGATACCTGAAACATCTGTTCAAGCGTATCACGGTCCGGGTTTTCAAGATCAATGATGATGATATCGGGGGCCAACGCCTGAATGCGTTCGACCAGATTGTATGACGTGCCGATGCGGCTGACACGGGTATAGCCACTTTCGACAAGGCCGCGCTCGACAATCGCGGCACGGTCCGGGTTTTCGTCGATCACCAGAATGCTGAAGTCTTCAAGCTTCATTTAAACCAACCCAAATCCCTGATGATCAAGGCCTCTCTCCTGTCTGTTCTTTTTCGCCCGGACCTTGATGGCCCGGTGGAAACCGGGATGCGGCACCTGCCGCATCCCGGAAAGATCGTATGTTATTCTGCCGGAACCGCCTGCGCATCGGATGGCAGCGCATCGCGTTCCTGCATGGCTTTTTCGAAACGTTCCTTTTCCTCGGCCACGGTCTTTTCCGAGAAACGAACCGCAAGGGCTGCAAAGGAACAGACAATCACGGCAATACCAAGATACATCAGTCCCTGCTGATAGGTCAGTGCTTCGGATTTGAACAGGAAGCCCGCGGCAACCGCCCCGGCATTCCCGCCCGCACCGACAATACCGGCAACCGAGCCAAGCGCCTTGCGGTTAACAAACGGAACAATCCCGAATGTCGCTCCTTCGGACATCTGCACGAAAAGCGAGAAGACCACCATCATCGACACCGCGATGACCAGCGCATCCATCATCGAAAACGCAACAAGCGCAACACCTTCAATGAACAGCGCCAGAAACAGGAATTTGACCCGCCCCGAAAGCCCGCCCTTGGCGGCAAACTTGTCGGAAAACACCCCGCCCAGCGTGCGGGCAAAGATGTTCATCAAACCAAACAGACCGGCAATCAGACCGGCGGTCTGAAGGCTAAGTTCAAACCGGTCAAAGAAATAGATCGCGGCGATGTTGTTGATCGTAAGTTCGACACCGAAACACGCCCCGTAAACCAGAAACAGCGCCCAGACCCGGTAATCCTTGGCCGCGGCCAGCATGCCCTTGGTCGCACCGGCATGATCATCTTCCGGCGACAGAGCACCGCTTTTGCGCATATCGGCATAATTGCCATCCGGCGCATCGGTGGTGAAGAACCAGTAAAGTGCCGCAACCACCAGCATGATCACACCCGGAAAGACCATCGCCAGACGCCAGCCCATGGTTTCCGAAACACCAAAGCCAAGCACCATGGCAAGGATCAGCGGCATGACCATCTGTGTCACACCACCGCCAAGGTTACCCCAGCCCGCCGTGGTGGCGTTTGCCGTCCCAACGACGTTCGGCGCAAACATGGTCGAGGTATGATACTGCGTGATCACAAACGATGCCCCGATCGAGCCGATGGCAAGACGCGCCAGCAGGAATGTTTCATAGCTGTCGGCAAGCCCGATCAGCATGACCGGCAGGGAACCGATAACCAGCAACGCCGTATAGGTCTTGCGCGGGCCGATTTTATCGCAAAGCGGCCCGATCAGAAGACGGACCAGAACCGTGATGGCGACAGACGCAATGATGGTATTGCCGATTTCACCCTTGGTCAGGCCAAGATCGTCACGCACAAGCGGCATCAGCGGCGCAATACCGAACCAGCCAAAGAAACACAGGAAGAACGCAAGCCAGGTCAGGTGGAAAGTCCGCATCTGAACAGTCTTGAGACTGAAGAGATTAATGCGCGGAGCCTTGTTTTTGATTTCCATAACAATGAAGCCCTTCGTTTGGGTCACTCCGAACCGGTTTCCCGGTTGTCGCGACCGACGGTTATTTCCCCAAGGGCCGCACGCTTCATCAGATGGATTCCGCTGGCGGCCCGTCATTCGTTTCGACTGCGGCTGCGCCATCGTTGCGCGCCAAAATCGAACGTCTGATCGCCCGCCATTGGACGAAGAACTGTGAGTCACCCGTCATTGGGCCTGCTTCCGTCGAAGCGGCTCACACGAAACAAGTTGTGCAAACCGCGCGCCAATTTTTTCGCGTTGCGGAAATTTTCAAATAATCACCTGAAATCCAAAGCATTTTAACCACCGCAACCGCACAAACAGAAAACCCACCCCATCAACGAGCCTTGTATTTGCACATTTTTTAATCTCATCACTTTGCGTGTGGTTATTTTTTGAACAATCACAGGTTTTGTACAATTTTCGAGCATCCTACAGGTCATCGAAATCTGATTTAAAATCAGTACCTTGCAAGTTTTTTGGCGCAATCTGCGGTTCTGGCACGCAACTTGTATAGTAAGGGACAAGAGCGCGGGCAAGGTCGCCTGCTGCCACGGCAGAAATGCCAAACCCCTATATAGAATCCAATGGCGGGTTCACCCGGATAACGACGTCCGTTGCGAGATTGCCTTTTTGACAGGCAGTGCGCACCGGGCGTTTTTTTTTGCCAATTCGCTTCCCGCGATCAGGAGCCAGAGACAAATGAACCACGTCCCTGCAGCACTTACCAAGAAACCCCGCCTTGTCGTCATCGGCAACGGCATGGCCGGCATGCGCACCGTCGAGGAAATCCTCGGTCGCGCCCCTGACAAATACGAAATCACCGTTTTCGGGGCCGAGCCACGCGTGAACTATAACCGCATCATGCTCTCCCCGCTTCTGTCGGGCGAAAAGGAATTCGACGATATCGTCATCAATACCGCCGAATGGTATCAGGAAAACTGCATCCATCTGTTTTCCGGCGATCCGGTGGTTGAAATCGACCGCGCCCGCAAGGTCGTCATCTCCAGAAGCGGCACCGAAACCGCCTATGACCAGATTCTGCTGGCCACCGGTTCCGACCCGATCATGATCCCGGTCCCCGGTCACAAGCTTTCGGGCGTTGTCACCTTCCGCGATGTCGATGATGTCGATACCATGCTGAAAACCGCGGCAAATGGCGGCCCCGCCGTCGTGATCGGTGGTGGCCTTCTGGGCCTTGAGGCCGCCGTCGGCCTGCAGGCGCGCGGCATGTCGGTCACGGTCCTGCATCTGGCCGGTCACGTGATGGAACGCCAGCTTGATCCGTCGGCGGGTTACCTTCTCGCACAGGAACTTGGCCGTCGGGGCATCAATGTCATTACCGAGGCCGACACCGCCGAAATCGTCGGCACCGATTGCGTAACTGGCGTCCGGCTTAAGGACGGGCGCATGATCCCGGCTGATCTGGTGGTCATGGCTGTTGGCATCCGCCCCAACGGGCGCCTTGCCGCAGACGCGGGACTAAACGTCGAACGCGGCATTGTCGTTGACGATGTCATGACCACCAGTGATCCGGATATCTTTGCCGTTGGCGAATGCGTGCAGCATCGCGGCCAGTGCTATGGCCTTGTTGCACCGCTGTTTGAAATGGCAAAATCCTGCGCCGATCATCTGGCCGAAATACAAACCGATGGCTATGCCGGTTCGGTCACCTCGACCAAGCTGAAAGTCACTGGGGTTGATGTTTTTTCCGCCGGTGATTTTTCCGGCGGCGGTGAAACCGAAGAAATCGTCTTCCGCGATGCCGGACGCGGCGTTTACAAACGCATCGTTCTTGAAGACGGCAGGATCAAGGGTGCCGTCCTTTATGGCGATACATCCGATGGCGGCTGGTATTTTCAGCTGATGAAGGATGCTCAGGACGTGACCGAACTTCGCGATACCCTCGCCTTTGGTCAGGCCTTCGCCGGGGGATCCGCCGGAAACCCTCTTGATGCCGTTGCCGCCCTGCCAGACGACGCAGAGATTTGTGGCTGCAACGGCATTTGCAAGGGAACCATCGTTTCGGCCATCACCGAAAAGGGCCTGACAACGCTTGACGAAGTCAAAGGCCATACCAAGGCATCCGCATCCTGTGGTTCATGCAGCGGCCTTGTCGAAAACCTTCTGGCGGCAACCCTTGGCGGTGATTATCAGGCGGCTGCGGTCAAACCGATCTGCACCTGTACCGATCATGACCATGACAATATCCGTCGCCTGATCAAGGCGAAGGAACTGAAATCCATGCCTGCCGTCATGCAGGAACTGGAATGGAAATCATCGGACGGCTGTCATGTCTGCCGTCCGGCGCTGAACTATTACCTGCTGGCCGCATGGCCGGGTGAATATGTCGATCATGGTGCGTCGCGCTTCATTAACGAACGCGTCCACGCCAACATTCAGAAAGACGGCACCTATTCGGTGGTACCGCGCATGTGGGGTGGCCTGACCAACCCGCGCGAATTGCGCGCCATTGCCGATGTCGCCGACAAATTCGATATCCCGACCGTCAAGGTCACCGGCGGGCAGCGCATTGACCTTCTGGGTGTGAAAAAGGAAGACCTGCCTGCCGTCTGGGCCGATCTGAATGCGGCCGGGATGGTTTCGGGTCATGCCTATGGCAAGTCCCTTCGCACGGTCAAAAGCTGTGTCGGGCAGGAATGGTGCCGCTTTGGCACCCAGATGTCGATGAGCATGGCCGTCGACCTTGAAAAAATGACCTGGGGCTCGTGGATGCCCCACAAATTCAAGATGGCGGTATCAGGTTGCCCGCGCAACTGTGCCGAAGCCACGATCAAGGATTTCGGCGTTGTCGCAACCGATGGCGGCTGGGACCTTCATGTCGGCGGCAATGGCGGCATTCATGTCCGTGCGACCGAACTTCTGTGCAAGGTCACAACCGATCAGGAAGTAAAAGAATATTGCGGTGCCTTCATCCAGCTTTACCGCGAAGAAGCCCGCTATCTGGAACGCACCGCACCGTGGATCGAACGTGTTGGCCTGAAACACGTTCAGGAACGTGTGGTCGATGATGCCAAAAATCGCGCCGCCCTGTTTGAACGTTTCATGGAAAGCCAGAAAACGGCGCAGGTCGATCCGTGGGCCGAACGCGCCAGCCAGGGCGTGGATGCGCACGAATTCAAATCCCTTTCCCTGATCGCAGCGGAGTAACGGCAATGACGGATATCGTAAACTGGGTAAATGTCGGACCGGTCGCCAATATCCCGCTTCAGGGGGCCCGCACCTTTCAGACCGAAACTGATCGCATCGCGATTTTCAGAACCCTTGATGATCAAGTCTACGCCCTTCTGGATCGCTGCCCGCATAAGGACGGGCCGCTGGCACAGGGGATCGTGCATGGCCATTTTGTCACCTGTCCGCTGCATAACATGGTCTTTTCGCTTGAAACCGGCGAGGCACAGGGCCCCGATGACGGCTGTGCGGCCAAGGTGGAACTGCGCGTCATTGACGGCACGGTTCATATCGGCCTGACGGCGGAACAAATCGGTCTGCGCCATGCGGGGTGAGGTTAAAACCACCTGTCCTTATTGCGGCGTTGGCTGCGGCCTGATCGTCTCCCCCACCAGGGACGGCTGGGCGGTCGGGGGCGACCCCGATCACCCGGCCAACCGGGGACGGTTATGCTCAAAGGGTGCCGCCCTGATCGATACGATCACCGCCGAGATGAAGCGCGATTTCCGCCTGCTGAAACCCGAAATCGACAGCAAAACCGTCGATTGGCCAACCGCAACACAAGAAACCGCGGATCGACTGCGCGCGACCATCCAGAAACATGGTCCGAAATCGGTGGCATTCTATGTTTCCGGTCAGTTATTGACCGAGGACTATTATATCGCCAACAAACTGATCAAGGGCTTCATCGGGTCACCGCATATCGATACCAATTCCCGGCTATGCATGGCATCAACCGTGGTCGGGCACAAACGCGCCTTTGGCGCGGATGTCGTGCCGGGATGCTACGAAGACCTTGAAATTGCCGATCTGGTCGTCCTGACCGGATCGAACCTGGCATGGTGCCATCCGGTCCTGAACCAGCGTTTGCGCGCAGCCAGGGAAAAACACGGCACCAAGATCGTCGTGATCGATCCGCGCAAAACTGCAAGCTGCGACATCGCCGATCTGCATCTGCCGATCAAACCGGGCAGCGACGTTGCCCTGTTTAACGGGTTGCTGGCATGGCTTGACCAGAACGGTCATTGCGACCTTCAATATGTCGCCCGCCATGTCAGCGGCTATGAAACCGCCATCGCCGAGGCACGCGCGGACTGCCCCGATATCGAGAGTACAGCAAAAAAATGCGGCCTCGATTATCCCTCCGAGATCAGCGAGTACGCCGATCATGACGGCTCGGGTCTGGGGAAACTGGAAACGTTCTTTAACTGGTTTGCCGCCTTTGACCGCACGGTCACCGTGTTTTCACAGGGTGTCAACCAGTCCAGCAGCGGCTCTGACAAGGTCAATGCGATCATCAATACCCATCTGGCGACCGGACGGGTCGGCAAACCGGGATCAAGCCCGTTTTCCGTCACCGGCCAGCCAAACGCCATGGGCGGGCGCGAGGTCGGTGGCCTTGCCAATCAGCTTGCCGCCCACATGGACCCGAACGATGTTAACGACGTTGACCGGGTCCGCCGCTTCTGGAAATCCGATATTCTGGAACCGGGCGAAGGATACAAGGCGGTTGACATGTTCCGCGCCATCGAACGCGGTGAAATCAAGGCCGTCTGGATCATGGCAACAAACCCCGCCGTCAGCCTGCCCGATGCGGATCGCGTCCGTCTTGCCCTGTCGCGTTGCCCGCTTGTCATCGCGTCCGACACGGTTAACGATACCGATACGTTGCGCTATGCGCATATCAAGCTACCCGCCGCCGGTTGGGGCGAAAAATCCGGCACGGTCACCAACTCCGAACGCCGCATTTCCCGCCAACGCCCCTTCCGCGAATTGCAGGGTGACGCCAAACCCGACTGGTGGATCATGACGCAGGTCGCACGCGCCATGGGCTATGGCAAGGCGTTCAAATACCGCGATCCTGCCGATATTTTCGCCGAACATGCCGCCCTGTCGGAATTTGAAAATAACGGGATGCGCGCCTTCGACATCGGCAAATGGCACAAGGCAAAGAAATCAACCTATGACGCCATGGAACCCTTCCAATGGCCCTCATCGCGCAAACATCAGCCAGCAGGCGGCGCCGAACGCCTGTATGGCAATGGCATTTTCACCACCTCAAACGGGCGGGCCCGTATGCTGGCAGTCGCGTATAAACTCCCCATGTCGCAAACCGGCAAGGAATTCCCGCTGATCGCCAATAGCGGGCGGTATCGCGACCAATGGCACACCATGACCCGTACGGGCACCGCCGCGCGCCTTTCGGCCCATCGGCCCGAACCGCTGCTCGAAGTCAACATCCTTGATGCCAAGCGTTACAAGCTGACCGATGGCGGCCTTGCCCGGATCAGAAGCAAACGCGGCACCGCCCTGATGCGGGTATCCGTATCAGACGCCCAGATGCCCGGCGAAGTCTTCATGCCGATGCACTGGAACGATGTTTATTCATCTGCGGGCGGTATCGGACGTTTGCCAACCGCGCATGTTGATCCCTTTTCCGGGCAACCCGAAACCAAACATATCCCGGTTTCCATCGAACCGTTTGAACCGCTGTGGCAGGGATTGCTGTTTTCCAACACGCCGGTTGATCTTTCAGACCTGCCCTATTGGGTGGCGGCAACCGGCCCCGGCTGCATGATTTATGAAATCGCCGGTGACAGGCCCTGCCTGTTCAAATCCATGCTGCCGATGGCCGCCAACAATACCGGCGATGAAAACGCCATCGAACACATCATCGAATATAACGACGGGAAAAAAGGCGTTCATCGCTATGCCCGCCTGAATGGCGACCGCATCACGGGTGCGCTTTTTGTCGGCCCGGATCGCCCCGCCCTTGGCCGGGACTGGATATCGGGACTGCTTGGCAATGATGTCATCAGCGGGCCGGAACGCAATGCGCTTCTGGCGGGCCGCATGCCCGATGCCGGGGCGATCAATGATCGTTTGATCTGTTCGTGCTTCTCGGTCGGGCTCGCGTCCATCACGCGCGCCATCCATGACCAGAACGCGGTCAGCACCGCCGATATCGGCCGCCTGTTGCAAGCCGGAACCGGATGCGGGTCCTGCCTGCCCGAACTCAAGGAGATTCTTGATGACGCATTACCGCGCGCCGCAGAATAAGCAGCAGTATAAAACGGCCAAACCCGAAAACCTGTATGGCCTTGAAACGGAAAACCGGGAAACCTTCCCCTTCTTTCCGGCCTTCGTTCATGTCACCGGCAAAAAGGTCATCGTGCTGGGCGGGGGCGAGGTCGCGGCGGGCAAACTCCGCCTGTTGCTTCGCAGTCAGGCCGACATTACCGTCATCGCCCCGGAACTGTGCACCGACATCGCAACGATGGCCGATACCGGCGCTATCCACTGGGAAGCAGCCCCGTTTGTCGATACCATGCTAAACGGTGCGGTGATGATCTTTGACGCCGCCGATGACATGCAACTGACCCGCCGGGTCAAACTCGCGGCCAAACGGCGCAACATCCTTTTGAATGTCGTCGACAAGACCGAACATTGCGATTTCATCGTGCCCGCCATCCTTGACCGGGCACCGGTGATGGTCACGATCTCGACGGGTGGCTGCGCCCCGGCACTGGCCCGCATCATCCGCCAACGGCTTGAAACCACCCTGCCCGCATCAATGTCACAATTGGCAAAACTTGCACGCAGCGCCCGCCGTCGCGTTGCCGCCCACCTGCCCGACAATGTCGCACGACAACGGTTCTGGACGCATTTCTTCCAGAACGGATTGCAGGACACCCACCTGAGCCAAAGCACCCCGCAGGACCTTGACGCCGCCCTGACCCGCTTCGTCCCTGAAGGCAGTTCCGCCACCGTCCCGGGTGGCCAGATCCTGCATGCCGATGTTGCGGCCGACAATGCCTTCGACCTCGCCCATGGCATTGCGCGCGCGATTGAAACATCCGACATCATCTTCCACATGCCTGGCATCGCACCTGACATCCTGGGCCTCGCCCGCCGCGACGCCACCGTGATCGAACTCGAAAGCACCGGCGATGACGGAAACATCGATAACGACGCCCGCGAACGCCTGAAACACCAGGCCGCCTTTTTCGCCCGGCAAGGCAGCAATATCACCTGCCTTTATAACTAGGCCGCATGCAACCGTTCCAGATAGCCCGGCATCGCATCACGCACCGATGCCATCAGGATATCGGCCAGCCGCCGCACGATATCGCTTGGCTCGCTCTCAGAACCCAAAAGGTTAAGGTCAAGCGACGGCAGGGGCGGAAGCCCGCCATCAATAACACGAAGATTGGCGGGCATTCCGATCGGTGTCCGCACCATGACGCCAAGCCCGGCTGCGGTTGCCGCCCACAATCCACCAAGGCTGGGACTGACGAACGCCATCCGCCACGCCACCCCGGCCCGATCAAGCGCTGTTGTCGCGCAATCGCGCAACAGACAGGGTGGCTCGAACGCGACAAGTGGCAAGGGATCATCGCCCAAATTCATCTGCCGCCCCCCTACATCATCCGGGGCGAAAAGCCCGGCCCCGTCTGGCGACGCAGCCGTGATCCAGCACATCGGGACTTCGGCAATGCGTGTAATATAGGGCGCAGATGCCCTATCCATCCCCGGCTGCCCCCATGTCAGCGCCAGATCAATCCGGCCCTTTTCGATCCGCTCGATCAGGTCGGCATTGCGGGCAACCCGTGCCTCGATCCGCACTTTGGGATGGGCGCGGGCAAATTGCCCCAGAATGGCGGGCAAAAGCGTTTCGCCAAAATCTTCCTGCAAACCCAGCCTGACCCAGCCCTCAAGGTCCGCACCATGCAGGGCGGTTGCCGCCTCGTCATTCAGATCAAGCAACCGGCGGGCATAAGACAGCATGGTTTGCCCGGCATCCGTCAGCGCCAGATTACGCCCGGATTTGCGAAAGATCGCCGTTCCAGCCTGTTCTTCAAGCTTTTTCATCTGCGCGCTAACCGCCGATGTCGAACGGCCCAGACGATCCGCTGCACGCGCATAACTGCCAAGGTCCATGCCCGTGACGAAACTGCGTAGCACATCAAGATCAAAATTTACGCGGCGCATCTCTCAATCCTGTTTTTCGGGACTATTACTTCAAAATAATCTGATTTTCAGGATTAAATTGCGCTGCGATAAGCAACACGTCAAGTCCTACCGTGCACCGTTTCCGATGCACGGCATCCGTCCACTGGTTTGATCCGGTTACCGCCAAGGAGCACGCATCATGATCGCCATGCAATACAGTTTCACCCTGCCTGCCGATTACGACATGACGATCATTGATCGCCGCATCACTGAAAAAGGCCCCATGCTGGATGGTTTCGCGCATCTGAAATTCAAAGCATACCTTTCAGCGCGAAAATCAGATCGCACAACTGGCAATCAGGAAAACCTGTATGCACCATTTTATGTCTGGGACAATCCGAAAGGCATCAGCAACTTTCTGTGCGGTCCCGTTTTCACTGGCCTCACCCAATCCTTTGGTCGCCCGTCGGCCAAGACCTGGATCGTCTGGAATTGCGATCTGGCGGCGGGTTTCAGAAATGCCCGATTTGCCAGCCGCATGACATCAGCAATCGCGCACGGTACCAATCTTGAATCGCTTCGCACAGTCATTGGTAAATCGACGCCCGCTACGGAAAACAATCTGGCCGGTATTGTCACGGGTTTTGATCCGACATGCTGGACACAGGTTGATTTTCGCCTGTGGTTTGATCTGCCTGCCCCGGAAACAGTCGGCAACGCGACGATCTATTCCATCGGCCATATGTCGCTCGGCCAAGATCAAATCTGACGCGTTAAAAACCGGGCCAGTCCGTCCATCGCCCTGTGAATGCGGTCTTCCGATACCGCATAACAGGCGCGGATATGGCCTGCCCCCTCTGGCCCGAATGCCTCGCCGGGCGCAAGGCCGATACCCTCGGATAGCAAAAGCTCCTTGGCAAGGGAAAGCGTATCCTCAACCCCATCAACCCGGAAAAACGCATAGAACGCGCCGTCTGCTTCGGGCAGGTGGATGCGGTTCATGTCGCGCAAGCGTTGGATGATTGCTGCGCGTGCACGGCTATATCTGGCGCGCGAGCCCGCAACAAACTCCTCGCCCTGCTCAAGCGCCACAATCCCCGCCTGCTGAATGAACCCCGCCGGACAGGACACATTGAATTCCATCAGCTTTTCAAGTTCACTGCCAACCCCCTTGGGTGCAGTGATCCAGCCCAGACGCCAGCCTGTCATCGCCCAGCTTTTGGAAAAACTGTTGATCACCATGATCCGCGTATCGTCGCTGACATAAGGCACAAATGACGGTGCCACATCCGATCCGTCATAGATCAGGCGCGCATAAACCTCATCCGCGATCAGCCAGATACCCCGTTCGGTGGCAAATTCGACCAGCTTTTTCTGATCCTCCGCGGGCATCACCCAGCCGGTCGGATTATTCGGCGAATTGATCAGAATGGCGCGCGTATCGGGCGCACAGGCGGCAATGAATTCATCGATATCAAGCTGCCAGCCATCAATCCCGGCGTGCAACGGAACCGTTGTCACCTGCGCGCCCAGAACCTTTGGCATCGCAATGATGTTGGGCCAGATCGGCGCCGTGGTCACCATCCTGTCGCCCGCCTTCAGGATCGACTGCATCGCAATCATCAGGGCATTTAACCCCGATACCGTCACGGTCATGTTTTCACGGTCCAGCGACGTGCCATAAAGACGATTGCCATAAACCGCCAGCGCATCGCGAAGCGGCGTGATACCCCGATTGGGTTGATAGAACGTGTCACCGGCTTCAAGGGCCGCAATCGCCGCCTTGCGGATGAATTCCGGGGTCGGCTGATCGGGTTCGCCAAACCACAGCGGCACGATATTTCCCCGCCCCATTCCCAGATGGGCAACCTCGCGGATCAGCGACGCCCCGATATCGCGGACATCCTTGCGGATACCGTCTACCGCAAAGGAAGAAGTCGGGATAACGTTCGAAACGGACATATGGAGCGCCCCGATAAAATTGAATTGCCATACAGACAACAGCCAATCCCGTTTTCAACGCCCCGTCAATCGGACAATTTCAAACCGGTATCATCACGCGTGCATGATTTCCCAACAGACCGTGATAGGATTATGATGTGTCTGCAATGATTTAACCGGAAACCAGAATGTTTGATGCCCGTCTGCGCCCGCTGATCGACAAGCCGCTCAATGCCGTCGCCCGCCGCCTTTCAGGAAGCGGCATCACGCCCAACATGGTGACCGGCCTTGGTTTTGTCTTTGGTCTCCTGGCCGCCGCCGCACTTGCCTTCCGGCTTGATCACATCGCCCTTGGCCTGATTTTGCTCAGCCGCATCATGGATGGTCTTGACGGCGCCGTTGCCCGCCATACCCAGCCGCGATCCCGTCACGCCGGATCAAAGTCGCAGGAAAGCGACCTTGGCGGTTATTACGATATTGTCGCCGATTTCCTGTTTTATTCGGGTATCATTCTGGCCTTTGCCATCGGACGACCCGAACACGCCCTGATGGCGGCATTCCTGATTTTCTGTTTTGTCGGCACCGGATCAAGTTTTCTGGCCTATGCGATCATCGCGGCCAAAACCGGCCGCAACCATGAAAAACAGGGCAAAAAAAGCTTCTATTACCTGACCGGCATTACCGAAGGCAGCGAAACCATCTTTGTCCTTGTGCTGATATGCGTTTTCCCGCAATGGTTTAATCATATCGCGGCTATTTTTGGCGCGTTATGCATCCTGACAACAATCGGCCGGGTGATGCAGGCCCGCCGGGATTTCGGATAAGGTCAATGTCCCGCTTTCGCGAAGCTTGAAGTCGCGATCCGCGCGCGCCATATCGAAATCTCGGACGACAAAACAGAAAACACCTTTTTAACCGGTTCGGCACAACATGAAAAAGCAACAAGAACACGCTTCGAAACCGGCAAATGGCACCCGATTTTCCATCCGATTTTCCGTCCGTTTTTGCACCATCGCCGCCGCGGCCATGATGCTGTTTGGCTGCGATGACAGCGGCCCGATCAAAATCGGTTTCATCGCCGGTATTTCCGGTGACGGTGCCGATACCGGGATCGCGGCCCTTCACGCGATGGAACTTGCCGCCCAGCAGGTCAACGAAAAAGGCGGCATTCATGGCCGGTCGCTTGAAATCATTGCCCGCGATGATCAGAAAAATCCGGAAACCGCACAGGCCGCAGTCCGCGAATTCAAGGAACTTGGCGTCACCGCGATCATCGGCCCGATCATCAGCTCGATCGGCATGGCGATGCTGCCGGTGATCAACGAACTTGATATCGTGGCCATATCGCCCACCGCCTCGGCTGCGGAATTCACCGGTCTTCGCGATAACTTTTTCCGGATGAATTCGACAACGCGCGAAAATGCCGATGCCTATGCCAGACGCAATATCGACAAGGGGCGCATGCGAATTTCCCTTGCCCTGGACGGTGAAAACGAAGCTTTCACCGAAAGCTGGTATCGTGAATTCCTGCTGACCTTTGACAAGCTTGGCGGGCGGGTTGTCTCGAAAGTCTGGTTCAACACCGCCGATACCACCAAACAGGATGTCGCACGGCAATTACGCGCCGATAGTCCCGATGCGATCATCTTCATTGCCAATGGTGTCGATAGCGCCGAACTGGCAAAGGAAATCCGCAAAATTGATCGGGACATCCCGCTTTCGACCGCCGAATGGGCAGGAACGGAACAATTGATCACCTTCGGCGGGGATGCCGTCGAAGGCATGGAACTGCTGCAAACCTATGATCGTTACGCCACCAATCCGCGCTATCAGAAATTTGTCGCCGATTACCGGAACAAGTTCAATGAACAGCCCGGCTATACCAGTGTCCTGGCCTATGATGCGATGACCGTTTTGGTCGCAGCCCTTGAAACCCGGGCCCCCGATCAACCGCTTTCGGATGCGCTTGTGACCCTGCCACCGCAACAGGGCCTGCATCAGGAATTGATGTTTGACCAATTCGGTGACGGCAAACGCGATGCCTATTTCGTAAAAATCAAAAACGGGCAGTTCATTCTGGAATAAAAAAACCCCGACGGATCGGGGCTTTTGCTGGTCTGGATTGACAGATCAATGATCTGATTCTTCGACAAAATTCTCGGAAAGGCCGGTATCATATTCCATGCCCTCGCGGGTCAGAACGATGCTGGCCGGATAGCCCTCGCGCGCCAGTCCCTTGCGGGCTAGGGCAACCCAGACCGCCGGATTGGCAAAGCCGCTGGCGTCGCGCGCGGCAACCACGAATTTCCCGACATGAACATGATCCCCATGCGCATGCGGAATACGCAAAAGGGTCGCATCACCCGTGGCTTCGTCAATCGATCCCGAATTCGGGTCCTTGGCGATAATCTGCGCCAGCACAAGCGTGCGCAGCTGCAGGTTATTGAGCTTCAGCGGATTTTTGCGTTGTACCGGCATGATGTCGTCCTGATGGTTTGAAACTGTTGGCCCAGATATCTGCGACTGCGCGCAAATATTCAAGCCCTGATTTGTTTATCACACGCCCCCTGCCAGCATTTTGCGCAATTTCCGGTCACGCTTTAAATGCCATTCGCGGCTCATCGCCTCGCCAAAGGTGCGGAACCGTTCGACATAAACAAGCTCCCATTGCCGACCACGTGTCGTCTTGGCTCCCTTGCCGCTGTTATGCGTCGCAAGCCGGGCCTCGACATCGGTTGACCAGCCAACATAGGTGCGCGGGCGGGGCACCTCCCGCTCGCGCAACACATAGACAAAGGTGAATGACGCCATGCTAGCACCACCCTTTGCGCCGGGCACTTGGTGATATGCTGGATTTCGTTGCAGGACGTGTCGAAAATGCCCGTTTGTGAGAACCGGCGCGCAGCGTACTCAAGGTACGTGAGCACCGGAAGCGCAGCAAATGGGCATTTGCAGACCGCCCTGTGACGAAAGACGACATATCAGCCCATGGTCGAGTTGAAGGCACCACCATCTAGCAGAATGTTTTGACCAACCATAAACTTTGCATGCTCGCTGCACATGAAGGCACAGGTCGCCCCGAAATCAATCGGGTCACCAAAACGCCCGGTCGGCAGACCCGCCTGCGTTTTGGCACGTGCCTCGTCAAGGCTGATATTCTCGTTCTTCGCCCGATTGGTCATCAAAGCATTGATACGGTCGGTATCATGTTGCCCCGGCAACAGGTTATTCATGATCACGCCATCCTTGGCCACCTGGCGCGCGGTTCCGGCCACAAACCCGGTAAGGCCTGCGCGTGCGGCATTCGAAAGGCCCAGATGCGGGATCGGCGATTTGACCGAACCCGATGTAATATTGACGATCCGGCCCCATTTGCGCGAAATCATGCCCGGCAAAACCGCCGTCGCCAACAGGATCGGGGTGAGCATGTTGGACTGAACCGCCGCCTCCCATTCCTTCTGTCCCCAATCGGACCAGATACCGGGCGGCGGGCCACCGGCATTATTGACCAGAATATCGGGCATGCCTTCGGCCGCCAGAACCTTGTTGCGCCCCTCTTCGGTGGTGATGTCACACGCAACCGTGGTGACTTTCACCCCATATGTATCGCGGATATATTCCGCCGTTTCCTTTAGCGGCCCTTCGGAACGCGCATTCAGCGTCAGATCAACACCGGCTTCCGCCAGCTTGATCGCGCAACCACGCCCAAGTCCCTTTGATGACGCACAGACAATCGCCTTGCGGCCCTTGATTCCCAGATCCAATGGATCCTCCCATTTTGGAATTCTTGCAATGGCAGGAATTTAGCCCGGCAATGACGCCCCGGTCAAACAGCCTTCCGCAATCCGGAAAGTCTTAATCGCCAAACACCGCATCATGCGCCGCGACATAGGCTTTGGCGGCTTTTGAAACATCATCCGCCGTCATGCCGGGCTTATAGATCCCCGATCCAAGACCAAACCCGTCACACCCGGCCTTGGCATAGGTGGCAAAATCATCCGGCCCGACGCCGCCCACCGCATAAACCGGCATATCTTTTGGCAATACGGCCCGCATCGCCTTGATCCCCTCGGCACCGATGATGCTGGCCGGAAAGATTTTAAGCCCATCCGCCCCGGCCTTGATCGCGGCAAAGCATTCGGTGGGTGTAAGCACACCGGGCCACGATCCAAGGCCCAATTCCTTGGTTCTGGCGATGACCTCTATATCGCAATTGGGCGATACGATGAATTCGCCCTTGGCCGCCTTGACCCGTTCGGCGTCTTCGGGTGTTAAAACCGTCCCCGCCCCGATCAATACCGCCGTGCCGACTTCATCCTTCATCGCCGCAATGCTTTTAAGCGGCTCAGGCGAATTTAGCGGCACTTCGATCATCGTGATCCCGGCATCGACAAGCGCACGCGCCATCCCGGCCGCTTCATCGGGTTTCACCCCGCGCAGGATGGCAATCAGCTTGCGATGGGAAACCGGTTCCACCGCGTCCGTGATCTGTGAATTTACCGAAGTCGGATATGCCATGTTACACCTGCGAAACCTTGAAAAACAAAATACTGTTATGCATTGCGGATGGCCTGATGCGCCGCCGCAAGACCGGCAATCGTGATCGCCTGTCCATCAACGGCATCCGCGTCAAACCCATGCACCGCCAACGCCTTGCGATACAAACCGGCAAGCTTGCCATCCCCGATCAGGGCAATCTGCGCATTTCCGTCCAGCGCGCCAACGACATCGGCAATTTCCGAACCGATCACAGCCCCGGAAAGAACCGCGGCACCCGGTACATTTGCGGCATTCGCATTGCCGACCAGCCCACTTGCACGCACCGTAAACAGCTTGTGCAGGAAACCGGTCGGTGCATCGGATGCATCGCGTATCGCGGCCTCGAAAGTGGCATCATCCCATCGATCATCCATTGAATGGCGCAGGATCGATTGCCCGGAAAGCAGGGCAAAAACCTCGCCACTCATATAGGTTTTAAATCCAAGGATCGCTCCGCCCGAAACCCGCGCCCATTTCGAATGAGTTCCCGGCAAACAGACCCAGCCATCAAATTCCGGCTGCGAGGCCATAAACCCGACAAGCTGGGTTTCCTCGCCCCGCATCACATCGGGATCATCGACCTGCTTAAGCCCCGGCAAAATCGCAACATCAATCCTTTGATCGGAAAGGACCGGGCGTACCGCGCCGGATGCCAATTCATCCGGGCGCACCGGCACCGAACAATACGGCGCTTCAAGCCACCCCTGCTTTGCCCCGGCCATGCCACAAATCACAACCCGCATCGGATCAGATGACCCGGATGGCAACCACCGACCAATCAGATCGATCAGAACGCCCTCAAACCCAAGTGCCGCATCCGCCGCAATCGCATTCATGCCAAGCGGGCTTGAGACCTGATCAAGGATATTGGCACGATCATCCATCGCCCATGCCCGAACGTTGGATGTTCCCCAATCCACGGCAATCCATGCGGCGGAAGATTTAAGTTCCGATTGTGACACGGCCACCCTGCCCTCAAACGTTATGATTTGTTTGAATTCCTCATACTATTTGCAACAGGGCCGGTCAATCTGCGTCTGCACAGATGATCGGCTGAATGGCGGGATCATTGCACCCGATCATTGCACCCAATCACTGCGCCAGATCACTGAGCAAGAAGCTCCTGATGCGACCGCCAGTTTTGCGCTTCGATAAACACCTTCGCGACACCGGGAATGGTGGATCGGATATCGGCTTCGACCTGGGAAACGGTCGCCTCTATCTGGTTCGAACTGATATTGTCCTGAAAATCGACACTGATGCACACCATAAGGCTTTGCGGACCTTGATGCAGTGTAATGATTTCATTGGCGCGCTTGATCCCGGGAATGGCATTCACCATTGCAGTGATCTTTGACCGGGTTTCGGCCGTGGCACTTTCACCGATCAGCAATCCCTTGCATTCCACCGCAAGGAAGAACGCCGTAACCGCCAGAATGACGCCAATCGCAACCGATGCAATCCCGTCCAGAAGCGGCATATCAAGAACATATGCCGCCGATATCCCGAAAAAGGCAACGATCAGGCCAAGCATGGCCGCACTGTCTTCAAACAGGATGACGATCACGGTCGGATCTTTGGTATCGTGAATGGCCTTCAAAACTGGCGTATCGGGATGTTGCGTGACAAAGGCCCGGTAGGCTGTCCGGAACGCCAACCCTTCCAGCAGCATGGCAACCACAAGGATCGACAGCACGACATGATAGGTCATGACATCGAACCCGCCGATGCTGGCAACCATATGAATATCAAGCGCATGGGGATGAATGATCTTGTCCACCCCTTCCCAGATCGAAACCCCCGCCCCAAGGCCAAAAATCATCACCGCCACCAGAAACGACCAGAAATAGGTTTCCTTGCCATAACCAAGCGGATGCTGCTTGTCGGGCTGCTTGTTCGACAGCCGGATACCAAGCAGAAGCAATCCCTGATTTCCGGTATCAACCAGCGAATGGATCCCTTCTGACATCATCGCGGCAGACCCGGTAACCGCCGCCCCGCCAAACTTGGCAACGGCGATCAAAAGATTGGCGGCAGCAGCCATATAAATGGCGCCTTTGGAAGAATGAGACATGATATGGTGGCTTCCGGGTTTTGTGGTTGTCAGGGTCAGGACCAGGGACTGGAAAGATTGTTGATCGGCCGATCTTCTTTGATCAGAAAATCCAGATTGCGCAACAGTCTAACCTGTTTTCACGAAATGTCATTGCTGGCAGTGATATACGGGTTCACGCAAGAGACAGGCTGCTTTGAAACGCGGATACGATTTCGATGCCTCCCGCCGCAGAAGACCCGCTACAGAAGCAATCATCCTGCCATTTCTGCCCGTCGATGAAATTGAAAAATCCCTGTTTTCAATGGATAACAGCCTATCATGGCGATCTGACACCCAATGTTACACTCTTGCGTCGCAATTTTACTGTGTGATTGCCTCAAGGTTCCTGCCACCTGCCGTCCAATTCGCAATAGATTTTCAAATCTTTTTAATCGCCTGTTGTTCATCAAGGGCGAATGAAGAGCAGGTTACCTGCCGCATGAAAAGAGGGAGACTTTGGGTGCAATTGACAGCACGCGCCGCATACAAGACAGGCATCCCGTTTGCGGGCGCTTGTTTTTCAAGTATCTGCCCCCCTGTTGTGACCAACCGGGCAAGGGCCGAACTGCGCCACCGGGAAGCATTTCCATGTGCTTTTGCCTTGCCTGTTCGTTGCCGTGACAAACACCTGAAACCGGCCAATGATGTCGTCCGAAGACGGAAAATCACTGCTTCCTGTTTCATTGCACCCAAGACAGGTCCATCATTCACTCATTCCGCAAGGACCGACAAAGTCCTTCTCCCGTGACACCCTCATAAGTTGAGGTACCGATCATGCGTTTTTCTTCTGACATACAAGAACTCGTGTCGCGCCGCGAGAAAGGCAAAAGCCTTGAAGCGCCATTTTACAATGCCCCGGAAATCCTTGATCTGGATATAGAGGTCATTTTCAACCGGCACTGGATTTTCGTCGCGGTCGAGCCGGAACTGCCTGAACCGGGTGACTGCATCACGGTCGAGGTAGGCCGCGCATCGATCCTGCTTTTGCGCGGCGACGATATGGAAATCCGCGCGTTTCACAATGTATGTCGCCACCGCGGGGCAAAACTGATCGACGAACGCGCCACGACAATCGGCAATATCGTGTGCCGCTATCACGGCTGGACCTATAACGAAGACGGCGATCTGATCCTGGCCGAACATATGGGGGCTGGCTTTGATAAAAGCTGTCACGGGCTTAAAGCCGTCCATATCCGTTCCATCGCCGGACTGATTTTCATCTGCCTTGCCGATGAAGCCCCCAAAGACATCGACGATATGGCCCGCGTGATGACGCCCTATATCGCACCGCACGACATCGCCAATTGCAAGGTTGCCTTCACCTCTGACCTGATCGAGGAAGGCAACTGGAAGCTGACGATGGAAAACAACCGCGAATGCTATCACTGCGAAGCCAACCATCCGCAACTGACCGTGCCGCTATCCGAATTCGGCTTTGGCTTTTCCCCCGATGAAATGGACGAACGCCGGTCCGAAGACGTCAAAAAATATACCAGCGCGATTGAAAACGAGCATAAACGCTGGGAATCCTGTGGTCTGCCATCGGCGGAAGAAGATCATCTTTCGGATATCACCGGCTTTCGCACCATGCGCCTGCCGCTGATGTGGGAAGGTGAATCTCACACCCTTGACACCAAGGTCGCCTCGAAAAAGCTGCTGGGCAAATTCACCGATCCAAAGCTGGGCGGGCTCAGCTTCTGGACGCATCCGAATTCCTGGCACCATTTCATGAGCGACCATATCGTCACCTTCTCGGTCCTGCCGCTATCAGCCGACCGCACGCTGGTGCGCACCACATGGCTTGTCCATAAGGACGCCATCGAAGGCGAAGATTATAACCTCGACAACCTGACCCAGGTCTGGAAAATGACCAACCAGCAGGACGCCGATCTTGTCCGTATTGCCCAGCTTGGCAGTGAACAGCCATCCTACGAACCCGGCCCCTATTCACGCTTTACCGAACCGCATGTCGAAGCATTCTGTGACTGGTATATCGCCCGGATGAATCAACATCTGGCCAAAGACAAATCCGGGGCGGCCACCAAATGATGACCCAGACCAATCCACCGGCACCCGGGCAAGCCGCCCCGTCCGGGGACGATGAAAACTTTACCGAGGCCACCCGCATCCCGCTTTGGGACCCGGAAAATGATGACGTTCTGGTCTGTCGGCAGGTGCGGCAGGAAACCCACGACGTAAAAACATTCGTCTTTTCAGCCCGCGAACCGCGCGCATTCCGCTTCTATCCGGGCCAGTACATGACGTTTGAACTGCCCGTCGAAGGGATGGTCACGCGCAGTTACACGATTTCGGGATCTGCCGCCCGCCCCTACCGGATCGAGATCACGGTCAAACGTGTGCCCGGTGGTCCGGGGTCGAACTGGCTGCATGACTATATGATGCCCGGCAAGGAAGTGAATGTTTCCGGCCCGTTCGGTGAATTCACCACCGATGCAACTGGCGAGGAAAAGCTCCTGTTCATTTCGGCTGGCAGCGGCATCACCCCGATGATGTCGATGACCCGCACCGCCTGCGATCTGTCCGAACCGTCCGATCTGTATTTCATCCACGCGGCACGAACCCCGGCCGACATCATTTTCCACAAGGAACTGTCGCTTCTTGCCACCCAGAACCCGGGCCTCAGAATTGCCTTCACCTGCAGTACCGCCGCCGCCCATCATAGCTGGAGCGGCTATACCGGCCGCTTCAACATTCAGATGCTGTCGTTGATGCTGCCCGATTTCAAGGGCCGCAAGGTGTTCTGTTGCGGCCCTGCCCCCTTCATGGAAGGTGTTCGCAACATGTTGCGCGATGCCGGTTTCGACATGGAGAAATATTACGAGGAAAGCTTCGACTTCGGCGCGGAAACAGCCGGAACATTTGAAGAGCCTGTCGCGGCCCCGGAAATCAGCGGCCAGACCTTCCGGGTGAGCTTCACCAAAACCGGCCACGTTGTCGAATGTGGTCCGGGCATGACCGTTCTTTCGGCGGCACGCGAGGCGGGGATATTGCCGATGTCCTCCTGCCAGCGCGGCATCTGCGGTACATGCAAGTCAAAACTGATTTCCGGTGAAGTCGATATGCAGCACGGTGGCGGTATCCGCCAGCGCGAAATAGATCAGGGCAAAGTCCTGATTTGTTGTTCGACACCTTTGTCGGACATCGAGGTCGAACTCTAGAACTCCAGACCTCTGCCTTACGCCCCGCACGTTACCAACAGCATAAATGAGCTCGCCTATTGGCGTGCGCGGCATCCTTTTATCCAAATCACAAGAAGGGTCCAATCAAAGGATCTCTCCTGACGGAATTTTTTCGCAGGTTCATAACAGGAGAAGCTTCATGAGTGACGTCAAAACACCGGCGGAAGAAACACCGCCAGAAGGCCAGATTGATACAGACTACAATATCGGTCAGGACAATATCGAAGGGCATCTCGGCCCCATCGGGTTCGATATCCATAACCCCGTCTTTGCCGTCTCCGCCCTGACCGTCATCGCGTTCGTTGCCTACACACTGTTGATGCCAGAACAGGCAAATTCGGTTTTCAGCCTGTTGTTTTCAGAAGTCACCAAAGGCTTCGACTGGTTCTTCATCGGTGCCGCCGACATTTTCGTAATTCTCTGCCTTGTCGTCGTCGTCAGCCCCTATGGCAAGGTTCGGCTTGGCGGCAAGGACGCAACACCTGATTTCAGCTATCTAAGCTGGTTCTCCATGCTGTTTGCGGCCGGCATGGGGATCGGGCTTATGTTCTATGGTGTCTCGGAACCGCTAAGCCACTTCTCGTCTTCTCTGGGCGGGACTGCCGTGGGTGCCGATGGCATTCGCACCGACTGGGCCCCGCTTGGTGCGGCGGCCACGCAGGAAGAAGCCGTTCGTCTGGGCATGGCGGCATCGATTTTCCATTGGGCCCTTCACCCTTGGGCGATCTATGCCATCGTCGCACTCAGCCTTGCGCTGTTTAGCTATAACAAGGGTCTGCCGCTAACCATCCGTTCCGCCTTCTATCCGATCTTCGGTGAACGCGTCTGGGGATGGCCGGGGCATATCATTGATATTCTGGCTGTTTTCGCGACCCTTTTCGGTCTTGCCACCTCGCTTGGTCTTGGTGCGGTTCAGGCAAATTCCGGCTTTAACAAGCTGTTCGGAATGCCCATCGACACCACCTGGCAGGTGATCCTGATTGTCGGCATCACTTCCATCGCCCTGTTCTCGGTCGTTCGCGGTCTGGAATCCGGGGTGAAGCTGTTATCCGAAATCAATATGGGGATTGCCTTCCTGCTGTTCCTGTTCGTGCTTGTCGCGGGTCCGACCCTGCTTCTGGCAACCGATGTTTTTGACTTCCTGGGGGCATATCTTCAATACCTTCCGGCCCTGTCAAACCCGGTTGGCCGCGAAGATGTCAACTTCATGCAGGGATGGACATCGTTCTACTGGGCATGGTGGATTTCCTGGTCCCCGTTTGTCGGCATGTTCATCGCCCGTGTCAGCCGTGGCCGTACCGTGCGGGAATTCATCATCAGTGTCTTGCTGATCCCGTCGCTGGTCTGCGTGCTGTGGATGTCGATCTTTGGCGGCTCCGCCATCAGCCAGGTCGTTCGTGACGGCTACACCGCCGTGCAGGAAGCCGACCTTCCCGTGCAGCTCTTCACCATGCTTGATGCACTCCCGCTGACCTCAATCACGTCCTTTATCGGGATCGTGCTTGTGATTGTTTTCTTTGTCACGTCCTCGGATTCCGGGTCGCTGGTCATTGATACGATTGCAGCCGGTGGCAAGGTCGACGCACCAATGCCGCAACGCGTCTTCTGGTGCGTGTTCGAAGGTCTGGTCGCGATTGTCCTGCTGCTCTCGGCGGGCGGTCTGAAATCCTTGCAATCCATGGTGATTTCAACAGGATTGCCGTTTACGATTGTTCTGCTTGTGATGTGCGTTGCCATCTGGCGCGGACTTGCCAGCGAACCGCGCTGATCACGGTCTTTGATCACTGAAAAACGCCGCCCGGAGGGATCATCTTCCGGGCGGCGTTTTCATGTTAACTTCGATATGAAAAGGCGAAAGTTACGCCTCTTCCAGAACCGGCACCGCATCAGATACTTGATCGGATACCGGGCGGCGCAATTCCTGTGGCGTGCAGCCATATCGCCGCCGGAACATCCGGCTTAGATGCGAAGAATCACAAAATCCGCAATCCACCGCAACCTGTGCCACCGACTTCTGGCTTTTCGCCATCAGGTAATGGGCCATATCAAGCCGGATATTCAGAAACGCCACCTGCGGCGATGTATCAAGCGAAAGCCTGAAATGCCGTTCGATCTGACGTTTGCTGTTGCCCATCCGGCGCGCGATTTCCTGCACCGAAATCGGTGTATCAATATTCTGCTGCATGATCAGCAACGCCCGCTGCACAATCGGGTCCTGCGTCTTGAGGTCAAGCGGAATACCCGGCTGCGGTTTTTCCGCCTGCAACGCATCATCAATGATCATGATATGCAGGCTTTTGCTGGCCTGTGCCCGCCCGACATGCTTGTCCACCAGATAGGCTGCAAGGTGGGCCGAACTGACCCCGCCCGAACAGGTCAGCCGATCCCGGTCAACGACAAAAATCTGATCGGCAACCGGATCAAGTCCCTCGAACTGTTCGATGAAATCGGAATGATGGAACCAACTGACACAACAGCGATACCCGTCAAGCAACCCCGCCCGGTGCAACAGGAACGCACCCGTGCATATCCCGACAAGCGGCACACCGGCCTCCGCCGCCTCGTGCAAAAACTTGTGATAGGCCGATCCCAGATTGGGCGTTTCTTCCATAAGCCCGCCAACCACGACGATATAATTGAACCGCCTTGGGTCGCCCAGCCGTTCCTTGGGCTGAACGATAATACCGCTGCTTGACGGCACCGGGTCCATGGTGTCGGACACCACCGTCCAGTTACACAGGATCGGTCGGCTGCGATCCCCTTCATCCGCCGCCAGTCTGAGCACATCGACAAAATTGGCAAAGGCACACAGCGTAAACCGCTTCGCCAGAATGAACCCGACCGAAAGCCGCGGCTTTTCGTGGCCCGATTTGCCCGCACCAGTGACGTTCACAAGACGCCCCGCATTAGCGCTCTGAGATCCGGAATACATGGCCCTAGACCCTCCGATGCAGACAAGGTTGCTGTATCTGTCGTAGCGATAATCCCGCTTTGACGCAAACATTCTATTTTCCGGCGCAAAAATTCGCCAAGCTATTTTTCAACAATACCAATAATGCGATTTCGCGGCGAAAGGATGAAATCCCCAAACCGCGATTTTATCAGGAAGGACGAAGATGAAGGTTCTCGTACCTGTAAAGCGGGTTGTCGATTACAACGTCAAAATCCGCGTCAAGGCAGACGGCACTGGTGTTGATCTTGCCAATGTCAAAATGTCGATGAACCCGTTTGACGAAATTGCCATCGAAGAAGCCGTGCGCCTGAAAGAATCCGGCAAGGCGAACGAAGTCGTCGCCGTTTCCATCGGCCCGGCACAGGCGCAGGAAACCCTGCGCACGGCCCTTGCCATGGGGGCGGATCGCGCCATCCTGATCACGGTCGATGGCCCCATCGAACCGCTATCTGTCGCAAAACTGCTCAAAGGCGTGGTTGCGGTCGAAAATCCAGACCTCGTCATCCTTGGCAAACAGGCGATTGACGATGACGCCAATCAGACCGGGCAAATGCTTTCCGCCCTGCTCGGCTGGTCGCAGGCAACCTTTGCCTCCGAACTTGACCTTGGCGATACCACCGCCAAGGTCATCCGCGAAGTCGATGGCGGCCTTCAGGCCATCGAAGTCACCCTGCCCGCCATTGTGACTGCCGATCTTCGCCTGAACGAACCGCGCTATGCGTCGCTTCCCAACATCATGAAGGCCAAGAAAAAGCCGCTGGAAACCAAAACGCCCGATGATTTCGGCGTCACGGTTGCCCCGCGCCTTCGCGTGATCCGGGTCGAAGAACCCGCCGGTCGCACCGCCGGGATCAAGGTGGCCGGTGTAACCGATCTGATCGAAAAGCTCAAAGCCGAAGCTGGCGTCATCTGAACCGGGCGGAGATAAAAATGGCCATTCTTCTTTTTGCAGAACACGATAATCAATCCCTGTCCGATCAGACCGCCAAGGCATTAAGTGCCGCATCCCTGATTGGTGGCGATATCGACATTCTGATCGCCGGAAAAAATGCGAATTCGGTGGCCGATGCGGCGGCAAAACTTTCGGGCATTCGCAAGGTTCTGCTTGCCGAAGGCGACGCGCTTGAACAGCGTCTTGCCGAACCGACCGCCGCCCTGATTGTCAATCTTTCAGGCGATTACGACACCATCCTCGCGCCAGCCACCACCACGGGCAAAAACGTATTGCCCCGCGTTGCCGCCCTTCTGGATGTCATGCAGGTCTCCGACGTGATCGAGGTTGTTTCCCCCGATACATTCAAACGCCCGATCTATGCCGGCAATGCGATTGAAACCGTGCAGACGACCGATGCGACAAAAATCCTCACGATCCGCACGACAAGCTTTGCCGCCGCCAATGCCGACAACGCCCCAGCCCCGGTCAAAACCATTGATGCCGGATCGGACGCAACCGGTCTTTCAACCTTCCTTGAAAATATCCTGTCGAAAAATGATCGCCCGGAACTCGGTTCCGCCAAGATCATCGTATCGGGCGGCCGCGCCCTTGGTTCCGCCGAAAGGTTCCAGCAGGTCATGACACCGGTTGCCGACAAACTCGGCGCTGCCATCGGCGCCTCGCGTGCGGCCGTGGATGCCGGTTATGCGTCAAATGATTTGCAGGTCGGCCAGACCGGCAAGGTGGTCGCCCCCGATCTTTACATCGCATGTGGCATTTCAGGTGCCATTCAGCACCTTGCGGGCATGAAGGATTCCAAAATCATCGTTGCGATCAATACCGACGAAGATGCACCGATCTTTCAGGTCGCGGATTATGGCATTGTGGGTGATCTGTTCGACATTCTTCCCGAACTGGAGCGTCAGCTCTGACACGAACGTCACACCCCTTTGAAACGGAGCACTCCAGTGAGCGAACATTCCTATACCCTGCGTATCGCCTGTGACGACCAGCCGGGCATTGTCGCAACCGTCGCCTCTGCCCTTGCATCGCGCGGGGCCAATATCATTGAATCCAACCAGTTCTGGGACCGTCAGACCAACCAGTTCTTTTTGCGCATCGCCACCAGCACACCGGAAAATGTCAGCAAGGCCGAAATCGAACTGATGCTGAACCCGGCGGTTGACCGCTTCAATATGAAGCTCAAAATCGATGATCTGTCCCGCCGTCCCAAGATCATCATCATGGTGTCGAAATTCGATCACGCGATGCTGCATCTGCTTTATCAGATCAAGGTCGGCTGGCTCGATGCCGAGGTCGCCGCAATCGTCTCGAACCACGAAGACGCGCGCAAAATCGCCGATCAGGAAGGCATTCCCTTCCATTACTGGCCGGTAAACAAGGAAAACAAGATCGAACAGGAAGCCAAACTTGCCGATCTGATCAAGGAAACCAAATCCGAACTGGTCGTCCTTGCCCGCTATATGCAGGTCCTGACCAACGATCTTTCAAGCCAGTTTTATGGCATGATCATCAATATTCACCACTCGTTCCTGCCGTCCTTCAAGGGGGCCAAACCCTATCATCAGGCTTATGAACGCGGGGTGAAACTGATCGGGGCGACCGCGCACTATGTCACGCCGGACCTCGACGAAGGCCCGATCATCGAACAGGAAACCGAACGCGTCAGCCACGCCATGTCGGCCGATGATTTCGTCGCCACCGGGCGCGATATCGAAGCCCGCGTTCTGGCCCGTGGTGTCAAATATCACCTCGAAGGCCGCGTGATGCTCAATAAAAACCGCACCGTAGTCTTCACCCAATAATTCTTCACCCAGCAATACCGCCAAAATTAATACCGCCAAAATTCCGCCACCGCCGCCGACACCAGATAACCATCGCAATAAGAAGGAAAGAGAGAAATGGCCGCATTTCCGAACAGGGCAAAAGTCGTTATCGTCGGCGTCGGCGGTATTGTGGGTGCATCGGTATCGCATCATCTGATCGAAAATGGCTGGGACGATATTGTCGGCATCGACAAATCCGGCATCCCGACCGATATCGGCTCGACCGCGCATGCGTCCGATTTCTGCTTTGCGACAAGCCATGATCTGCTGTCCTGCTGGACAACAATGTATTCCATCGATTTCTACGAAAAGATGGGCCATTACGCCCGCATCGGCGGGATCGAAGTCGCCCGTGTCGGCGATGATGCCCGCATGGCCGAACTCAAACGCCGCGTTGATTCCGGCAAGGCATTCGGAACCAAGGTCAAAATCATCAGCGCGTCCGAGGCCAAGGAAAAATTCCCCCTTCTCGAAGAAGACCAGATTCAGGGAGCGATGTGGGACCCGGATGCCGGCCTTGTCATCCCGCGCTCG
This sequence comes from Thalassospira sp. SN3W, assembly GCF_038070535.1. Taxonomy (NCBI): domain Bacteria; kingdom Pseudomonadati; phylum Pseudomonadota; class Alphaproteobacteria; order Rhodospirillales; family Thalassospiraceae; genus Thalassospira; species Thalassospira sp. SN3W. The sequence goes on from NZ_CP121124.1 coordinate 690,228, forward strand.
CAAACCGTGGCGGGCAAGCTGATCGATCAGGGTGTCGAAAGCAACAAGCTCAAGATTTTTGCCAACACCTCCGCCCTTGAACTGATCACGGAAAATGGCCGCATCACGGGGGTCAAAACCGAACGCGGCACGATCCATGCCGATTATGTCGTCGTCTGTGCCGGGCTTTGGGGCCGCCTGATTGCCGAAATGGCGGGCGAAGACCTGCCGGTGATGCCGGTTGACCACCCGCTGACCTTCTTCGGGCCCTATAACGAATTTGCCGGAACCGGTGTTGAAATCGGCATGCCGCTTTTGCGCGATCAGGGGAATTCCGCCTATATGCGCGATACCGGCGATCCCAAAAGCACCGAGGGCGGCCAGATCGAATGGGGCTATTACTACGAAGAAAACCCGCGTCTGGTCCATCCGCGTGAAATCCTTGAAAAGGATCAGGCACGCCTGTCCCCGTCCCAGCGCGACCTTGAACTCGAAGACGTCATCGAACCGCTTGAACGCGCCATGGAACTGACCCCGATCCTGACCGAACTTGGCTTTAACGAAAGCCATTCCTTTAACGGTCTTCTGCAAACCTCGGCTGATGGCGGCCCCTCGATGGGCGAAAGCCAGAAGCTGCGCGGCCTTTGGTATGCGGTCGGCATCTGGATCAAGGACGGACCGGGCATGGGCAAACTGATTGCCGACTGGATGACCCATGGCCGCACCCATGTCGATCATCATGCGATTGATTTCGCCCGCTTCAATGAATTCCAGCTTGACGAGAAATACATTTACGACCGTTGCTGGGAAACCGCGAAAAAGATCTATAACCCGCCCGTCCACCCGCGCGAGCCATTTTCAAAAGCACGCGGCATTCGCCGCTCGCCATTTTACGAACGCGAAGTCGAACTTGGCGGCTATTTCATGGAACTGGGCGGCTGGGAACGTGCCCACGGTTATGCCGCCAACGAACATCTGCTGGAAAAATACGCCGACCGGGTGCCGGTGCGTGAAAACGAATGGGATACCCGTCATTTCTGGCGCGTTTCCAACGCCGAACAGCTCGCCATGAGTGACGATTGCGGCATCATCAACCTGTCGCACTTCCACATGACCGATATCGAAGGCCCGGATCATGTCGAACTCATGGAATGGCTCTGTGCGGCTAAAATCGGTGGGGATGCCAATATCGGCAAGGGCATCTATACCCACATGCTCGATGACGAGGGCATGGTCCGTGCCGACTTTACCGTCTTCCGCATGGCCGATCGCTGCCGTCTGGTCAATGGGGCGGATGCCGGCCCGCGCGACCTGATCTATATGCGCCGCATGGCACAGGACAAGGGCTGGGACGTCACCATCACCGACGTCACCGAAAAATTCACCACCATCGGTATCTGGGGCCCGAACGCCCGTGAAAACCTCAAAAAGGTTGTTGCCGCCCCCGAAGAACTCGATATCGAAAACTTCCCGTTTGCCGCCATCCGCCAGATCAGCATTGCCGGTAAAACCGTCACCGCATTCCGCATTTCCTATGTCGGGGAACAGGGGTGGGAGCTTCATATGCGCTACGAAGACGGTCTTGCCGTCTGGGATGCGCTGCGCGGCATTGGCGTGATGGCCGTGGGTGTTGAAACCTATGCCAACTCGCGCCGTCTGGAAAAATCACTGCGCCTGCAAAACGCCGACCTGCACACGCAATATAACCTGATCGAAGCCGCCCTTGCCCGCCCGAAGGTCAAAGAGGCCGATTTCCGTGGCAAGGCAAAGCATGTCGAATATCGCGAACGCGATCATCAACCGGCCATGCTCTGCACCCTTGTCATGACCGACAATGTGGATGCCAACGGGGTGGCGCGCTACCCGGTCGGCAATCTGCCGGTCATGGACCCGGACACCGGCAAAACCCTGATTGATGAGCTTGGCCGTCGCTCTTATACGACCTCCATCGCATTCGGCCCCAGCATCGGCAAAAACATCGCCCTTGCCTATCTGCCGTGGGACTATTGCCAGGAAGGCCGCAAACTGACCGTCTCCTATTTTGACGAAATCTATCCCGTCGAAGTCGTCGGCATCGGCTACAAACCGCTTTACGACCCGGAAAACCTCAAACCGCGCAGCTAACGCCCCACACCGCGGATAAAAAAGAACGGGGGCCACTGCTGGCTCCCGTTTTTCGTTTCAATCGGGTTAGTCCAAACCTCGCGGCTAGCTGGCCTTCGCCAGAACATCATGCGGATCAAGCACGAATTTCTTGGCCGCCCCCTGATCAAAGCTTTCATAGCCCTTCGCCGCATCGTCAAGCGAGATCACCTGCGCATTGACGATATCGGCAATCTTCAGGCGGTCATGCAGGATCGCCTGCATCAGTTGCCGATTATATTTGATCACCGGCGTCTGCCCGGTATGGAACGACTGCGCCTTGGCCCAGCCCAACCCGAAGCGCAATGACAGACTGCCCTGCCTGGCCGCATCATCGACCGCACCGGGATCTTCGGTCACATAAAGCCCCGGAATGCCGATGGAACCGGCCGCACGTGTGATTTCCATCATCTGGTTCAGGACAATGGCCGGCTGTTCGCCGCCACTATGCCCGCGGGCTTCAAACCCGACCGCATCGATGGCGCTGTCGACTTCCGGGCTTCCGGTGATCTCGGCAATCATTTCGCCCAGACGGTCACTTTGCGACAGATCGACCGCCTCAAAGCCCATCTTCGATGCATGCGCCAGACGTTCCTTGTTGAAATCACCCACCATCACGACGGCCGCACCCAGGATACGTGCTGATGCGGCGGCGGCCATCCCGACCGGCCCGGCACCGGCAACATACACGATGGACCCGACACCAACACCGGCCTGCACCGCACCGTGGAACCCGGTCGGCAGAATGTCGGACAGCATCGTCAGGTCACGGATTTTATCCATCGCCTGTTCACGGTCGGGGAATTTCAAAAGGTTGAAATCGGCATAGGGCACCATGACATAACGCGCCTGCCCACCAATCCAGCCACCCATATCGACATAGCCATAGGCACCCCCGGCCCGCGCCGGGTTCACCGTCAGGCACACACCGGTATCCTGCGATTTGCAGCACCGGCACCGCCCGCAGGCAACGTTGAACGGGACCGATACGATATCCCCGATCTCAAGCTGCTCGACGTCGCTGCCTTTCTCGATGATCTCGCCGGTGATTTCATGCCCCAGAACCAGCCCCGGCTCCGCAGTCGTGCGGCCGCGCACCATATGCTGGTCCGATCCGCAAATGTTGGTGCTGATCACCTTAAGAATGACGGCATGGTCAAGCTTCCGGCCATTCGGCGATGCCATCACCGGATCGGCAATATTCCTGACCTCGACCTTGCCGGGCCCGACATACACCACACCTCTGTTGCTGCTCATCTGCTTCCTCCTCCGATTATGTGACGCCGGAATTATTTCCCGGCCTTCCATTCCAATCAGCAGGCTCCTGCCCGGAAAACGGAGGACAAAAACCATCCTTTGATTGCAATTACGAAGGATAACAAAACCCGGAGGATATGGACTGAACGAATACGACGAATGGAGAGTACCATTGCGCATGGGGGAGGATGTGGTGGCACCCGCGGAGGGCACAAGCAAACACCCGGCACATCAATCACGAGAAGTTCGTCAAAGACTCCGTGACGGCCTCGGTTAAAGTGATGAACGCGAACCGGTTTGCCCTAGCGTAAGGGTTTGGGACTTTGGGATGGTTTGGATGGGGGCTTTGGGGCCCTGAATGAGGTTCCCCGGCCGGTTAGTTGGGGTGTTATGCGAAGAAATGAAACAAGACTTCGTGCAGCCTTACGACGCTTTAAGAATTTCTGGGGTCTGGACTCAATTGCACCAACACCTGATTGCGAACAACCGCACCCTGTTGAGAAAATTTTCTGCGTGCTTTTCGTATCGGACGATCAGTCGCCTCATGTCTTTCATGCGACAAAAGAAGCGTTCAACAAGGTTGCGTTTTGCATAGAGCCCGACATCATGCGGGATCGGATTGTTGGCGTTTGCTTTGGCCGGAATGACGGGTAATGCGCCTTCATCCTCGATTTCCCGCCGAATACGCGCACTGCCATAAGCCTTGTCTGCAACGATGGTCAGAGGCGGCTTCGACCAGTTCAGGAAACAGTCGATCATCTTGCTGTCGTGGAGCTGCCCACCACTGATGGCAAGGCGCAACGGACGACCCGATGCATCTACAGCGGCGTGAATTTTACTTGTCCTGCCGCCGCGTGAGCGTCCAATACCTTCTGCCAGTTCCCCTTTTTTGCCCCGGCCGCTGCGCGGTGAGCCTTCACAATCGAACTGTCGATAAAGACGAGAGCATCCTCGCATTCCGTTGCCAAAGTCTCGAATATCTCGCGCCAAATGCCACGCTCTCCCCATCGGATATACCGATTATAGACCGTGGTAGGCGGGCCATATCTTCCCGGAAGGTCCCGCCAGGGGGCGCCGGTTCGCAAAATGTAAAAGATGCCATTGAGAACGGTTCTGTCGTCGCGCCGCTTTGGACCTCGACCCTCAACCGGAAGCAGCGGGGCGATAATCGCCCATTCTTCATCGCTCAAATCAAATCGTGCCATGTGATAACTCCCTTTCCATAAGGGTGAATCACATTTCCAATATCAATTTCAAGCATTCCAATTGGGTTCAGACCCTAGATGAGTTCCACTAGCACGTTTTCTTCGCATCGTTTCTTGACACTGCCCCCCCCATTCGGTGCACTGGCTCCCTCAAAACCATCAATTTGAGCAGAGGCTCAGAACACAGAAAGTTCTTTGCGAAGTTCGCAGATGGCGTAAACCTAAGGACTGACACCACGGTATGATGCCTCGACCAATGTCTTTTACCCGCCTAGGCTGAAACGACATTTACATCCATAGAGTAGCTGCGGCGAGATATACGAAAGACAGATAATGACAGCCCTTGCGGTCATATCGTCTGGCCAGTCTTCGCCAGTGTTTGAGCTTGTCGAACGTCCGCTCGACAAGGTTTCTGCTCTTATAAATTTTCTTGTCGTACTCCCCCTGCTGCTTGCGATTGGATCTTGGTCGAATAACCGCAACAGCCTCCATGGTGGTGATGGTGTCCACTATTTCCTGACTGTGATCCCCCTTGTCCGCCAACACATGCGAAGGACGGAAACCTGCGATCAGTTCAAGACCTTTTGTACAATCGCTGCCCACCAATCAGGATCAAAAGCAAGGAACATCCCAGAGCATCGAAAATCTCTTCCCACAATTCGGCCTTGGTCCATCGCTTGAAACGCTTATGGACTGTTTTCCATTTGCCGTACCACTCTGGCAAGTCATGCCAGTGCGCACCAACGCAAAACCCAAAGCACGACATTGACAAACTGAAGATTGTTCTTTCCGCTGCGTCCCCAGTCCCCTCCTTACCGGGAATGGTGACTTCAACTCTCCGCCATTGCTCTGGGCTCAGTTCGTAGCGTTTCATCTCTTCTCCACTGACTGTTAAAACCGTCACAGTGAATCAAAATTGGTCCGCTTTGGGAATCCCATCAATTAAATGTCGGTTGGCCCTAGGGCATTAAATCTACCATGCTGAACTGCAACCTTTAGCTTCATCCAATCATGCTGCTATTCGCAATATTGTCCCGTTACTCAATGAGAAAGTGCAAGCAACATCGTGCGATCCAGAATTCTGAGTTTCGGTCCGGCGGCAATTGCGCCTGTTGCCTCTAGCTTTCGAAGCGAGCGCGAGAATGTTTCTGGCGTAATACCGATCCGGCTTGCGATCTGACGTTTTTCAGGAAAGTTCGTCTCGTCCTCGCCACCCAGATTCTCGCCACTTCTTTCTTCGAAATCGATCAGGAAAGACGCAATTCTCTGGATCGGTTTGGTGTGGCGAATTTTGAAAATTTCTTCGAGGAAGAATCGTTCCCACCGCAGAAGCCCGGCAAGGACTTCGGCCATGACATCGGGCGCACTGCGTAAAACGGAAAGATAGGTATCGCGCGGAATGGCGATGATCTCGCAATCTTCCATGACCTCGCATTCCACCGGATATGCCCGACCGGCCAACGAAACCGCTTCGGCGAATGCCCCCGGTTGGGTCAGGAAATGCATGACGGTTTCTTCGCCCTGCGGGGAAACCTTTACGAGGCGCAAGTGCCCGGAAAGCAGAACATAGAAGTTACGGGCAACATCACCGGCACGAAACAGATGTTCGCCGCGCGAATGGCATTCCACACGACATTTTGCCATCAGACTATCAAGCCGCGCCCCGCCAAGAGCAGACAGAAACGGGACCTGTCGGACGATATCGTAATCGATTTCAGACAGCGGTCTTGAACGCATCTTCACCCCCTTCCTTGGCATCATTCCCAGACAACCCGCACCAATCGGCCAGCATTTCCGCATCTGCAATCCGGATAATGTGACCATTGGCATGTTGCGAAACACCAATTTCAGAAAGTTTCTTAAGCGCGCGAGAGATCGTCTCGCTGGTCATTCCCAACTTGCGGGCCAAGGCAGACTTTTCAATGGTCAGGGGTGTTTCATGCACACCGTCAATCGGCACCGCATCTGCCAGGAAATAGATCGCCAGACGTTGTGCCGCCGACCGGCATTTAAGTTCTTCGGCCTGTCGCAACATCTGACACAACCGTTCTGTCATTGCCGACATCATGGTCAGTGCACGGTCGAAATGGGCCGCAAGAAAATCGGCAAAGCCAGCACCATCAATACGAACCGCTGTTGTTGCCTCCAAGGTACGAACCGACACCGCATAACAGCCATCGGGCACCAATGCGCATTCCCCGACAAGCTGACCATTCCCCAGAAGATCAATGACCCCGTCTTTACCGTCCTGATCATTGAAAGACAATTCGACATGCCCGTTCACAATCAGATAAAGCGCTGACGCCGGTTCATCTGCCGAAATCATCATTGTATCAGTGTCAAACCTGACCCATTGGCATAGGGATGCCAGTTCAAGGATATCTTCCTGCGGCCAGGTTCGGAAATAGTTCGCAAAGCGAAGAACACCGGAAATGCGTTCGACATCATTCATCACAGCATCGTCCATTGTAGAAAAAAGGGAAGATTGCATTTACTGGAATAACTCTAACATCAGCCCAGATGATCAAGTTTGTTCCAGATCAATTTTGATCGGAAAACGCTTATCGGCGCGAGAACTGCCTTAGCCCTTCGACATCAAGGATGCTCATCCTTGTATCCCGGGCAATAAATCCGTCGTCTTCAAGTTTGCGCAATGCACGTGAGAATGTTTCCGGGGTGACACCGATCCGGTTTGCAATGACATGCTTGGGTACGATTTCCGCATCATCAGACTGCGAGAGCAAAAATCCGGCAAGGCGCTGCGATGGGCTTCGCTGACGCAAATCATTGAGCTCCCTGTAGAAAAACCGTTCCCTCTCGATCAATGACTGCATCATCCGACCAATCATCGCCTTGTCATTCCTCAGGCGATTGACCAGTTGCAGCCTGCTGATTGCGATGATCTGGCTGCCCGGATCGCATTCGGCAGATACCGGATACTCTTGCCCGGAAAGGACCACAGCCTCGGCAAAAGACTCGCCTGCTGAAACAAGATGAAAAAGGGCGACACGCCCGTCACCGAGAATTCGAAACAGACGCACCTGCCCCTTGATGACAATAAAGAACTGTTCGGCGGGCTCCCCCTCGCTAAACAGCAATTCACGGCCGTTATAAATCACAACGGTCGCACCATTTGTCATCGATACGATTTCATCGCGCGAGAAGGCAGAAAGAACTGCCACCTTCGACATCAGACTGAAATCCGCATCATTCAGGTTACGGCGTGACATGATCGGCTCCAAACTCTGTCCGAGCTGACTGCGATGGTTGACAACTGCTTTTGCGATGATGTCGACCGCAATTCACATGATCGGCCAACAGCGAAGACAACTCCCACCACGTGCCAACCGGTGCGAGCATGCCGACTTTCTCATCAGACCGGAAATTAACAGAAGCCGGAATATCAATGCGGCAATGCGCCCCATCCCCCGTCATAAGGGGAACAAAAAGGGCATTTCTGCACCTTGTCATGTTTCGCCAGTTGGCGAGAGACGGTTGGCCATCAATCTGGACATTGTAGATTTCGTCGTGATCAAGATGGTGCGAAAGTATCGCTCGCAACTGCTGCATTTCGGGCGACGGGCAGATGTCCTGCTTCTGCCCGTGAGCCACCAGAAAAATTGCCTTTTTATCCTTTTGATTTCCACCGGCCTTTAATCGCTGGTCAATTCGTGCCGCCAACATGCGGTCATATCCAGACAAATGTCCTGCGAATGGCAAAAGTGCCTCCGCTTCCAACCGGGCATCGGCAACAAGTTCGGACAGTTCCGCCACCAAACCGGCGCCCGGCGTAAAGAACAGGGGAAAGACAAGCACGTCAGACGCCGAATTCCGCGTCATGACCTTCAACACATTTCCCGCTGATGGCGTTGATCGCAAAAATGAAAGGCGGATGTCGAAATGCGGTAACTGACGTTGCAGATGCGCGGAAAACATCCCGCCGGGCACTGCACCAGTTCGTCGCGTTCCATGCGCGACAATCATCAAAACCGGATCGCAGACGGACATAACCATTCCCCTGTTTCACTCTCTCTGAACGCATTTTGCGGGCTTTTCCCCCAAGCGTATTGACTCCCGTCAAGAGTGGAACGGCTCAAAACCACAATGTTCATATGGTTATTTGATCATCATCAAGGCTGGCTCGCGTCGAAAGATCAAATCTCCGCAACCGGGAGCGAAGGCTTTCATTTTCCTAATGGAGGGACGCATGAAACTCACAACTCGGCTGAGACGGTCGGCAGCGCCGCTTGCACTTGGTTTCGGCCTTATCTTTGCCTCGGTGGCAATCGCCCAGGAAAAACATCCTGAAAGCGAAAGCACCTATGAACCCAGTCTCGAGTCACTTCCGACTGATGGGTCACAGCCTGGCGCACACGAAGGTGTGCCAACGATGACGGCCGATGAATTCAATCAGGGCCGTAAGATTTTCTTTGAACGTTGCGCAGGTTGCCACGGCGTGTTGCGCAATGGTGCAACCGGCCCTGCCCTGACAACGGACCGCACCCGCGATCTTGGTTATGACTATCTGCATGACTTCATTACCTATGGATCGCCAGCTGGTATGCCAAACTGGGGAACCTCCGGAGATTTGACAGAAGAGCAAATCGACATCATGGCGCGATATGTCATGCAGGATCCGCCTCAACCGCCAGAATGGGGCATGGCCGCGATGAAAGAAAGCTGGAAAGTCATTGTTCCAGTCGACCAGCGCCCGACCCAAAAAATGAATGATCTCGATATCGAGAATCTGTTCTCGGTCACACTCCGTGATGCGGGTCAGATCGCACTGATCGACGGCCACGACTACAAGATCAAATATGTCATCGACACTGGATATGCCGTTCATATTTCACGTGTATCCGCGTCCGGGCGCTACCTCATGGTTATCGGTCGCGATGCAAAAATCGATATGATCGACCTATGGATGAAGGATCCCGAGATCGTTGCAACGATCAAAGTTGGTTTGGAAGCTCGTTCAGTCGAAACTTCTAAAATGAAAGGTTGGGAGGATCGTTACGCGATTGCGGGCTCATACTGGCCACCACAATTCACAATTATGGATGGCGAAACGCTTGAGCCACTTAAAATCGTCTCTACTCGCGGCATGACATATGATGAACAGGAATATCACCCTGAGCCTCGCGTTGCCGCGATTGTGTCCTCACATTACAACCCGGAATTTGTCGTTAACGTTAAGGAAACCGGCAAGGTACTTCTGGTAAATTACGAAGATCTCGACGCCTTGCAAGTCACTTCAATCAGTGCCGAACGGTTTCTCCATGACGGTGGTTTTGATTCATCCGGTCGATATTTCATGGTTGCCGCCAATGCTCGTGACACAGTCGCCGTTATAGATACCAAAGAACGTAAACTGACCAAACTTGTCGAGGTCGGCACAACCCCGCATCCGGGTCGCGGGGCGAACTTCATCCACCCGGAACTCGGTCCGGTCTGGGCAACCAGTCATCTTGGCGATGACACCATTGCATTGATCGGTACCGATCCGGAAAAACATCCGGAAAATGCGTGGAAAATGGCGGCATCCATTGACGGGCTCGGTGGCGGTTCACTGTTTATCAAAACCCACCCGAATTCGAAAAACCTTTGGGTTGATGCGCCGCTGAACTCGGATGCCGAAATTTATCATTCGGTTGGTGTCCTTGACATCAACAACCTTGATGCCGGTGTTGAAACACTGCCGATTGCCGAATGGGCCGATCTGGGCGACGAAGGTGCCCAGCGCGTCGTTCAGGGTGAATATAACAAACAGGGCACTGAAATCTGGTTCTCTGTCTGGAACGGCAAAGCTGAAAAGTCAGCCATTGTGATTGTTGATGACAAAACCCGGAAGCTCAAGAAGGTCATCAAAGATGATCGCCTTGTGACCCCGACGGGCAAATTCAACATCTACAACACCCAACACGACATCTACTGATCTGCAGAACCGGAGGCCATACACGGCCTCCGGACTTCCCGCATTTGAAACCTTGCCAAAACAGGGGAAAAGCCATGCAAAAATCCGGGCGTATTTATCTTGTCGGAGCCGGGCCAGGCGATCCTGAATTGCTGACCATCAAGGCAGCACGCCTTCTCGACCGCGCGGATGCCGTTATCTATGACCGGCTTGTCTCCGATGAAATACTTGAACTGGCCAACCCGTTTGCAGAACGCGTTTATGTCGGAAAATCCACAGGATCCCACAGCCTGAAGCAGTCCGAAATCAATACGCTTCTGGTTCACATGGCCAGAAAACATTGCCACATCGTTCGTCTGAAGGGCGGGGATCCGTATATTTTCGGACGCGGGGGTGAAGAGGCCGAATGGCTCAGCCTGCATGATGTTCCGTTTGAAGTTGTTCCCGGAATTACAGCCGCCGCAGGATGCATGGCACAACTTAATCTACCGCTGACCCATCGCGGTCTGGCAACCAGTGTACGTTTTGTCACCGGTCACATGCAGGCAGACGCAGAACCCCATCACGACTGGCGTTCTTTGGCCGATCCGGACACTACGCTTGCGATTTACATGGGGGTCAAAACCATGCCGGTAATCGCGGGCAAACTGCTTGAACATGGGCTGCCCACCGATACGCCGGTGATGATTATCGAAAATGGTTCAACACCGGATCAAAGACATTTCCGCAGCACATTGGGCAATGTCTGTGACGACCTGAACCGGCTGGATTTTGATCCGCCCTGCATGATCGTCATTGGCCGCGTCATTTCACTGGCGGATCGACTATCACTGCCCGAGGCCGAACTTCTATCCGAAAGCCGGTTTGACCAAAACGCAGCACCCGACTTCCCCGATGGGGGTCTACGTTATGCCCATACTGCGTAATTCCCTCGTGATCCTGATCACCACGCTCGCTTTGGCGGGGACCTATTCAGTAAGTGCGGAAAACGCGACTTCTTCCCGAAGCCCCCATGCGCTGGAGCAAATGGTGCGTCAGGATTGCGGTTCCTGTCATGGCCTAACGTTTAAGGGAGGTCTGGGATCGCCCCTTTTACCGGAAAGCCTTGCGGCTTACAGCGTCGAGAATTTGACAACCATCATCCTCGACGGATTGCCCGGGACAGCCATGCCGCCCTGGCGCGCAATCGTGACACCCGACGAGGCCACGTGGATGGCCCGCTATCTGAAAACAGGAGAACCCGAATGATGCGCATTGCATTTTCGGCCCGCATTCCTTCCACCGCGTTACAGGCAACCCGCAACCTTTTGGTTGTTGGGGGCATTTTGCTTTTGGCGGGCTGCGCAAACATCTCATCCGTTCGCGGGACGGCTGATCTGGCAACCGTCGTTGCCCGAGCAACTGGCGAAGTTGCCATCCTTGACACCAGCACCCGGCAATTTATCGGGATCGTTGAAGGCCTTGGCGATCTGTCACATGCGTCGATCGTCTATTCCCGGGACGGACGGTTCGCATTCGTCTTTGGCCGCGACGGGGGATTGACCAAGGTAGACATTCTTAAACATGAGGTTGTCGTTAGGACCTTGCAAGCGGGCAACAGTATTGGCGGAGCCATCAGCCAGGACGGCAGACTGGTGGCGGTTGCCAATTACGAACCCGGCGGTGTCCGCGTTTTCGATAGTGAAACCCTCGAACTGCTGTCCGATATTCCTGCAACCATTGACGGCAGTTCGGATCGTTCAAAAGTCATCGGGCTGGTTGATGCGCCGGGGAACCGGTTTGTTTTCAGCCTTTGGGATTCCGACGAAATCTGGATAGCCGACTTCTCAACCAGCAACGAGCCAAAAATCAACCGCTACAAAGATATCGGAACACAGCCCTACGATGCGCTGATCACATCTGATGGTCGTTATTACATTGCCGGTCTGTTTGGCGAAGACGGCATGGCATTGCTTGATCTTTGGCATCCGGAAAATGGCGTGCGCCGCATCCTTGATCATTACGGCATGGGCCAAGAACGCTTACCCGTTTACAAAATGCCCCATCTTGAAGGCTGGGCGATTGCGGGGAAACGCGCATTTGTACCCGCAATCGGTCGCCACGAAGTTCTCGTGATTGACACCGAAAACTGGCAGCAGATCGGACGTATTCCCGTCCATGGACAGCCCGTTTTCGTCATGGCCCATCCCGATAACAGGCATGTCTGGGTCAATTTCTCGGTCCCGGATTACGACATGGTCCAGATAATCGACACGGAAAATCTGGCAATCGTCGGAGAACTGAAACCCGGCACCGGTGTCCTGCATATGGAATTCAGTCCACGTGGCGATCAGATCTGGTTGTCGGTGCGCGATGACAACAAGGTCGTTGGATACAATCCCTACACGCTCCAGCCGATTGCCGAACTTCCGCTCCCCAGTCCCAGCGGCATTTTCATGTCTGACCGTGCCGGTCGGATCGGGTTGTAGGAGGCCATCATGAGCACCGAACTCACCCGCCTTCAGACCCGGCTGATCGAACATTTTCAGCGCGGATTTCCGACGACGCCACGCCCGTTTGAAACCATCGCCAGTGAACTGGGCACCAACGAAGACACGGTGATTTCCGCCATTTCCGATTTGAAGGACAAAGGTTATCTCGACCGGATTGGCGCGACCTATGCGACCGGGCGCGCAGGGGCATCAAGCCTTGCGGCGATTGAAGTTCCAGATGATCAGCTTGAAAAAATTGCCGCCCAAGTCAGCCACTTTACCGAAATCAATCACAATTACGAACGCGAAGATAAACTCAATCTATGGTTCGTCGTGACCACCGCCGATCAGGCCAGTCTGGACACGACAATCAAGGCAATCGAAACCAAAACCGGCTTACCGGTATATCGGATGCCGATGATCGAACATTACCGTCTCGATTTGGGATTTGCGTTGAAATGGAACTGAGCAATCTTCAACACCGGCTGATCGAAAGACTGCGCGACGGCTTGCCACTTGGCAAACATCCATATGCCGACATCGCCAATGACCTCGGAGCGACCGAGGAAACGGTGATCGAAACGCTTGAACAGCTTATCGCCCACAAGGTTATCAACCGCTTTGGCATGATCATCCGTCATCGCGCACTTGGTTATCAGGCCAATGCGATGTGCGTTTTCGATATCGGTGATGATGCGGCACCCGAAATTGGCAAGGCGATGGCAGCCCTTCCCTATGTCACATTGTGTTATCGCCGGGAACGGGTTGCCGGGGTTTGGCCATACAATCTTTATTGCATGATCCATGGTCGAGACCGGCTGACAGTTCGGGCACAAATCCGCCACCTGATTGCGCGTCTGGAACTGCATGATGCGCCCCACAAGGTTCTTTTCAGCAAGCAATGCTTCACCCAGCGGGCGGGCAAATATGGCGCCCCGAGGGCATCCGTATCCTTGCCGGCGCCAACGGAAACTCGCCCAATTCCCGATGAAGTCAGGGAAATATCATGAACAAGCTTGAACGCGACCTGATCAACAATATGCAGGGTGGTTTTCCGATCTGCGCGCACCCGTTCCAGGTGCTGGCCGAACGTCTTGGTTATGACGAACAAACCGTCATTGACGGTGTCAAAAGGCTGATCGCGGACGGATATGTCAGCCGGTTTGGGCCGCTTTACAACACGGAAAGACTTGGTGGTGCTGTAACCCTTGCCGCGATTGCAGTCCCACCTGATCGCTTTGACGAGGTCGCGGAACAGGTCAACGCATGCGAGGAAGTCGCCCACAATTACGCCCGTGAAGATGTTCTTAACATGTGGTTTGTGATCCTTGCCGAGGATGAAGAAGCGCTTCAGGACGTCATAAAGCGGATCGAAAACACAACCGGGCTTGGGGTTCTGAGCTTCCCAAAGGAACAGGAATACTTCCTTGAATTGCATCTGGAGGTTCCCGAAAAATGATTTCCTTTCTGAACCAACCAGAACTACCGGAACTTGACGAAATCGATCATGCCCTGATCCGTGCGACGCAAACCGGATTGCCTTTAAGTCCCACACCATACGGGGATATCGCGTTGGGCCTTGGACTTGGCCCGGATGAAGTTGAACAGCGCTTGCAACGTTTGCTTGATGTTGGCGTCATTCGGCGTATCGGCATCATCCCCAACCATTATCGGCTGGGTTATCGCGCCAATGGCATGAGCGTTTGGGACATCGACGATAAAACCGTTGATGACATGGGCGAGATGATCGGAAAGCTGGATTTCGTATCGCACTGCTATCGCAGGCCGCGCCACCTGCCCGATTGGCCATTCAACCTGTTTGCCATGGTCCACGGAACAACACGCGAAACGGTCGAGGCCAAGGTCGAAGATATCCGCAACCGTTTGGGCGGGAATGTCCGCTACCATCGCATTCTATACAGCAACCGTATCCTGAAAAAAACCGGCCTGCGTTGGCGCAAAAGCGGAGAAAAGAAATGTTGCGGTTAAGCCAGTATATCCGTGCTGCAATCGATATTGCCGAGAATGGCACAGCACCCGTTACGAACCCCCGCAAACATGCCCCGCTTTCCAACCGCGGACCTGTCGTTATCTGGAACCTGATCCGGCGGTGCAACCTGACATGCAGACATTGCTATGCCTCTGCCGTTGATAAGGATTTTCCCGGTGAGCTAACGACAAAACAGGTTTTCCATACCATGGAAAACCTGCGTGATTTCAATGTTCCGGTGTTGATCCTGTCGGGGGGCGAACCGCTTATGCGACCCGATATTTTTGATATTTCGGCCTATGCCAAAGAACTTGGTTTCTATGTCGCGCTGTCGAGCAACGGGACCCTGATTGATGATAGAAACATCGATCAGATTGCCGCCGCCGACTATGACTATGTCGGCATCAGTCTGGATGGGCTTGGCGCAACACATGATTATTTCCGTCGTCTTGAAGGCGGTTTTGATCTTGCCCTTCGCGGGGCAAAACTGTGCCGCGATGCCGGTTTGCCGGTTGGCATCCGTTTCACCATGACCCGCGAAAATTATCAGGACCTTCCTGGTCTTCTGGACCTTGTTGAACAGGAAAAGATCGACAAGTTCTATTTCTCGCATCTGAACTATGCCGGTCGCGGCAATCACAACCGCAAGGATCACGCATTTTATAATATGACCCGCGAAGCGTTGTTGATGATGTTTTCCCGCTGCGAAGCAGATGTCAAAGCAGGCATCGCGCGCGACTACGTGACAGGCAACAACGATGCCGACGGGGTTTTCCTGAAATTCTGGATTGACGAACATTACCCCGCAGCATCCAGCCAGATCGGTAAAATGCTGCAACGCTGGGGCGGGAATGCATCGGGTGTCAATGTTGCCAATATCGATAATCTGGGCAATGTCCATCCCGATACCATGTGGTGGCAGCACACATTGGGCAATGTCCTGAAACGTCCGTTTTCGGAAATCTGGCAGGATATCAGTGATCCCTTGATGGCCGGGTTAAAACAGCGTCCCCGTCTCGTTCACGGACGCTGCGGCGAATGCCGGTATCGCGACATTTGCGGCGGCAATACGCGAACGCGCGCCTATCAGTTGACCGGCGATCCTTGGGCCGAAGATCCGGGCTGTTATCTTGATGATGCCGAACTTGGCATTATTGGCGAACATAACCGTCTTGAAACCGTTCCATTTTCCGCGACCAGACGCCACGGTCAGGTGGAGGTCACATCATGATCCCCATCGTTAAGCCTGTTCTAGCCAGGATTTGCCTTGGAACGGTATTGGTATCCGGTTTGATCAGTACAACGAACGCGTTTGGCCAAACCGCACTCTCTTCCGCGCAGATTGCCGATGCCAATGCGTTATATGCAACGCATTGTGCTGCCTGTCACAATGGTGACCGGTTGGGCGGCATGGGCCCGGCGCTTTTGCCCGAAAGCCTTGAAAAATTGCGGGGCAATGGCATTTCGGATGTCATCCGCGATGGCCGCGCGGCAACGCAGATGCCGGCCTTTGGCGAAACCCTTGCCGCAACGGAAATCACCCTTCTAGCGGACTGGTTGCGCCAACCGATGGACAGGTCACCGGAATGGGGCATGTCCGAAATCGTCCAAAGTCACGACGTTTTCATCGATCCGGCGGAACTGCCCGACAAACCGAAATTCAAAAGTGATCCTCTAAACCTGTTCACAATTGTCGAGGCGGGCGATCATCACGTCACGATCCTTGATGGTGACACGTTCGAACCCCTTGATCGTTTTCCAACCCGCTTTGCCTTGCATGGCGGGGCAAAATATTCACCGGACGGTCGGTTTGTCTATCTGGCGTCGCGTGATGGATGGGTCCAGATGTATGACCTTTATTCCCTGCAAACCGTTGCTGAAATCCGGGTCGGCCTGAATACGCGAAATGTGGCGGTATCCGATGACGGCCGATATGTGATGGCGGGCAACATGCTGCCGCACAATCTGGTTCTGCTGGATGCACGGGATCTGACACCAATACGCGAGTTCGCCGTTATCGGTGATGATGGCAAATCATCGCGTGTTTCGGCGGTCTATACCGCCCCTCCGCGCCATAGCTTTATCGTCGCCCTGAAAGACCTGCCCGAAGTTTGGGAAATTTCCTATGCCGATGATCCACGTCCGGTCTATCCCGGTTTCGTTCATAACTACGAAGCCAATATGGTCGAAGCACTGGACGTTCAGAACGGCCCATTTCCGGTAAGGCGTATTCATCTTGGTGATGGTCTGGATGATTTCTTTTTCGATCAGGATTATCGCCACCTGATCGGGGCGGCCCGCAATGGCCGCGATGGACAGGTGATCAATCTGAATGTCGGCCGAAAGGTGGCCGACATTGCCTTGGAAGGTATGCCCCATCTTGGTTCGGGCATCACCTTTAACTATCAGGGCCATTCGGTGCTGGCGACACCGCACCTGAAAGATTCCAAAATCAGTGTGATCGACATGGAAAGCTGGAAAACAATCAAAACCATCGAAACAAAAGGCCCCGGTTTTTTCACGCGCAGCCATGACAACACGCCTTATGCCTGGGTCGATGTATTCTTTGGCCCGGACAAGGACGTGGTCCATATCATCGATAAACGCACACTCGAAATCGTCAAAACGCTCCGCCCGGAACCCGGCAAGGTGGCCGCCCATGTGGAGTTTGATCGCAGCGGCAAACACGCGCTGCTGTCGATCTGGGACGATGACGGCGCAATCATCGTTTACGATGCCCAAACATTCGAAGAAATCAAACGCATCCCGATGAAAAAGCCGGTTGGCAAATATAATGTTTACAACAAAGTCACCTATTCTGCCGGCACCAGTCACTAACACCAGATCAGCCGCCACGCGATGATTTAGCCATCTTGTGGCGGCGTGAAGATACGCCCTAGTGGCTTGACAAAATCACCGCCCCCTGTGCGGCCAGAACACCGGCAAAAATCACAATAAGAAAGGCAACAAACAATCCATGCCATCCGGCCGCGGATGGCCCAAGCCCAAGATAGTATCGCAAGATCAACCATGCCTTAAAGCTACCCACAGCCATAATAATTGTGGCTGACACCAGACCAAGCATCGTGGCTGTGCGTTCTTCTCCCACAAGCGCAAGGACCAGTGACAGGATGGTCGTGCTGGTTGCGATCAGCCAGACCAGAATTGCTGTTCGCATCGATAAAGCCTGCGTGTCGCAAGATTTGCCAACATTCCTTACGACATCATCGGATTTCGCACTGATGGTACAATGATGGTCCATGATTACCTCATCGCAACAGATAGATCACAGGAAAGACCAGCACCCAAACCATATCGATCATATGCCAGAAGGCGGCACCGGTTTCGATGTTGGTTAAATTGGGCCAAATGGAAACAATCCCCAAAAGACCAAGCCCCATCACCACATGCAGCGCATGAAAACCGGTGATGAGATAGTAAAGCGTGAAGAACGTACTGCTTTCCAAACCGATCCCGGCATCGATTTTACTGCTATATTCCAGCAGTTTTATGATCAGGAAAGCGATACCCAGAATTGCAGTTGCCGCCATCCAGCCCCGACACCGCAAAACAGCATTTTGGCGTATGGCATGAACGGCGAACACCGCGAACAGACCGCTTGTCAGTAAAACAACCGTATTAAGCCCGCCCATAACACGATCAAGACGCAGTTGATCCGCCGCAAACGCAGACGGGTCGCCAATTCTTGCCGCGGAAAATGTCAGCAGAAAAGCCCCGAAAACAGCCAACTCCGACAGGATCAGGACCCACATCAACGGATGCCCGGGCAAGGCTTCAAGCCCGCCCCAGGCATCAGCCCCGGCAGAAGAAGTTACCGATACACTGTGCTGATCACTTTCATTCGCGGTCGAGCTATCATGTTGTGCCATATTTTCCTGACGAGCTTGCATATTATCACCCGTTTTCAAGATACAAGCTGGCGATAGATACGTGGTAAGGCCGCCGGAAGGTTTTCCAGCTTGCTGACAATTGCGTGCCCGCCTGCCCCAAAGATATAGGGGAAGTAATCCTGTGCCCTTTGATCGACCGTTACACCGAAAAGGCCAAGCCCTGCCTTTCGGCATTCACGTACCGCACGGCGGCTATCCTCTATGCCGTAGCGACCTTCGTAATGGTCGATATCATTTGGCTTGCCATCCGTGATTACCAGCATCAACCGGTGTTGGTGCGGTCGATCCCCCAACAGCTTTCCAACATGGCGGATGGCAGCCCCCAACCGCGTGTAATACCCTGGACGGAGCTTCTGTATCCGGTCCTGCGTAGAACGTGACCATTCCTCGTCGAAGTTCTTGATCGCGTTAATACGCACCCAATCCCGACGACGTGATGTAAAGCTGAAGATACCAAACTCGTCCCCACATGCGTCCAGCCCACCAGCCAGCACCGAAAGCGCCTGCTTTTCAACATCGAGAACCCGTTGATCCTGTATCCAGGCATCGGTCGACAATGATACATCGACCAGTACCGCAACCGACAAATCGCGTGCCCGTCGAACCGTGTTCAGATACAGCCTGTCGCTGAGTTCTCCACTGCCTTTCTGGTCACAGCGGGCGCGCACCAATGCTTCGAGATCAAGCTCGCTTCCATCACTTTGCGCGCGCAGAATTTCATGGCGCGGCCGAAACGCTTCGAATTGGCGGCGAACCTGGCGGATTTGTCGCCGTTCGGTTTCACCCGGATGCCAGACATCACACTCACTGACTTTTTCATCACCGGATTGCATGACGACTTTGCAGAAATCCGGGCGATACGATTGATGACGGTAATCCCATTCCGGATAGGTCCATTCACCAATCACACGCCCTTCATCGGCTTCGCGGGGCGGCAGGTCCAGATCGAAACGCAATTTGGTTGCCGCTTTGCGTTTGCAGTCGGAAATTTCCATTTCGTCGAGCTCGTCGGCCGCTTTTTTCGCGTCCTGCTCGTCCTCGTCATCCATCGGCCGATTGACATTGACCATCTCGGCTATCGAAAGGATTTTTTCAAACCGGTTTAACGCCAGCGGATCATTGCGACCAGCCTGATCATTCTTGCGTCGGCGAGCGCGTTTTTTACGTTCCTGACTGCCGTCTGACGAATTTCCATCCTCGTCCGTGTCGGTATTGGCAACACGACCAGCCGTTCCGGAACACATGGCTTCCCCCCAAAGTGGAACGGGAAGGAATGGCGAATAACGATGCGATTGCAAACCCGCAACACTGACCATCGCAGCAATATCAACACCTGTGCCGACGGCGTTAACAACGGGCCACAAATCATTTTCATCCTGTTGCCCTACACCCATAAGAATCCGCAGAACGCATTCTTCAACCTGTTGTTCGACACGGGGCAAAGGACGCACCGGCCGCAACACAAGAAACGCATCATACAGGCGTTGACGCAAACCGATGATGCCGGGGAAATGGCGACATACATCTTGATCGGTTTGCCGTGCCCGGGAAAGTCGCATGATATCGACCAATAAGGGGCTTTGCGCAACGTCCAGCGAAATGGCTTGTGGGACCGAAACCGCGAACCATGCCATCAGCCAGATATAAAAATCACGGTTAAGATCACGGGACGGAAACAGTGAAATGGACGCGGGCAGCTTTACCGATGCCTCGTTCATTTCGGCCATCGTAATCTGTTCATCCACCAGACCAATCCGTTGCCGCCAGCGTAGCCGATGCCCCGAAACCCGTCTATCAATCTGGGCAAATTCCAACGCCGGGTCGCCACCAAGGGTGCGAAAAATCACCGGCAAATGACCGCGCAATTCAGCAAACGTGATCGCGTGTTCAACATGATCGCGATAGCTTTCCTGATTGCGTGATGCAATCCGGTGCCAGATCATGCCGACCTGTTCTTCGAATTCCAGAAAATCGAAACTCATCATCGCCTCCCGGCTGTCAGCCCCGGATAATCCCGATGGCCTCGCGAAGGCCCGCCTTGATATCCGCATCATCCGACAGCGGTTCGATAATGGCCCCATTGATGGCGTCATCAAATGCAACATTGGCCATCAAAAGCGTCGCGCCATAGACCAGCAACCGGGTTGAAACAGCTTCTTCAAGATCAATACCGGTAAGCTTGCGAATATTGCCCGCAATGCGCACCAGAAGGGCTGCGCGTTCAACATCGATCCCGGTTTCACGCATGATGACCGCTTTTTCGGTTTCCGCGTCCGGAAAGTCGAACTCGACCGCCAGAAAACGTTGCCGGGTCGATGGTTTAAGCTGCTTCAGAAGGTTCTGGTAGCCGGGGTTATAGGACACCACCAGCATGAAATTGGCAGGAGCTTCAAGCATCTCGCCCGTCCGGTCCAGCGGCAACAGACGCCGATCATCCGTCAACGGATGAAGCACCACCGTCACGTCCTTGCGCGCCTCGACCACCTCATCAAGATAACAGATACCACCGTGGCGGACCGCGCGCGTCAACGGGCCATCCACCCAAACGGTTTCCCCACCTTTGATCAGATAGCGCCCCATCAGATCCGCCGCCGTCAGATCGTCATGGCAGGAAACGGTATAAAGCGGAACGCCCAGCTTTGCAGCCATATGGGATACAAAACGTGTTTTCCCGCAACCGGTCGGTCCCTTTAACAACAAGGGCAGATGCTGCTGCCAGGCTGTTTCAAACAGTTGCTGTTCGTTGCCGGTAGACTGATAATAAGGAACGTCTTTCTGGGCGAGTACGTCTTTAAGAGCGGTCTGCATTTGAATGCTCCTTGGAAAATGGAGAGGCCGAAAATGACAACGACCGGTCGCGGGAACCAACCGGTCGTTGTCCGCCATGTGTCGTCATGGAAGAGAGCATGAAATCGAACACACAGACTTGATTGCCGTCATTCGGCAGGCTGACGTGCCCCGGCGGTTACGCGTGCATCACGTGGTGCCACCACCAGTGACCAGATAATCATGGTGACACCGATCAGCACGACAACACCCGATCCCAAGCGCATCCAGTAGAACAGGGCAACCTGGTCCTGGACTTCCATGTAATTCATTCCCAGAACACGTTGCAGATGGGTCTGTACGACACCCGCAAATGTCAGGGTAAAGGTCATGAAGGCCATCGCACTGGTCGTGATCCAGAAGCCCCACATATTGAGCTGCTGGTTATAAGGTTCACGCCCGCGAAGATAAGGCAGCGCATAGGTAAAGATTGCCAGATTAAGCATCACATAGGCCCCGTAGAAAGCCAGATGTCCATGTGCTGCGGTAATCTGAGTCCCGTGGGTGTAGTAATTGATCGACGACAGGGTATGCATGAAGCCCCATACGCCAGCGCCAAAGAACGCCATGACCGAACAGCCCAGCGACCAAAGCAGGGCCGCCTTGTTCGGATGATCGCGCCCCCCTTTCCACACCATGTAGAAACAAAAAACGACCATGGCAAAGAACGGGACGACCTCAAGCGTGGAAAACACATTGCCGATCCACTGCCAATATCCCGGGGTTCCGATCCAGTAATAGTGATGGCCGGTACCCAGAATGCCGGTAAACAGCGAAAGTGAAACCATGACATAAAGCCATTTTTCAACGACTTCGCGATCAACACCCGTCATTTTGATCATCAGAAACGCCAGGATCGACGCCATGATCAGTTCCCATACGCCTTCAACCCAAAGATGCACGACATACCACCAGTACATCTTGTCCACCGCAAGGTTGGACGGATTATAGAACGCAAACAGGAACAGCAACGCGACGAACCAAAGGGCAACCATCAGTACGTTTGATACTGCGGTTTTCCGGCCCTTAAGCAGTGTCAGCGTCGTGTTGTAAAGGAACATCAGCGCCACGACGACAATGCCGACCTTGATCGGCAATGGCTGTTCAAGAAATTCACGCCCTTCGTGATAGCCAAGGATGTATCCGACAACTGCAGCAGCGGTTGCCGCCATGAACAGCCAGAACTGGATGATCGCCAGTTTCGGGCTGTGCAGTTCGGTTTCGCATTCTTCGGGCAGCAAATAGTAAGCAGCTCCGAAATATCCCATCAACAACCAGACGATCAGGGCATTGGTGTGGATCATGCGAATGACGTTGAACGGCAATAGTTCGGACAAGACGTTTGGAAAAACATAGACAGTGCCCGCCACCACGCCGAACAGAATCTGGGCTGCGAACAATGTCAGCGCGCCGTATATGTAATACAGCGCAACCTTTTGCGATTGATATTTCATTGTAGCCTCGTTTCCATCAGCACCGGATTATCCCGCCTCGTTCGGCGGCCAGTTCTGGGTGTCGATTTCACTGGTCCATTTCAGGAAGTCGACAAGCTCATCGAGCTCCTGATCTGTAAGGTTGAATTGCGGCATCTGGCGGCGGCCTTCGATGCCTGTGGGCTGTGCGGCCATCCATGCCTTAAGCATATCGCGCGCACCTTCCGGATCATCTTCACCGCCATACCGCACCCAGACATTGCCAAGTTCAGGTGCGAAATAGGCACCCTCGCCCAAAAGCGTATGGCAGTTGATGCATGAATTGCGTTCCCAGACATGCTTGCCCGCGACAACCGATGGCGTCAGCTGATCCTGATTGCTGGACTCGTTGACGATATAGTTGTGACTGTGCAAGGTCAGTCCGATAAAGATGACCAGAAAGAAGATCGTTCCGCCGTAGAAGATGTTTCGGGCGGCAGATTTTGTCAGTCGTTCCGACATGTGAACGGATCCTCACTCCGATTGGCAGTTCAATGCCGCTCTGTCCCCAAAACGGCGTCATGCAATCATTTCCCGACTGGACGTTTCCCACCTTGACTACCGTCAAACGAAAAAAGCCCCGCACAATGGCGGGGCAGGTGAGGTCGGAAATGCACGGCAGGAAGGATAAGGCAAACCGCGTCAGGCTATTCAAAACGCGGAAACAGTATTTCATTCTCAAGATGGATATGTGCCACCAGATCTTCGACCAGCTTGGCCGTACCGGAATAAAGCGCCCGCCATGAACCACAGACACCGTCGGGCAACGTGAAATTGTTGGTCAGCTTTTGCAGTTTATGGATGGCTTCGGCATGCTCGTCATGTTCTTCGCGCATGCAATGGATCGGCATGATCAGGGGAATTGTGCTGGCACTGTTGCGTTGCATTTCGCGCATCGCCGGAAACAGAACCATTTCCTCTTTCGCCATATGAGAATCAAGCTTCTCCGTCATTTCAAACAGCGCGTCGGCCAATCCCGCCGGGGCGTCCGGATGATCTCCGTGAACGGCCTCGACCTTCCGGGCAAGCAGGATGAGTTCGGCCAGTTCATCACGATGGGTCTGATGATACCGATCCAGAATAAAATCGATGAAGCCATCGATATCATTTGGATGCGGCAAGGTCAGTGGCCCCTTGGGCAAATCGCACAATTCACGGGCAATCAGACCGGCATCCAATCCTTTCGCACCGGCGACCTCGTCCAGCGACTTGTTGCTTGAACAGCAAAATCCGATTTTATGGCGTCGCAAAACCAAGGTTGCCCCCGGAAAGCTTGCGACCAGATCGCCGATCTTGCGATGGACCAGATTTGCTGAATTGGCAGGCTCCTGATCATGTGTGAAATCGGATTGCATGCTGGCAGACCTCCATCCCCGGAATTGATCCAACCAAGTTTAGGCACCTTCCCAAAAGTCACGTTGACGATGGTCAAGTAGCCCCGCGTGGAATTTTGCGATCCCCCCTGCCCGATACTGTCTTGCAAAAGCAGAACCTTTCCGCCTTATCAAGAACCGTAAAAATTCAAATCTTTCAGTGATTTGACGGACATCAACACCTTAAGACCCAAACATGACAATACTTCCGGAACCAATTCGGTCCGGAGTCCGCCGTGTCAATCAAACGCCCGTCATTTACACCCTTTCTGCTGATGAACCCCATCGTTCGAAATGTTCCGGCATTTGCGCTGGAACGTCTGTGCCAGCACGCCATGGAAACCATGTATCGCCGACACAAAACTGTTTTCGAACGGGTCACCGAACGCGAAACATTTACCCTGCTCGTATGCCCGACGGACCTTGATCTCGACCTTTTCCTTGCCCTTGATCCCAAGGCCCCCGTCCTGCGCCCTGCCCATGAGGGGGATGACAATATCATCGCGGCACGGATCATCGGCCCGCTTCCGGCCCTTCTGGAACTGCTCGAAGGAAAATCCGACGGGGACGCACTGTTTTTCTCGCGCGCATTACGAATAGAGGGCCGGACCGACCTTGTCGTTGCCCTTCGCAATGCCCTGGACGGCGAAGAAATAGACCTGCGTTCCGCCGTCATTGAAAGCTTCGGCGCGTTGGGTCCTGCGGCACGTCTGGCACTGCGCGCGGCCGAAGCGGCATATCGCCAGATGCAATCGGACATGGACCGCGTTGCCGACACCCTGATGTCCCCGATTGAAAAACGTCTGGGCGGACTTGACCGGCGTCTTGGCGAACATGCGGAAAACATTTCAGGGATTCAGAAATCAGTAAAACGTCGCACGCCGCGCATCGGTCAGACCGTGCTGGCAGGTGATGGTTTCGCCCTGCCCGATCCTTCATAACCGACAAACACATACAGGGATTTCATGGAATTAGTTTGCCCGGCAGGAACCCCCGCCAGTCTGCGTGCCGCCGTCGAGGCCGGTGCGGATGTTGTATATTGCGGTTTCCGCGATGCGACCAATGCCCGCAACTTTCCGGGGTTGAATTTTTCCCGACCCGAACTGGCCGAGGCCGTTACATTCGCACATAGACATGGCGTGCATGTCTATCTGGCCTGCAACACCTATCCGCAGGCCGGTTCCGAAGATATCTGGCATAAGGCCGTCGATGATGCGGTTGCAATCGGTGTTGATGCCGTCATTCTGGCCGATATCGGTTTGCTGCGCTATGCCCGCGATAAACATCCCGATGCACGCCTGCATCTGTCGGTACAGGCATCCGCCTCGAACGAGGAAGCCATTCGTTTTTACCACCGCGAGTTTGGCGTGCGCCGTGTGGTTCTGCCGCGTGTCCTGTCGCTCGAAGAAATCCGGATGTTAAACCGGCGCATTTCAGTGGAAACCGAAGTTTTCGCCTTTGGCGGCATGTGTGTCATGGCCGAAGGCCGTTGTTCACTATCTTCCTATGCCACGGGGGAAAGCCCCAACATGAATGGCGTTTGTTCACCAGCAGCCCACGTCCATTACGAGGAACGCGGCGACAGCACCGTTTCCCGCCTTGGCAGTTTTACAATCAATGTTTACGGCAACGATGAAAAGGTCGGATATCCGACCCTTTGCAAAGGCCGGTTTCGCGCCATGGACAAGGCCGGTTACCTGTTCGAAGAACCCACCAGCCTTGACGTTACCGCAATCCTGCCCGAACTCGCCGATGCCGGTGTAACCGCCCTTAAAATAGAAGGACGCCAACGCGGCAAGGCTTATATCACGCAGGTGGTCGGCGCGTTCCGCGCGTCCCTTGATCGCATTGCCAATGGGCAAGCCAGTACGCGCAGCAATCTAGCCACCCTAAGCGAAGGTCAGGCAGATACAACAGGTGCCTATCGGAGAAGCTGGCAATGACGAAATCAAGACTGGTCATGGGGCCTATTTTGTTTCACTGGGACGAAAACCGTAAAAAGGATTTCTATGCCCGGATCGCGGATGAAACCGACATTGATACGGTACATGTTGGCGAAGTCGTTTGCGCCAAACGCATGCCGTTTTTCGACAAGCATCTGCCTGACATCATCGAGCGGCTTCAGAATGCCGGAAAGGAAGTCGTCTTCTCGACACTGGCCCTCGTGATGAATGAACGCGAGATCGCCCAGCTTCGTGAAATTGCCGAAATGCCGGACCTTCTGATCGAAGCCAACGACATATCGTCCATCGGCCTGCTTTCCGGTCGTCCACACGTCGTCGGGCCGTATATTAATACGTATAACGAAAGCACCCTGGACTATCTGATTGCCAATGGTGCGCATCGCGCATCGCTTCCCTGGGAATTGCCGATGTCATCGATTGAAGCCCTTTGCAAGGCGCGTAAAACGGCCGAGATCGAAGTCCAGATATTCGGTCGTGTCCCGCTTGCCATATCAGCCCGGTGTTACTCTGCACGCGCACATGGCTTGCACAAGGATGGCTGCCGATATGTCTGCGGCGAGGCCCTTGATGGCATGGATGTCGAAACGCTGGATCATACACCGTTTCTTGCCGTCAATGGTCTGCAAACCCTGTCCAGTCACTATCTGGAATTATCGACCGCCGTTGATGATCTGAAAGATGCTGGTGTTACAGCCTTCCGAATTTCACCGCACACTCTTGATATGGTGCGTGTTGCCAATCTCTACCGTCGTCTGATTGACGGTGAAACCTCGTCTGACGAGGTCAGGCAATCGTTGCTGGAAATGCAAAACGATCTGGCTTTCGCCGATGGCTTTCTGCACAGCCTTCCGGGTACGGATCTCCGGGAAACGCTTGGTTCCCGGGCAGAATAATTTTCCCCACCGCGCAAATATCCATATCCCGAATACAGATATGAAAAGGGCCACAGCCTGATGAACTGTGGCCCTTCGATACATTGTGCAGGGGAGTAAACAGCTCAATGTATTGACGATGGCTGGAGTATAATTGATTTGCTTTGATACTCCTTGACGGTCGTCAATCAGGACTGCCTTTGCGGGTTTCCTGCTTTTGGATCACACATCAATTTCTATTTCCTGCGCCTCGCCCAAAGGCACAAGAAGGATTTTTTGAACAGGCAGATGACGCGCCGCATGCCGTATTTCGGTTTCACGCATCATCGAAAACGCGGTTGAAAACGCATCGGCATCGGTTGCGGTATCTGCAAAGACACTCACCCTTTCCCACAAGGCGGGTGAATGTCCGCTGCGCGGGTCGATCAGATGGGTATAATTCCCGTTCAAACTGAACCTGAATCCCGAACCTGACGACGTTGCCAATGCACCATCATATATCCTGATTCCACTGGACGACTGCGCATCGTTCCCGCCAAATCTTACCGGCCATCCCGTACCGTCTATTCTGGGGCCAATCGCGTATTTTTCGCCAAGGTCAACCAGCACATTCTTCATGCCATGTCGCCGGAAAACCCCCGCGACACGGTCGGTGATATAACCCTGTGCCATACCATTCAGCGTGACCTGCATGCCCTGTTGCGCAAAGGAAACCCGGTTCGGTTCAATCCGGATTGCCTCATATCCGATCAAGGATTTCAGCCTCCCGATCTCTGCCTGAACTGCATCTTCATCAGTGATAGCGATCTGCTGCGACAGTTCTGTTAGCCGCGCCCAAACGGTCTGGATCGTCGGATCGAATGCGCCATCGGTATGTCTGGAAATCATGGCCGCGCGCGACATCAGTTCAACAAATTCCTGTTCGGGGTTTTCGACAAATCCGTCGCGATTCAAGCGCGAAATTGTCGCATCCGGTCGATACAGACTGAACATGTTTTCCAGTCGTTCGATTTCGGAAAGTGCCGACGAAATCATTTCATCAGCCTGATCTTGCGAAAGGCCGTCCAGATAGATTGCAGCCTCTGCACCAAGGGCGGTTCCCTGCCAACGATGCAGCTTATCTGGCGTGGCAAAGGCCTTGGGGGATACCAAGGCAATTGATGCCGCACTGGCAAACAGGGTGATAAAGCGACGACGGTTCAAGTCTGTCATGACGCACCTCCGTCCGAAGGTCCAAGATCAAAAACGTAGTCATCAGGGATGTCTTTGTAGCCGACAATCTGCCCCCCATGCGCGGTTACGAATGACTGGGCTGCGGCAAGGGTCCCGAATGGCACGGCTTCGCCAATTCCCATGCCGCTTGTCATGTCACTGCCGATCACGAAATGTGCGCTATCAATGGCCACCCAATTTGGTGGCGGGGATTGCCAGTCGGCATAACCGGTCATGTCATTTACATAAATGACAGCCACGTCACGGGCTTCACCGGGCATAAGCGTAAACGCAATCGCGTCACGTACCGACGGGAACCATAAAATTTCGCCATTCGATTTACGGTGCAGTTGGGCCTTTGGCCCCGGATGATCGGCAACAATCATGCCGCAGAAAAAGCCAGAAACATCGCGTGTCAGATCCTGCGGATCGGGACGCGCGACAATCTCCTGCTCGCGACATCCAGCAAGCAGGATCGCCCCGAGAACGACAAACGGTAAAATGGCTTTCATAACTGCTTCCTCCGAAACAGCACCACCGCCAGTATCAGCGGAACAACAACCCACATGCCGAGCGAGAGCACGGGTGCGAAACCGTTACCGATACCTTCAAGGTCCGATATCACCAGCCCGGCAGCAACCCGGACATCCTCAAAACCCGAAAGATTGATCATGCGAAATGCATCAGCCGGATTGACAGTCAGAAGCATATCGAAAACCGGTGCGCTTATGCCTTCACCGCCATCGGCAACCAACGCCCCCAAAAGCGCCATGTCATAAACGATCACCAGACAAAGCCACACACCAAACGCCAGGGCCGCCGCGGCGCTCCGTTGACGGGGCATGGCACTGATGGCCAATCCAAGTGCGACAAAAGCCGCCCCCAGCACAACCGAACTCCCTATCAGAACGCCAAAGGCCATCCAGTTGGCGCTTTCAATCCCCCCGTAAACAAGGACAAGTGCCGCTGATCCGAAACCAAGAACAGTTGCCAATCCAAGGCCCAGCGTCTGGCCCAGAAACTTTCCGATAATGATGTCGGATCGCGACAGCGGATAGGTCAGCAACAAAAGCATCGTCCCGCGTTCAACCTCGCCAACCAACGCGTCATAGGACAACAGCAATGCCATCAATGGCAGCAAAAAGACCGAAAGGCTGGCCAGACTGACGATCGCAACAGCCAGTTGATCGACGCCAACGGTGCCCGCCGGCGCACTTCCCAGAAAAGTAAGGCTAAGCGAAAACAGGACCAGCGCCGCGGTCGCGCCCAAAAACCAGCGATTGCGAATTCCGTCGCGAAATTCCTTGATTGCAATGATGACAAGTTCTCTCATAACACCACACTTTCTTTCTGGAAATGCATGTAGAGATCGCCAAGCGACGGCAACCTGATGTCAACGTCGTCAAGCTCCGGCACGGTGGCCGACAGATGCCGCAATACGTCAATCTTGCGTTCAGATGGCAATGTCAGATCAAGACCGTGATCGTTAATCCGCTCGCAGCCGATCCCGTCGGGAATTTTTTCAGCACAGGCGGCCCCCATTCCCGGTCTGGTGATCAGATGGATATGCACCGGCAGATTGGCCCGCCTGCGCAGATCATCGATGGTTCCCGATGCAATCATTTGGCCCTTTCGCATGATCGCAATTTTACGGGTATGGGCTTCAAGTTCCGTAAGCGCATGCGAAGACAGAATGACCGTCACACCACTGTCTTCAAGTTCGCGCACGATGTCATAAAAGGCGTTGCGCAATTCCGGATCAAGGCCGGTCGTGGGCTCGTCGAGCATCAATATCCGCGGATTGCCCAGCAATGCCTGCGCAAGACCAAGACGCTGACGCATCCCTTTGGAATAATGCCCAACCCGCTTATGCGCGGCTTCGGCAAGCCCGACACGTTCAAGGATCCGTGCGCAGTCAGACACGGGATGGCGTTTCAACCGGGCAAAGAAAGCCAGCGTCTCCGCACCGCTCATGCTGTTATAAAACGCGATATTTTCCGGAAGATATCCAAGAAATGCATGCGCGTTTTTTCCGCGATGGCGGGATGTGCTTTCCTCGCCAAGAATGCGGATATTTCCCTTGTCAGGACGCATAAGACCAAGGATCAGCTTGATAAGTGTCGTTTTACCCGCGCCATTATGGCCAAGTAACGCAACACTCTCGCCTGCGCCAATTTCCAATGACAGATCGTTGACAGCGTTTTGCTGATCGAACGTCTTGGTCACTTTTTCAAGCAGAATTGCAGGATCATTCGGCATGATCGCCGTCTCCTTCAAATCGGGCGATAACCGGCGGTGCCATTAGCGGATGACTGTCAATCACGCCCCCCGGATGCAGTGCCGGAAACCGGGACTGCGCCCATTTCAAAATCTGTATTGCAGGTGCATTCAGCAAAAGCTTGGCGGATGGATGGGCCCAGACGACCTGATCAAGCATGTCATTTGGCCGATAGGCCCGATCCCCAAGACCATCACCATCCAGATCGAATGCGGCATTATCGCTCCAGTAATTTCCGCGACCGTTTTCAGACCATTCAAGCCAGCGTGTGCCGACATACTTGACCTGTGTCCGGTTTCCGGAAAACGCATTGCCAACAATGACATTGCGTTCCGATCCGGCGGTAAACTGCACACCGATCCCGCAGCCCTCGAACCGGTTTCCTCGAAAATCGTTCTTGTTGGAGTTATAAATAAAAACGCACTTTTCGCCGCCACGATCCACGACATTTCCGCTAAATTCGGACTTATTGGCATAGTTCAGCAGAATGCCGTGGTCACGATCCCCGCGTGACAGGTTGTTCGTTACCTTCAAACCATCCGAAAACATCAACGCATAGCCGACCGTATTGTCAAAGGAACGGTTGTCCCGGATTTCGCTGTCATGCGTATACATGTAATGAACCGCAAAACGGACATTGCGAAATTCGTTACCGATGAACCGGTTCTGTTTGCTGGTCGTCACAAAAATACCGTCTCGGCCCTGCGATATTGCGTTGCCGATCACAACCGATCCCGGTGTATTCCAAAGCTGCACCCCATTACCACGTTCGTTTACGCGCAGGTCCTGCCGGCCGACGATGATATTGTTCCGCACGGTCGCGTTTTCCGGACCGGAAAGATAAATGCCTATCAGATTGTCACTGATCACACTGTCTTCAATGACGGCACCGTCGCCATTGGGGGTTACAAAAATCCCGCTATCCTGTGTTGATAAATCCAGTCCCGATCCCGTCACGGTAATACCGCGAAGCATTACATCCGGCCCGTCGATGGTAATCACATTGCCGGTTCCATTCCCGACAATCCGAACGTCATTACCGCCTTCAAGCCTGATCGGACGATGCAGAATGATCGGCCCGGAATAATCTCCCGGGCCGAGCAGAATCCGGTCACCGTCCTGTGCCGTGTCGACAATCTCCTGCAATCCCTTATCTGACGGGCCTGCCTCGATTTCCGACGCATGCAGCGACGAGAATGTTGCCCCCCAAACCGCCAGCGCAGATAAGGCGGTTCGAATGGCAGTCTTTGGACGGATGACCGGAAACATCGTGCTTATCCTTACGCCGGTTTAACCAGCATACGACCGCGCATTTCCATATGCAGCGCATGGCAGAACCACTGGCAGTAATACCAGTGCACACCGGGTCGATCGGCCTTGAAGGTCACCGATGCCGTTGCCTGCGGTGCGACTTCCATTGCCACACCATAGTTCCCGATTGTGAACCCGTGCGTCAGGTCGTCGACATCATCGATATTGGTGATGAATACGGTAACCTCGTCGCCCTGATTGACCTCGAACTTGTCCATGCTGAACATCGGCGCGTTGGAATACATATAGACACGCACCTTGTTGCCATCCCGAATGACGATTGAATCGCCTTCAAGATCGACACCGTCCTTTTTCGCCCAGTCGCGGGCTTCGGCAAACATCGGATCATTGCGATCCCAAAGATTGACCGGATTGACCACCGAACTATGGACGATGATGCAATCATGCGGTTCGGCAAATGTCGGACCGTCATGAACGACCTTTGGTGCATCACCGGTAATGTCAATCAGCTGATCGTTTTCCGGCTTCAGCGGACCGACATTAAGGAACCGGTCTTTCGAGAACTTGTTAAGGGAAATAAGCCATTTGCCGTCCGCATCCTTGGTTTCACCCATGGAAGTATGGTTATGGCCCGGTTGATAATGGACATCGACCTTGGCAAGGATCGGATTGACGTCTTCACCGTTGAACTTGCGAACCGCAGCATCGATGTTCCATTTGCACATCTGACTATCAAGGAACAGGGTGGTATAGGCGTTCCCCTGACCATCAAATGCGGTATGTAACGGACCCAATCCAACCTCGGGCTCGGCCACCACAACACCGCGCGGGTCGATCCTGTTTTCGAAGCAATCTTCAAACTTGCGTACATCCAGCACGGTAACCGTCGGGGACAGCTTGCCATTAATGACAATGTGCTTGCCATCCGGTGCCGTGTTGCAACCATGCGGGCTGTTCGATACCGGCACATAACGGGTCAGCGGCGATCCTTTGCGGCCGTCAACGACCTTAACACCGTTGATTTCCTTGTAATTGCCATTCTTGATCGCCTGTTCGATGCGCTCGATCGAAAAAATGACCGCCCAGTCCTGCTCGCTTGCCGTCATTTCGGCAAGCGACACACCGTTTTCCGAATTGTAGCAGGTCGAAACTGCATATTTTCCCTGATAATCGGCATCACAGTTATCAAGATTACCATCGACCATCACCTGCCAGGCAACTTCCATCGTGTCGCCATCGATTGCCGTGAAAATTGCATGATACTGCGACGGATCGTCCAGAATGCTACCGTCATTGGGAACCGGAACCCGATGTTCACCATTGGCAAAAACATAGCCGGTGCGCGGGAATTTCTGCGGGCGCAGACCATGGATATCCGACGCGTTCGGAATTTCGATGATCTTGTCGCATTTCATGACGTCACAACGAATGCGGGCCACACGCGTGTTCGCCTTGTCATTCACAAACAGGTATCGCCCGTCATAGGTCCCATCCGTGAAGGACATATGCGGGTGGTGCAAATCCCCGTTCAGCCAGATTTCACCCTTGTCGGCCAGATACTTTTTGGTTTCCAGCAACAGACCTTCGGTCAGGATTTTGCGGCTTTCATTCGTTTGGCCCCAACCTGTTGCGCTGCATCGGTTGAAAACCGGAATGCGCATCAGCTCGCGCATGGAGGGAACCCCCATAATGCGGACTTCGCCAGCCTGCCCACTGCTCCAGAAGCCGTAATATTCGTCAAGATCACCTGGCAAAACCTCAACCGATCCGGCAGCCGCTTTTGCAGCCGTTGGTGCGAGGATTGAACCCGCGGCAATGCCCGCAGCACCGGTTGCACCGGCAATCCCTGCCAATCCTGCCATCTTTGCTGTTCCGCCGAGCAAGCCGCGTCGGCTGATTTTATAGTTCTCTGTTTCATTCGACATAATGGAACTCCTGATATGTCACAGCTGGTTAGACGCACCGTTGTTTCCGTCCGAAGACTTCGGATTGGAACAACTTGCGCCGCATCCACCGGAGCCACAGCTCGCGGACGATGGTTTCGAATGAGAAGTCGTTTCGGTTTTCGTTTGAGGTCTGGAAGTTTTTGAACCGGATTGCAGTGCCATGCGACGTTCAAACCGGGCCAGTTTCTGGATCATGACCGGGCAATTCTGGTCGTCGTAATACAGTTCCTGGCAATGAAGGCAGTACAGGCATTCATTCGGGTCAATGTGCCCGTCAGGATGAATGGCCTGAACCATGCATTCGTTTGCGCACCGGTGGCAGGGCGAACCACAATCACGATACCGTTTCAGCCAGTCATTGACCCGGATCCGGCCAGGTATCGCCAAAGCCGCCCCCAGCGGGCAAAGATAACGACAGTAAAACCGCTCGATGAAAAGCCCCGCGACCAACAGCAGAACCGCAAACAGGACGAACGGCCAATCGCGCATGAAGGACAGAATGATCGCCGTCTTGAAGGGTTCGATCTCGGCCAGATGCTCGGCCTGATCGAACGCATGGAACGAGATGCCAAACAGGACCAGAAAGGCGATATATTTGATCGGCCAAAGGCGCTGATGCAGGCCAAAGGGAACCGCGATTTGCGGAATGCGAAGCTGTTTGGCCAGCTTGTTCAAAAGTTCCTGAAGTGCGCCAAACGGGCAAAGCCACCCGCAATATGCACCGCGTCCCCAGAATATCAGTGACGCCGCAACCGCAAACCACAGCATAAAGATCAGCGGATCCATCAAGAAATAGGACCAGTCAAAACCCGACCCAAAGGAATTGGCAACCGTCAGGACATTGACGACCGAAAGCTGTGCATTGGCATAATATCCAATCCAGACCACGGTAAAGATCAGGAATCCAGTCCGGATCCGCTGCGTCAGTTTGCGACGGCGGACAAACCAGTCCTGGAAGAAGAACAAGCCGGTCAGAAGCAGGATTGCGCAAGACAGGATGACAATATCGACAATCCGGTTCGTCCATATCCGCTTCCAAAGCGCGTCCCGGTTTTGGGTATCGGTACCGGATTTCTGTGCACCAACCTCGTTGGCTTTTTCCGAAACATTATCCGGTGCCGCCGTCGCAACATCGATCTTGCGCAGATATTTGACCGGTGGCGCATAATCGACGCCAAATGTCGTAAAGGCCTTTTCCAAAGCGCCTAGCTGGCGCTGGACCAGAAGCTGCAAATGCCACGGCACAGTTGGATCAAACGGCACTTCTTCGGGGATAACAAAAAGGGCAACTTCCCTGAAACGCGGCGCACCCTCGGCCGCAATTTCCCCGAGGCGCTTGTGATGTTTGTCACGGAAACGGACACTGTTATCGCCCTGTATAACCTGAATACGGTCAAACACCCCACCGCGAACATAACCCGATCCCTTGAAGGAATATTCACCGTTCGCCGCAACAAGCAACGCCTGCTGGCCGGGCTTCAGAACCTTCTGAAGATTGGCATATTCCGCATCCCCCAGCAGATTATGTCCGATCATCGGAATGGAAACGAGAGCGGTATATAGATCAATGAACGGGCCGTCGGCAGCGATCCTGGCTTGATCGTTGCCACTACCTTTACCTTGCCCTCTGTCGTCAGTTCCCTCGAAGGCCTGCGCAACATCGCCATGCGATAGCGACAGACGCCTAACCGACCCGTCGCCAAGCAATTCATCCCAGCTTGCCTGCCCGTCTTGCGACATATCGACGGCGAATTTGTCGCCCTTGCCGCCCGGCTGCGCCAACCCGCCCAGACCAAGTGTTCGGGCCACCTTGATTGCCGAGCGCCGAATTGAATCGTCAATCACCATGATGGTGACGGTGGCACCACTCACGATATCGTCAGGCAACGCATCCAGCTCTTCGCTGCGGGCATATTCGGCTATGTTAAAACCGGTATAGCCCGCGATGTAGTCCGTGATTTTGCTTTCAGGAATGCCAACCAGCACGATCGGTTCTTTGTGGGCAACCAGTCGTGCACCGGTAATAACACCCTGCATCGAGATGCCGACCAGAATGTCGATTGGTTTGCCGGAATAACCAACCGAATTGGCCCAGTCGCTATTGAGGAAAATGTAACCAAGCTGGTTACTACCGCTATAGACGGGAACAAGATGATCTGTTGTTTGCTCCTCGCCGATATGATCGGCTCCGGGCATGATGCTTCCGGCATCAAGCGACACGACATAATCGTCAAGCGTACCGGCAAAACTGCTCGTGAACGCAAGTCCCCAACCGATCACTGCCAGCAGAAGCAGGCGCAAACCCGATAACGAAAATGATCCGGATACAACAACCACGGCACGTCCCCACCAAACTGATGCTCCATAATCTGAACACCAGTGAGCGGGACCTTATCGGATCCGGAAACGCCTTCACTTGACTCACGTCATGTCAAAATTGCGAAATCGCAATTGCCTGATAGCTTGTCGTTATTATCTACGCAAAAACGTCATTTTTGATGACGCTCTCTAAAATTGATCTCTTCGAAACTTCAATACCAAACGACATACGGGACGAGAACGCTCAAAATGGGCGCCACTTACAAGTCCCGTTAAGCTCATATCATAAAGCTATATAGTCCCGAATTGTGAGCCCGCGACAAAAGGAAACTCTCGCACATTTTCACCTCCGGAATACTTCGGTATTAACAAAACCGGTATCCAACCCCCGGCTCGTTTTCGATATAGGTCGGGTTAAGCGGATCATCGCCAAGTTTCTGGCGCAGATGACCAATATAGATACGCAGATAATGTGTTTCACTTTCCTGCGCAGGTCCCCAGATTTCGCGCAAAATCTGTTGATGGGTCACGATACGCCCTGCGTTACGTGCCAGAAGGGTCAGTAAGGCAAACTCCTTTTTGGTCAGTTTCAGTTCATTATCGGCCTTAAAAACCCTGTGCGCTGCCAGATCAATCTTCAGCTCGCCCGAAACAATCTCGCTACTGTTCAGGTCTTCGGATTTGCGGCTGCGTAAGATAACCCGCACCCGTGCGATCAATTCGGCAATTCCGAACGGCTTTGTCACGTAATCGTTTGCGCCATGGTCCAAGGCAGTCACTTTTTCTTCCTCATTGGCACGCACGGACAGTACGATAATCGGGACCTCACTCCATTCCCGGATTTTCGCCAAAACCTCCTGCCCATCCAGATCGGGCAGTCCAAGATCAAGAATGACAAGATGCGGGGTTTCAAGGGCACATTTCTCGATGCCGGATTTGCCGTTTTCGGCCTCGATCACCTCATATCCTTGCGCGCCAAGGCTGATCCGCAGGAATTTGCGAATTTGCGGTTCGTCATCAATGATCAGCACTTTGGCCTGATCGCGCATGTCAGCTTCCTTCCGCACTGCCATTCGGCAAATCCTCGTCATCTTCTGCAACCGTCGGCATCGCGGTCATCGGCAGGGTTATGGCAATGGTTGTGCCCACACCCTGCGGCCCGTCGAGTGCAACGATACGTCCGCCATGCGCCTCGATAAAACCACGGCAGATCGACAATCCAAGCCCCGTACCCGCCACCTGGCTATCGCCTGCGCGAACACGATAGAAAACATCGAAAACAGCCTGCCGGGCTTCGGCCGGAATACCGCGACCATTATCCGATATCTCGACCACCATCCGTGTTTTATCTGCCTTGGCACTTACTGTAATCCGACCATTGTCGGCGGTATGCTTTACAGCATTATCAAGAATATTGAACAGAACCTGTTCGATCAGAACCGGATCAAGCTGGATCGGTGACAGATCGGGCGATACCTGCACATCAAAGGATCGCGACCCGGCATATTTGCGGACATGCTTGACCGCACGACCAATGATCTCGGCCAGATCGGACCATTCCTTTTTCGGCTGCAAGGCACCATAGCCAAGGCGTGTCATATCCAGAAGGTTCTGGACGAACCGGTTCAGACGTTCGCTTTCCTCAAGGATGGTCTGGGTAAGCTGCCCGCGATCTTCCTCTCCCATGCTGTCGCCATAGCTTGATAATGTCGTCGCCGACCCGATGATCGATACCAGTGGGGTGCGCAAATCATGTGATACCGAAGACAAAAGTGCCGCGCGGAGCTGCTCGGTCTCGCTCAGCAATCGTGCTTCTTCGATATCGGTCGCAAGACGGGTACGCTCAACAGCAACCGCAACCTGATCGACAAGCGCCTCAAGCAGGCGACGCTGGGAAGGCCCCAATGTGCGCGCATCTTCCCTGAAGCGGACACCAAGAACACCAAGCGGTCCCTGCGGAGTATTCACCGGCATGAATAGCCATTCGGCTGTCGGCAGGGTTTCCGATCGCCATCCGGCCGGCTTGGAATGCTCCCACGCCCATTCGGCGGCCCCCCAATCCTTTAGCCCCAGCTGGTCTTCTGGTGGGTAGGCTGCGGTAATTTCCAACGATCCGTCCGTACCCGGCTGCAGGACCATCGACTGGCAATCAAGCGTCGCGGCCACATGATGCACCGCCGCCCACAAAACATCGTCAAGCGATGCCGCCGCCGCAATCTTGCGACTGAAATCATAAAGATTGGCGGTGCGCTTGCCACTGGTTTTCATGGCATCGACCTGAAGGCGCAGACGTCCTGCCAGATTGCCAACAATGACCGAAACAATCAGGAAAAATACGATGGTAATCAGCTGTTCATGATGGAACACCGACAGGGTGTAATAGGGAACAGTGAAGAAGAAATTGTAGGAAATGAAAGACAGAAGACTGACGGCAATCGACGGCCACATGCCGCAACGGATTGCAGTTAACAGTACCGCCAGAAGATAAATTAGCGACAGATTGCCAAGCGGCACATAGCGGTCGGCAAAAAGTGCGGCAACGGTTGCCACAGTAACGCTGCCAAAGACCCATGAAAGGCTGCGTGATCGCCAGCTTCCGGGCTCGAACGGATTGTCCGAGATCAGCGAACGTTTTTTCTCATCCGCGTCCGCGGCAATGACCGTAACATCAAAGCCCTCAGCATTCTCAAGCAGCTTGCGCGCCACATTTTCACGCAACAATCCGGTCCAGCGTCTTCGCCTTGGCCGTCCGATCAGAAGACGCGTGACATTGCGTTTGGACGCCAATGCGGAAATCTCGCGTGCCAAATGGGATTCCGCCTGAAGCGTGACAATTTCCGCCCCCAACTGTTCCGCCAGACGCAGTGCTTCGGCAATGTCATCTTTTTCGGCATTCGCCATCCGGTCGTCGCGTGGTGTTTCGACATGCAAGGCGATCCACGGAACACGCTGGCGTTCTGCCATCCGCTTGGCCGTGCGCACCAGCTTTTTGGCCACCGGACTTTCATTCAGGCACACCATCAGGCGGTCCTGCGTCGGCCATGGGCCGCTGACCGCATGGGTACGCATATATTCCAGCATCTGCGCATCAATGCGTTCGGCTGCAATACGCATCGCCAGTTCGCGAAGTGCGGTCAGATTTCCCTTGCTGAAGAAATGCCGGAGCGCGCGCCCCACCTGATCGATGACATAAACCTTGCCATCGCGCAGTCTTTGCAAAAGATCATCAGGCGGCAGATCGATCAGTTCAATTTCATTGGCTTTTTCAAGGAAACTGTCGGGCAGGGTTTCGCGTACGCGAACACGTGAAATCCGGGCGACAATATCGTTCAGGCTTTCAAGATGCTGGATGTTCAGCGTCGTATAGACATCAATCCCGGCATCAAGCAGTTCATCAATATCCTGATAGCGTTTTTCGTGACGACTGCCCGGCACATTGGTGTGTGCCAGTTCATCAACAAGGGCGATTTCCGGCTTGCGCCAGATGATCGCGTCAATGTCCATTTCCCCAAAAACACGGCCCCGATGCAAAAGCCTCTTGCGCGGCAATGCTTCAAGACCGCGCAAGAGGTTTTCGGTTTCCACGCGCCCGTGGGTTTCGACGATCCCGACAATGACATCCCGCCCTTCCTTCCGCCGTTCCTGCGCGGCCTGAAGCATGGCATAGGTCTTTCCGACGCCCGGATAGGCGCCCAGAAAGATCTTGAGCTTGCCCCTCTCATCCCTGCGGGTCTGTTCCAGCAGGGCTTCGGGGGATGGGCGTTCCTCTTCGTCGGTCATATTGCGTCGATCCAAGCCTTTCGTATTTATCTCGTCATATCAGAACCATCGGCGGATCGCAGGGATAAATCGCCGACAGGCTGACAGCACTCTGTTACGGAGCCAGACAGCACGCATCTCCTCCGCCTGACGCATGATTGCTCTTTGCTGGACACTGGACTGCCATCGGACAATCCAGTGCCCAATTTCATCCTGTTGTTTCATTACCTCAGGACGATATTTCGTCCAGAGCCAGATTCAACATCAGAACATTGACCCGTGGTTCACCGAGCAGGCCAAAGGTTCTGTCCTGAATATGGGCAGCCACAAGTTCCTCCAGATCGTTGAGTGGGATGTCTCTGGCTTTTGCCACCCTCTCCATCTGGAAGCGGGCACTTGCGGGCGAGATATCCGGATCAAGTCCACTGCCCGATGCCGTCAGAAAATCTATTGGCACCGGGCGATTGCCGTTTTCCGCCGACAGATCCAAGGCACGGGCCTTGATCCCGCTTACCAGTTCCTTGCTGGTCGCCCCAAGATTGGAACCACCGGAATTGTCCCCCTCATAACCGTCACCGGCATAGGAAGGGCGCGGATGGAAGTATCGATCACTTTCAAACTTCTGGCCGATCAGACGCGAACCAACCACGACGCCATCCTTTTCAATCAGGCTGCCATTGGCTTCTTCGGCGAACAAACCCTGACCAATCCCGGTCATTGCCAGCGGATAGGCAATCCCGGTTATCACCGTCATTACAGCAGCCATACCAATGGCCGGACGTAACAAGTTCAACATGACAAATTCTCCGTTAAACCAGACCAACGGCATTAATCAGAAGGTCGATGACCTTGATGCCGACAAAGGGAACGATCAGGCCACCAAGGCCATAGATCAGAAGGTTTCGACGCAACAGCGCCGCTGCACTTCCCGGTGTGAACCGCACACCACGCAGGGCCAGCGGGATCAGGGCGATAATGATCAGGGCATTAAAGATCACCGCCGAAAGTATCGCACTTTGCGGGCTGGCAAGCCCCATGATGTTCAGCGCACCGAGCTGCGGATAGGCCGCAATGAACAGTGCGGGCAGGATTGCGAAATATTTGGCAACATCATTGGCTATCGAAAATGTCGTCAACGCGCCCCTGCTGATCAGCAACTGTTTGCCGACCTGGACGATCTCGATCAGCTTGGTCGGATCGCTATCAAGATCTACAAGGTTGCCCGCCTCGCGTGCGGCCTGGGTGCCATCATTCATCGCAACCCCGACATCGGCCTGTGCCAGGGCCGGCGCATCGTTCGATCCGTCACCGCACATCGCCACCAGGCGCCCGCCTTCCTGTTCCTGACGGATCAGTTCCAGTTTCTTTTCGGGCGTTGCCTCGGCCAGAAAGTCATCCACCCCGGCCTCGGCGGCAATCGCGGCCGCCGTCAACGGGTTGTCCCCCGTAATCATGACCGTCCGAATGCCCATGGCACGCAGTTCGGCAAAACGTTCGCGAATGCCCGGCTTGATGATGTCCTTCAGATGAATGACACCCATGATCTTGTGGTTTTTTGCCACCACAAGCGGTGTACCACCCGATTTGGCAATGCCATCAACGATCCGGCCAAGTTCGGCAACCTGCGGACCTGCGTCGGCATAAGCCCGCATCGCGTCCCCGGCACCTTTACGATATTCATCCGCACCGATATCCGCACCGGACATACGGGTTTCGGCACTAAAGGCAATCGCCTTGGACAGTTTCGATTTATCACCCCGGAAAACAAACAATTTGCCTGCCAGCTCGACAATCGATTTACCCTCCGGCGTGTCATCGGCAAGCGATGCGATTGCCGCAGCTTCCGCCACTTCGCGATCTGTGACACCTTTGAGGGGCACAAATTCGTCTGCCATGCGGTTGCCAAAGGTAATGGTTCCGGTTTTATCAAGCAGCAGCGTATCGACATCACCCGATGCCTCAACCGCACGCCCGGACTTGGCGATGACATTGGCCTTGACCAGACGGTCCATACCGGCAATCCCGATGGCCGACAGCAACCCGCCAATTGTCGTCGGAATCAAGGTCACCAGCAACGCAATCAGAAATGCCATCGGGATCGAGGTGCCCGAGAACAGCGCAAACGGTTCAAGCGTGACCACAACGATCAGGAAGATGATCGACATGCCGACCAGCAGGATATTAAGCGCGATCTCGTTTGGTGTTTTCTGACGCTGCGCGCCTTCGACCATCGCGATCATGCGATCAAGGAAGCTTTCGCCCGGTTTGGCGGTAACACGGACTTTAAGCCAGTCTGACACAATCCGCGTTCCGCCGGTTACCGCCGACCGGTCCCCGCCACTTTCGCGGATAACCGGGGCAGATTCGCCGGTGATCGCAGATTCATCGACCGAAGCAATCCCTTCGACGATCTCGCCATCGACCGGGATGACATCGCCCGCCTCGACCAGTACAAAGTCACCGGGCGAAAGACGGCTGCTTGCGACCATTTCAACGGCGGTCTTTTCCCCGTTGCGAAGCTTTTTTGCCTGGGTTTCCTTGTTGGTTGACCGCAAGCTATCGGCACGTGCCTTGCCA
This sequence comes from Thalassospira sp. SN3W, assembly GCF_038070535.1. Lineage (NCBI taxonomy): Bacteria > Pseudomonadati > Pseudomonadota > Alphaproteobacteria > Rhodospirillales > Thalassospiraceae > Thalassospira > Thalassospira sp. SN3W. Next base: position 732,967 of record NZ_CP121124.1, read on the forward strand.
CGACCTTCGGCGACCGCCTCGGCAAAATTGGCAAACAGGACGGTAAACCAAAGCCAGACGGTAATTTGGATCAGGGCCGACAGGTCCGGACCGCCCGTCATACCAGTATGAATACTTATGACAGTTGCCATCACCGCACCGGCTTCGACCATGAACATCACCGGATTGCGGATCATGATCCGCGGATCAAGCTTGCGAAACGCCTCAATACTGGCAGTCCGGACAAGCGCCCCGTCCAGCAGACGGGAATTTTCTGTTTTCTTCATTTTCTGTACTCCTCCGGTCAGTAGGCAATTCCGGCCAACATTGCGAAATGCTCCGCAATCGGGCCAAGTGCCAATGCCGGGAAGAAAGTGAGACCACCGACAATCAGAATGACGGCAATCAGAAGGGTAACGAAAAGCGGACCATGGGTCGGGAATGTGCCACCCGAAACCGGAACGACATTCTTTGTCCCGAGCGACCCGGCAATCGCCAGGATCGGAATGATGAAGCCATAACGCCCCAGCAACATTGCAATGCCCTGCAAGGTAGTATGGAACGGCATTCCTGCTCCGAACCCGGCAAAGGCAGAGCCGTTATTGCCCGTCGCCGAGCTATAGGCATAAAGGATTTCCGAAAGCCCGTGCGGACCGGCATCCTGTACTGCCGTCATAGCGACCGGAACGGTGGCCGACAGGGCCCCGAATACCAGAATGCCGATCGGCATGGTCAGAATGGCCAGAACGGCCAGCTTGATCTCGCGGGCTTCGATCTTCTTGCCCAGATATTCCGGCGTCCGCCCGACCATAAGTCCGGCAATGAAGACCGTCAGAACAACAAACAGCAGCATACCGTAGAAACCGGCACCAACACCGCCATAGACGATTTCCCCAAGCTGCATGTTCAGCATTGTTACCATGCCGCCAAGTGGTGTCAGACTGTCATGCATGGCATTGACCGATCCGTTCGACGCGGCCGTCGTTGCTGTCGCCCACAGGGTGGAATTCAGGATACCAAAACGGGTTTCCTTACCTTCCATATTGCCCGGATTGGCAACAATCGTGCTGGAATTTGTCAGCAACGCATTGCCTGAACTCTCCGCACTATAGGTCGCGGTAAATCCACCGACAAATAGCACGGCCATCACGGCAAAAATCGCAATGCCCTGACGCTTGTCATTAACCATTTTGCCGAACAGGAAGCAAAAAGCCGCCGGGATCAGCAACAGATATACCATCTGAAGCAGATTGCTCAGTGCTGTGGGGTTTTCATAAGGGTGCGAAGAGTTGACGTTAAAGAAGCCGCCACCATTGGTGCCGAGCTGCTTGATCGCGATCTGCGATGCCGCCGGTCCCTGCGCCAGAACCTGCTTTGTGCCCTCAAGCGTGGTTGCATCGACATAGGAATTCAGGTTCTGCGGAACGCCCTGCGACATCAGGAAAATTGCTGCGATAATCGAAAGTGGCAGCAGAATGTAAAGAACCCCGCGCGTCATATCGACGTGGAAATTGCCAAGATCCCGGACCTTGCGCCCGGCAAATCCGCGGATCACCGCAACGGCAACCGCCATACCCGTCGAAGCACTGACAAAGTTCTGCATGGTCAGGCCGACCATCTGGCTGAAATAGGACAGTGAAGTTTCACCGCCATAGGCCTGCCAGTTGGTATTGGTGACAAAACTGACCGCCGTATTGAACGCCAGATCGGACGACATCGGCGCCAGCCCGGCCGGATTCCACGGCAAAAGATGCTGCAAACGCAGAATGGCAAACAGCAAAACCCATCCGGCCGCGTTAAAGGCCAGAAGGGTCACGGCATAGCGTGACCAGTGTTGCGACGCCTGCGCATCAATGCCGCAGATGCGATAAATGACTTTCTCAACCGGCTCGAAAACAGGGGACAGCAAAACCCGCTGCCCGCTGTAAACCCGGTACATATACCCGCCCAGCAACGGGGCGCACGCCAGCAGGATCGCGCAATAAAGCGCGAACTGGCCGAGATCGGTTGTCATCGGGAACTCCGTCCTAGAATTTTTCGGCCCGGATCAGGGCG